>NZ_KE992083.1 GCF_000466425.1 Capnocytophaga sp. oral taxon 863 str. F0517
GACGACCTTTAGCTGCTTTGATCTCAAACTCAGCAGAAAGCTCGGAGGTACAGCCTCCTTGAGTGGCTTTTACCTTATACTTGCCTGCTGCAAGGCTGGTGGTAATCTTACCTGTACCATCCACTAAAACGGTTCCCGTTCTACCATCATCTGATTTGACGAAAGTATAGGTTTTCCCTGTGGCATGGTTGGTAATCTCGGCTACGGTTGCGCTGGTACAGCTTTCCGCTGTCAGGGTAAGGGTTGGCTTATCTGGCACTGGCTTCTTAGCAGCTATTGTAAAGGTCGTTCCTACTGATTCGCAACCATCCTCCACGGCTTTGATTACATACGTGCCCGCCTCGGAGATACCATTGATAGTACCATTGGAAGCCACCGTAGCGCTCACTAAGGTTCCCCCTTTGGTCACCCTGAAGGTAATTCCGGCAGCATAGCTGCTGCGGTTGCTCACCTTAGCGGTGCTTACTGTACCACAGCCCGCTGCCTGATCTTGGTCAACAGTAGGTTTGGCAGGAGTAGCGTTGGTTTTTACCGCTATGATGTTACTCAAGGTTTCTCCACAACCTGTGTTCTTTACCTTTACATAATAGTACTTGATACCAGCTGCATTGGTTGGAGGTGTAAAGGTTGGGCTACTACCCTTTTGAGTACCGTTATAGGCATTGGTAAGACTCTCATACCACTCATAAGTGAGAGTACCTGCCACGCCATGGGTATTGACCACCGCGGTAAGAGTGGCAGCGGTAGTACCTGTACAATACGGATTGGTAGGAGCTGTAAGCTGAGTGATACTTGGTGCTGGTTTTACAGTGAGTTTCACCTCTTGGACAGACTCACAGCCACCGTTAGGACGGGTTATCTTGAGCTTATACTTGAACTCAGTAGTGGCCGTTAGCTTATCCCCTGTATAGGTAAAGGTAGGAGTAGCTATATTGGTAGCAGAGAGGTAGCTTAGGGCATCAGCTGGGGAGACCGCCTCCCAAGTATAGGTTTGGTAGGTAGGTACCCCTGGCTTGAGTGCAAAGGTATAAGGGTTGCTCTCACAGCCATTCTGATCGTCCATCAGACCGGTAATTGTCTCCGGTGATGGCACAGCTACCTTCACATCGCTACAGAGACAGTTGTTGTCCTTGTTGCGAATTACTAAGTACAAGCGGCAAATATCGGTATGTGGCAAGAGCTTATCGTGTGTAAACTCCTGCTCTCCATTGATTGCCAATGCTGCCCCATCGGTGAAAGTATCTACTAATTCACTATCCTCCAAGACCCCATCGTTGTTGGCATCCTTATAAAGGGCTACCTTGAGGGTAGTATTATGAGGAGTAGTAGTACTGTTGTTCTTCACCTTATACTTGAAGGTTACTTTCTCCTGTCCTGCGACAATCTCGGAAGTGGTCTTCACCTGAGTGATAGCCAACTCGGCACGCTCGGTATGGATATCTACTTTTTGCTCTGCTCCTGTGATAATAGTTACATCATGACATATACTAGGAGAAGGCAAGAGCGGACAAGCCAAGTTGGTAATCTTATCAGTTGTATAGTACTTGAGCTTAGCAGCCTGGTCACAATCCTGAGCAGGAATATTCATATCCTGATATACTTCTAACTCATATTCGAAATAGTGACCATTTTTAAGGTTTTGAGGTATCTGTATCTCTACTTCCGTTTCATCTCCTATAGTATTATAAGATACAGTAGGAGGAGAAACAGGATAAGTTGTAGTGGTAGGTGGCAGTCCAAGATTCGTCTCTGTATAGCCTGACGGCGTATAGGTGGCCATAAAAGAGCCTATCCTGTACTTAAATCCTTTAGGCACACGAATATAGAGGCGACCAGTTGCTCCAGTTCGCTTGGCCGAACCAGTGATATTGATTTGGGTACGTCCGTGATAGCGTGCTCCTGTACCGCCCAAGCCTGCACAGATATTGGCATTGCCAGAGAGGTAGGTAAGGCTATTGGTTGTCGTATAGTCGGAGTTAGCCCCTATAATTCCTGCGACCATCTCCTCGGTCTTCTGACCGGTGGCAGCCCCTCCACAGAAATTCTCCCCTACGATATCAATATCAAAGGAGGAACCAATGTTAAAGTTACAAGTAGGCAAGACACTGAAGGTAAGTTTCAGTTGCTGCTTATTAGGGTTCGCCTCATTGAGCGAGCCTGGGAGCTTGCCCCCAGGGAGGATGTCCTCTAGCTTATAGGTGGTAACATCCCCATTGCGCTCTATTCCTATATGTTTAGGATTGGAGACTATGGTATCATATACAACCCCATCGTATTCTACCTTCACCTTGCGAATGGTAAGCCCTGGTTTCTTGCGTACCACCAAATTGGCCTTGAAGATATCTCCTGTTCCTGCACTCTTAATGGTATAGGTATAGGGGGTATCCTGACACATAGAGATTTTATTGTTGTCTAATCCCTGATGTACATAGCCAGGCTGTCCTGGGTTGGTATTGGCAGCAGTGATCTGCTTTTGGGCATTGGAGAGTATAACCGTAAATTCTTTATAAGCATCTGTTCCTGAAGAGGTAGCACAAGTAGTGCGGTAACCTCCTGTAGGGTAGCCCGAACAGTTCCAACCTGCATAGAGCTTAAACTTAAGAGCAGATGTATTACAGCTAGTAATTTTGAACTTCACTGTATAGTACTTCTTAGTAGATGTAATAAGTTGACTTACGTGGAACATCTTTTCTCCTGAGATCGTCTGAGGTGTAAAGGGAGTACCTTGAGGAACCCCTGCTGCATTGGTTTCCTGTAGGCTAACTACTTCCATACCTGGCACATCGGGTATAGAAACCCAAGCATAAAATGTATTAGGTTTTCCCGGCGGTACTGATAGGCTAAAGCGCGCCTCCTGCTCAGTCGCATTGGCAATAAAGGAAAGTCCCTGCCCCTCTGCATTGATGACAAGTTGTGGCTTATTGCTGTACCAAATACGTTGCTCAAAACCTTTATTCACAACAGGAGCTGGTTCCGTGGTTTGGGCATAGTGGTAATAGTAATCCTCATATTCTACCTCAACACTAGCTTTCTGACCCGCCGCATTTAGGGCTGCCTGTTTTTTTGCATCAGTATCATCGGACGGAGCAAAAATACTAGTAGCTTCTTTTGTACTACAAGAAGCCTGTATAATAGGTTGTAGGTATTCCGCATAGGCTCCTTTCATTGTTACCATTCCCGGAGGGAGGTAGTGAGCATCAGCTGTATTGCTAGGGTTGGTATAGGTATATACACGCTCGGTCCCTTCGCTCATTGTCCATTTGCTTAAAGGAATAAGAACTGAAGGCCTATTATTATTAGAAACATCCGAAGGAACTGCATTGTAACTATACGTCACCTTATCCTTAATGATACGGTATGAGAGCGGCATCTTGATTGTGATTTTCTTAATACGCCTACCAGGACGGTATTCTCCCGTAAAATTATCCGTACTAAGTGTGGTACGTGTGGAGTACATTATATTACCTCCTATAGCATATTCATTACAAGCTTCAGGGTTAAACTGATTGGATGCTAATTTGGTATAGGTTTCTATGATGTTAAAGACAGGAATGAGATCCACTCCACAGTGCTGCTGGGCAGTATGGAATCCTTGAGCATTCACATTGGTATCGGTCTTATCATCCAAGGAATAGAAGAAGGAAGTCTGTCCCGATTGTATATCCTTAGCATAAGTACTACCATCTGGAATATTAGCATTCATCACTTGGTAAGTTGCCACTACGGAAAAGGTCTGACTAGCAGCCAACACCCCTGCAGGGAGCGCAGAAGTAAGCTTCCAAAGGAAGTATTTTCCTTGGGTATCTTGGGTACGGGAAACCACCGCAGAAGCCTGTAGGGTGGTCTCATAGCTACCTACCTTTACCTTGATACTCTTGGGTTCAAGCTCGGCAGTTTTGGCTACAGCCATATAGTAATAGAGGTTGTCGGTAGGCCCTGCATTGGACTGTTGGCCTTCGGAGATCACCTCTATATGATCCAAATATAAGGCACGGCGGCGCTGACTGGCCGTTACAGCAGTACGTGCCACCCGCTGGGTCATAGTAGCATCCGTCCATCCATAGGAATCGTCGGCGCGTTCTACTTTGGTGGAGAGCATCTGTGGCCCTTTGAGAGCACAGGTAGTCGTAGGACATCCCATACTGATGGCCTTGGTTACACATACCCGAGGAATCTCACAGAAAGTGCCATCCCCATTCTTATCTAAGATAGAAATACGATATTCCAAATTGCCTGTTGTACCCACTCCTGTACAGTCAGAAAGTTCTAACTCATAAGCGATATAGCCTGGTTTTCTATTGTTTTTTATATCATCAAGGGTACCTACCGGATAGTTGGTGGTCAGGGCGGTATAGTCCAGTACCCCTCCTGCAGGCACATCCGCAATAGCTACCGAAGGAACCGTTCTATCATTGGGGTCTTGCCCATAATAATAGCGGATGTTGGTCATCTTCACCCCTTGTGGCAATTTGGCATAGTAGCGATAGCGTATTTCATTATTCGTCCAGGGCTGTCCCTTATACTTCTGATAAGAACTAAGGTACCCATAGGAGAGCATCAGATACCCCTCTATTGCCTGATTCTTTACCAATTGGGTCGGCGGAACAGAACCATCGGTAAAGGTAAACTCACGTCCAAAGTTCTGTGGGTTGTATAGGGCTCCCCTCTTTTCTTGGCCACAAGCATTTTCAAAGAAGCTCGTAATCACATCGTTTAAGCTAAAATTAGTAGCAATATTAGCACAAGTAAAGGTTGCTGCCCCTGTTTTGGTCTTCAGATCATAACAAATCCTTAGTGTCGCATCCTTCTTAAGATCATCGGCAAAGCCATCATTATCCTCATCGGTAAGCCCTACATCCTTTCCTGCTAAAGCAGTTACAGACAACGCTGCCAAATCATTAAGATCCAAAGTGATATCATTAGTCCCATTCCCTGGACTCAGCAGAATTTTGGTATTATCTGCGGCAATAATATTTATATTGGTAGGAATATAATTGCCCCCCGTTAATATGCGAATTTTATTCTTATAGGCTGTAGAATTATCAGTAGAAGTATTTTTATAGCCTATATAGGAGGTACCGACTACCGCTCCACAGAGGCCATCCTTCCACTCAAAATAATTCTCTTGGCTACCGGTCTGCACCGTAGTGGTATTCACTGCCTCCAAATTCACTGTCCTAGATGCAGGCGTGTTAATTCTATCCTTCCAATACAATTCCGTAGCAGAAGGCCCCCAATAAGGGGTATAGTCAACCTGCTTGCTATTTGATTCACAAACCTTTACCTTGTATTTCTCCGTAAGGGTAATGGTCTCATTAGCAGCAAAGCTGCCTGCCTTGGTGAGCTTGTATAAGTCCTTGCCTTCAGAAGGGAGACCCTTGCCGGTAGGGACAGTCCCTACTGCTGTAAGGGTATAGCCTGAAGGAGCAGTAAGGCTTACCTTCTCTATACCCGCTGGATAAGCCACTGAGAAATAGATCTCCTTAAGCTTAAACTCACTAGTATTTGTAACAGTGAAGCTATGGGTATAGGTCCCTAGCGCCTCGGTAACGGCACCTGCATCCAAGGTAATCTGCAATATAGGCCAGTTAAGCTTGTAAGCGGTAGACTTTCCATTGCTACTAGGCCCCGCAGGGGTTGCCGAGACATTGTCAAAGAACTGCACCCCTGCACTGGTAAAGCTGGCTAAGGCGGCCTGAGTGACCTTTTTCTTTACGGTAAAGACCAAAGGTGCCCCCGCGGCACCTGTTACGGTAAAGGTAGGTGCCTTGTTATCAGTATCTCCTGTCTTGCGTACCACTGAAATGGCACCCGCTCCTGGAGCTACAGAGACATACTCCAAACCAGTGGCGAAGGTTACTTTCACCTCAGCGGTAGGAACCCCTACCGGTAAGGTAAGGCCTACCTCCAAGTCCATTTGGAAGTTTGTATCGGCAAAATCCACCGAAGCAGGCTTAGGCGTTACAGAAGTAACCACTACCTGCGCTCTGAGCTGCCCAAAGGAAGCTAAGAGGATACATACCGATAGATTAAAGAAAAACTTTTTGAAATTATTCAGCTTTTTCATCATTATGGATAATTTATAATTTCTCAAGGGGCAAAGGTAGTACATTTTTTTGATTTATTTTGATTTCAAAATCTTTTTTTTCCACATAAAAGAATAAGATTGTTAATAAATAGTGACTAGTGACAAGTGACAAGTGAGTAGTGACTAGTGACTAATAGACTGTGGAAAGAGGTAAAAAACGGCAATAGGTTGCCCTATTGCCGTAAAAAATATAAACTATGAAAAAATTTTACATGGCTGTGATGATGAACTCACTACGTCTGTTCTGTTGGTGTTCCTCTTCAGAGCAACGAACGCCATTTTTACAACGGTTTACGAGTTGTGTTTCTCCATATCCCTTAGCGGTGAGTCGGCTCTTGTCAATACCCTGGCTGATAATCCAAGACATAGTAGCTTTGGCACGCTTGTCAGAAAGTATCAAGTTGGCCTTATCAGAACCACGGCTATCGGTGTGGGAGCGAATAGAGATCTTCATAGTAGGATGATCCTTCATGGCCTCTACGATCTTAACCAATTCGGCAGCAGCATCAGGACGAATGTCGTACTTACCAAGGTCAAACTTGATTTCTTTGATTTGGAAAATCTTAGCTAAGTCATCTCCTTTTTTGAGTTTTTGCTTAGTGGTTTTCATCAAGATTTCTTTCTCAATGATTTTGCCTTTTTCACGGATGCTTACTTGTTCTTCTACCACTGCATAGTCCTTGCGTTGCGCTCGGAGGAATACAAAGGTACCATCGCAATCCACCGTTTGAGCACCGAAGTCGTATTCTCCGTTGGCTTTGTTATCAATCTTAGTGATTTCTTTTTGATCACTATCGGAAAGAGTAAGGGTCACCTCGCCAAGGACTTCTTTGGTATCTATATCCTTAACAATCCCCTTGATTGTTTTTTTACAATCGAACTCTAATGGTCTGTTTTGTACAAAGTAGTAGATATCGTCTTTACCTTTCCCACCAGGACGGTTGGAGGAGAGGAAACCTATATTTCTTTTTTCATCAAGGATGAAGGCGAAGTCGTCATCAGGCGTATTTCCAGGACGACCAATGTTCTGTAATCTCTTGAGAGAGCCATCGTTTTCTATTTTCACGGCGAAGATATCCAATCCTCCTAAGCCAGGAAGTCCATCAGAGGAGAAGAAAAGTACATTGTGCTCGGAGACAAATGGGAAAGTCTCTCTACCTTCAGTATTGATGACATCTCCTAAATTTTCAGGCTTGCCATACACTCCCTTTTTGTGATTCAGACGTACGCGGAAGATGTCGGACTTACCATGAGTACCGTTGATATCAGCGGCAAAGTAAAGGTATTTTCCATCAGGAGAGATAGCAGGGTGCGCCACGCTATAACCTGTTACATTGAAAGGCATGCGTACTGCTTCTGTCCATTCGCCATTCTTTCGGATAGAGCGATAGATCTCCAAGAGGACTTTTTCCTCTGCTTTTTTTCTTTTTTCTTCTTTGGAAAGAGGCACTTCGTAGTTACGAGTGAAGTAAACGGTATCCAAGGTACGGGTGAATACTGGGCTGGATTCGTTAAGGAGAGTATTGAGCTTAGGAGCAAATTCTTCTTCTTTGGTAAGGTTTCCATCACTGAATTTCGCTCTGTAGAGGTCATAGTATCCCTCTCCAGTCCAGTTAGAAGTACCACGAGAGGACTTCGGTTTGCGGCTTGCAGTATACACGACTTCATCTTTTCCGTAGAAAGCGGTACCATATTCTGAATATTCAGTGTTAATTTCAGCAGGCTTGATAGTTAAGCGACCAGAGTTATCTTTGATTACTTGAAGGTAGTCAGCATGTTCCTCCAATTTACGAGCGCGGAGGTCATCTTTACCGGTTAATTTCATGAATTGCTCCAAGATTTTTTGAGCTTCGTCATAGCGTTCTACTGATTTGAGACATTGTGCATAACGATAGTAGTATTCTGGAGTAATGTTATAATTGTTAGCTGCATTTTTAGTTCCTTCGAAGAGCTTATCATACCATTTCAAGGCTGTAGTATAGTCCGCATTGAAATAATAGGCATTCCCTAAGTTTTCCAAGATATTTTGGTCTACGTAACCTTGTTCGGCAATACGCTCGTATATCTTGATAGCATCCACATAGGCATATTTGCTATAAAGCTCATCCGCCTTTTTGATTTTGCTTTCGTTTTCTTTCTTCAATTTTTCCTTATCTTCCTGCGCGAAAAGGGCAGAAACGGAGCAGAAGAGCAGAAAAATAGTGGTTATTCTTCTTATCATTTTTAATTATATTAATTGATTAGTTACATTAGAAGAAACGAGGAGAGATGATCTTTTGAATATCTCGGTAGAACTCGTAACGGAGGAAGATCTCGTGAGATCCATAGTTGTATTTGTTTATTTTGGTTGTTTCCCAGTCGAAGGCATATCCGATGAACCAGTTCCTATCAATTTGGAAACCTGCCATTGCACTCACAGCAGCACTCCAACGGTAAGCTAAACCGACTATAAAACGCTCATCGTACATGAAGTTACCAGAAAGATCAACCTGCAAGGGGCTTCCAGATACCATTTTCATCAGGGCAGCTGGCTTGAACTTGATATCAGAAGAAAGGTCGAACACATAGCCTCCCATAAGGTTGTAGTGTTGTTTTTCATTAATATCAGTAATCTTTCGCTCATCAGTCTTGGAGAAGGTTTTGGTATCCAAAAGGTGAGGAATAGAGAATCCTACATAGTAGTTTTCCCCATAGTAATATACCCCTGCTCCAATATTGGGCAAGAAGGTATTGGGTTTTCCTTCGAAAGAAGCATCGGCTGGATACATAAGGTTGAGCTTATCTCGATCGAAGTTGTAAAAACCTGCTGCTGCCTTTAGTCCGAAAGCGAGCTTAGAGTCTTCGAAATCCAAGGTATAAGCGAAGTCCCCCTCTATGATATTGGTTGACTGCGGGCCTATACTCTCATGATAGATAGCTGCTCCTACTCCTATATTCTTTTCTTCAAAGGGAGTATGGAAACTCAAGGCTGCTGTCTTAGGGGCTCCATCTAGGCCTACCCACTGATTGCGATAAAGTGCAAAAATACTAGTACTCCCACGAGAACCTGCATAGGCAGGGTTGATCATCATCGTGTTGTACATATACTGGGTGTATTGGGAATCCTGTTGTGCAAATGCTTGATCTCCAAGCAATGCTACTCCTAATAACACCACTAAACGCATTCCTTTTTTTAACATATTCTTTTCGTTTAAAAGTGTGCAAAGATACAATAAAAACAAACGATTATACAAATATTTTGCGTTCATATTTCACTTTTTTTCACTCCTTTTTTCAAAACTCACTGTAAATCAGAAAATTAAGGATAAAAAAGTTATTAACAATCAAAAATAATTCTCTATTCTCAATTGTTAATTGTTAATTAGTAACTAGTGGTTTGTATTAATGAGCAATGACAAGTGACTAATCCTCTTGTGGGCATTAATCACTCGTCACTGGTCATTAGTTACTTTTTACTATCTAACACCATGCATCATACGCTCTATCACCTTATTAAGGGATACCATAAGGATACCCAATACCATTACAAATACAGAGATAGAAGCAAATACAGTACTAGCTCCTAATTCTACTACATAAGAGGAGATGAGGCCAGCAAGCATATTGGCAAAAGCGGCTGCCATAATCCAAACCCCCATGAATAAGGATGCAAAGCGTGCAGGAGAAAGCTTAGTTACGATAGAAAGCCCCACTGGAGAGAGGGAAAGCTCTCCTATGGTGTGGAGGAAGTAAGTGAGAATCATCCAAATCATACCGGCCTTGATCGTAACATCGGTATTGTCTACGATGTTAAGGCCTCCTTCCCACATAGCTCCTCTTTGGAAACCTGCAATGAGCATAAACCAAAAACCTATTCCTAAGACGATCAGGCCAAGACCCATTTTCAAAGGGGTATTGAGCGCTTGTCCTAAGCGTGTGTTCCAAAAATAAGCAAATACAGGAGCTAAGACAATCACAAAGAAGGGGTTGATCATCTGTAGCCAAGCGGTAGGCACTTCGAATCCGAATACATTTCTATCTATATACTTATTAGCATATAAGTTAAAAGATGCGCCTGCTTGTTCCATACCAGCAAAGAAGAAGACAGCAAAGAAGAAGAAAATAAAAATCACTGCAATGCGTTCTTTTTCTTGTCGTGTAAGTGGTACCTTTACCTCCTCGGTGTTGGATTGAGCAGCTTTGGCAGCTCCCTTAGGCTCTATTCCTATATTTCCTAAATACTTATTACTTAGAAAGACAAACAAAAGTTGCCCCACGAGTACCCCTACCGCAGCGGCTAAGAAACCATAACGATAACCATGAGTGATTTGAGTCACTCCATTGGCATCTAGATAAGTGGTTGCAAATACGTTGTCTGCTAAAAGACCAACGATCAGGGGCGCCATCACTGCCCCTAAGTTGATTCCCATATAGAAGATAGAGAATGCCGAATCCAAACGCTTGTCACCTGGCTCATACAAGTCCCCTACAATAGAAGAGATATTAGGTTTGAAGAATCCATTTCCGATAATCAGTAAGAAAAGCCCTGAGAAAAGGCCAATTCTACCTATGAGCTCGTTGTGCTCCAATTGTTCAGGAGTAAGATTGGCCGCAGTAGAGGTGAAGAGTTCAGGCGCAAAGAGTAAAAACTCAGCCACTACCATAATAAAGCCTCCTATAACGATAGACTTACGCTGTCCTAAATAGCGGTCGGAGAGCCACCCTCCAAAGAGTGGAGTGAAATAACAAAGCCCTGTGGCTATACCATAAACTGTAGTACTAAATTTTTCATCGTAACCCAGCCCTCCATTGAGCCAAGTAGCAGTGAGGTAAAGCACCAAGATACCGCGCATCGCATAATAGCTAAAGCGCTCCCACATTCCTGTGAAAAACACGAGATAAAGCCCCGCGGGGTGTCCTTTTTTTTCTGTATTCATTATCTGTCTAATTAAATTATGTTATGTGTTATAAATTATTCAATATGAATTGGGTCATTTTCTGATATAGGTGATGGCGTGTATTGCCCCCGTAGATGCCATGGTCTTTGTCGGGATAGATTGCCCACTCAAACTGCTTGTCATACTGCACTAAGGATTCGATCAAGCGCATAGAGTTCTGCACATGTACATTGTCATCGGCAGTACCATGCACCAAGAGGAATTTTTTATCCAAGTTTTTAGCATAGGTAAGGGGGGAGTTGTTATCGTAGCCCTCAGGATTCTCCTGTGGGGTCTGCATATAGCGCTCAGTATATACGGTGTCATAGAAACGCCAGTTAGTCACTGGAGCCACAGCAATAGCCATTTTAAAGACCTCGCCTCTTAGGATACAGTTAGAAGCCATGAAGCCTCCAAAGCTCCAGCCCCAAATACCGATGCGATTCTTATCTATATACTTATAATTACCCACAATCTTAGCAGCTTCCACTTGGTCTTCCAATTCATATTTTCCTAATTGCTTGTAAGTACATTTCTTAAAGGCTGCTCCTTTGTAACCTGTACCACGTCCATCCACACAGAGAATAATATAACCTTTCTGAGCCAACATATAGTACCAAAAATCATCAAAACCAGAAAAGGAATTATGCACCTGCTGGGAGCCCGGCCCTGAATACTGACACATAAAGAGTGGATATTGCTTGTTTTCGTCAAAATCGGCTGGCTTGATCATCCAAGCGTTGAGTTTGTCTCCATTTTTGGTAGTTAGCTCAAAGAATTCTTTAGTCGCTTTTTTATAAGTGGCTATTTTTTGTTCCAATTCGTTATTATTGAGAATTTCTTTCACCACTTTTCCTGTCTTGCTATCATTAAGTGTATAGCGGTTAGGTGTTTTTACGCTTGAGAACTCATTGATAAATAGAGAAAAATCAGGGCTGAAGGTAGCCTCATTGGTACCTATCTCTACGGCCAAGGCTTTTTTGTCCTTTCCGCTGAGGGCAATGGAATAGATTCCACGGTTGATAGAGCCTGGTTCAGTGGACTGATAGTAGATGCGCTTATTTTTAGGGTTATAGCCATAATAAGCAGTTACCTCCCATTTCCCTTGGGTTATCTGGTGGAGAAGCTTACCATTCTTGTCATAGTGATAGAGGTGGTTATTCCCATTTTTCTCGGAGGAGATGATAAAACTATGGTCATCCAAGAAGGTCAGATCATCGGTGATGCTCACATAAGCCTTATCCACTTCATGATATACGGAATTAAGACGCTTGGTGGTAGCATCTACAAAGAGGATATTAAAATCGTTCTGATGCCTGTTGAGGGTTTGGATACTAAGGGTATTGGCGTCTTTCGTCCATTGGATACGCGGAATATAGTAAGCGTTAAGAGGAATTTGGGTGGCCTTCTGTTCTTTTACTTCATATAGATAGAGGCTCACCTGAGAGTTTTTCTCTCCTGCCTTAGGATATTTGAAAGTGTTTTGAGTCGGATAGAGCTGGGTCCCATACATATCCATAGAGAACTCCGGCACCTGGCTTTCATCAAAGCGGATATAAGCCAGCTGAGAGCCATCAGCATTCCAATCGAAAGTTCTTACAATGGCAAATTCCTCCTCATATACCCAGTCGCTCACCCCATTGATAATCTTGTTCTTCTGTCCGTCAAAGGTCACTTGTTGTTCCTTTTGAGATTGGGTATCATATATATAGATATTGTTCTGATACACATAAGCCACCTTATCCCCTTTTGGGGAGAAGAGTGGTTCTTGGATTTTCTTGTCGGTGAGCTTAGTCAGTTCCTGTTTTTTAAGGTCAAATATATAGAAATCGGCCAAGAAGGAGCGCCTAAAGATGGATTCACTATTGGTAGCTATAAGGATTTTATCTTCCTGCTTATTGAAAGTATAGCTATTGATACGTCGGATCTGAGGATACTGACGGGTATCAAAGAGCGTTTTTTCTTTCTGTAGTGTAGCAAAATTATACAAATCAATAGTATAATTCAGATTTGCATAATCATAATTGAGCACTGTATATTCATTGGTAAGCTTCAGCGCGGAAAGATTTGTCATTCCTTGAGGATAGAAAGCATAATCCGACCAAATGTCCTTTAGTGTAATCAGCTTATTTTGTGCACTCACATTCAGTGAGATAGCAATCAATAAGAGCCAAAAATAATTCATTTTAGTTTTCATCTTTACTATATTTTTTGCAGCTACAATTTTACGTTTTTTTTTCGAGATAACCGATTTTTTTTTGCTTTTTTTCTACTTTAACAAAAAAGCGACCTGATGCTCAAGTCGCTTTGATACCATTGTTCAGGCAGCTTCCTTTTATTTGAAGTAAGAATGAGCAGTAACATCGGTGCGTTCTGTTCCTTCTTTTGAGAATTTTATCAATTGTTTTACCCAATAGAAGAAAAAGCCAAACAAGACCACTATCATAATCCAAGTAGCGATGTTGGCTCCCCACCAAGAAGAAAGCTCTAAGTGTCTTAGATAGTCATAAGGTGCAAAAGCTATTTCTTCAAAAAAGTACTTGATGCCTTTGAAAAATGCAGTCATAATCTTTTCTCTTTTTTAGTGGGGCAAATATACAACTTTTTTTATTAACTACCTATTTCTAAGCAAACTTTTTTTTCTTTCTCTACGCTTTCAGTATGCTTTACATAGATGGTTCCTTGTGCTGCCTTGCAGCGCAACAGGTAATAGCCACCTTGAAAAAAACATTGCTCCACTTCTACTTGCCAGCAGGACTGTGGCACTATGTGGATCTGATGAGGATAATACAGGCGGGGCTCCCCTTGTACACTTAGCTTATTGACAATGTCAAAAAGCGAAGCTATGTATTCATTTTGAGTATAATATACGCTCTCAGGGGTGTCGATAAGTAGCTGTTTGCCCTCTTTTATGACCATAATCTTGTCAGAGAAGCCCAAGGCTTCTTGGCTCTCATGAGTCGCTATGAGGGTGGTAATATGGTGTTCCTTGACAAAGTCAAAAAGGTTTTGCCGGATATGATGCTTTAGAAAGCTATCGGTTTGGCTAAAGGGTTCGTCCAAAAGAAGTACCTCTGGAGCCTGTGCCAGCGCCTTGGCCAAGCCCACCCGTTGTTGCTGGCCACCACTAAGGAAAATAGGTTTTACCTTGGCATAGTCCTGCATGAGGATCATCTCCAAAAGCTCGGCTATACGGGCTCGCTTCTTAGGTAGGTCTAAGTTGGAGAGGTACTTCCCCACATTTTCCTCCACCGTCATATAAGGCATCAGACCGAAATCCTGCGCTAAGTACTTCATCTGGGGGAAGCCAGGCAGTAGGTTGTAAGCTGGACCTAAGACTGGCGTTCCCTTCCAAGAAATCTTTCCTTGAGGAAGGTCAAACAAACCATAGACAGCCTTGAGCAAGGTCGATTTGCCCGAACCACTCGCTCCCACTATGGAAAGTAGCTCCCCTGGGGCGAGGCTAAAGTGAATATTCTCAAGCACTTGGGTGTCGGCATAGGCATAAGATATATTTTCTACAATAAGCATTACCTCTCTTTTTGGGGGCAAAAATAAGAATTATTTCCAAGATAGCCACTTATTCATTTGTTTGTTGTATATTTGCACACAAAAATTTATCGCTATGAAAATATGGCTTAGCAAGCTCCGACCTTTCCTCTATGTAGGTGGTTTATATATAATTATCTCTTTGATTCTTAGAATCATCTTTATGGGACATCCCATTACCACCACCTCTTTTTCATTAGGTCAAATCTTGGGAATGCTTTTGGTGGGTACCTTGAACGATGCGTTTGTTATCATCTTGGCTAATAGTATTTTGGTGCTTTACTTCCTTTTTATTGCGAATATAAAATACCAAAAGCCTTATGGCTATATTATCCTTGGGGCAATGCTCTTGCTCTTGGGTTATATAGAGTTTGTCCCCAATAATATTTTCTACCAATATGGGGGCTCGGTAGAGGAAATTGCCCTGTACTTCTTTGGGGCAAAGACCCTTTGCTTTGCAGCGATGCTCTTTGCGGGTAAGTGGCGCAAGCAAGTGCGTAATGTACTCTATTTCATTACTCTATTTATCTATACCTTTGCTATAGTGATGAATGCCGTTAGCGAATATTTCTTCTGGAATGAGTTCGGGATACGGTACAACTTTATTGCCGTGGATTACCTGATCTACACCACGGAGGTTATCGGAAATATTATGGAGAGTTACCCTGTAGTACCGCTCTTCTCAGGGGTATTTGTCGTGGTACTTGCGCTGACTATTTTCCTCTATAAAAAAACAATAGCTACCCTTGAGACCATCCCCAGCCTTAAAGAAAAAGGCTTGTTATTGGGAAGCTATGTGGCATTGTTCCTCTTGAGCTTGTGGGCTACCCCCAAGTTTGACGATATCAAGTCCAACAACGTATTTGTTCAGGAGATACGAGCCAATGGGGTCTATAAGTTCTATTACGCTTTCACCCATAGCGAGTTGGATTTCTTTCAGTTCTACCCCACCCTGCCCGAAGAGGAAGCAAGAACCACCTTTTTGAGGCATTTTAAAACATCGACAGGAGAGCCTCCAGTCCCCAGCTGTGGCGTACGAGACTATTTTTCCATTAGTAAACTCCCTTATTTTGTAGAAGGAGAAGGCAGCGAGCAGCATAAGAATGTGGTGCTTATCTCTGTAGAGAGCCTCTCTGCGGAGTTTATGGCTACTTATGGCAATACAGAGGGCATCACTCCATTCCTCGATAGCTTAGCACAAAAGAGTATCTTCCTGACCAACTTATATGCTACGGGTAACCGTACTGTACGTGGGTTGGAAGCGCTGACCCTTTGTCTACCACCTACCCCCGGGGAGAGTATCGTTAAGCGCAAGGATAACAAGAACAAATTCACCACGGGGAGTGTCTTCAAGTCCAAAGGGTATAGCGTGAAATACCTCTACGGGGGGTATAGCTATTTTGACAATATGAAGGACTTCTTCGCAGGTAACGGCTACGATATCATAGATAGAGATAACTTCACTCCTGAGGAGATTACCTTTGCCAACATTTGGGGGGTAAGTGATGAGGATATGGCGCGCAAAGCCATTAAGGAAATGAACGCCCAAGCAAAAACAGGCAAACCCTTCTTTAACCACTGGATGACCGTGAGCAACCACCGCCCTTTTACCTATCCTGAAGGTCGTATTGATATTCCTGGCACCGCTAAGTCGCGTAGTGGTGGGGTTAAGTATACCGACTATGCACTCAAACTCTTCTTTGAATTGGCTAAAAAAGAAGCATGGTTTAAGGATACGGTATTTGTGATTGTTTCCGACCACTGCGCTTCAAGTGCTGGGCGTACCGAATTGCCTTTGGATAGGTATCGTATTCCCTGCCTTATTTATGCGGACTTCTTAGAGGCAAAGCGCGTGGATACCCTCGTTTCTCAAATAGATGTGATGCCTACCGTAATGGGGCTCCTGAACTTTTCTTACGAGAGCAAATTTTTAGGACAAGATATTTTTAGCGGGTTTTACCAGCCGCGCGCTTATATAGCTACGTATCGTGAGCTAGGGTACCTCACCCCTGATTTCCTTTCCATCATCAAACCTCTAAGAGAGCAAATACAATACGAGATAAAGCCAGAAGCTCAGCAGCCCACCACAGAATTTCCTCTCTTTTATCAACAGTTCAAGATCAAAAATCCTGACGAAAAACTGATGAAAGAGTGTATTTCTGCTTATGAGACTACTTATTTTTTACTCAAAAATGGGGAGCTAAACAATTAGCTAGCAAAATGAGTCCAAAAGAAGAGGGAAGAAGTGACCTAATGCTTGCTCTTTCGTGCTATATGAACGATGGGGTTAAGGAAGTTATTATCTATGATGTATTTGTCCCCTAATAAACCCCTTATCTATGATTGATGTAGAACCCTTTATAAAAGAAGTACTTGAAAAGAAAATCCCCGAAGAGAACCTAAGGTTTTTCGGGGAGGATAACGAGGGCGTAGTGGTGGATTTCGAAACCGAAACGCACCTAAAAAGGTTCACCGTATGGAGGGATTACCTGCGTTGTGATTACGAAGCCTTGTGTATAGCTACTGATGAGCTAAGTATATGTAAAAGTCAAGAGTTTGATAGTGTAGGCAAGCTCATAAGTATCTTCAACAAATTCTATCATACCGCCTACTCAGAGGTAGATAAGTTCATCAACGAACTTTATGAGGACTACCGAGCACGCCTAATAGATAGAGAAGAAATAGCAAATATCATAAGTGAAGACTATTATAGCAATGACATAAGGGATTATTATCCGTATGAAAAATATCTTTCGCTCCTTTGGAAAGAAGAATATCTAAACGAAAAGGATATAGACTTATTAGACCTTTGTTTATTTTACCAATATATAGATAATGAGGTAGATATATTAGGGTATTTGGTAACTGGTCACGGAGGTGATACCTATGAAAAATTTGAAGCAAAAGGTACCCTTGAAGCGCTAAAGCCTAAAATACAAGCCTTTGTGGAGCGGTGCTATGCGCGCTATGAGGAGGTGATGCAAATATATTTAGAAGCTCCAGAAAGATTTAAGACAAAATAAAAGGAGTAACAGATAGCCTATAAATAGCAAGTGTGTAAAAAAACAAGATTGATTCAACCTTAATATTAATAGCCCAAAATATGATACCTACGTATAATGAAAGCTTAGCTTCAGCCCAAAAAGAGTATAATAACCTTAATGATCAATACAATCGTATGGGGCTGTTACGACTTCTTGTGATGGGAGGTATCATAGCTTTGGTATATTGCCTTATTCAGGAGCCCTCTCTTATAATGGCTGTAGCTTCTCTGCTTGCTATTGTTTCCTTTCTTCTGCTGGTGGTAAGGCATAAAAAAATAAGCACTCTTAGGGCTATTGCCAAAGCAAAGATACGCATTAATGAGCAAGAAATAGACTTCCTGACGCATCACACCTTTTTTGCTGACAACGGAAAAGCCTTTGAGGAAGATAACCACCCTTACGCCTATGATTTGGACATACTTGGTGAGCGCTCACTCTATCAGTATATTAATCGTACTCATACCTTCTTAGGCAGGAAGCTCTTAGCTGAGCGTTTGCTCCACCCCTCTACTGATGAAATTATACACACTCAAGCCCAAATCCAAGCCCTTACTCCTGACCTAAATTGGAGACAAACCTTTATGGCATACGCCCAACAAATTGACGATAGTGAGGATTTCTATACCAAGCTACACCAATGGGCAAACGCTCCTGCAAAAAGGCTTAGTAAGCTTACCCGTGTGTTCATTATCCTATCACCTATCTTGCTTGTCATAAGCCTTTTGCTAGGTTATGTAGGAAACTTTGAGGGCGCTACCTTAATTGCTAAGGTTTTAATATCTGTACATTTGTTGGTCTTTTTTTTCTTTATCGGACGTATCACCCAAGAAAAACTTGGTTTTGAGCGTACTTATGCCATTTTGTATGCTTTCAAAGAGTGCATCGCACAGGTAGAGAGGCGCTTTCCTGATAAAAATAAGCAAGCGAGTAGCCATATAGCCCAGCTTTCCCGCCTATTGGATGATTTGGACAGTGTCGCGAATATCCTCGTATCTATCCCCTTAAATATACTTACCTTCTATCACCTCCACCGATATGGCAGCCTACTTCAGTGGAAAGCCCTTCACGGAGGAGAAGTTACTCAATGGTTAGAGTCTGTCGCTGACACTGAGGTGCTTTGTAGCTTCGCTAACTTCAGTTACAACCACCCTGAGTTTGCTTATCCTACACTCAACCAAGAGTATAAGGTTACCTTTGAGGGCGTAGGTCACCCGCTTATCCGTAAAGAAGAGCGCATTACCAATGATATAGCCCTCAGTGAGCAGGCTTTTGTGCTACTTACAGGCTCCAATATGTCTGGGAAAAGTACTTTTTTGCGCACCTTAGGGGTCAATATGCTGCTTACTTTAGTAGGTTTGCCTGTATGTGCGCGTAAGGCAGTAGTACACCCATTACGTTTGTTGGCTTCTATGCGCTTATCAGACTCCCTAAGTGATGGTAAGTCGTACTTCTTTGCTGAAATCAACCGTATTCAACAAATCGTGGATACCCTACAACGTGAGCGCTGTTTTGTCCTCCTCGATGAAGTGCTCAGAGGTACGAACTCCGAAGACAAGCAACACGGAACTATTAAAATCATCGAGAAGCTACTTTCGCTCAAAGCCTTAGGAGTGCTTGCCACCCACGATATCGAAGTGTGTAACCTAACAAATCATTATCCTGAGCTCCTGCAAAACAAATGCTTTGAGTCTGAAATCAGCAAAGGGGAACTCACCTTCGATTATAAGCTGCGAGATGGAGTATGCAAGAACAAAAACGCAACTTTTCTAATGAAAAAACTAGGTATTATAGAGGAATAATATATCGTAACTAACATAATAGCATATGCCTATCATAAGAGAACTTAGGGGGAAAGCCCCCATTATAGGAAAAAACGTATTTATAGCCGAGACTGCTGTCCTTATTGGTGAGGTTACTCTCGGAGAGGATTGTAGTATATGGTACAATGCCGTCCTTCGGGGCGATGTGAATGCTATTGTCATTGGCAACAAGGTAAATATACAGGACAATGTGATGGTACATTGTACCTATCAGAAAACCTCTACCACTATCGGCAACAATGTCTCTATAGGGCACAATGCCATCATACACGGCTGTACCCTTAAGGACAATGTCCTTATCGGTATGGGAGCCATCGTCTTGGATGGCTGTGTAGTGGAGAGTAACTCCATCGTGGCAGCAGGTGCCGTAGTTACCAAAGGTACTCATATAGGATCGGGCGAAGTATGGGCGGGAGTCCCTGCCAAAAAGATTAAGGACATCTCCCCTGAACTCACCGAAGGAGAAATCAATCGTATTGCTAATGCGTATGTAAAGTATGCCCAGTGGTACCAAGAAAGTGAAGAGTAAAGCCAGCGAATACATGGAGCTGGGTATGTGGATGAATAGTGAAAAATAAAAAAAATGAAAGAAGAACAAATCCTTATCAAAGGAGCTAAATTACATAATCTTAAAGACATCAGTGTAGCTATTCCCAAAGGGAAATTAGTGGTGGTAACAGGGCTTTCAGGCTCTGGAAAATCCACATTGGCTTTCGATACCCTCTATGCGGAAGGGCAACGCCGCTATGTAGAAAGCCTAAGTTCCTATGCCCGTCAGTTCTTGGGTAGGTTGGACAAGCCTAAGGTGGATTTCATTGAGAACATCTCCCCTGCTATCGCTATTGAGCAGAAGGTCAATACCAGCAACCCTCGCTCCACAGTGGGTACCTCTACCGAGGTGTATGACTACCTAAAACTACTCTTTGCTCGGGTGGGGCATACCTTTTCCCCTATATCGGGCAGAGAGGTCAAGAAAGATACCGTCTCCGATGTGGTAGACTTTATCCTTTCCTTCCCTGATGAACACAAGCTATTACTGCTCTCCCCGATTACCCTTAGTACAGGACGTACCTACGAGCAGACACTCCGCCTATTGGAAGAGCAGGGATATGTCCGTATCAAGTATCAAGGGGAAGTGGTGCGCCTGAGTGACTTGGATTTCAAGAATGTCAAAAGTGACTTTCAGTTGGTGGTAGAGCGCATTGTAGTAGATCACGAGGAAGAGACCGCCCAGCGCTTGGCCGACTCGGTAAGTACCGCCTTCTTCGAGGGAAAAGGCGTTTGCTCTGTAGAGGACTTGACCACAGGAGAGGAACATCACTTCTCCAACCAGTTTGAAGCGGATGGGATTACTTTCTTGGAGCCTAATGTGCATCTCTTTAGCTTCAACAACCCCTATGGCGCTTGTCCTGTATGTGAGGGTTATGGTGATACCATAGGGCTTGATGAGACACTCATCGTACCCAATACCTCCCTTTCGATATATGACAACGCGATCTATCCTTGGCGTGGGGAGACCATGTCGTGGTTCAGAGATCAGTTGGTCAATAACGCCTATAAGTTTGACTTCCCTATCCACCGCCCTTGGTACGAACTTACCGAAGCACAAAAGCAGCTTGTATGGGATGGCAATGAGTATTTTACAGGGCTTACCGCCTTTTTCAAGGAATTGGAAGAAAAGAACTATAAGATACAAAACCGAGTGATGTTGGCACGCTACCGCGGTAAAACGACTTGTTATGCCTGTGGAGGTAAGCGACTCCGACCTGAAGCCAATTATGTTCGGGTAGGAGGCAAATCCATTTCTGATTTGGTCTCTATGCCAATTTCTGATTTGGTCATTTTCTTTGATAGCCTATCGCTCAAGACCTACGAACAGAAGGTCGCCGAACGTCTCTTGAGAGAGATACACAACCGCTTGCACTATCTGTTGGATGTTGGTTTGGGCTACCTCACCCTTAACCGCAAGTCCAATAGTCTATCAGGGGGAGAGAGTCAGCGTATCAACTTGGCCACCTCCTTAGGGAGTAGTTTGGTGGGTTCCATGTATATTTTGGACGAACCCAGTATTGGGCTACATCCTAAAGATACGGAACGCCTTATTCACGTACTCGAATCCCTTAGAGACATAGGCAACACCGTCATCGTCGTGGAGCACGATGAAGATATTATGAAAGCAGCCGACTATATCATAGATATAGGCCCCGAAGCGGGTACCCTCGGCGGAGAAGTGGTCGCCACAGGCACCTATGAGGAACTCCTCAAGGCTCCTACCCTCACGGGGGAATACCTTAGCGGTAGGCGCACTATAGAAATACCTAAAAAAGCGCGTACCTCCAAGCACTTTATCGAAATCAAAGGCGCTCGTGCCAATAATCTAAAGAATATAGATGTTACTTTCCCCTTGGATATGCTCACGGTAGTAACCGGTGTATCAGGTAGTGGCAAGAGTACCTTGGTGAAGCATATCCTCTACCCTGCCCTTTTGCGCAAGCTCGAACAACCTACGGACAAGATAGGTGAGTACAGCAGTATGGACGGGAAGTTCTCCCATATCAAGCGCGTAGAGTTTGTCGATCAAAATCCCATAGGAAAGTCCACCCGTTCCAATCCTGTAACTTATATCAAGGCTTATGATGATATTCGTCAGCTCTTTGCCTCCCAGAAGCTCGCTAAGATGCGTGGGTATACGGCCAAGCACTTCTCTTTCAATACCGAAGGTGGGCGCTGTGAGACCTGCAAGGGGGAAGGCGAAGTGACTATAGAAATGCAGTTCATGGCCGATGTACACCTAACTTGTGAAGCCTGTGATGGCAAGCGCTTCAAGCCTGAAATTCTGGAAGTTACTTTCCAAGGAAAGAACATACACGACCTATTGGAAACCACCATTGACGATGCAGTAGCTTTCTTTACCCAGCACAAGCAGGAAAAAATCGCCCAAAAGCTCCTCCCCTTGCAAGAGGTAGGTTTAGGCTATGTAACCTTAGGGCAACCCTCTTCTACCCTTTCAGGTGGGGAAGCGCAACGTATCAAATTGGCTTCCTTCTTAGTGAAGTCCTATCAGGAAACCCCAACCCTCTTTATCTTTGACGAGCCTACCACAGGGCTTCACTTCCACGATATAGGCAAGCTACTACGCTCCTTCAATGCGCTGATAGAGCGCGGGCACTCTATTATCGTGATAGAACACAATGTAGAGGTCATTCGCCGAGCCGACTATATCATAGACTTAGGCCGAGAAGGTGGAGCACTGGGAGGAAACCTCGTAGCCACAGGTACCCCAGAGGAAATTAAGAAAAACAAAAATAGCTATACAGGACAATACATATGAACAAGAAAGCCCTCCGTACCCTTTACAAGCAAAAACGAGCCACCATTTCCGCTGAGCAACAAGCTCTTTTGAGCCAGCAGATAGCCCAACAGGCTTTGAGGCTTCCCATTTGGGATAAGCAGGTTTTCCATAGCTTTCTTTCTATCATCTCTTTTGGAGAAGTGGATACCAGCCACCTTATCCGCCTTTTGCAGGAGCGTGAAAAGACTCTGGTCGTTTCTCGTACCCTAATGGAGACGGTACATATGGAACACTTTCGCTACGACCCTTCCCAGATAGAGGCCAATAACAAATGGCATATCCCTGAACCCCAAGGAGGAATTCCTATAAAGAGTGAAGAGATCGAAGTCGTTTTTGTACCTCTCTTAGCTTATGATACCAAGGGCAACCGCGTAGGCTATGGAAAAGGTTTTTATGACATCTTTTTAGAAGAATGCAAGAAAGATACTCTCAAAGTGGGACTTTCTTTCTTCCCCCCTGAACCTCTCATAGAAGACGTAAGAGAAGGCGATATCGCCTTGGACTATGTAGTAACTCCCGAGAGAGTTTTTAAGTTTTGAGTTAAGAGATAGATTGTTTAAAAAATAAATTCGTACATTTGTGTCATTATTGAAAATTGATGATGCCAATCTCAAGGACGGTTAAGAGCCTTGAAAACATAAATTTGCAACTTATAATTTATTATTTAATGAAAAAAATATTTTTATTTTTAGGAGCTATGGTTGTTCTAAGCTCCTGTAGTCCAATGAAGTACCAGGTATACACCGTAACTTCTACCACTCCGGAAGTTCAGAATAGTGGTTCGGCTTTACATTTCGAGAACGAAGATTGTAGAATCAGCTATCATTTTTGGGAACTCTATGGAAATGTCACTTTTATGGTGTATAACAAGACTGACAAAGACTTAGTCTTAGACTTGAACAAATCTTTTTTCGTAAAGAATGACCAAGCCTTTGATTATGTAAATTACAATGAACAAATCCACCCCATATCGGTCATTCCTCCTAAAACTTTCAAGGTAATCCCAACCAAGGGTATTATCAATGCCCCTTTCGCCACTTGTGATTTCCCTTTTAAGATTACTGGAAAGATAGAGAAACGTGAGATAAACTTCTCAGCCAACAATTCCCCTATTAGATTTGACAATATCATCACTTATAGTATTGATAATCAAGAAAAGCGAATCAACAATAACTTCTATATTTCAAAGATAGGCAATTACAAACAAGGAGAGGTCATGGCCTATGTCAGGGAGGAGTCTTGCGGCAAGAAAGGGCTTTCTCGAAATGTCTTTAAGGATCCAGCCCCTAACAAGTTTTTCTATTCTGAAGTAAATGAAAAAGCTGCTATAGGAACTGCCGCTTCCTTAGGGCTAATTGGTATACTTATACATGAGGTAAATAAGAAATAAGGTTAGAGCTAAATCCCTTCAATTATCAAAATTAACAATTAACCATTGATAATTAACAATTAAAAGTTGTATTTTTGCCGCTTGTAAACCCCATGTGGCAAAAATACAACTTCAATGTTATTAGATGATTTAAAAAAGCGCAGTGGGAACTGTTGCGAACTATGTGGAAGCACCACTTCTCTAAGTATCTACCAAGTACCACCCTCCAAGGTTGGAGGCGTAGATGATAGCCTTTTGGCTTGTGAAACATGTATTAGCCAAATAAATAACCCTGAAACTATGGACAGCAACCATTGGCGTTGTCTGAACGATAGTATGTGGAGTGAGCACCTCCCTGTGAAAGTGATGGCTTGGCGTATGCTAAACCGACTCAAAGGGGAGGGATGGTCTCTAGATTTGCTCAATATGCTATATCTTACGGAGGAAGAATTGGCTTTTGCCCAAGCGCTTAATGACCACTTGGAAGAAGGCGAAAAAGTCATTCATAAGGATAGCAATGGAGCTGTACTTTCTGCTGGAGACAATGTGGTACTTATCAAAGACTTAAAAGTCAAAGGGAGCAGTATGGTCGCCAAACAGGGTACTGTAGTGCGCAAGATAGCCTTAGACCCTGAAAATGCGCAATATATAGAAGGGAAAGTAGAGGGGCAACAGATTGTAATCCTTACCCAATATGTAAAGAAAACCACCTAAATACTTCATTTCCAAATATCTGAAATGAAACGAATTATTATTCTATATCTCCTTATAGGAAGCCTGCTGAGCTGTGAGCCACAGAAAAAGAAAGAAGTCGCCCACACTCAGGAGGCTAAAACCGTATATATCAAGAACTACACTTACCCAGAGCTCACAGAAGAAGCTACTGAAAATATACGTAACTGGTACGAACTGAAGACCATCTACCAAATCCTACTGAGTATCTCTCCTGAACAGCAGTCTGTTTCCCTTTTGGAGCATAGCAATCCTGATTCGCTTTATGTATATAAGCGGCTCTATCCTAATGCCAAAGAGAATATCCAGACCAATGGAAATCTGATGCAGGATTGGCGCATCTTGGAGTCTCCTTCCGATACGGCCTACAAGTTCGTCAAGCACAAGGCCGATGAAGTCTCCTCTTTTGCTTGGGAGACACTCTTGCTCAAGGAGCTTCCCTATACTTTCTCGGTGCGTATGTTCCCTTCCTCTGGAATAAAAAAAGTAAAGTTGGAGGTAGTGCGCCAAAAGGATAAAAAAATCATACGTGAGCAGTTCCTACGCTTGGATAGCCTCTCGCTTAACCACTTGGAACCTTATACCAAGCTCTCCGCTGTAAATGACGGTTGGGTGAAGGTAGATATACAGGTAGAGACTCCCCTATATGGCAAATATACTTTTGCTATCAACTATGATGAGCAAGAAGTAGCGGAAGATTATATCTCTTTCTATCGTTCGGAACTACTTCTACCTATCAAATACTATAAAGAAGTAGAAAAATCCGGAGAAAAACTCCTTAGTAACCCCAAAAACATCAAGAGTTCCTATAATAGCATCTACTTCTGGCTTTTCCAAATAGAAGATGAACTCCGACAGCTATGGGCTAAGGACAATTTCCCTGAAAAACTCCGCCGAGATGAAATAAAGGCTCGTCTGAAGCTCTTCGAAACCTATGTCCGCCGCCTCTCCAGTGAAGTAAAGGAAAACCCTCAACTGAGCAAGGAGGATGTACAAAAAGGCATTGGGGATATACGAGAGTCGTTTGCCTCTGTCATTCGTTATATCAATTTTCTCAACAAAGAAAAATTGGATGACAAGCTCGGCACGCTCCTTAGCAACCCAGACTCCCTGAACAACAACCTACATCCCCTACTCCCCTCCCAATGATACAGACCAAGGCCATCGTACTTTCTGCTATTAAATTCCAAGAAACGAGCCTTATCGTACGTTGCTATACACAGCAGGGGGTGCGCTCTTACCTGCTCAAGGGCGTACTAAGGCATAAGAAAAAGGCCATTACCCCGGCCTACTTCCAACCCTTAAGTCAGCTGGAGCTTATCACCACCGATCGCCAAGATGGTACTTTGGAATACATCAAGGAAGTAAGGGTCAGCTATCCCTATAAAAGTCTGCAACAGAGTGTAATCCGCAGTTCTGTCCTATTCTTTCTCTCCGAGATAGGCAGCCAAGTGTTACAGGAGGAAGTCGCAAATGCTTCCCTTTTTTCCTTTTGGGAGGAGAACCTGCAATGGTATGATAGGGCGGAACACTTTGCCAACTTTCATCTGAAATTCCTCACGGATCTTACCTTCCACTTAGGGGTACTGCCCAATACAAATGCCTTAGAACTCCCCTATTTTGATTTGGAAGCAGGGGTATTTGTCCCTATGCACAATGGGCATTTCCTGATGAGTGAGAGCGAAAGCCTACTTTTGAAATTCTTTCTCACCCACTCCATGGAAGAAGTCTGCCAGCTAAGAATGAGCCGAACAGAGCGCAATGACCTCTTGGAGCAACTGCTGAACTATTACCGCTGGCACCTACCTTCCTTTAAGATTCCCCACTCATGGGAAGTCCTCAAAAGCATATTATAAACTTGCTTTCTAAGGAATTTTATTGTACTTTTGTGGCGTGGTTAATTTGACCCAATGATTCTATGAACGCAAACCTAAATCCAGAAAAAAACAACCTTTCTCCCCAAGAGTTGGATATAGAACGTGCCTTGCGGCCACTCTCGTTTGAAGACTTTACCGGGCAGGAGGCTATTCTGGAGAACCTTAAAATATTCGTCAAGGCAGCTAATCTCCGTGGCGAAGCGCTCGACCATACCCTCTTCCATGGCCCTCCTGGACTGGGGAAAACGACCCTTGCCAATATCTTGGCCAATGAGCTGGGGGTAGGTATCAAAATCACCTCAGGCCCAGTGTTGGACAAGCCTGGGGATTTGGCAGGACTTCTAACCAATTTAGAGCCACGTGATGTGCTTTTTATTGACGAAATTCACCGCCTTAGCCCCATTGTAGAGGAATACCTCTATTCAGCTATGGAGGATTACAAGATAGACATCATGATAGAGTCCGGCCCCAATGCCCGTACCGTACAGATCAGCCTCAACCCCTTTACCCTTATTGGCGCCACTACCCGTTCGGGCTTGCTTACCGCACCTATGCGAGCACGTTTTGGTATCCAAAGTAGGCTACAATACTATACTACCGAACTGCTGGCCACTATCCTACAGCGCAGTGCTTATATCTTGGGTGTACCCATCTCTGAAGAGGCGGCCATAGAGCTGGCCGGACGTAGCCGAGGCACCCCTCGTATTGCCAATGCACTGCTAAGGCGTGTTCGTGATTTTGCCCAAATCAAAGGCAATGGCAAGATTGACATAGAAATCACCCGCTTTGCCCTCAAAGCCCTCAATGTAGATGCACACGGCTTGGACGAAATGGACAATAAGATCCTCCTTACGATCATTGATAAGTTCAAGGGCGGCCCTGTGGGGATCACTACCCTTGCCACTGCTGTTTCTGAGAATGCCGAGACCCTGGAAGAGGTCTATGAACCCTTCCTGATCCAACAAGGCTTTATCATTCGTACCCCCCGCGGAAGAGAAGTTACTGACCTTGCTTATAAGCATCTAGGAAAAGTACGATTCCATGATGGGCAACCAACCCTGTTTTAAAGAAAAGTAAAAGCTATGCAATCCAATATAAAAGTAGTTACAGAGAATTTCCGAGCCATAGGTCATGCTGCTATTCAAATTAGCGGGATCACCGTGGTTTCTGGAGAAAATAGCTCGGGGAAAAGGACATTTACCCATAATAAAAAATATTGTTAATAATTAGCCCTTTATCATTGCTCATTTCTCATTATTTTGTATTTTTGCCCTCATAAATCTATACACCATGACCGAACAAGAAATTATCCGCCGAGAGAAGCTCGCCAAACTTAGGGAATTAGGTATTAATCCGTATCCTGCTGAGTTGTTCCCTGTGAACTTCCTCGCTAAAGACATAGAAACCCAATACGAAGAAGGTAAGGACGTAGTCGTAGCAGGCCGCCTGATGTCCTTCCGTATTCAGGGGAAAGCCTCTTTCGCTACCTTGCAGGACAGCTCAGGTCGCGTACAACTCTACTTTAAGCGCGATGACCTCTGCCCTGGGGAGGACAAGACCCTCTATAATGAGGTATTCAAAAAACTCCTTGACTTAGGCGACTTTATCGGGGTGGAAGGTACCCTCTTCACGACTAATATGGGCGAAAAATCCATTGAGGTAAAGCAGTTCAAAGTCTTGTGTAAGACCCTTCGTCCGCTCCCGCTCCCTAAGGTAGATGCCCAAGGAAAGGTACACGATGAGTTCAACGATGTAGAACAGCGTTATCGTATGCGCTATGTGGATTTGGTAGTGAATCCACAGGTGAAAGAAGTATTCCTAAAGCGTAACCGCTTATTCAATGCGATGCGCGAGTACTTCAACAATCATGGGTATATAGAAGTAGAAACCCCTATCCTTCAGGCGATCCCTGGCGGAGCTTCTGCACGTCCATTTATTACCCATCACAATGCTTTGGATATCCCGCTCTATATGCGTATTGCCAACGAACTCTACCTCAAGCGCCTTATTGTAGGGGGCTTTGATGGGGTATATGAGTTTGCCAAGAACTTCCGCAACGAGGGAATGGACAGAACCCACAATCCTGAATTTACAGGAATGGAAATATATGTGGCTTACAAGGACTACCACTGGATGATGGAATTCACCGAAAACCTCTTGGAGTATTGTGCTAAGGCGGTGAATGGCACCACCAAAACAACCTTTGGCAAGCACGAAGTGGATTTCAAAGCCCCTTATCCGCGTGTGACCATGACTGAAGCTATCAAACGCTTTACAGGCTTTGACATCACAGGAAAGAGCGAGGACGAACTCAGAGTTTTTGCCCAATCCATTGGCATAGAAGTAGATGATACCATGGGCAAGGGCAAGCTCATTGATGAGATATTTGGAGAAAAATGCGAAGGTAACTTCATCCAACCTACCTTCATTACCGACTATCCTAAAGAGATGTCACCCCTTACCAAGGAACACCGCAATGACAAGAATCTCACCGAGCGCTTTGAACTCATGGTATGTGGTAAGGAAATCGCCAATGCTTATTCCGAGCTAAACGACCCTATCGATCAGCGCGAACGCTTTGAGGCACAAATGGCGCTCTCCGAACGTGGTGATGATGAGGCGATGTTCATAGACCAAGACTTCCTCCGCGCCTTAGAGTATGGTATGCCACCTACTTCTGGGCTGGGTATCGGTATGGATAGGCTTATTATGTTCCTAACCAATAATGAGACCATACAGGAAGTACTCTTCTTCCCACAGATGCGCCCTGAACGCAAGGAAGTAGAACTCTCCGATGACGAAAAACTAATCCTTGACCTCCTTAAAAAGGATAACAAGTTACCTTTGGAAGACCTTAAGGCTAAGACCGAATTTTCCAATAAGAAATGGGACAAGGCTATCAAGGGACTTACCGCTAAGAAAGTAGCGGCTGTCAGCAAAGAGGGGGAAACACTTTTTGTTGCTCTTCTTTAAGAAATAAAGGACTATAGAATAAAGGGTTATAAGGTTTTAGCTGAAACTTTGTAACCCTTTATCCTTATCTTTAAAGTAGGTTCGATATAAACAAAAGTTCCCTCAGATCTTACAAATTTTCTATGTTTGTGTAATAGGGATATTGTTCTCTTATCAATACATTAGGCACATCGGGGCTTAACGCCAAATGGAATAGCCCTCTTCCGTAAAATTAAAGCCTTTTAATTTTTCTCTTTCACAAATATTCTTGAACTCTTCAGATACTATTATGTAAGAGCTATGTTCTTTCATCCGTACAATAGAATAGGATTCCATTTTTTGAGTCTCTATAAACCATTTCTTTATCGAATAATAGTTATCTTCGTCTATTTCAAAAATAGATTTTTCTTTGTCCAAACAAGGAATTAACTGCAAAATATTCAACGCAAAAAAAGTATCATCATGGTTTCCCTTCTTATCTACTATATGAGCAGGGAAGAATTCTATTTCCTCTTTATCAACTAAATGCAAAAATAAGTTCCTGAACCTACTACTTACCAAAGGCGCCCCAATGGTAGGTAATATATCATATGTGTGAAGGTAAGTATCCAATCTATCTACAATAAAAACTAAAGATGCTTCAATATTCAATTTCTCTCCAGAAAAGAAATCTAACCAACTTATAGGATTTTGCGCTTCACTATAAGCAAAACTAACATCTCGTTTGTAAAATTGTGAAATTTTATAACACATGTTTTAATTTGTTTTACAGTATCTGTTTTCAAAGTAAAACTTTTTAATATTTATTCAATAGAACACTTAAATAAGCTACTGATGATTGTATATCCTCATCATCAATATCAGCTAATAAAGCTAACGTTTCCTTGTCTATCAATATCCTTTCTTCTATGAGATTTTCTAATAGAATATCTAAGGCTAATTTTTTCTCTCCAAAGGCGATAAGTTCTCTTGCATCCTTGATAATTGTTGTCACATAGGAAATAAGCTCATCAGTAGGTAAGTTAGGCTTTACAACCTTTTCTAATCTATCTATAAAATTTTCTATTTGTCTCATAATCAGTATTGTAAAAGAACTGAGGCACCCCTATTCTCCAGCGTGCTGTAGTCATAAACCATATAAACAATTCGTCTTTCATAGTTTGTTATAAATAAACGTTGACTTTCATTATTGTACAGTGCTACATTATATAGCATCATAAGCATCTCCGTATGAGATAAAATCTTCTTGTAGCCAGTACCATTGTTGTCCTTTGCAAGCATAGATTCGCTCCAATAATTCTGTAAAACTCTTAGCAATAATAGCCTGCTCGCCTACCACTCCATAGCGATCCCAAAAGCTATCGTAGCAATATCCCCATCTGTCTTTTGACAGATCAATGGTGATATATTGAGAGTTACTATCATCAGCTATAAGAAACCAATTATGGCTGATATCCTCCTTATTTTCTTCTCCTATAAGTACTTTATTGGCTCTTTCAAATTCTGTTAGCCCCACTATTTTTATCGAATAGGGAGCCTCTGGAAAGAAAACAATAGAATGATAGTTCTCCAAATAGAATTCTAGATCATCAGGAAGTCCTAAAGGTACATTTTTATTGGGTATGGGTAATTTTTGAACCATACACTCTTTGTCTCTCTCTATTTCTACAATTATTTCATTGATTTTTTGCATAAGATGAACTGAACACCAGCTACTTTCCTAATTTTATTTTCTTCCCTTTAAGGGTATAAGTTCTTTCTAAAGATATATCAATCGTTTTGAACTATCAACTATGTATTGAGATAAATCATTGTAATCATTAAAATCAGAAGGAACTACGAAAGAATATTAAAAGACAAATCTCATTCTACAAGCACCTCTGTATTAATCTGATTTCTAACAGTTTCAATATATTCATATAGCTTCGCATATACAGATTGAGCACTAATAATTTCATACAACTGAGGAATTTCAACAGTTATATGAATTTTAATATTTTTAGTCTCAGCTAATTCTTTATTCATTAGTAAGTGATTGATTTTTATATCATTATACGAACTTACTTTATCTTATCTCTTTTCTACATAGAAGGACAATACATCACCATAGTTATAGGATAGCCGAACAAAGTTCCTCATTATGTAGCATGTGTCTAAACGAGTAGGGTTTGTAACGCTATAATATCCCCTCCTCTACTTGTTCTAAGATATAACTCCACCAAGTATTTGAATCCAAACAAGGAGTGTCTATTTTTAAAAAATGGCTTTTTATAGTTTTTAGCTTTTCCGAGCGTAATGTATCGCTATATTCTTCCTGAAAATCAAAGTTTTTAGTAAAAAACAGCAAGCAATCTAAGAGTTGGTTCAAAGACGAATTTATAAAAAGAATACTCTCTGAAAGGGAATAAACAGAGTGATTGCTATGGTTAACCCCTATTTTATCCTCGTAATCAACTCCTATAATATAAAAATCACCTTCTGTATAAACAGGAAGTTTAAAAGAAAGCCCTATAAAGCTAAGGTCTGAAAAGTTTTTTATTATTTTCTCTATTTCTAATATATCCATTTCTATTTAGATAAATTGGTGTTCGTTGATTGTTACTTATTTCTAAAAATATTCCTATCTTCTAAAGAAAAAAGACGGGATGTTTGTAGTGTTTTTACTAATTTCATTTGTGCATTAACTTCATCTCTGACAATACTCTTATCCATATTATGAAAAAGATATCCCCATTTGTACGAAGCGATAATATACGAAATAACTTCCATACGCGCATTGATAGCACGCTCTCCATACCTTTCTGCCTTTTGTTTTATCCCTTTGTAAATCTCATCAAAGCGACCTATTAAGAGAAGGATACACAGTTCAGGCAATATTTCATCATCATAACTTTCATATTTTTGCTGTAGAATATTCTTAGGATTTATAATTTCTCCTTGCTCATCTATTACAAAAGGATAGGTTTGTTCAAAAATAGACACTAACACTTCTCTTTTTTCATCTACTTGATATAACATTTCCAAACAAGAAAAATACATTTCACTAAATAGGGTGTATTCCTCTGGATACGCCTCTTTATAAGTGGCTAACACATCAAAAGGATAGGATATATTCCACAAATTCCAAAACAATATATTATCCTTAGTAATATACTGAAATTCACGTTGTATATATTCTTTATATTCCATAAATTAACTACCTCTCTACTTTGGGATTTTAACGAGTAAAAGGATTTTTACCACTGATAATCACATTATCTTCACTTGTTAAACAAATCATAGCAGCTAAATTTACATCTGTTATATAAACATCTAAACTACTGGGTAATTGAGGGATAATTAACTTTATATTATTCCACCCAGATATTTTGTATATATCATCTCCTTTTTCTGTAAAGATAAAAAAATCACCTTCTAATGGCAACTCTAAAATAGCCCTTATAGCTTCTACACCATAATATACCTTTCCTAAATCTTTAAGACATTCAAAATATCGTAAAAATCGTCCGCTATTCAATTTGGTATTATCTACATATTTGCTCAGTATTTTAGTTTTGTTCTCTTTACTTATTAGGGCAAAGTCATTAGCTGGTATTTTAGACTCAATTAGAGTGTCTTTTAGTAGTTTATCATCTATTTTCATAATGAATAATCAGAGTATTCTTTAGATTTTGTTGTTTTCTTTCCAAAATTCCACTAATTTCTCATACAAACAATGGATTAAAAGCATTTCATCTTCTTTAGTTAAAGTCTTTGTGAAATCTTTTTTAAAAAGGTAATATTTAATTTGTTGAGAAAAGGCAAAGTTAGTCGGTAATTTGTATTTAGAAGCTAACCACTCGCTAAACCCCTCTAACAATATATTATCTTTAGCTAAATCATAGCCAATAATAAGAGATACGTAGTTACTATAAGTACTATCGGGTACAAACATACCGATGCAGTCCTTTATATGTCTAAACAATTCTATTTCTTTCATTATAACACACCATCTACAATTCCTTTTTTCTTCAAACTAATCTACTATATTATCCATAAATAGTTTTACTTTTAATTTTATAAAGAAGAATGCATTTCTTCAATATCGGCTATAAAACCTTCAAAAATTTCATCATATATGCTATTCTTTTCATTATTTTTTGCTGAATAAAAGCATTCTTTGATAAAAGGATCTCTTTTAAAACATAAAATAATATACAATAGCGTTTCAAGTTCTTCTACAGAAGATATATCATTCAGCAATTTTAGATAAACACTTTTGTTAGCTTCCATATAGCTTATAATAGAGGGTAAAAGAGGGGCTTCCTTCCCTACTGAAGTAGGTACAAAGTACTCAAAAGGCTCTATTTCTGTATTATATTTAATTATTATATGCTCGCCTTGGGCATTTCTGTCGTTACCATTGAATATTTCAAAAATGATATTTAGAAGTTCGAGCCTGTTGTTTGTAATAGCTACCAATTCATTAAGAAATGGTAGTATATAAAAACAGCTTTCGGATAGACCTCCTTGTATAACAATTTGATTGTCTAATTGCCAATAAGCGATATTTCTTTTGTGTGGATTATCATCAATAAGGTTGTTCAATATATCAGCTATATTGTAATCTATAAAGCCTAAACGATCTTTTAGCGCTCTCCACTCTACTTTTCTGACGGAATTTAATATAATATCTAATGGTTTATTCATATCAATTGTGTTTTAATAATGTAGAAAAACGGCTACAAAATCAGTGAGTTGGCGCAGTATAGAGAAAAGCCCACGAATTTTACGAAATTTCACGAATTTGGGATTGTATAAAAGTCTCTGTTTTGTATTATCTCACGAATTTTTCACCTGACAGTGAATTAAAAGCCTCACACTGATTACACAGATTTTAACACGGATAAATCTCTTTTATTGCACAGATTGGCAGCTGGCACTGCTGGATTTTACGGATTTTATAACACTAAATGTGGTTGTAAATCAATGTTTTGTTATATAGAACTGATGTTAAAATATTACTTACAGCAAAATTAGACGTATATTTAACTATTAAAATCCTCTTTGGGAGGAGCTATAATTTATTCTAATCTTTGTGTTTTATAATAAATAGTATTATTCCTCTACTTTGGGATTATCTTTTAACCATTCTTGGATATTCTTTGCTTCATTGAGTAAAAGGGCTCTATCTACATCGGAATTGTCGTTAGGAATACACTCAACATTGATATAGACTTGCTCTCTCGGCTGATTGATTGAGAAAATGCCCTCTTGATCCAATTTTTGCATCGCTTGTACCATTGCCGAGACTCTTAGTTCGAACTCTCGCTCTATTTCATCTTCGTCTTCCATATTAAGAATACTAGGATAAGTATCTAACAAACTTTGAACAGGTTTGAAATATTCCTCACCAAAAGCGTAATAAGGCGAATCAGCAAAGTTCCATTTGTATAACCAAATTTCTTCTTTGGGATGTTTAGGTATCTCTCTGTCCAAGGCTTCATAAGACCAAGCCGATAGAATAGGTGCATAGCCCTCGGCAGGAGCAAGTAATACACAATTGTAATAATGTTCCTTGTTCTTAAACAATTCCAAGAATGCTTCTTTAGCACACTTATAGATAAGCTGACTTAATGCTTCTGTTCGCGCTTCTTCTGTCATTTTGATTTGATGCTACTTGTTGAAAATATTTCTGAGGGTTTACTACCTAATTATGGCAAAGTGGTATGCTCTAAAATGGTTATAAACTCACTGAATGTATCGCATACAAAGTAGGTATTGCAACCACTATTGGAAGCCTCAAAAAAGTGAGAATGGTCATAGAAATGAATACCTTTGGAGAAATCACCCACATCTTCGGTTACTAAAAGGAGCATCCCTCCTCCTGGGTCTCTCCCGATGACAAGGCTTTTTCCGGGAAAATCGTCACTGAACTCTTCATAGGTTTCTATACATTCTTTTATATCATAGAAAAGTTCAAACATAATGTATTCGTCTATATCCTTTACATAGAAATAGGCTTCATCAATGGTAGCACCGTCATTTTGGGCTAAAAAATTAAAATAATCATCGGGCAAGGTAAAGCCTAAAAACTCCTGAAAAGCAAGGGCTTTTGCTTCACTACCTTTATTTATTACTTCTATTTTCATACTAAAGCTGTTTAAACTTTTTAGAGGTGTAAAAGTTGCTCAAATTGATATTTTTATAATAAAAAGGGGGGAACGCTAAAACTCAGTAACTTTGGGCAAAGATACAATAAATAAACGGATTATTCTTTTTTAAGTGTGGGAAAAAGAGAATTTAAGAGCAATAATTGTCCTATTACTACTTCTACAAATGGAGTAAAACGGTAGCTTTCAATGAATATAGTTGAATTTATTAAGGAAGAAGAAATTAGACTTAGCTTACGTTCAATTGGATGGAAGTCCTAAAGCTGGAAATCACAAAAATTTATTAGTATTTATATTCAAGTTTCTCGAAAAGTTTATTTTTTTAACATTATACATACCACATAATATCTAATTTTGTTGTATCTTTGTGATAAAGAATTAACAACCATCTTCATTAACCAAAAATATAAAAATGAAAAATATTATCCTTTCACTACTCTTAGTCATTAGTGCCACCACTGCTGCACAGACTACTTTCAAAGGCACATTGGTCAACCCCGATCAGAAGCCCATCAGTGATGCAAATATTATCCTGATGTCGCTCCCTGATTCTACCTTAGTAAAGGGAGCTATCAGCAATGGGAATGGTTCTTTTGAACTACCCAATCCCGCTAATAGCAAAAAGGTGCTTATTAAAATTACACATTTGGAATACCAAGAGAAAGTATTGTCTCCTACAAGTAGTAATTTAGGTACGATTGTTCTAATTCCCACTTCTAATGAATTAGATGCTGTGGTTGTTACTGCCCACCGCCATCCTATTTTGGAACAGAAAGGCACTCGCATTAGTACCAATGTAGCACAATCTACGTTGCAAAAATTGCCCACTACCGATATGCTATTGAACTTTCTACCAGGGGTTAGTACTTCCTATACAGACAGTGGTTTTGAGGTTTTTGGCAAGGGGAATCCCATCTTCTATATTAATAATCGCAGGGTGCGTAACCTTGATGAGGTGTATCAGCTATCTCCAAAAGATATTGAGCGTATAGAAATGGAAACTCAACCAGGTGCCGCTTTCGATAATACAGTAGGCGCTGTTATCTACATCATACTCAAAAAGAAACCAGGAGATGGACTTAGTGGGGCAGTTGAAAACACCTTCTATTTCTTCAAAAAAGGCACAATGTATGAAACTTGGTTAAGCTTCAATTATCGTAAAGGGAAAAACGACTGGTTTACAAGCATAAGTAATGATAATCATTTTAACCAAGAAGACTATAATGTAGCTCAGGATTTGCAAGTATTTACCCAAAATAACCAGTGGCGAGTACTCAATGATGAAACCCATCAAAATCAGTACAAAAACATCAAAACAAAGATAGGATTTGCACATGAATTTTCTGAAGAACACTCTCTGGGGATGAGCATAAGAGGGAGTATTATACCTTTCAGCGGACACAACTTTAGCACTCAAGAAACGACCACTTATAAGAACCAATTGCTTACTGCTCGGGGGCGCAACGAGTATGACCAATTTGAGCAAGACAAAAAACTCAGTGTCAATGCCTATTACGAAGGCAAACTCACTGATGTGCTAAAAATGCAAACTGATGTGGATTATATCGGTCTGCGTTCTGATAATACTTCAGACATTGTTGAGCACAACCTCCTTAATACAACCTCTCGCAACGTACACACGCATTCCGATGTGATTTCTAATTGGTGGGGGCTCAAGACCACTTTCTTTCAACAGTTAGGCAAAGGGACTCTTGGCTATGGTGTTGAGGTAAGTAACCTACACCGCACTGAGAATTACCAAGACAATGTACTTTCTGCCTTCAATGTTAAAAATAACGAAACTCGTTCGGATGCTTTTCTTAGTTTTTCCTATCCTATCAAAAAGGTAAATCTAAAACTTGGCACACGCTATGAGTATGCTGATTTTGATTATTATGAAAACGAGCAGAAAAGCGAAGCGAAAAGTAAGACCTATCGAGATTGGTTGCCTAATGTATCGGTGGCTTTCCCTTGGGAGAAAACTCAAATAACTTTCAGCTATGCTCGCAAGATTAAGCGCCCTGCCTTCCATGATCTCAGTGACTACAATAGCTATGTTTCTTCTTTCCTGTACAATCGCGGAAACCCTTATATTACACCTCAACTCACTGATGAGTGGAATACGCTGGCCACCTATGGGCCTATATCAGCTTCCGTTACTTATTCCCATATTCACAAGGGAATTTATGCCGATTACCAACTCTCGTCCATCAACTCCGATGCGGTAGAAAAAATTCTTCGTAATTATGACGATTTTAGCCTATTGAAAGGTACACTTAATGCTCAAAAACAAATAGGAAAGTGGATGCCTAAACTTACCCTTACCTATGAAAAACCTTTTGCTGATAAGGTGTTTTACAAAAGTGAAGGACTTTTTTCAGTAGAATGGATGAACCTAATCACCCCTTCAGAAAATTGGCTTTTTTTAATTATGCTTCTCTATAAGAGCAAAGGCTCTATGCAAGAAGCCTACATATACAAGCCTGTAAGTGGTGTATTTGTAGGAGTAGCACGTGCATTCTTCCACCAATCACTTTCTGTATATGCTGTAGCCTCTGACTTTTATAACGGACTAAACCGACACGCTCGCATACAAAACCCATATATCAGTAACAGTACCGCCCATAACAACAGTAATTTTAGTTTCAAGATAGGAGTAAGCTACAATTTCAACACTACCCAAAACAAATACAAAGGAAAAGAAATAAGTGAGGAGGAAAATAGCCGAATGTAATTTAAGAAAAACTAATTTCCACTACAAACCCCTCGTGTCCGCGTACATTGAAGACGGTGTTATCCTCAAAGAGGAGGTATTGCCCTTTGATTCCCATAAGCCTGCCCTGATATTGTAGGGTCTTGGGCATAGTAAGGCTGGTGACTTTGGTAGGATACCTAAGAACGGGATAGTTGATATGGTAGATAGGTACTTCTTCACTGAAGTAAGACAAGGTCTCTTGGGGGAGAAATGCTTTTAAGCCTTGTTTTATAGTATTGAGATCCACTACTTGGACGGTATTGGTCAGCATCTTCCGCCAATTAGTCTTATCGGAGATATGCGCCTTGAGGGCGACCTCCCCTATCCCCGCCAAGTAGCGGTTGGGTACCTCCAACATTACCAGAGCCTCATGAGCACCTTGGTCTATCCAGCGGGTAGGCATCTGTGTTTTGCGGGTAACCCCTACTTTTACCTCGCTGGAATTGGCCAAATAAAGCAAGTGTGGTTGTAGCTGCACCTGCTGTTCGTAGGCCAAATCTCTGTCTTCTATACCCAGATGAGCCTTGCTCAGTTCTGGGCGGATGATCCACTCCCCCACCTCAGGAGCTTCAAAGAAACACTTTTTACAGAGTCCCTGCCTATATATCTCCTTGGGTTGCCCACAGTGCAAGCAGTGGTAACCCGCAAAGCGCAAAGAGAGCTGTTGCCCTAATAGGTCGTTCATAGGGAGTTCTCCCTCTTCTAAGGAAAGGTAATACTGTACAGGCGTTTGCGCCTCGGTTCGCATTTTTCTTAAAACCGTTTGGTAGGTATTCATATTTTTTGTACTTTTACGTCCGCTATACTGATTGACAAAAGTAGTAAAAATAAATCAAACCTCGAACATTTTTTCTCAAAATATGGCTTTAACGATTATCCATTCCATTGCCTCTTGGTTTTTGCGCAAACGTATAGACCAGATAGAAGAATTCATCAAACGCCCTCACGAAGTACAGGAAAATGTATGTGCCAAACTCCTGGAAGCTGCACAGAGTACCGAAATGGGCAAGCAATACGATTTTATTTCCATTCGCAACTATGAGGATTTTGCCTCACGTGTTCCCATCTCTATCTACGAGGATATAGAGCCTATGATAGAGCGTGCCCGCCGTGGGGAGCTGAACCTTTTTTGGCGTACCCCTATCAAGTGGTTTGCCAAGAGTAGTGGTACGACCAATGCCAAAAGCAAGTTTATCCCTGTAAGTGAAGAAGCCCTTCAGCATTGCCACTACAAGGCAGGAAAGGATATGCTTTGCTTGTACCTGAATAACAACCCCGACTCCAATCTATTTACAGGAAAGAGCCTACGCCTCGGAGGGAGTAAGGAGCTATATGAGGAAAACGGGACTATCTTTGGCGACTTATCAGCCATTCTTATAGACAACCTGCCTTTCTGGGCGGAATTCAGCTGTACCCCATCCACCAAGGTGTCCCTAATGAGTGAATGGGAAGCCAAGATGAAGGCTATTATAGCGGAATCCTCACGAGAGAATGTAACCAGCTTGGTAGGTGTTCCCTCTTGGATGATGGTACTCTTAAGGCAGGCACTCGCCTATACAGGCAAGGAAAATATATTAGAGATATGGAGAAACTTAGAGGTATATTTCCACGGTGGAGTGAGCTTTGTCCCCTATCGAGAGCAATATAAGCAACTGATCCCCTCCGATAGTTTCCGCTATTATGAGACCTACAATGCCTCCGAGGGTTTCTTTGCTATACAGGACAGAAACAACAGCGACGAAATGCTGCTGATGCTGGACTATGGCATTTTCTATGAGTTTATCCCTATGGATAGCTTTGGCACCCCCGCCCAGAAAGCCATTCCGCTATGGGAAGTAGAGGTTGGTAAGAACTATGCCATGGTCATCACCACCAATGCAGGGCTTTGGCGTTACCAGATAGGCGATACAGTACGCTTTACCTCCATCTCGCCCTATCGTATCAAGATTACAGGACGCACCAAGCACCATATCAACGTATTTGGGGAAGAGCTTATCATAGAAAACACCGAGGAAGCCCTCAAAAGAGCCTGTCATGAACACCATTGTAGCGTGATAGAATACACCGTGGCACCTATTTTCATGCAAGGCAACAAGAGCGGCGGACACGAATGGATCATTGAGTTCGAAACCGCCCCTGAGGATATAGAAGCCTTCACCCGCACCTTGGACACTGAACTAAAAGCCCTCAATTCCGATTACGAAGCCAAGCGCTATAATGATATGACCCTTGCCATGCCTAAGATTCATATTGCCCGAAAAAACCTCTTCCACGATTGGCTTAAGGAAAACGGCAAGTTAGGAGGCCAACATAAGATTCCACGCCTTTCCAATAGTCGAGATTACTTCGAGGCGATTTGGAAACCAATGCTCAATGATTCTTTATGAAACCCTTTAGTATTCTGTTTTACTTCCTCTGCTTTCCTGCTTTTATGTATAGTCAAAATGAACCTCTTTTGAATGTAACACTAAGAGTACAAGAGCATACACCCCTTATAGAGATTAGGAATGCCACTACGGATACCATACAACTATTTTCTAAACTGAAAAAAGAAAGCAAAGAAGCAAGTACTCATATCTTGGGCTTTAGGAAAGAAGGAAAACACTATATCGGAGGAGGATTAGATAACTGTTATGATTGCTCTGTGAACTATCTCTTTTTAGGAAATACTGAAAAACCTTACATAAAGATAGCACCACAGAGCAGTATCAGTACTTATTTTCCTTATTTATCCTCTGGAACCTATTATTTTGAGATACGAACTTTCTATATTTACCAGAAAAAGCGTTATAACTTGAAGGTAACAACCCCTGAAATCAACATCAACTAAGTTTTCCTATAAGAATAGGAGGGCGTAGTATTAGCTATCTTTTTAAGAAAATCAATGGAAATATCCTATTATACTTGGTACGTAGTATATAATTTCTCCCCATGAAACAAATATAAGAAACACCTTGCAAAGCCGTTAGAAATATCTTATCTTTGTGCCTTAAAGAAAATAATCTAAAATAGATAGTGTAACTTACTGTTAATCAAAACCTTTTACAGAATAAAATAATGAAGAATTATCAGAATGTAACTGATTTGCCTAATAATAACACCATATTTTTGGTATGGACATTCAAAAAAGAGGCGGACAAAGCCCCGCTCAAGGCTGCTTTCTCCAAGGTATGTGGTTTGGTAGGAAATCTCAATAACTCGGTAGCCGATCGCTTCCCTGAAGCCCGTGCAAGTGTAACTATTGGTATTAGCCATAGGGGGTGGCTTACTTTGGGCTTACCTACCCCTCTGCCTAAGGAACTTAAGGATTTTCAACCTATCAAGGGTAGCAAGCATACAGCAGTAGCTACCGAAGGGGACTTACATTTTCATATTCGTGCACATAACCAAAGCTTAGCCTATGATATGGCCGCTGTTATTACTGATGTAATGCAGCCTATTGCCGATTGTATAGTCAATGTACAAGGGTTCAGGTATTGGGACGGACGCGCTATCATTGGTTTTGTAGATGGTACCGAAAACCCTCGTGGCGAGGAAAGGGAACAGTTTGCCGTAGTAGGTGAAGAAGACCCTGATTATCAAGGAGGCAGCTACCTATTTGTCCAAAAATATGTACATGATATGAACGCATGGCATGCGCTCCCTATAAGCGAACAAGAAAAAGTCATAGGCCGCAGCAAAGAGATGGATATAGAAATGGATGAAGATACCAAGCCCTCCAATGCCCATTCTGCCCTTGCCAATGTAGGAGACGACCTGAAAGTAGTCAGAGACAATATGCCTTTCCATGACCCTGCGAGCCACCAGATGGGTACTTACTTTATTTGCTATGCGAATACCTTTAGTACTGTAGAGAAAATGCTTACCAACATGTTTGTAGGTAACCCTGTGGGTAATTACGATCGCTTGTTGGATTTCAGTACCGCCCAAACAGGTACCCTCTTCTTTGTCCCTTCCTTAGATATGTTGGACGATTTTGCTGACTAATCATAGAAAAATATCCGTATCACAAAAAAACATTGCATATGAACTATTATAATATCAAGCATAAGGACGAAATCGTCTCCTTCAAGGAAGCTACCCTAAGGGGATTGGGAAAAGACAAAGGACTTTTTGTTCCTGAACGAATTCCCTCCTTACCCGCTTCTTTCTTTGAGGATATTACTCAAAAAAGCAATATAGAAATCGCCACAGAGGCACTTTATCCCTATGTCAATGACAGCTTTACCAAAGCGGAACTCCAAAAGGTTTTGGAAGAAGTATTTGTCTTTGATACCCCTGTAAAGGAACTCTTAAGCAATACCTCTGTATTGGAACTATTCCATGGGCCTACCATGGCCTTCAAGGATGTAGGAGCTCGCTTTATGGCGCGTTGCTTAGGCAAATTCTCTGATAAGGATAACCCTACTACGGTAGTAGTGGCTACCTCTGGTGATACAGGGAGTGCCGTAGCCAATGGCTTTTACAAGGTGGAGGGTGTAAGAGTGGTCATTCTCTTCCCCAAAGGGAAAGTAAGCCCTTTCCAAGAATACCAAATGACCTCCTTAGGCGCCAATATCCAAGCGGTAGAGGTGGAAGGTACCTTTGATGACTGCCAAGCCCTTGTCAAGCAAGCCCTTTCCGATGCTTCTCTCAAGGCAGAACGTGTGCTGAGCAGTGCCAACTCTATCAATGTAGCCCGCTTTCTCCCTCAAATGCTTTACTACTTCTTTGCCTATAAGCAGGTAAAAGACCTCTTAGGAGGTAAGGATTGGGTAGTAGCCGTCCCCAGTGGGAATTTTGGCAACCTGACCGCTGGTCTCTATGCGCATGCGATGGGATTGCCTGTAAGCCGCTTTGTGGCTGCTAACAATGCCAATGATACCTTTGCCCAGTATCTACAAACGGGGAGTTACCATGCGCAACCCTCTGTAGCTACTCTTTCCAATGCCATGGATGTAGGAGACCCCAGCAACTTTGTCCGTATCCAAGAACTATTCGGTCATAATATAGAGGCCATTCGCAAAACAATCTCAGCGGTAGCCATTTCAGACCAAGAAACTTTGGATGAGATTGCTTATGTACACCACACCTTGGGCTATATTCTCGACCCTCATTCGGCAGTAGGGCACTTGGCCTTGCAGAAGGCGCTACTTCCCAGCCAATATGGTACCGTACTAAGCACCGCCAGCCCTCAAAAATTTGACCAGGTCATTCGCCAAGTAATTCCTACTTTCCCCGTTCCTGAAGTAGATCTGAGCACCTGCCATAAGAAGAGCATAGGTAATTCGTATGAGGCTTACAAAGCGCTGCTTCTTAGTTAGTTACTCATCATTACTATAAGCCATACAGACAAGGCTTACTTGAGCGCCAGCCCCTATGAGCAAGGTAGCGCACTGTGCGAGGGTAGCCCCTGTGGTTACAATATCATCTACAATAAGGACATGCCTTGCGGAAATGGCCTCAGGGTCGGTAAGTATGAGTTGTTCAGCAGAAGACCTTTGCCGCTCCAGCCAGTGTTTTTTAGCCTGAGCTGTATTATAGGTATGCTTGAGCAACAAATCTTCACGATAAGGTACTTGTAGTGTTTGTGCTATATAACTTGCAAAGAGTGTTACTTGATTGTAACCTCTTTTTTTCTTTTTCTTGGGATGCAAAGGAACCGGCAACACCAGGTCTACTCCCTTAAAGTAATCCGTTTCCTTCAGCTTTGGCGCATACCATTGGGCTATCCATCGGCCTACTTCCTCCCTATCATGATACTTGAGGGCATGGATAAGCCGTTGGGAGACTGTTCCTTTGTCATAATAGAGTAGAGCAGCCGCCTTTTGGATCATAACCCTACCCCAAAACTTCCTTATCATAGGGTTCTGCTCATCGGAAAGCAGGTGAAAATTTGTTTCTCTAAGTTCATGCAGGCAGGAGGTACAGAGAAATGGCAGCTGAGGGCTGAGAATTTGCCCACATCCCAAGCAATAATGAGGGTACAATACTGAAAAAATATCTTTGAAAATGGAGAGGAAGGACATAGGGGTTACTTATAAAAAAACCATCTCCATGGGGAGATGGTTTCGCTTTAAATCCAAAATCTATGAATAAAAACGTTTAGTTATTTTCGGCTACTATTTCAAAAGGTACAGAAACGATTACCTCTCTGTGCAAACGTACAGAGGCCTCGTACTTACCTGTTTGCTTAATATTACCACCAGCGATATAGATGTATTTCTTATCCACTTGGTGTCCAGCCTTAAGAAGTTCTTGGGCAAGATCATCATGGTTTATAGAACCGAAGAGTTTGTTACCTACCCCTGCCTTAGCAGCAATCTTTATTTCTAACTGTTGGAGCGCCTTAGCCAATTGCTTCGCATCTTCTACAATTTTCTTTTCCTTGAAGGCTCTTTGTTTTAAGTTCTCAGCCAACACCTTTTTAGCAGAAGGAGTAGCCAACTGAGCGAGGCCTTGAGGAATAAGATAATTACGCCCATATCCGTTTTTCACGGTTACTATATCGTCCTTGAACCCTAAGTTAGGGACATCATTTTTAAGTATAATTTCCATTGATTCCTTGAATTAATTATTTTAACAAATCGGCTACATAAGGCAATAGGGCTAAGTGACGTGCACGCTTAACGGCTACTGCGATCTTTCGTTGAAACTTCAGAGAAGTACCAGTGATACGACGAGGCAACAACTTACCTTGTTCGTTAATAAATTTCAATAAGAAATCAGGGTCTTTGTAATCAATATATTTGATACCTAACTTTTTGAAACGGCAATATTTTTTATTTTTGTTGGTATCTATATTCAGTGGAGTAAGATATCTGATATCTCCCTCTTTTTTTCCTTTTGCTTGTTGTTCGATAGACATGTTTTAGGCTTTTTTACTGTTCAACTTTGCTCTTCTTTTCTCTGCCCATGCGATAGCATCTTTGTCGAGCTTTACGGTAAGGTAACGCATCACACGCTCATCGCGACGGAATTCCACTTCGAAGGATTCGATAATCTCTCCTGGAGCCTTGAATTCGAATAAGTGGTAAAATCCACTTTTTTTGTTTTGGATAGAATAGGCTAATTTCTTCAAGCCCCAATCTTCTTTTGCCACCATTTCAGCACCCTTTGAGGTCAAGAAATTCTCAAATTTCTCAACTGCTTCCTTTATCTGGGCTTCAGATAAAACGGGATTCAAAATGAAAACAGTTTCGTAATGATTCATAAAAACTTAATATTTAATTTGAGGTGCAAAGATATAACATTTTTAGTGATACTCCAAATATTTTTTAGTGTTTTTCTTTACCGCCTTATTGGGGTTGGCTTTCAGCAGGCGCTTGGGCACTATCTCCCTCTGTATCAGCGGGTTGCTGCTTAGGCGTTTCCTTTATAGTAACATCTCCCTTCTTCGTTTTGAGCTTGCCTCGGTATTCTTTTTGGAGTTTTTCAAGGGATTGGCTTACCAATTCCTTGGTTACGAAGTCTATTTCTTTAGCCCCATAAGCACGCTGAAGAGAGCGGAAAGCCTTCTGTGGCTCCTGAATACGGATGTAGTAATCCCCTTCCAAATAGTCTGGTAAGGCCGTATCCTTGTAATAAGGCTTGATATACTTAATCAGTATAGGAAGTGACTCGAAGTCTGCATTTTTGAGGATTGCTGCATAGATTGCCTTGACATCCTCCAAGAGAGGTTCTTTGTCTATCCCATATAATTCTTTGATTTTCTTATATTTGTCCTGTATATATTGAGTAGTATTATTCTGCACCTTGAGTACCTTTTCAGCATATTCGCGCATGGTAATAGGTCGGTATTCCTCAAAGAAGAGGTTGAGCGCCTCGCTAATACCAGTTAGGGAGACGGTACTGGTGGTGATTTTGGGAAACTCTTGAGAGAAATAGAAACTATGTTCCAGCTCTTTGATCTTCATGAGCTTATCCAAGTCTGTTATTTTCTTCAGGGTGGCATTGTCTTCTTCCTGAGTCCAACCAAGATAATAGAAAATAGGAGTCTTGAAAGAAGCCAATTGTTCTGGGATAGAAGTAGTTATCTTCTCCATCACATTAGGAGAGAGGGAGACATAAGCATTGAAAAGGGAGTTTTCTTTGAGTAGATAATAATTGATAAAGTTGGCCGCTTCCCCATCGGCAATAATTCCCTTGAAGCCATTGGTTGCATATTTGCTTTGTATGCGGGGAATGAGCTCCTGCCCTATGAATTCGAAAAAGACAGCTGTTTCGTTAAAGGGAACTCCTGTTTCTTCAGGTACTGCTACATCATCTTCATTATTGTAAACCCCTACAATAATAGAAGGAGGCATCTCTCCGGTACGGGAGAAATAGCGCATGGTAGTGACCGTTGGTTCGAGCAATCGACTGGCATTGAGCACCACAAAGAGTGGGTACTTATCACGCTTGTCGTATCCATCAGGGAGAACAATGGTTACCTTTCGGGTACCGTCCATATCCTTGGAGCCAAGATTTTCAGAAGTTACCTGTGCCCCTGCTGTTGTGGTAAGGAGGAGAAGAAGGGAAAATAATAGTTTTTTCATCTTACAATAGTTTGTTATAGGTTACGAAATAAAAGTCATAGGCGTGCCTTTCATCCTTAGGATGAAAGTCTCGTCTTATCAGTTGCCATTCTCGAGGGTCGATTTCTGGAAAGAAGGTATCTGCCTGAAAACGGGCTTGTACTTGAGTGAGTTCCAAAGAGGTTGCATAAGGCAAAGCCAACCTATATATCTCTCCTCCCCCTATGACAAAGGGCTGTTGGTCCTGCTGCTGTGCCACAGCTATCGCCTCCTCTATAGAGGTTACAACGATACAGTGTTCTCGCTGATAATTAGGGTCGCGAGAGAGCACAATATGGGTTCGCTTAGGGAGTAGCCTTGGGAGCGATTCGAGTGTTTTGCGCCCCATGATTACACAATGCCCCATGGTAAGCTGCTTAAAGTGCTGAAAATCATCCGGCAGATGCCATAGTAGTTGGTTTTTCTTGCCTATACCATGGTCAAGGTCTAAGGCAGCTATAAGCGTTAAGGACATGGAAAAGATTTTAGAACGAGGCAAATGTACAATTATTTATTTAATTATAACTTTTCAAAATGTTAAATTTAATCCTTAGTGATTCGTGCTTCACTTTAGCACGAACCACTAAGGATTTACCTCTATTTTGTTCAAATTTTATTTTGATAAAACTTTCTCTATTTCAGGGTCAGAAGGGCGGGGTGCATTAGCGTCTAAGATATTTCCGTCCTTATCAATAAGTAAGAAAGTAGGAATCTGGTTAATGCCATAGTCCTGAATAAACTGAGACTCGAAGGCCTTATCCGCAATGAGCTGTACCCCTTTAAGCTGTTTGTCTTTTACCGCTTTTTTCCAAGCTTCTTTGTCGTCATCGACAGAGATGCTCACAAACTCAATGTTCTTATTGGCCTTGAACTTATCATGCAAAGCCTTGAGCGCTGGGATTTCTGCCAAACAAGGACGACACCAAGTAGCCCATACATCTACATATACGAGTTTTCCTTTGAAGTCGGAGAGAGAATTTGTACCTCCGTTGGCATTTTCATAGTTGGTAAAGACGGGTGAAGGCGCCCCTACAGCAAGCTTTGTGAGCTTATCGTAAGCCAACTGGGCAGTTTGTTTGACTTCCTCATCTTTGGAATTGGCCAATACGAAGTCTAAGATTTCCTTATTCTTTGGATTGCTTGGTTGGATCATAGCAGCTAAGCCTTCTGCAAAATCAGAACGGATATTAGCAGACTTGAGCGCGGCTATGGTCTTGATAAAGTTTTCCAATTGTTCAGGATCTTCTGGATCACTTATTTGCTGGAAATATTTTCTTTGTACTAAGTCTCCGTAAGCCTCATCGGATTCATATTCTTGCGCATTGTCAAAATCAATTCCTTTTGTTTCCTCATAAAAATCCTCTGGAAGTACAGGTCGAGTTCCTAAAAAATAATTATAGGAGTTAGGATAATCTATCAAACACTCAGCGAGCTTATATTTTATCCATTTCTGTTGTTTTTTAAGAAATTCTCCATCAAATTTATAGCTATTTAGCTTTGTTTGAAGTTCACCAAAGTATTTTTTTATGTTTTCCTTGAACACTTTTGGTTCTTGCTTAAAAAGTTCAGCATCGGAGCGGAATATCTTATTATTGATTAAGACTTCTCTTTCCAATAGATACTGATTTTCTTCCTTTTCTGTACCTGAAATAACTGTTTTTCCCAAATCTTTATCGAAAGTTAGCTTCAAGTTGGTTTGTTTATCTAAATAAATAGGAACCTGCAATATAGGACTTTCGAAGAGGTAGTAATAATGGTTATCTGTTATAGGTCGTATGGTATCTAAGAAAGAACCATCGGAGCCTACAGGGATTTCTTTAACGACTTCATTGTTCTGTGCAAGTAATACTTTCTCAATTTCCCCAGGAGTAGATACCCTTCCGGAGATAATCGCATAGTCATCTTTTCCTTGTGTTGCTTTTTCTCCACATGCAGTGAGCAAACTCATAAGGGTTACTGTTGTAATGATTTTTTTCATGTTATTTTTTGATTATTAATGGGTTTATTTGATATGTTAGTATCCTTCATTCTGCTGTACCCCTTTGCTATTAGGGCTCATTCGCTCTATTTGAGGGATAGGGAAGGCAAAGAGTCTGTTAGGCACTGTTTTATTATTGTTTGGAGAGAAAGAGCCATCTATATTGCCCTGAGGTACCGTATCTCCCCAGCGTAGTAAGTCCCAATAGCGGAAGCCTTCGCCTAAGAGTTCTCTTACACGCTCCTTTTTGAGTTCATCCAAGGAGATGGCATCGACCTCTTCAGTAAAGCCTCTTTGCTCTCTTAGCTCGTTGTAGAGGGTCAGTGCTGTCTCATTATCTCCACTGTGCAGAAGTGCTTCTATGGCGTTGAGCATTACCTCTTCATAACGAATTACCTTTATATTACTATTTCCTTCTAGGTCAGAGAATTTATCATTCAAGAAATACATCTCCACACCGAGGGGGTCATCCGTCTCTATCAAGGAAGCTCTCACATCACCCGGTTCGTAAAGTTGTTGTGCCTGCTGAGATACGGCCAATGCACCTGTCCCTCTTGAGTGAATCAAATAGTCATAGGATTGAGTAGAGAGCGTACCGTTAATCCCTACGGTAAGTTCGAATATACTGTTGGATGCATTCGCTTTTTGGAAAGAACCTTTCAGGTCAGAAGCAGCAGCTGGCTGGTATATCCCTGAGAAGATTACCTCTTGGGCACATTCAGCAGCTCTTTGCCATTCACCTTTATACAAGTAATACCTTGATTGTAATGCTTTTACAGCCAAGGGAGAGATATAATTCCTGTGATCCGTATCTACTAGATTTTCTAAAGGAACTCCTTGTGAAGCAGCGACTTGTTCAAATAATTCAACTGCTTTTTGGAAATCTGCCTCTATTTGAGCCTCTGTCTGAGCTATAGTAGCTCTGGTGGAACGGGCATTGGCATCATAACGTGTCGGCAGCACTATTCCTAAAGTACCTCCTGTATATTTCTGTCCGTAGAGTCGCAATAGGTCAAAGAATGCCAAGGCACGTACAGTATAAGCTTGTGCCTTGAGTTTTTTAACCTCATTCGTTCTTTCTTGGGGTGTATTTCCTTCCCCCCAGGGAAGATCATCAGGAGCACTAAGCACAATATTGGCAGAGGCTACCACCTGATAGATGGTCTTCCAAGTAAACTCCGGGGGACTATAAACATCTTGCCCGCTAAGGGTATAGGTAGCCACCTCCGTCAGGGAAGGAGCGTTGAAGAGGTAATGCATTTCGTCCGAACGTACTTCAGCATAAGCTCTGTAATTGCATCCCAAGTAGTTGGCATCTCTCATACTTACATAAGCTCCCCTAAGAAGAGAAGAAAGCTGTTCTACGGAGGTAATTCCTTCGTCAGCACTATCCGACTGAAAGAATTGTGTTTCGGTAAAGTCCTTACTACAGGAAGAAAATAGTATAAGGGAAACTATAAGTGCTAAGTGATAGATGTTCTTCTTCATTTTTCGTGATTTAAAAGTTAATATTTATTCCCAAACTTAGGGTTCTGAGAGCAGGAAGGACAAAATCGACAGTTCCATCGGCTTGCGCTTCGGGATCTCCTTTGAATCTTTTGTCAAAGTTATAAGTCCATAGGTTATCCCCAAGAAGATAGCACTGTAAATGCTTGAGGTAGGTACCTTCGAGCCAATCGGTAGGAAGGTCATAGGAGAGTTTCAGAACCTGTAGGCGCAAGTAATCTCCATCATATAAGTAACGGGTAGAGGGCTCCGAGGAGAGCGCATTACCATCCCAGATAGGCTTAGGGTTTTCACTATTGCGATGCTGAGGTGTCCAATAGGATTCTACCTGAGAGGCATAGCCTGGATACATATAGGTAGTCTTTCCATCATCCTTCGCCCAAGAAGCAGAGGAATCATAGAGCTTATTGCCAAATCCATAAGCAAACTGCGCTAAGAGGGATAGGTTCTTATAGGAGATTTTGGTATCAAATCCTCCATAGAGAGAAGCGAGATAGCTTCCCTGTATAGCTTCCTTGGCTTCACTATAAACAGAGGTCGTCTCTCCATCTTTTCCATTCTTATACCAAAGAGGTGCTCCCGTATCTGGATTCACTCCTGCCCATTTTTTTAAGTAAAAAGACCCTACATTTTCTCCCTTTTGGAGGATACGATTGGGAAATGTGATAGGAGTGTCATCATACATTTGAGTAACTTTGTTGGCAAGCGTGCTGATATGCCCACCAAGTTGCCAATTGAATCCTTCTTCGCTCCTTATTACTTCTGCATTGAGAGCCAGTTCCCAACCTTTGTTCTCCATTTCTCCTACATTCACCTGTTTGGTTGCGGTATAAGACCCCTGAGCTACGGAAAGTGGTAGAGAGAAGATCATATCCCTAGTTTTCTTTAGGAAATAAGCAGTAGAAAGGGTTATTCTATCCGAGAAAAGTCCTACATCTAAGCCTACATTCAGCGGGTAGAGTGTCTCCCAGCGTAGGTCGGGGTTGTCCACTCCTATAGGAACACCCGCCGCTTTGTGGTCATAATTGAAGCTATACTGATAGCTTGCATAAGGAGAGACATAGACCATGTTTCCTAAACGACCATAGGAGGTGGAGAACTTCAGCTGTGAGAGCCGCTTTGTCTTCTTAAAGAACTCCAAACGTGCCAAATCCACCCCTAATCCTACTGAATAGAAATAACCTGTACGGTTCTTTTCCCAGAAATTGGATAATCTATCCTGCCTACCAGAAAGGTCTAACAGGAATAACTTATCATAATCATAATGTAAGGTCAGGGCATAGCCCTCACGAGAATTAAGCTCCCTCGTACCTGCGATAGAAACAGGCTTAATAAAGCTGGAGAGGGTCTTGAGCTTATTAGAACCGGCGGTAAAGATAACAGCATCTATATTCTTCTGATCGGAGCGATATGCTTCCTGAATAAGACTTGCCGAGAGGTAATTTTTGTTCTTTATAGCCAAGTCATAGGAAAGGATATTCTGTAGATTGAAGCTAAATATACGTGTATTGAACCAATCAGCCTCCCCTTTGGTATAGAAAGCATCTCCATGTACGGGGGATTTGTAACCATCTTCCGCTAAGTCAATATACTCTGGGGCAAAAACGAACTTATAAAGGAGGTTTTTAGTCAACTGATAGTCCAATTGAAAATTAGTAAGTGCCCTTACTGTTTGGTTTTTATTATGGTTTAGTTTTTGTAGTGCTACTATATTATAGGTTCCATTGGAAAGCGCCCCATATTGGCCATAGTTAAGGGAACCATCTGAGTTATAGGCACTTTCTGTAGGGCGGTTCATATATTGTCCATATACAGGATCGGAAGACTGTGGCCCTTCTGGTTGTGCCAATGTATTGGCATAAGAGAGCTGAATATTAGTCGAGAGACGTAGCTTACTGGTGGCTTGGAAGTCAATCTTATTGCTACTGGTTACTCTCTCGAAGCTATTTGCTTTGACGATACCATCTTCCTTGAGGTAGCCCAAAGAAGAATAATAGGACAGCTTATCATTTCCGCCAGAGACGGTGGCATTGATTTCTTGGTAGAGCGCCATTTTATTTTCCACGAGCTTTCTCCAATCGGTATTAATGTGTCTTTGGTTATAGATCTCCTGTAATATAAATCCTCCATTACCAGCAGAGACATTCCCCGCCTGAAGGTCAGCCAGGAGCGCCTCTTTGTTAGGATAAGCGGCTGAACCTTCTTCACTATTGAGATAGGCATCGTATAGGAAACCCAACCACTGTTCAGTGGTGAGGGGTTTCTCTCCTACTGCGGCACGAGAGACCAGCCCTATCTCACTCGAGATATGAAAATCAGCAGCTCCCTTCTTACCCGATTTGGTAGTAATGATCACCACTCCAGAGCCTGTATCTGCCCCATATAAGGCCGTAGATACCGCATCCTTGAGAACGGTAACACTCTCTATATCATCATTATTCAAACCTGCCAATACATTATTCCCTCTTGTATTCTGTGCATGGTCACCGTGGGTAACTCTCACCCCATCTATCACATAGACCGGTTCGTTACGTCCATTGACCGAAGCCACCCCACGGATACGAATGGTAGCCGCACTTCCTGGCTGTCCGGAGGCCGTTCCCCCTTGCACCCCTGCTACCCTACCCAAGAGTACTTTATCTACCGAAATGGAATTGTTATCCGATACATTATCCAGCTTACTCACCGCACCGGTGAGTTCCTTAACCGCTTGTTTCTTTCCAAAACCCACTACCACTACTTCAGGGATTTTTTCTACCTGCAAAGATAAGGAAACATCCAGTTTTTTAAGATCAGGAGTTACCACATGGTGTTGTACTTGATAGCCAACAGAAGAGAAAGTCAGTACCTGGCCATCTTTCACCTCTAGGGAATAGGTTCCATTGATATCGGTAGCCACTCCTTTGCCCATACCCTCTATCATGACTGTTACACCCAAGAGAGGTTCATTTTTTTCATCTTTGACAATCCCAAATAAGAGACGTTCTTGGGCTGTAGCTATTGTAGACAGTCCCAATAGTAAGTAAAGCAAATAGATTTTTCTCATCAGTTATATAATATTTGTAGTGTAAAATAATGGAATTTATACTAAAACAAAGAATGTTTTTAATAGGATACAAAGGTACGGTTTTTTGAAGTGAAAAAAATGTTAATTATATAACTTGTATTGTTAATTTGAAAAACTATAGAAAAAAAGACTTTTGATTTCTCAAAAGTCCCCATAATTTACTTGAAAACAAGGCAATTGCAAGTCCCTACGCCACATATCCACTACTTGGTTACGATCGTCTAAGAGAAACTCTACGAAGTACTTACCCGCTATTTCTTGCAGGAAAAGTTCTTTTTTGATGATGTTGTCCTTTCTATAATCATTGGTGGCACGCATGAGCAATAGGTCATAGGCAATTTGATGCTTAGCTAAAAAGCGCTCGGTTGGTTCTCGATAAAGTTGTTCTCTTCCCGAAAGGAGAAGCACTTTGTAGCCTTGTGCCTTGGCCATAGCAAGAATACTTGCCACTGGGGTATTGAGCAAGTCCTCATCCGCAGAAGAAGCATCGTAAGGATCGCGGCCATTGAGCAAAGAAAGGGTACCGTCCAAGTCACAGATCAGTGCCTTGGGCAAGGAGCTATCCTGCTTGGCATAGGTAAGGGTAGCCTCCTTTACCGTACGAGGAATTGGCTTGAAATCAAACTTTTCCTTGGTGTACTGCAATTGGGTAACATGCTTTTCTATGGCACTTTTGGGGATAAACTTGCCTATCTGCTGGCAACGCTTATCACAACGCTTGACAAGCTCTTCCACCGAGAAGTCAAAGACCTTAAAGGAAATATCGGCATACTCGGTGTAGGCATGTATCATATCCTCCAGAGTGCGCAGAGAGCAGTTGGTGGCATCGATAATCACATTGGTACGATTTTTCAAAAGGGTTAGGACAGAGGCTTCCACCATCTTGGTAATACGTTCCTCATAGAAAGGCGACATAAGAGAGTCGCCAAACTGCATTTGGCGGAAGTCATCGCGATTGACCCGTACCCAATTGTCTTCGGTACGGATAAAATAGCGGGCAAAGGTAGACTTGCCCGATCCTGGTGCCCCCACCAGAATAAGGAGTTGGGGAAAGTAATGGGATTTATTGGAGATACTCATAGTCTGCTATCTAATTGGTTTTCTATTTCTTCACCTAATATACGGTCGAGCACTAAGTTCTTCAGTTCGTAGTTTTCCTCATGTAACTCACTATAAGGAATGGCCAATAGCTTGGCATTGATCGCCCAGTCATTGATAGAACAACGGAGCTTTCCCTTAATATTACGCTTGGCAATTTGCTCTTGTAGCCTATCTTGGAAATCCACTCCATAGACCAAGGTCAGGTAATCATTGTTACGTACCTTAAAGGCTGGTGGCATCCCGGGAAGGAAAGCTGTACGTGGCTTGATGACCACCCCTTCTTCGTCACTCTGATTGACCTTGTCCACCCAAGTGCGTATCTCGGGGTACTTCGCTTCGAAGTCTGCCTCATCAGTGAAAAGATAATGTAAGCATTCATCATCATTGACCTGACGGAAACTGAGATTGTCATTGACAAAGTACTCACTGCCATCACTATTCACTTGCTTGAGTATATTAAAAGGCTTGAAGAAAAGTTCTGCTTCCTTACCAAAAATATCCAATTGTCGCTTGAAAAGGGCTATTTGTTGCTGGTAATGTGGCAAATCGAAGAATCTGAAATCCCGTACCGACTGGTATTGCCGGATGATGTGATTGGGATATTTCTCTTTCAGTTGCTTATCGGAAAGCTGCTTTGCGTCCTCTACGAAGGTCTGATATGCTGGGGTCTGCTGTATCTTACGGAGCTTCTCATATAAGGAGCCCTGCTCCAGATAGTTGGCATGTATCTCATGAGAAATGTAATAAGCTGCAAACTCATTGGTTATCAAACCTTTCCCTAAGACAGACCAAGGCATCAGTTCCGACTGGATAATCCTCAGCACTACCCCATCCCACGAAAAACGCTCGTGCAGAGGGCGCAAGGCTGCGAGCCATTTTTCCTTGTCCAAATAGGTAATCTTATACCCATTTCTACTTACCAAATAACTCTCTTCCAAGTGATTATGTAGGTAAATATCACAATACGAACCCATGTATTTCTTCTCAATAACCACTTCTTGTATGCCATTTTGGACAAACCATAACAGTCCTTCATAAAGGCTTTCTATCTCATTGCGCTCTACCGATTTAGGAGCTGGAGAAATAGTAGGTGAAAAAGCATTGATTTTGTTTCTACAAAACCAGTCAATTCGTTTCTTGATTAAAGTTTTATCTTCCACTTTATTAATGATTAATAGTTAATGTTCATTACGAGTACAAAGATATGGAGTCGGTACGCAATGTTTTTGCATGGATAAAATTTTAAGCTGATTTTAACTACAAAAGACTGCCTTTTGGGGGCAGTCTTTCTATAATTTAGAAGTTTGTCTATTACTTTTTTAGTAAACCTTCTAAGATACCTGATATTTCTTCGCTAGAAGGGCGTGGCGCATCAGCATTAACGATCTTACCCTCTTTGTCTATAAGTAGGAAAGTTGGTATCTGTCGGATTGCATAGTCTTGGATGAATTGGGATTCAAAGTTCTTATCAGCATAGAGTTGTATTCCTTTAAGGTCTTCATTTTTTACAAATTCTTTCCATTCATCTTTGTTTTCATCTATAGAAATACTTATAAAAGCAACCTCTTTACCATGGAATTTCTTTTCTAATTCTTTAAGTGCAGGGATTTCTCTACGGCAAGGCATGCACCAAGTTGCCCATACATCTATATATACCACTTTCCCTTTGAAATCATCCAAGGAAACGTTATTTCCTTCAAAACTTTCATAGTTAGAGAACTTAGGAGAAGGATTCCCTACAGAGAGCTTAAGGGCTGTTTCATACGTTTTTTTGGCTTTTTCTTTAAGCTTTTCATCTATTAAGTTCTTACTAACAAAGTCATATACTTCCTTGTTCAATGGATTGCCTGGTGCAATAAGGCTAAGTAACTCTCTGGCCAAATCAGCACGAATATTATCTGATTTAAGAGCATTTACCTCCGAGATGAACTGATTTATATTTTGAGCATCATTCGGATTTTTAATGATGGTATAGTACTTAGTACGCACTAAATCGCGATAGGTATCTACTGTTTTGAATTCTTGTGCATTATCATAGTCAATACCTTCTCTTTCTGCGTAGAAATCATCGGGCAAGATGGCCTCATTGCCTGAGGTATACATATGATAAGTAGGGTATATGGTTAGGTACTCTACGAATTTATATTTAGTCCATTTCTTTTGGTTATCAATAAACTCTTGGTCGAAGCCATAGGCTTTCAACTTATTTTCAAGTTCAGCAAAATAGGATTTTACATTCTCCTTGAACTCTTGAGGTTTTTGTCCAAAGAGATTGGAGTCTGCTCCATTGATCTTATCTGCAATAAAGGCGTTACGCTCTATCAGATACTGAGTCTGCTTGGTTTCAGTACCTGCTACAATGGTTTTGCTCAGCTCTTCATTGAGCGTAAGTTCGATATTGGCACCCTTAGCCAAATAAAGAGGGGTCTGTATGGCAGGATTTTCTACAAGATAATAGAAGTGATTATCTCCTATTTCTCGTATGGTATCGCGGAAAGTTCCATCCTGAAGCACTGGAATTTCCTTCACTACCTCATCATTTTGTAACAGAAGTAATTTTTGAGGTTCCCCTTGAGATTCTACTGAGAACACCTTTCCTGAAATGACTGCATAATCAGATTTTTCAGCAGATTTCTCACCACAGGCGGCGAGCAAACTAATAATAGCTATACTTGTAACGATTTTTTTCATCTTCTAATCGGATTTTCTATTTATAATCTGAACTACAAAGGTAGTAAAAAAAGTTGATTATACCAATAGAATATAAAAAATAATTTCACACTATTTCACAACATATTGATTGTCAGCAAATAAAAGTTTTTAACAAAATAATAAAAACTGTTCATATCTCTTTATTGCATAAAATTTAGTATATTTGCTCTCCCTTAGAACAACCTTAGTGACAACTGAAAAAACACTCAATGAGCAGTGGGAGACTTTGGTGCAAAAGCTCAAGAAAGATTTCTCCCTGCCTATGCAGTTGGATATAGACAAAGTCCTTTATTTGATAGGAATTCAGGAGCTTGGTAAGCCTCATGAGACTTTTTCAAAGGAGGACAAGATCAACCTTATACACATAGCCACCTGCTGCGTATTGGTTCCTTTCGGATACTATTTTTTTGAGTACAGAGATAAGGAAGGTTGGCCTTTTTATAGGAGAACCAAAGATCACTTATCCCTATCTGAAAAAGAACAACACACCCTACTGAAGGAAGCTATCTTATACTATTTTAGAAACATCGACTATTTATCATGAAATACCTAAATTATTTTACTAATTCTTAAATAATTCACCTATGAAAATACTTACTAATGAGCAAATGCGCACAGCAGATGAGCAAACTATTCGAGAACAACAGATTACCTCTTGGGATCACATGGAAAGAGCGGCCAATAACCTTATGGCCTGGATCAAAAAAAATCTTCCTAATGACAACCCTTATCATATCTATGCTGGAGTAGGCAACAACGGAGGCGATGGACTCGCCTTAGCTCGCCTACTGGCTCAGGCTGGTAAAAAAGTAAAAGTAACCCTTGTCCCCTTTAGCGAAGTTCACACAGAAGATTTTACCAAAAACTTAAACCTACTCAAAGAAGGTTTCCCTCAGGTGGAGATTTCCTCTGTTTCCCAGCCTGAAACCTCCGAAGACTACCTACAAGCTAATGAAAAAACCTTTGCTGCTGTGAAAGGAAAACCTGCCAAGGGCTTTGAGGATTTTGTAGCCAACAAATACAATGGCTCCCAGACTATTACCATAGATGCGGTCTTCGGCGTAGGCCTCTCCCGCCGCGTGTCCCCTTGGGTACAGCGCGTTCTTGAGGAAATCAACCGACAGAAAGGCCTTATCATCAGTATAGATGTTCCTTCGGGCATGTACTTAGGGGAGGACAGACATGAGAAGGATGTCTTTGTAACCCCTCATGTGGTACTGACCTTCTTCGCTCCCAAGCTCCCCTTCCTACTTCCCCAAACAGGACGATATATCCCCTACTGGGAAGTGCTCCCACTACCTCTCTCCTTCGACTATCTCAAGGAAACCAATACCGAATACGACTATACTACTGAGAAAGAAATCAAGCGGCTACTACGTACACGTCACCGCTTTACCAACAAAGGTACCTATGGCCATGCCCTTATCGTAGGGGGAAGCTATGGCAAAATAGGGGCGGCTATCCTCAGTGGAAAGGCCACCCTACGCAGTGGAGCTGGCTTGCTTACCTTACTCTTACCTAAGTGTGGCTACCAAATCGCACAAACAGCCCTTCCCGAGGCTATGGTACTGACCGCCTCTCAGGAAGAGGAACTCGCTCCTACCGATGTTCCTTTCTCGCCCAGTGCCATCGGAATAGGGATAGGCATGGGGACTTCTGCCTATGCGCAAGGTACCTTGGCTGCTTTGCTTAGGAATTTCCCTACCGTTCCCTTCGTTATTGATGCCGACGCGCTCAATCTTGTCGCCTCCAGTGAAGACCTCCTGCGTGCCTTGCCTAAGAATACCATTCTTACCCCTCACCCTAAGGAATTGGAACGCCTCATCGGCAAATGGTCGGACGACCTTGACCGCCAGGCAAAAGCCAAAGAGTTTGCCAAGAAACACAAGGTTATCTTAGTGCTCAAGGGTGCTTTCACCATGATTACTGACGGAGATCACTTCTGGGTGAACTCCACCGGAAACCCTGCCCTTGCCACCGCTGGTAGTGGCGATGTACTTACTGGGGTCATCACTGGGCTTCTATCTCAGGGCTATACCCCACTCAATGCTGCTATTGTGGGAGTTTATATCCATGGAAAAGCCGCCGATACCTACGTAAGAAATACCAAAAAGAACACGATGATTGCTAGCAATATCATTGATTTCCTTAGTTAGTAACTAGTGACTAATGACCAGTGACTAGTGACTAATAATCTATAACGCCGATAATCCTTTCTATTATCGGCGTTCCTCTTTTAAATACAGAGAAATATGAGTGAATTTGATGAATATTTTGAATGATTACATCAATCAAAAGTAACTTTTATGCAACAGAAAATAAAGATATTAGAAGACTTAAGGGATAAATTATACCTTTGGAAATCATATAATGAGGAGGATTTGGAGAAAATAACGTCTGCTTTTGAAAAATTCCCAAGGAAAGAGTTTTCTACATTCTACATTCCCATACTAACAGACACTCTTTTGGCTGAACACTTAGTTGCCATAGGGAAAACATTCTCAACCAATACATGTATGCTAATTAATATTATATCAAGTATAGGAAATATGGTTTGGCGATATAAGCTATATCCTTCTGACAAGGTTTTTAATTTCTTCAAGGAAGCTACCACTCTCAAAAAGGTAAATTACTATGTATCATTAAACATTTCCTCTTTCCCTCAATATAACTCTTGGGAGGAAAGATGGGACTATTTGATTTCGATACCTAATATAAGTCCTAAAAAGAAATCAATTGAAAATTTTCATACAGAAGTAAAAAAAATACTATCTACTAAAGAAAAAATTCCTTTCCAAGTAACAAAAGAGTTATTGACTATATTAAAAAACCATATAAATACAACAAAAATGAGTGATTATCTTATAGAAAATTACTTAAACACAATTCACGAATTAGAACAAGAATTTAAATACTCTTATGATAGCGTAAGTTTGTAACTTATACTTCGTAATATACAGCAAATAGAAACAAAAATACTATAACATAAATAACACTATCCTCTAACGTCTATTCCATACTATACAATATAACTCTCATTAACAATCAAATACTTAATAAAATGCTATATACCATAAGCACTTCCAACAATTACCCAAATAGAGCATACGGTGCTTTTCGGTCGGTAAAGGGTTCTATTACTGATTATTTGATGTTTGAAGATCCTGAACCTATACACTTGAACATTCGGATTGACTTTACTGACTTCGAAGCTATTGCTGCCAAATGGGATTGTATATCCATTGATAAAGTCTATATCTATTTGCTAAACAAAAGAGCCATGGATTTCTTTGAAAAACAGTGTCCAGGGACATTTGAGTGGGTATCTGCAAAGATATATTCCAATAATACCCTGATAGATACAGAGCACAAGTTACTACACATCACGAATCACTCTAAAGAAGGTGCCTTTTTCTATAATAAGGATAGCCTTCGTAGCATATGGGTAGAGGAAGCTTTTGTGAAGAAGTATAAAAAAGAAAAACTCAAAGGATGGACTTTTTATTCGGAAGAATGTTAATGTCTTATTCAATGCTTTCTAAAGACAATATCTATCAGTACCCCTGCGATGATAACCACACCGCCTATCACCAAGGAGGAGGTAAGTGCTTCCCCAAAGAGTCCTACACTGATAAGCACCGCCACAATAGGCTCAAAAGCGCCCATAATCGCCGTAGGAGTAGAACCAATATAGCGTACCGCATACACTAAGGTAACTAAAGAAAGGGAGGTAGTAACAAGGGCAAATAAAGTAATGTCTCCTGCTAAGGATAAGGAAGGAATCGCAATACTTCTTCCTAAGATAAGCGCTTTGACTAAGAAATACAACGAGGAAAACAACATGGAATAGAAAGAGACCTTCACTCCAGAGGCTTCTATACGTACTTTATTGACAATCAAAATGTAAAGAGCATATACTAAAGCTCCAAGCAAAGAGATACCCAACCCTATATAATTGATAACAGCCCCCTCCTTGATACTCAGCACCCCTACCCCGAGCACCACTAAGAGTAGAGAGAACGCTGTTGGTAAGGTAACCCTCTCCTTATAAAAGAGTACCAATACCAAGGCCACAATAATCGGATAACAAAAAAAGATCGTAGAGGCTATCCCTGGGCTGAGGTAGTCATAGGCTAAGAATAGGAACTCTGCAGAAAGCGCATAGAGCAATCCCAAGACACTCATAATCAGCCCTTCACGAAAGCTGATGCGAAGCCTTTCCTTCTGATAGAAAAGGAAAATAAGGATAGATCCGCTGGCGATAAGGAAACGGTAAAAAAGAGTGGCATCTACCGAGAATGCTTCCGCTTTCTTGATAGGAATCATAAAAAGCGGAATCAGTCCATAGGTAAATGCCGAGATAAAGGCACATAAGTAGCCTTTGACAATATCTTTCATAATAAAAAGCCTTTGAGGCTATAGCAAATCCTTAAAATAAGAGAGATACCAATCAATGGTTTTGACAATCCCTGTTTCAAAGTTTTCTTGTGCACGCCAGCCCAATTCGGTTTCGAGTTTGGTAGCATCAATAGCATAGCGACGATCGTGCCCTGCTCGGTCTTTGACAAAGGTAATCAAGTCTTTGTAGGACTTACCCCCTGCCAAAGGTTGTTTTTGGTCTAACAATTCACAGATATGTCCTGCAATAAAGAGGTTATCACGCTCATTGCGCCCACCTATATTATAGGTCTCCCCTGCTCTTCCCTTATGATATACGAGATCTATCCCTATACAGTGGTCTAATACATAAAGCCAGTCGCGTACATTCTTACCATCGCCATAGATAGGAATCGCTTCTCCCTGTAGCGCCTTGCGGATAATGGTTGGAATTAGTTTTTCCTTGTGCTGCTTAGGTCCGTAGTTATTGGAGCAGTTGGAAGTGGTTACATTCATTCCATAGGTATGGAAGTAAGCCCTTACAATCATGTCCGAAGAAGCTTTGGAAGCACTATAAGGCGAGTTAGGCGCATAAGGGGTTGTCTCAGTAAAGAGACCTGTCTCCCCTAAGGTACCATATACCTCATCGGTAGAAATATGATGGAAGCGCGCCTCCTTATAAGCCTCTTTCACTACAAAAGGAGCCTCCATCCAGTGATGCCGTGCTACATCCAAGAGGGTAAAAGTCCCATGTATGTTGGTGGTGATAAAGGCATCGGGGTTAGCGATAGAGTTATCCACATGAGATTCGGCAGCAAAGTGAATCACTCCTTGGAAGTTATATTTTCCAAAGAGTGACTCTATAAGCTTACGATCACAGATATCACCTTCTATAAAGGTATAGTTAGAGGCATGCTCCACCTCGGTAAGGTTGGTCAAGTCCCCCGCATAGGTAAGTTTATCCAAATTCACCAAGTGATAATCGGGATATTTCTGTGCAAAATATACCACAAAGTTAGCCCCGATAAAGCCCGCTCCGCCTGTGATTAAAATATGCTTCATCTTATATAAGTGAGGTGTTTTGAGACATCAAGGATACTAAGGAATCTCTCCAGTAAGGAATAGGAAAATTGAAATCTGTCTTGATCTTGTTCTTGTCCAATACCGAATAGGCTGGGCGTGCCGCAGGAGTGGGGAAATCCTCTGTCCTACAAGGGATCACCTTACAATCACTACCGGCGAGCTTAAGTATCTCTACCGCAAAATCGTACCAAGAGCATACCCCTTCGTTGGAGAAGTGATAGACATCTTGTCTCCCTCTATAGAGCTTATTCTCAATAACAAAGATAATAAAGCGAGCCAAGTCTTTGGCATACGTAGGTGTACTTACTTGGTCAAATACTACCTTAAGTTCCTTACGTTCTTTACTAATACGTAGAATATTTTTTACAAAATTGTTTCCAAAAGCAGAATAAAGCCAAGAGGTTCTTAGAATCAAGAAATCAATATCAGAGTGTTGTAAGGCACTCTCTCCCAACAACTTTGTTTGTCCATAAGCCCCCAGTGGCGAAGTCGCATCGGTTTCTGTATAAGGCGTATTTTTGTTCCCTGCAAATACATAATCGGTAGAGAGGTGAATGCATGCACTTTTATGATCTGTACATGCTTGGGCAATATTTTTCACCGCAAGGTGATTGACCAAATTGGCATTTTCCTTATCTATTTCAGAACCATTGACATTGGTATAGGCGGCACAATTGATGACCAATTCTATCTTATGCTTCTTAAAAAAAGCCTCTACCTTATCCGCATTGGTTACGTCCAATTCATTTCTTGTGGTAAAAATATAGTTATTGGTGACGGACTTAGGCAATTCTTGATGAATTTCCATAGCGAGCTGTCCGCTAGCTCCAGTGATGAGTATATTTTTCATATAATGGATGTTTTAATATAATTTTTCTTGGTAATCGAATAGCCAAGCCTCCTTTAGCAGTGGACTTTGCTTATCTTTTGCTGAAAGGAGTACTTCTTTTTCTGAAATTCTCCAATCTATCCCTATAGCAGGATCATTCCAAAGCACACTTCCTTCGTATGCAGGAGCGTAATAATTATCACATTTGTATTGGAAAACCGCCTCTGGACTTAATACTATAAAACCATGAGCAAAGCCTCGAGGGATAAAAAACTGTCGCTTATTCTCTCCAGTAAGCTCTACCCCGACATATTGCCCAAAGGTAGGAGAACCGCTACGGATATCTACCGCTACGTCCCATACGATACCACTAACTACCCTTACAAGCTTTGATTGAGCATGGGGTGGTTTTTGAAAATGTAGCCCTCTGAGTACTCCATAGGTAGATTTGGATTCATTATCCTGTACAAAGGTAGTATTGCACACCTTTTCTATAAATCTTTGCTGGGAGAAAGATTCAAAGAAATAGCCCCTATCATCGACAAAAACTTTAGGCTCTATGATGACAACGCCTTCTAAAGCGGTTTGTATAATGTTCATTTAGTTGTTATTTATGATTTACTAAATCCAATAGGTATTGGCCATATCCATTTTTAGCGAGTTCTTGTGCCAATTCTTGTAATTTTTGCTTGCTAATCCATCCTTTTCGATAAGCAATTTCTTCCAAACAAGAAATTTTCAAACCTTGTCGTTTCTCTAAAGTTTCTACAAAGTTGGTGGCCTCAGTCAGGGAATCGTGAGTACCAGTATCCAGCCAAGCAAATCCTCTCCCTAAAAGTTGCACTTTGAGTTCTTGAGCTTGTAGAAAGACCTGATTTACTGAAGTTATCTCCAACTCTCCTCGTTCAGAAGGCTTTATGCGCTTGGCTATCTCTACCACTTTGTTAGGATAGAAATACAAGCCTACAATGGCATAATTGGACTTAGGCTCCTTAGGTTTTTCTTCTATAGAAAGTACATTACCTTCAGTATCGAACTCGGCTACCCCATAACGCTCAGGGTCTTTTACATAATAACCAAAGACAGTTGCCTTCTGCTCCCTTTGTACATTGGCTACAGCCTGAGAGAGCATTTGGGAAAAAGACTGCCCATAGAAAATATTATCTCCCAAGATCAGGCACACATCGTCCCCAGCGATAAATTCTTCTCCGATGATAAAGGCCTGCGCCAAGCCATCAGGTGAAGGCTGTACGGCATAAGAAAGGTCAAGCCCCCATTGACTTCCGTCTCCAAGCAAACGGTGGAAAGCCGCTGCATCCTCTGGAGTGGTAATAATGAATATATCCCTTATCCCTGAGAGCATCAGTACAGATAACGGATAGTAAATCATAGGCTTATCATAGATAGGGAGCAACTGTTTGGAGACCCCTTTGGTGATGGGGTAAAGCCTTGTGCCAGAGCCTCCCGCTAAAATAATTCCCTTCATACCGAATTTTTCGCAAATGTAAAACAAAAAAATGAATTAGCAGCTCGATTTAGGTTTTATTTATGAATAAAATTAAGATTCTTTAATAAGTAGTTAGCCATCTTTTTTCGAGACAAAAAGTAATAGGGGGCGAATTGCCATTCGCCCCCTATTACTTTTGTTCTCTATCCTACATCCAATAAGTAGCAGAATCATGTTTATCTCGTGCTTCATCTATAAGCGCTTTTACTCTTTCAGGAGTAATGCCATAGTAGTCAGCTATCTCTTTGTAATAGCGAGCAGTGTCTTCTTCCCCTCCAGAGGAGATAGAAGTAATCACTTGTACTGGTATCTTCTGAGAGAAATCGGTAGTACTACGTGCTTTCAACTCATCACCAGGAGCATTAAAAGCATAAAATTCTCCTTGTTGATTATTCTTATTTTTAGTTCCTCTTAATACATGGAAAAGACTTACTCTTATATCATATTTTGCATAGGCTTTTCCAGGAGCAAAATAGCCTTTCAATCCTAAAGGATTGTCAGTAAGTACAGAACGTTTGGTACTATTTTTTTCATCAATTAAGTCTCCGATAGGTACTTGTTCTGGATCTGTATCACGATAGGTGTAAGTAAATAAAGAAGCTGTATCAGTACTTTCTTGTTGGGTTTTGGTATCAGTATAGCTCTTTACTTCAAAGAAGTGCTGGTGAATAGGGAGCATCTGTGCACTAGTAAATTCATGGTTCATACGATCGCCCTTGCTATTGTAATAGATAATTTCCATGGCATAGTGAGCCCCCTCTATCATTACTACAGGAGAGTCCTTAGTTAGTATCTTCCCATCCATATCCTTACGCACCCAGTTTTTGGTAGCTTGATCTAGTTCAAACTTGAACTTCTGTACAGGTGCAATGATACTTTCAGGGTCTCCATGGAAGCGTACCCCATGAAGGTGCCCTCTTCGGATAACAAATTCTACTTTGGTAGGATCTTCATGTCCTTTGTCCTCTTTTTCATTGTTAGGCTTCTGTGGATCTTTACTACATGAAGTAATTGCTACCCCTAAAAGAGCAGCTGTTAGTACTGTTCTTAATGTGCTTAATAAGTGTCTCATCTTGTTGTTTTTTTAATTTTGTTTTAGGTTGTTTGTATAATCAACAGGTCGGTTGAACTCAAAGGAAAGTTCGTAAGTATTACTCTCGCGCTTGTATTTTAGCTTCACAATAGGCGTATTCTTTGCTTTAGAGCTTTCCACAGCAGGCTTATTAGGATTTGCATTCCAAAGGATCTCTGCGTCTGTTTCTTTTAGCTCCTTGTTAGAAAAAGTAGCGTAGAACTCTTCCTTCGTAAAGTTTTTCACGGAATACCCCTTATCATCATTTTCTCGGATATATTGATAAGGTTTGCCACAGAAGAAAGAGATATACTGCTCAAAATACTCAAAAATCTCTTTAGGTTGGTCATTCTTAGCTTCTTCCCCTGTAGCATCTAAGGGAGTGATGGTAATACTATCCACTCCATCATAGCTTTGATAAGGGCGAATATCTAAATCAAATACATACGCAAAGCTAACCGCTACTTTATATTTTGCAAAAGGTGCTTCTTGGCGAGTGGCCTCATACACCAAGGGTTCAAAAGAATTGGACTGTTCATAAGCAACATTCCCATTGCTAAATTTGGCTATAAAATCGTCCTTCTTTAGAGCAATACTTTTGTTTAACACTCCTAATTGTAAAGTTGCAAGTGAAAGAGTCTCATTCTCAGTAAAATCTCTTTTCTTCTCTACTTTCAAGACCTCCTTGACAGAGGTTATTTGACCATTTTGGTCGGTAACAGAGAATAAGAAATCATAATTTCCCTCTTTGGCATCGGCAGGAATATCCACATGCTTGTGTATTTTTCCTCCTTTTTTCCCTACAAATTCAGTAGAAATCTCCTCTATCTTGAAAGAAGACTCCCCATTGGCATAAGTAATCTGTAGTTTGGTCTCCTTAATCATTCCTTCAGCTGAGAAAAGAGCTTCTATATGTACATCATCACCTATATAACCTATTTTAGAGTTTTCATGTCCTAACTCCAATGATTCTATTTTAGGAGCAGGAGTAGTGATTCCATTTTTTCCCTCTTCTTTAGAACAAGAAAAGAGTAAAGCAGCAGAAAGCGCTATGAAAGATAACTTTCTAAGTATGTTCGTTATTTTTTTCATTTTTTTCTAATTTTAGTGTTCAACAATTTTTTTAAAAATTATAATTCAATCTCAGGTATACATTGCGTCCTAAGTCATGGGCGTAATAGCGAAAACGATTGGTGTATTCCTTATATAGTTGATTGAAAAGATTCTCACAAGAGAGCCTTACCGAAAGGCGCTGCTGTTCTCCTACAGCTATGGTACCTCCCACAGCTGCTTCAAAGAGATGATAAGCATCGGGAGTGGTGGCTACCAACTCCTGCGAAGGCTCAAAACGAGTTTGCTTAGCTACAAAGGTATGTCCTATACTTGCCTCAAGACTCTGAAACAAACCCTTGGGTTGGGCTTTCCATTCCAAGGACTGACTTAGCCTTGGGGCAGGTATAAAAGGAAAATACCGATGGGTCTTCAGCTCATTGGCAAAAACTACCGAAGCTCTCAGTCCATAGGAGAGACTTTGGGAAGCCGTCTCCCATTGGGAAAGCCTTAGGGAGGCTTCTATATCCGCTCCACGAAAGAAGGCATCGGCTTGGGTATACTGGAATATAGGATATACCCCAGAGAACAAAGTACGTACCTCTCCGGTGGGATAGTCATAGATATAGCCCTTAATAAGCTGTGCATAAGCATCCACAGAAAACTGCAATCCTTGATTGGGATGGTGATAGTCCAAAGAGGTAATCCACTTAGCTCCGGTCTCTGGATTCAGAGAGGATTCTCCCAGATTGTAAGTCCCTGCTCCATGATGCAAGCCACTACTATAGAGTTCGTTGACCTGTGGAGCGCGCCATGCTACTCCTATATGACTACTAACGGCTGTGTGAGAGCTCGCCTGCCAAGCCCCTCCTAAGCTATAGGTAATATTATGGAAATGGTGTTCCCCTCCATAGCGTTGGGAATACATATCATAGCCATCTGCATTGAGGTACTTATAGTCATAACGGATTCCCGCTTCAGCATTCCAGCTATCTTTGTGATACTTCTCTATCGCAAAAGCACCATAACCCACTGAAGCAAAGTTGGGAATCACTGGCACTACCCCTGTTCCTGGCTGGTTGTAGTTGTCTTGCAAGGAAAAACTACCTCCCAATTGTGTTTTCCAGTGAGGAGCATCCATATTTTCCCAAAAGACCTCCGCCAGATGGGTGGTCAGCCACATATTGAGGGCAGGAATACGAGTTCGCCCTAATCGACGTAGGCTATACTCCTTACGAATATCCTTTTGGAAAGCATATTGGGCGGTAAGTTTTCCCCCTATGGGGAGAAAATAATAAGCCTTGGCCTTGAGCAGGTGATGGACTACCTTTTGCTTGGGGGCTTCTATACTATAGGAAAAAGGATAGGTCGTAAGGGGGCGACCGATTTCAAACCGAGCCAGCAGGTCGTCCAAGTTGCCTATATGGGAACCATAGAATACGCTGCTCTCATTCTCATAGCGACTGTAGAATAGTTCTGCACTCCCCTCTTCTCGTTGCATACCTATGGCAGCAGAGAAGTTGGCCTCCGCAGCAGCGGTATTGTTCAGTACATAATCAGCAGTATGGATATCCCCCGAACGCTTGAGTGTTCCCTGTACCCGCCATGCCCAATGGTGCAGACCTGGCAGTCCACTTTCCAGCTTGAAGGTAGTGGCCGACTTGCGTCCATTGGAAGCAAAGGAGGGAGAGAGTTGCCCGTGCAACCCATCCCCATAAGGAAGCCGATTGGGAGCTATCACTACCACACCTCCCAAGGCATCAGAACCATAGCGTACGGCTTCAGCTCCTTTGACCACGGTAATCCTATCGGCTACAGCAGGATCTATCTCGGGGGCATGATCGGCACCCCATTGTTGTCCCTCTTGGCGCACCTCATTGTTGAGGATCAGGATACGGTTACTATGTAGGCCATGAATCACCGGCTTGGCTATCGTAGCCCCGGTCTGTATCATGGAGACTCCTGTCACTGTCGTGAGTACCTTGGCGAGCTCTTCTCCTGATTTTTGTTGGAGCTTGGTTTTGTCGATTGCAGCGGAAGTAGTTATGGGCTTGGCTACATGCCCTACCAGAGTGGTGCCCGCAAGCTGGTTGACCTCCTCCTGCATAACTACTTTATAGGGATTAGCAGCAGGAATAGCGAGAATTGCCTCATAGTCCAAGAAACCTAAGTAGTTTATCTTAATAGGGTATTTCCCTTTGGCTAACTTAGGAATACTTACCCTTCCCTGAGTATCGCTAACAAAGTGTTTCCCTATAAAATGTACTACTGCACTGGGCAAGGGTTGCCCTGCTTTGTCTTCTATCGTTAGCTCAAGAGTTTCTTGCCCATAGAGGGACAAGCCTACTCCTAAAAGAAGAAGACACAATAACTTTTTCATAAAGATTGATATCAGTAATGATTAATGATTAATACCATTAATGATTCATGAGATTAATACCCAAAAATTTGGGGAATAAACATCAATCATTAAACATTGATCATTAAAGAAGGAGGCCCTCTTAGGAGGTATTGAATAAAAGAAGTGTTAGGTCTTCCTTCTGTTATGGAAAAAACGGAAGGATAATAAGTTGTAGGTACGAAATGATAATCGAAAGTAATGAAAACAAAGTTCTGATGGAGCTGGAAAAACATACAATCATGATGCCTTTCCCCTTGGGAAATATGTACTTGGTGATCACATTTCTTCCCTTGGACATGGGTACACAGCTCTTCGCCTGAGTGGTGGTTATGGAAAAACTCACCTACAGGAAAGGCTACTTTCAACATGCTCAACAGCAGTAGAAAAGCAAAGAAACGAATATATGTTTTCTTCTTTTTCATTGAACGCGCAAAATTACGAAAATAAAATGAGAAAAACAAATTCTTTACCCTCTATTTTCATATCGCATAGCGGCTACAGGTTCTATCTTAGCGGCCTTTCGAGCTGGGAATGTACCGGCGAAAATACCCGACAGCACCATAATAAAAAGCGCTAAAAGGGCTATCCCCATATCTATATCCGTAGTCTTGAGCAATCCCATACCTCCAGAGGCTGCCAGTACAATATTAATGAGCTTGAGCACTCCTACCCCTAAGAACATCCCCAACAAGCCTGATCCTAAGGTGATAATCAAGGCTTCCAAAAGCACTTGTAGCGTAATATGGTAAGGGGTCGCCCCAATGGCCATACGCAAACCAAATTCATTGGTACGCTCCTTGACCACAATGAAAAGAATATTGGTTACACTGACCATCCCACTGATAAGAAAACAAGCCCCTACGATCCAGATAAAAACACTGATTCCCGTGAAGATACTATTGATATTGGCTATTTGTTCCTCCAAGGTCTGTATATAAACAGCATTGGGGTCATTGGCATCAAAACGCAGGCTGCGAGCCAAGTAGTTGAGTATCTTCTCCTTAAAGCTATTCATCGAAATCTTTGTATCATCACTTAGGTAGAAGCCAAAGACAGAGATATCAGGTGTATCTTGAATATTGCGGGTAAAGCTGGGATAAGGCACAAAGATTTCTGATTCTGCCTGTTGGCTGACCATATCATCATTCTTCATTACCCCTATCACACGGTAATACACCCCTCCTACATTGATGAGCTTATCCAAAGGATTATCGTTCAGAAAAAGCTTAGTGGCCACTTTCTTACCTATAATAGCTACATTACGTGCCTTTTTGTCATCCATCACATTGAAGGGGCGGCTACCTTCTATCATCTTAAAATTGGAGAAAGACCAATACTCATGCGCAATCCCTGTGATGGTAGTGTAGCAGTTTTTCTTACCATAAATAGCATTTTTGGAAAGGGTAGCTCGTGGCGAAAGACCTTTGATCTCAGGAAACTTACGCCTTATATCCTCCAAGAGATATTTATCAAAGAAAATCTGTCTGCCTTCCTGCATGTTCTTATACTTCATAGAGGTCTCCCCGCTCCATACATAGACCGACTTGGAGGCAAAGCTCTTGAGCAAGTCTTGCACCCCATACTCAACCCCCTTGCCTACTCCTAAAAGCAAGACTAAGATAAAGATACCCCACATAATCCCGAAGCCCGACATAAAAGTACGCACCTTGTTCTGTCGTATGGAGTGAATGATTTCACGTAATGTTTCCACGATATTGTAGTTATTTAGCAGTGCAAAGTTAGTGTTTTTTAGCGAAATATCCCAATGAAAATAAGTTTTTTTACCTATCAACCGCTCCCTTCAGAATTTAATCTATCTTAAAAATCTTTTGCCTCAAAAGTATTTTTATCTGATAAATCTTCCTTAATTTTGCACCATAAATTTTTTATCTTATGAAAAAGAAAAATATCACCGGACTTTTAGTTACCTTAGCTGTATTTGCAGTAATTATCTCGCTCTCTATCTACTTCTTTAGCAATAGCGAACCCACTTATCTGCAAGGACAGGTAGAAGCCAAACAAATCAATGTAGCCCCCAAAGTACCCGGTAGGGTCAAGGCCATCTACAAGCAAGAGGGTGATGTAGTACACAAAGGCGACCTACTCTTGGAGCTCGAAAGCACTGAGCTTGACGCCAAGCTCTCTCAAGCGGAAGCTGCTCGTATGGCTGCCCAAGCCCAATCCGACAAAGCCCAAAGTGGTGCACGCTCCGAGCAGATTCAGGGAGCCTACAATGTATGGCAACAAGCCCAAGCGGCCGCTGAACTGGCCGAGAAAACTTATCAGCGTGTAAGCAACCTCTACAATGACAAGGTACTCCCTGCTCAAAAGAAAGACGAGGCCTATACCCAAATGGTTGCCCTACAGAAACAAGCGGAAGCCGCTAAATCACAATACGAAATGGCTAAAAATGGTGCCCGTGTAGAAGACAAAACCGCCGCTCAAGCCCTTGTCGCTCAAGCCCAAGGAGTCATCACCGAAGTGAATGCTTATAAAGATGGCGCTAAGGTATTCGCTCCTTCCGATGCCGAGATACAGACAATTATCCCCAACGAAGGAGAAATTGTCAATGCAGGCTACCCTGTGATGAACCTCATTGACAGTAGTGATGAGTGGGTGGTGTTCAATATACGTGAGGACAAAATGGCCGATTTTAAGATAGGCACCAAGTTCAAAGGTATTGTCCCCGCTTTGGGCAATCAAGAAATAGAAATGGAAGTAAAACACATCGCTGTACAAGCCGATTTTGCCACTTGGACAGCTACCAAAAGTAAAGGAGATTTTGACAAGAAGACTTTCGCTATCAAGGCCTACCCTACTGAAAAAGTAAAGGATTTAAGACCAGGAATGTCGGTCTTAGTGAGTGAAAAATGAAAATAACTGAAGGATTATTGCCTGAAGATAAGCAGGCTATCATACACTGGACTAATAGCAAAGGGGCTGATTTCTTACAACAATGGGCGGGAGATGCTTTGTCCTATCCTCTTACCATAGAAGCGCTCAATGCTTTGCCTCATTGTTTTCGCATTGAGGCAGAGGGTAGTTTTATAGGTATAATTCAGCAGATAAGAGTTGAAGGGAGTAACGTACATATTGGTAGATTCCTTATCAATCCTTCCCTCACTGGAAAAGGATTAGGCACTAAGGCTATGCACTTATTTATTGCAATGCTTTTTGAAGATAAAAGTGTTCATTCTATTAGCCTAAATGTATTTGATGACAACCCTGTAGCTAAGGAGCTTTATACAAAGCTCGGTTTTGAAGTAGTGGCTACTATTGAAGGAGAAAGGAAGAAATACAAAATGGTGAAGCGTAATTCGGCAATTGGTTAATTAATTAACAAACTAATACTATGAAAAAAGAAGTAAACCTACAAGAATCCTTGATTACCGATTTGCGTACCCTTATCAATGAGACACGCAATAAAGTAGCCCTAACGGTAAACAAATTGTCGCACCACTGGCGCGACAATTAAGCTGGTTACTGAACTCCCCTCACGAGAACTCTTGCACCAGCAATTACAGAAAATAATAGCAGAACGTCAAGCTCTTTTATCGCATAAAAAACGACCCATATGAATCCATTACAAGAAATAGAACAAACTTATAGCTTTCAGTACCCCAAGCTATATCACCAGTTTTATGAGGATGGTATGCTTGATGTGGGGACAAAATATCCATATCATTCTTATTGTCCTATAGAATACAAAAATGGTGATAGATTGGCTAATAAAGAGTGGTTAGAACAGGAATATCTTAAACTGAAAGAGAACCCGCCTTTGTTTTTGTATGTAGATTGGTTTCAGGTACTCACCCCCTCTCAACTCGCAAAAGAGTTTGAGTTTTTAAATCAGCATTTAACACAATATCCTCAGAACCAAAAGTTCTTCTTCGCTCCCTTTGCAAGGGCTGTAGTGGATGACTATATGGTTTATTGTTTTTGTTATGATAAAGAAAAACCAACACAAGAGCCAAGTATAGTATTTATTAGAGAAGATGGGGAGGTAGATATCCTTTCAGGCAATTTGCAGAACTTTATTTTTTACCAATTAATAAAACGGTCGGTAGCACATTTTCACAACATCAGTTTTATCTGTTATGGTGATTTTTATGAAAATCTACGTCAGACACTTCGCACCCATCGCCCTTATTTAACAAAAGAACAAGCGGAGGTGTTAGAGGAAATTTATAAAAGAGAGATTAGAGAATATACTAGAAAACTTACATCTGGAGGCTGTTTTATATTTCTTACCTTGCTACACGAAGGAGAAGAAGAAACGTTACTAAATAAGTATAACCCACTACCTAAAGAAACCAATTTATTGAGAATCGTTTAGTTTTTGAGTAATATATGACAAGCTACCATACCTTAAACACTTTTAATAACCCTTTTCGCCATTATAGAGTGATAGATATCGTCCCTTTTCAGGAGAAAATAGCTGTATTGCAATTTGCCTCAGCTGATGTTTCTAAAACGATGGTGAAAAATGGAGTGTATGTAGATCGTCATATTCTTGTAGATATCTTTTCAGAAGATTTTACATCACAAAAACGACTTTCTTTCTCCTTTGAGGAAGATCAACCTTGTTATAGAAGTGATGCTTACTATTATCGGGAAGGTGAACGACTTTTTATACTCATTGAATACTATAAACTCGACAACATTTTTGTAACCAATAAGGTATTTGAAATTACTGAAAATGAAGTAATAGAACTGTCTTTTTGCTGTATTCCTCAAAAGCGAATTTTCAATGATGCGAAAGTCTATTCTTTTGGAGATAAAGAAGTCTTTATGCAATCTCCCTTTATGATGAGCTGCCGAGATAAACAGAACCAAAAAACACTTTGGAAATACAAACTCTCTGCTTATCTTTACACTCAAGTAGAGGAATATAACGATATCTTATACTTTGGTACAGCAGGTAAAGGAGGCTATTTTTATGGAGTTTCACTAAATAACGGACAAACTGTATTTAGTTATAATACAGGACAAACCGTACACTTTGTACGAAGTGGAGAACGTATTATCATAAGTGATAAAAAACAAAAGCCTATGCTTATAAATGCCTTAACTGGAGAGATCATCCATTCATTAGACATAGGCAAATACACTATTGATTACGAGCAACAGATGCTTTGGTATAAAGAACGCTTTTATGGAATTGTCCGCAATAAGGAAAAAGACTTATCTGTAGTGTGTGTGAATATATAGGAGTTTTATATGATCTGAAACCTAACAACTAATTACTGAAATCTTTTATCTAAATAAAATGAACTTAGAAGAACTTAGAGAATATTGCCTTTCCTTGCCGCATGTAACTGAGGATATGCCTTTTGGCGAGGGTTTCTTGGTATTCCGCATTTGTAATCGTATATTTGCCCTTACCAATCTAGAGCGTTTCCCTGTAAGTGTGAGCCTCAAGTGCGACCCAGAGCGTGCTGTAGAACTCCGTGAGCAGTACCCCGATAAGATTGTGGCGGGCTACCACCTGAACAAAAGACATTGGAATACCGTACTTTTAGAAGGCTTACCCCTTACCCTTATCAAGGAAATGATACAGCACTCTTATGACCAAGTACTCGCCAAAGTACCCAAGAAGGAAAGAGAAGCGTTAATTAACTAACTCAAGATTATGTTCTCAAAGCTCAAAGATTTCTTTTGTAAAACCTATCCCATTTTTAGGTATGACTTCTTTATCCCTGTAGCCCTCTATAAGCGTATAGAAGCAGTCGAAGGGGAGGTCAGCCCCCAAAGTATTAGGCTTTTCTTTAGCAAAGCTCCTTATTCCCTTAGTAAAGGACAGCTACAGATTACCCAAGAAGCCAACAAACTCTTTTTTGTACAAATAGCATTCTATGAAGAAGATAAAAGAGCGCATTTTCAGAAAGAAATGGAGGATTATAAAGAAGTATTTCCTTTTTGGACAGTCTTTCCTCATAGTTTCCATGGGGCTCCTCGCTGGAATCAGGGCTACCAAGAACATTATAGAGATACCTTTTTGAAATATTGGCACTTCTTAAGTATAGAAGAACAAGAAAAGTATATGGAGACCTATCATTGTCCCGAGGATTGGCGGCTTTGGCTAAAGGATTACCGCCAATAGCACTTTTATAATGAAAAATAACTATTCAAATGACAGAAACAGAACAAACCCTACGCCTGCATTTCACGGCATTTCTACAAGCCATGTATGAATGGGAAACAGAAGCCAACAGAGTAGATGAAGAAGAAGTGGAGAAAAAGAAATCGCTCTCTTGGGAAGACTTTTGTAAGCAACAAACCGAGCTGCGTATCCCTATTTATAAGGAATACATCACCGAACGCGAGCGCAAATATGGGGGTGCTGAATATACCAGTCACGGATTCCCTCCTAACTACGACCCCTCCAAAGAAAACATTACCGAAGTGCAGATCTCTGGTAAAAAAGCCTCTATCTTTACCGACAGAGAATATGCGAGAATGAATTACAAGCGCGAGTACAAGTACAAACTTGTAGAGGATCGCTGGCTATTAGATACTATCAAAGAACAGTATTTGCCTGAAAACAGAGACCCTGAAAAGTGGAAGCGTGTGATTATATAAAGTCATCAAAATTCTTAAAATAACCACAATGAAAGAAACCCCAACTTTTACTTTTGGAGCGCAAAACCTCCCCGATAAAGAATACCACCAATGGCTGATAGAAATCAAACAGCGATTCCAGCAATCACAAATCAAAACAGCCATAAAGGTGAATACTGCCCTTTTAGAGTTCTACTGGAGCTTGGGTAGTGATATAGTAAAAATGCAAACCGAAAAGGCTTGGGGTAGTGGCTTTATCAACCAACTAAGTTTGGATTTGAGAGAAGCCTTCCCTGAAGCTACTGGTTTTTCCGTAGCCAATATTAAAAACATAAGACAATGGTATTTGTTTTATTATCAAGAACTTACAAAAAGCTACCAAGTTGGTAGCTTTTTAGAGATGCCTAAAGATTTTGGCTTAATACCTTGGAGACACCATACTGAAATAATGAGAAAATGCAATTCTATTTCTGAGGCTCTATTCTATATCAAGCAGACGATCAGCCATAATTGGAGCAGGGTACAATTAGTGCATACTATTGAGAGTAACCTATTTGAGCGACAAGGAAAAGCTATTAGCAATTTTGATACTCAATTGCCTATCCCTCAAGCTAATTTAGCTACCGAGCTCCTCAAAGACCCTTATAATTTCGATTTTCTTTCCCTTGGTAAAGACTATTCCGAACGAGAGCTTGAAGAGGCTTTGATGCAGAACATCACTCGCTTTTTGCTGGAATTAGGACAAGGTTTTGCCTTTGTGGGGAGACAAATGGAATTGCGTATGCCCGAAGGACAGAGTTTTTTCCCCGATCTCATTTTTTACCATATCCCGATGAAGTGCTATGTTGTGGTAGAACTCAAAGTCACACTTTTCATCCCTGAATACATCGGAAAATTAAATTTCTATGTAACTGCTGTTGATAAACTCTTGCGCGGAGAAGGTGACAATCCTACCATTGGGTTACTTATCTGTAAAGATAAAGACGAATTATTAGTAGAATGGTCACTCACCGATGTAAACAAACCTTTAGGCATCGCCTCTTATCAGATCAAAGAAATCATCGATAACACTATCGCTGAATTTGAAAAAAACAAACTTAAAACCTTGTAAACCAATTAACCAAATGAACACATCAAATTATAACACCAAGTTTGGCACTCTTATTTTTTCTGAAAAAGTGGAAGATGTGTATTTTTGGGAGGCCTCATACCAGTGGAAAAGTGATTTCTATAAAGAAACTTTACAGCTACCTTTTTCTGTGTTTAGCAATACTGAAACTATCACCGCTGATACTATTGCTTTTATTGAACAAATCCTTACCAACGCAGATAAGTTGGTTACCAAAGCTCTTTCTTATTTTCAAGAACAACTGCTAATAAACTCAGATGGCTTTCATCTTTCAGAAGAAGAAAAACAATTGCTAAGCGTTCCCTTGCAAGAAGTTCCTTTTGAAAGTCCGCAGTTTCTATTCTATGACAACAAAGAATGGATATTGCATTTTGCCGAAGGTAGTTTCAGCTTTTGCGAGCCTTATGGTGTTTCTTTTCACTTTAAAGAAGAAAAACCAATCCTAATAGAAAACTTAGAAAACGCTGAAGAAATATAACTAATTAGCTAATTGACAAATTGAACATGTATTTATTTAAAACCGAATGCAAGAACCTATTCTTATCACCGAAACGACTATTTTACGTTTTGGTGTTCCCCTTTATCATTTTTGGGTTCTTTGCGGCTATTTTCTACAAAGGGGTGCCTCGTGACCTGCCTATGGCATATATCAATTACGACCAGAGTCAGCTTTCCGAGAGCCTTTTGCGTATGCTTGATGCCACGCCTAACATCGCCCTTACTACCAAGCTAAGCAATGAGCAAGAAGCCCAACGCCTTATCCAGCAACAGCAGATCATGGGCTTTATCGTCATTCCTCAAGACTTCCAGCAAAAACTCTTCAAGGGCGAAAACCAATCGGTGATCTGCTATACCAATAACCAGTTTATGCTCGGTGCAGGCCTTATCCAAAAGGATTTCCAAACCACCATAGGCATGTTCTCAGCTGGTTTGGTGATGAAAAAGAAGATGCAAAAAGGACAACAAACCCAAAAAGTTCATGCAGAAGCCCAAACCGTAAAGGTAGATGACCATGGCCTGTTCAACCCTTACTCTAACTATGCCTATTACCTCCTTACTGCATTTTTTCCGATGATGCTCCAAATGATCGTAATGATGGTAACTGTCTATGTATTAGGCATAGAGTTCCGTTACAAGCAAGGCAAACACTGGCTCGCCCAAGCAGGAGGCAGTCCGCTGAAGGCTTTGGTTAGCAAGCTCCTACCTTATACCTTAGTACTGCTCTTTGTAGCGTGGTGGATGAACTATCTCCTATTTGGGCTTATTGGAGCGCCTTTGCACATCCCGATGTTCAATGTAGTGCTCATCACTTTTGCTTTAGTCATCGTTTATCAGATTATCGGGATCACACTCGTTTCTATACTTCCTAATTTCAGATCGGCACTCACCATAGGCAGTGGTTTCACCGCGATTGCCTTTTCGTTTGCCGCCTACACCTTCCCAATAGAAGGCTTACCTAAGAGTATGCAGTATCTAGCACAGCTCTTCCCCTATGCCCATTTTATGAAATACTATGTCAATCGCGCTATCAAAGGGATCCCTGTAGAAATGACTTGGCAACCACTCTTAGCCTTATTACTCTTTGGCTTACTGCTGCTGGTTGCCTACCCTATGTTTGTAAAGAAAATAAAATCAGGTGGATATGAAAGCATTTAGAAAATACATTTATCAAAGTTCAGCCGACTTCACCCGCGCAATGCGCTGGGAAGCCAAATATATATTCCGTGATAGGGCGGTATTCTTTTCGTTTGTGATAGTAGCTGTATTAGTCTCCTTTCTCTATACCTATCTCTATTCGGAAGAGACCTTACAGGAACTCCCCATTGGGGTGGTTGATGAGGACAACACATCCCAAAGCCGACAGCTGTTCCGTATGATAGATGCCAATAGTGGCGTGGCCATTTACAGTAGTTATCTGAATCTTTCAGAAGCCCAAAAGGCCTTTGCCAAGGAACAAATACGAGGAGTTGTTAGCATACCTAACGGCTTTTCCCGTGCTCTACAACGCGGAGAACAACCCTCTATCTCCGTATATGCAGATGCTTCCTATATGCTCTATTACAAACAGGTATTGACCGCAACCAAAATGACCGCCACCTATTTCAATGCAGGAGTGGAGCTCAAGCGTACCTCTGCTCAAGGCAAGCTACCCACCCAAGCTCGCGAAGAAGCGATGCCTGTAAGTGCCAAGGTGGTCAGCCTCTATAACCCCTCCTCAGGCTATGCGACCTTCTTGATTCCTGTGGTCTTGGTCATTATCTTCCAAACCACCATCCTCACGGCAGTAGGTATATTAGGAGGTACCATGCGTGAGGGCAACAAGCTGCGCAAAATATACCCTAATTCCAATAGCTTCTGGGGAGCCTTACCTATCGTAATGGGAAAGGCAACCACTTATTTAGCCCTTGCGATGGGAATTTTACTTATCATTCTAGGCATCGTAATGCCTCTTTTCGGTATTCCGGTACGCAACAATATCCTTATCACAATGGCCTTCATGATCCCTTTTATCCTCTCTATTGTGTTTATGGGGCTTTGCTTGCTGAATTTTCTCCGCCGTCGGGAAGATGCCATCATGCTCATCATGTACACCTCTCTACCAGCGGTGATGCTCACGGGTTTTTCTTGGCCTACGGTAGCCATGCCCCAGTGGCTGAACGTATTTTCCTATATTATTCCTACCACCTTAGGAGCTAAGGGCTTTGTCTCTATCACCCAAATGGGGGCTAGCCTCACCACCATACTCCCCTACTGGGCAGGTATGTGGGGATTGTGTATCCTCTATCTTGTTCTTAGTGCCTTTACGATGAGGAAAATACTTAAATAGTGACAAGTGACTAATGACTAACAACTAATTATATGAGGGTTATTTTTTTATTTTTCCTTTTTCCTATGATAACTTGGGGACAAGCGATTACTGTTACAGGCGAGTTTAAGGAAAGTTATCGCTGGGTTCGCCTATCTTCCAATGTAGAAAGGGTACTTTTTGTATTAGAAAAGGGTGATTTTCTCCTCCCCGATTGGGGTTATTTCCTAAAACTAAGCGAAAAAGATGCCCAAAGGTTAGACACCTCCCTTATTTTAGTAATTCCTCTCTTTGGAGATGAACCTATAAAGTGGGTATATGATACCCCTATCACTTTTGAGCTATATCCCCTACCAGGTACCACAGATGATTATTATTGCAAAAAGGCCTCCTATACGGATAAGGACGGCAAGCAAGTTACCCTCTCCACTACCGAGATTCCCATAAAGTCCAGTATGCAGCTTATCCAAGAAGGGAAGCCCTTTCTCTATGGTAATTTCATCTCAGAAAATCGTGAAGGGGACTATCGAGATCTTGCTCAGTGGATAGAGGCCTTAGACAGTCCTAAAAAGGTAAAGGTAACCAATACCTCCTTTAGAATTGAAATAGATGAGAAAGGTCGCCGTAGTTGCAATGCTCTTAATTATGAGGAAGATGAATCCCTTTCGGACTTAGCCAAGATACGTATGGAAAGCATACGTAAGTTTGTACAAGGCTTTTTACCCATAGCAGAGAACCCCACTAAAGAAGACTGGAAAGCATGGCTCAAAGGGAATCTATCACTTGCTTTTTGAGGGAGTAAAACTCAAGGAGAAAGTGCTTTTGGGCGAACGCTTTACTTGGGCTTGTGAGTATCTTCATTGGGACGATCAGTCACTCTATGGGGATATCAATGCGGATGATGCGTTCAAGTTCTCCACCATAGCCGCTCCCTCCGAAAAGCTAAAGATCCCCTCTGGCCATTATATGAGAGAAGGTTTCTTAATGGCTGATGGGGATCATATTGTTGCTTTCTATACTACACGAGAAGGTTTTTTCTATGAGCTAAGGCAACAAGTCATAGACCGAAAGACCCTCTCCCCTATAGGTGAAGCAAAGGTTCTCTACCAATACCTCCCTGTAGAGCAAATAGATAGCGATAATTCTATGCGAGAGATCGAAGCCCTCAAGCTGGGCAACACTTGGCATATTTTCTTCACCATAAAAAAGAAATTTCATTGGGTAAGGACTAATGATTAGTGACAAATGACAAGAGACAAGTGACTAATATAGATTTGTAAATATATCATAGTCAAACACTTATAAAATAATTTATGCTTTAAAGAAAAAAAATTCATTTTTTCTTTGTTGATTTGGAAAAAAGTAGTATCTTTGCACCGTCTTAGAAAGATATGAATTGCGAAAATAGCTCAGTTGGTAGAGCGCAACCTTGCCAAGGTTGAGGTCGCGGGTTCGAATCCCGTTTTTCGCTCTTTTTTTTATGCCCATCATAGAAGGCTCGGATGGTGGAATCGGTAGACACGCTGGACTTAAAATCCAGTGGGCAGCAATGCCTGTGCGGGTTCAAGTCCCGCTCCGAGTACAACCTTACAATCACTACTCTATGAGTAGTGATTTTTTTATTCCTATACCTGCCTAATGGAAGCTGTTGTAACTTTTGCTACTTCTGCCAAAGTTATCTATTTTTGTTTAAGATAACCTATAGATTTAAATCAAATAACCCAAGTTTCAATACTTATTCTCCTTTCTATTTCCGACAAGCTGAGCTACAAATAAGCATACGATAGCAGTGAAGAGCACATTGACCATGGTTCTATCAATCGAGTAGAGCCATAATTGCCATTGAAAAGCCTCCAATAAGGAAAAAATAAGATGAAAAACAAGGGCAAAAGAAAAGATATAGAGTATTCGCAAGGTGGCACTTACCTGAAGCAATGCTATTTCTTGCCCTTCAAAGTTCTGACCAAAGAACAATCTAATAAGTAGTGGTCGAAGGAAAACTACCGAGAGGGTGGCACAGCTATAGACCCCACTGGTCTGAGAAAAAATATCTATCACCAATCCCGATAGGGTTGCTAAAAAGAATAGAAGTATTTTATTTTCTACCGCTGGGTAGGTCATGAAGAAGAGTAAATATAAGGCAGGATTGGCATACCCAAACAAATTTATATTGTTCAGGAGTATGCCCTGTAAAAGTACCCACCCTACGAGGCGTAAAATATAAGACAAACTATTCATCTGCTTGAGCCTGTATCTGTTCTTCTATGGCTCTTATGGGAGCCTGATCTCTGTTCTTAATAATATATACATGCTGTAGTTGCTGCATATTGGTAAATAGTTTCACCTGAGAGAGGAGGGAGTTATCTCTTGTATTAGCATTGACACTAAGCACCTTGCCCACAGGAATACCTTTGGGAAAGATACTTGAGTGACCTGCCGTTACAATGGAGTCTCCTGGGGAGATAGTCGCCAAACTCGGAATATCGGTCAGCTGGACTACATTAGGATCCTTTCCGTCCCAAGAAAGGGTACCATAATACCCCGATTTCTTATGAGTGGCACTGATCTTGGAGAGGGTATTGAGTACCGATTGCACGGAAGCATAGTCGGTCGTGGTCTTATCAATGATCCCTACAATCCCTCCTGGAGATACCACCCCCATATCCTCACGGATACTATCCCGCTGTCCTTTGTTGATTATCAAGTAGTTTTTAGAAAGCTGATAGCTATTTTTGATTACCTCTGCCCTATACACCTTATATTGCTCTGGAGCATATAGCAAAATAGGATCTTTAGCCAACTCCTCCAATTTCTGTGCCCTTTCCTTAAGAAGCTGTTCGTGCAACTGTTTGTTTTCCTGAGCCAACTGTTCATTCTGTTGCTTGAGGGAAAAATATTGCACTACCCCCGTTCTTAGGAGATAGACATCGCCCACCACTCCTGTGGCTACATATAGGAACTTTGATCGCTGCAAAGAATTTCCATTCAGTACCAAGGAGAAGGAAAAGATAAAAAGGAGCAAGAAGACCAAAAAGTCTCTTTGTTTGCTAAAGAATAATAGGATCAGGCGCATCTTATTTCTCTAAGATAGCTTTGAATTTTTCTATATTCTTGAGGGTGATACCGGTACCTCTTACCACAGCACGAAGTGGATCCTCCGCTACATATACCGGAAGGTCTGTACGCATGGAGATACGTTTGTCCAATCCACGAAGCATGGATCCTCCACCAGCCATATAGATACCTGTATTGTAGATATCCGCAGCTAATTCGGGAGGAGTCTGAGAAAGGGTTTCCATAATAGCATCCTCTATTCGAAGGATGGACTTATCCAAGGCCTTTGCAACCTCTCGATGAGAGATCTCCACTTGCTTAGGCTTTCCAGTAAGCAAGTCGCGCCCCTGAACAAGCATCGGATCGGGTGGAGAATCAATATCCTCAATGGCTGCACCTGTGTTGATTTTGATATTTTCAGCCGTAGTTTCCCCTATATAGAGATTGTGTCGGGTACGCATATAATAAATGATATCGTTGGTAAAGACATCCCCTGCTATCTTTACCGACTTATCGCAGACAATTCCTCCCAAGGAAATCACCGCAATTTCAGCAGTTCCTCCCCCTATATCGATAACCATATTTCCTTTGGCTTGCATGATATCCAGTCCTATCCCGATGGCTGCGGCCATAGGCTCATACACAAGGAAAATCTCCTTCCCATTGACCCTTTCGCAGGATTCACGTACGGCACGCATCTCCACTTCGGTAATCCCGGAGGGGATACACACTACTATTTTAAGTGAAGGAGAGAAAAGACGCTTCTTCAAGGCAGGAATACTCTTGATAAAAGCATTGATCATCTGCTCAGAAGCATCAAAATCAGCAATTACCCCGTCCTTAAGCGGACGAATCGTTTTGATACGCTCATAGGTTTTTCCCTGCATAAGCTGCGCTTCCCTACCTACAGCAATGATCTTATTAGTGATTAAGTCACGTGCCACTATAGAAGGACTATCGACCACTACCTTATCTTTGTGTATAATAAGCGTGTTGGCCGTACCTAAGTCAATGGCGATTTCTTCTGTTAAAAAATCAAAAAGTCCCATTATATTTTTTCTATTTATGCTAAATAAATAGCTATTTTTACAAACAATTTCTTTATTCACCCTTCCTACTTTGGAAGTGTATTTTTAGCGGTCAAAGGTATGAAAAAAAAATCAAAGAAAAAAGCTATAAAAATATTTTATTACTAAAAATTTAATAGGCTTCATTTTGTTGCCCTTCCCTACAGCTATTCTCTTAATTGAGAAATTGTGCTGCTGTTTAGAGAAAGTACTCATTTTTCATCTCTTCCATTCAGTTATAGAGCTAAAAAGCCGTCCCCCTTGTAGGAGACGGCTTTTTGCAAAAACAAAAGGCTCCTGGTTTTCATCCTTTACCACCCCTGAGATGGTGCGCTCTTGAGCTATGGATGCTTGTAATGCTCCTAAAAATAAGAGCGTAAAATAAATTAAATTTCTTATTCTCATACATCAAATATTTTAATCACATTGTCTCATTGGCAAATTATCCTTATCTTTGCCCTTGTGGAACGCAAGATTATTCATATTGATATGGATGCCTTCTTCGCCTCGGTAGAGCAGCACGACAATCCTTGGCTCAAAGGGAAGGCTATTGCCGTAGGAGGGAGTGAAGCCCGTGGCGTGGTGGCCGCTGCTAGCTATGAGGCTCGCCGCTATGGGGTGCGTAGTGCCATGTCCAGTGTGGTGGCCAAGCAGCTATGTCCGCAGCTTATTTTTGTCAAGCCACGCTTTGATCGCTATCGGGAAATCTCTATGCAGATAAGGGCTATCTTCTATGAATATACCGATTTGGTAGAGCCTCTTTCTTTGGATGAGGCCTATCTTGATGTTACCACTAACAAAATAGATATCCCCTCGGCTACCCTTATCGCCCAGCAGATACGCTCTAAAATCTTTGAACAAACGGGACTTACCGCCTCAGCGGGGATTTCGGTGAATAAGTTTATCGCCAAAATCGCCAGTGACTACAATAAGCCTAACGGACAGAAGACTGTCCCTCCGGAAGAGGTATTGGACTTCTTGGCCAACTTAGATATTAAGAAATTTTACGGTATTGGCAAGGTAACCGCCCAAAAGATGTACCAAAAAGGAATCTTCACTGGGGCTGACCTGCGCGCCAAGAGTCTGGAAGAACTACAGGAATATTTTGGTAACAATGGGGAATACTTCTACCAGATAGCTCGAGGAATACACCTAAGCCCTGTGCGCCCCTTTCGTTTGGTCAAGTCAATTGGGGTGGAGCATACCTTTGATACCAACATCTCCAGTGAGGTCTTTATGGAAGAACCGCTTCAGAAGCTATGTGAGGAAGTAGCCCAACGAATGGCTAAGAAGCAGCTACAGGCCAAGACCATCACCCTCAAGCTTAAGTACAGTGACTTCAAACAGCAGACCCGTAGCCGCACCTTACCCGACTTTGTGGGAGATAGTGAAACTATTTATCAGGTTATCCGCGAACTCCTCTATCAGGAAAAACTCCGAGAGTCCGTACGGCTCTTGGGTGTATCCTTAAGTCACTTCAACTACCCCTCGGAGGAAGAGGAGTCCCCCCAATGGGTACAGCTACAATTCGACTTCCCCCAATGGGAAGAATACCCTAAGCGATAATTTATTTTTAAAAAGCATAGAACTAACGATATTTTTTACTATTTTTGCACTCATTAATTCAGAACTATGGCAAATCAAGAAGACATTTTCAAGAAAGTAATCTCCCACGCCAAGGAATATGGTTATATTTTTCCTTCTAGCGAAATCTATGACGGACTTAGTGCCGTGTACGATTACGCTCAGAATGGTGTGGAACTAAAGAAGAACCTCCGCGAATACTGGTGGAAGGCAATGGTACAGCTCCATGAGAACATTGTAGGGATAGATGCTGCGATCTTCATGCACCCCACCACTTGGAAGGCCTCCGGACACGTGGATGCCTTCAATGACCCCCTTATTGACAACAAGGATTCTAAAAAGCGTTACCGTGCCGATACTTTGGTAGAGGACTATGTAGCGAAAATAGAAGATAAGATAGAAAAAGAAGTCTCCAAAGCCCAAAAACGCTTCGGGGAGGCCTTTGACAAGGAACAATTCCTCGCCACCAATCCCAAAGTTATTGAATACAAAGAACGTGCGGAAGCTATCCTTCACCGATTGGGCAAATCCCTTGAGCGGGAAGATTTGGCCGATGTAAAAGCGCTTATCGAAGAATTAGAAATTGTCTGCCCTATCTCCGGCACCAAGAACTGGACTGAGGTAAAGCAGTTCAACCTGATGTTCGGCACCAAGCTCGGGGCTACCTCCGAAGGAGCCATGGACTTATACCTACGTCCGGAGACCGCCCAAGGGATCTTTGTCAATTTCTCCAATGTACAGAAGACAGGGCGTATGAAGATTCCTTTTGGGATTGCGCAGACAGGAAAGGCGTTCCGCAACGAGATCGTAGCACGCCAATTTATCTTCCGCATGCGTGAGTTCGAACAGATGGAGATGCAGTTCTTTATCAAGCCTGGTACCCAACAAGAATGGTACGAACACTGGAAAAAGACCCGCCTCAATTGGCACCTTTCCTTGGGCTTAGGAGCTGAAAACTACCGCTTCCATGACCATGAGAAATTGGCACACTATGCCGATGCTGCTTGTGATATAGAGTTCCGCTTTCCATTTGGGTTCAAGGAATTAGAAGGTATTCACTCTCGTACTGATTTTGACTTGGGCAACCATGAGAAGTATTCAGGTAAGAAGCTACAATACTTTGACCCTGATGAGAATAGAAGCTATGTACCTTATGTATTAGAGACCTCAGTAGGGCTTGACCGCTTGTTCTTGGCTATCTTCTCCCACAGCTTACAAGAGGAAACGCTTGAGGGCGGGGAAACTCGTACCGTATTGCGCTTGCCTTTTGTACTTGCTCCTACCAAAGTGGCGATACTACCTTTGCTCAAGAAGGATGAACTTCCTGAACTTGCCTTGCAGATCTTCAACGACCTGAAATTTGACTTCAATGTAGCCTATGATGAGAAAGATGCCATCGGTCGTCGTTATCGCAGACAAGATGCCGTTGGTACCCCTTTCTGTATCACTGTGGATCACCAGTCCAAAGAAGATAACACCGTAACCCTACGTCATCGCGATACGATGGAGCAACAACGTGTTCCTATCTCTTCCCTTAGAGAACTCATTCTCAAGGAAGTAGATATGAACCAATGGCTTAGAAAGCTTCGTCTAGAAAATGAGTAAGACCGGTAAAAGCCCGCTGTAAGGCGAGCGAACCGTGTTCTACAAAGACATCGGCTATGGCCACGATTTTGATCGGAAGGCTATAGCCTTTTTCTTTGGCAAAAACGACGACACTCTCACCAAATCCTCCTATCTTACAGCCTTCCTCTACAGTTATAATCGCTTCATATTGGTTCATTACCTGGTGTAACAAGGCTTCATCTAAGGGCTTAATCCATCGCATATCGTAATGAGAAAAAACCTCAGCCTTAGGGTGTTGTTCTATCTCTTGGGCTACCTCATCGGCTATGGTACCCACCGAGAGCACCGCATAGCGCGTACCTTTGCGGAGCTGTACGCCTGTTTTTTCTATCTTTTCGTAAGGAAATTGCCAAGAAGTGAGCCGCCCATAACCACGAGGGTAGCGTATAGCCAGCGCCTTATCTTGCTCTGGGAGCTGGGCGGTATAGAGCATATTGCGCAATTCTACCTCATTGCGAGGTGCGGCAATCTCTATATGAGGAATACAGCGCAGGTAGGCTATATCAAACACCCCCTGATGGGTAGCACCGTCCTCCCCTACCAGACCTGCCCTATCGATACAGAAAATCACTTTGAGCTGTTGGAGCGCCACATCATGAATGAGTTGATCATAGCCTCTTTGCAAGAAAGTTGAGTAAATCACTAAAAAAGGTAACAATCCCTGAGTAGCCAATCCGGCAGCAAAGGTAACGGCATGCTCTTCAGCGATGCCTACATCAAAGGTACGAGCGGGGAATTGTTGTTGCATATAGTGGAGCGAACTACCTGTTACCATGGCTGGAGTAATGCCCACTATAGCCTTGTTCTCAGCGGCCAACTCACAGAGGGTACGCCCAAAAACATCCTGAAACTTCGTTTGTTGCCTCTGTTGTGGCAGGAGCATCCCTGTGGCGGGGTCGAATTTGCCTGGGGCATGAAAAAGCGTTTGCCGCTCTTCTGCCTTTTGGTAGCCCTTGCCCTTGGTAGTACGAATATGTACCAATTGTACGCCAAAGAAATCCCTTGCCTGCGTAAGTACCGGAAGCAACTCCTCGAAGGAGTGTCCGTCATAGCTACCCAAATACTCTATTTGTAAGTCCGTAAAGAAGCTCCCCTTATCGGCTCCTTTAGCCAAGCGCTCCAAGTAATAACGAAAAGCACCTGTGGAGGGGTCTATCCCTATTTGGTTATCATTGAGCACCACCAGCATATTGACCTTGCTATCCCCCATTTGGTTCAGTGCCTCCCAGGCCATCCCATTAACAAAGGAAGCATCCCCAATAACAGCCACATGCTTGCGTGAGAAATTCTCCTGAAGCACTGCTGCAGTAGCCATCCCCAGTACAGCCGATAGTGAAGTACCCGCATGACCTGTACCGAAAGGATCGAATTCGCTCTCTTGGCGCTTAGGGAAGCCCGAAAGTCCCCCCCATTGGCGGTTGGTAGCAAAGCGTTCGCGCCTGCCGGTGAGGAGCTTATGAGGGTAGGCCTGGTGCCCCACGTCAAAAACCAATAGATCCTCAGGGGTATTGAACACATAGTGCAGTGCAATGGTCAGCTCCACCACGCCCAAGCCTGCCCCCAAATGGCCTTCTTTGGTAGCTACTTCATTAATGATAAAATGGCGCAACTCCCCCGCCAGCTGCCTAAGCTCAGCGAGAGAGAAGTGGCGGATGTCCGCAGGGGTATATACTTGTTCGAGTAAAGTCATTTTCTTATGATAAAGAACTCAAATAATCTTGTAGGATAAGGGTCGCACTGATCTTATCCAAGAGTGCTTTGTCCTGTCGTTTTTTCTTCTTAGTACCACTCTCCACCAGGATATGAGAGGCTATTTTGGAAGTAAAGCGTTCATCATAACGGGAGATGTGAATCTCAGGGAGTTTCTCTTGGAGCCTTTCGATAAAGGTCGTTATGGCCGCTTCACTTTCGGAGAGTTCGCCCGAGGTCTGTTTAGGCAGACCTACAATAATCCGTTCTACCGATTCACTTTGGCAGTACTGGTGGAGAAAATCCAATAGCTCGCTGGCCTCCACTGTTGTCAAGGGCGAGGCAATCAGTTTGAGTTCGTCTGTTACCGCAATACCACAACGCTTGGTACCATAGTCTATTGCAAGAATACGCATTTTTGAGTTTTTAATTTTGAGTTGTTTTTTCATTGTTCACTTACCACCGTCCAAATATACCCCTCCCCAAAGAAGCTCTGTGTCTCGTACGCCTTATCGCCTTCGGGGTGGATGATAAGGGCTTGTTGGCAAGGGGCGAGAGCTTGGTAATGAGGTATTTGCAAATCCTCATAGAAGCGTACTGAGGACAGGTCGGCAATCTTATAGAGCGCTTCCTTGATCGTCCATAGTTGGGTATAGGCCTGTATCTGGGTAGGCTCGTCCATATCGAGGGGGGCTTGCCAAGGGGTGAAGCGGGGGGCAAGGCGAAGGATACGGGGAGTACAGCACTCTATGTCTATCCCTATGGGGCGCGGGCTTAGGGCAATCATCACAAAGTCATGGCTGTGGGTAATAGAGATACATGCCCCTTCAAGCTGTGGCTTGCCCTCAGGGGTATAGGAAAGAGCCGTGGTAGGCAGTTGTGCCTGTTGCAACAAATGGCGAATAGCCAAGAACTCCCGCTGCTTCTTCTGGCTGTGGATGGTCGTCATCCGCTCTTCCTCCCCCTGGGAGAGGGTGAGGCCAGCGCTAAGCTGCGCCACCGTCTCAGTGAGTTGCCATGTATAAACATGGGCATCGGCTATATGGAGTTGCTGGAAAAAGGGCATCTACTTCGTAATTAGGGCAGTGATAAACTCGTAATCGGCTTCATTATTTACAAAATCCATATAGGATACGTCTATAAAAAGAGTATGCAACGAGGGATTATGCTGTAAAAAGGACAGATAACTCTGCTCGATACGTTCCAAATAGGATTTAGAGATAGGCGATTCGAAATTTCTCCCTCTTTTTTGTATATTTTTCAGCAATATATCGGTATGTTGGTGTAGGTAAATATACAAATCAGGCTTTATCATTCGCTCAAAAAGCAGATAGAACAGCTCTTCATAGAGGGTATATTCCTTCTTAGGAAGTGTCTCTTGGGCAAAGATGAGCGATTTGGAAAAAGCGTAATCGGCTACCAAAAGGGGATGTTCGTTCAGGGTAAGGGTCTGCTGGAGTTGCTTATAGCGGTCTTTAAGAAAATTGAGTTCGGTGGCCAAAGCATAGCGCTGTGGCTGCTTATAGAAGTCCTCCAAAAAAGGGTTGGTGGCAAACTCCTCCAAAAGCAATTGGCCTGAAAAGTCTTCCGCCAAGCGGGTGGCCAAGGAGGTCTTCCCAGCACCTATATTCCCCTCTATGGTAATATAGCGATAGGGAATGGTAGCCTTTTTTACAGGCAAGGCAAAGTCCTGTTTTACTAGGGTAAGGGAAGCTGTATCAGGGCAGGCTTCAAGGAGTTGGGTTATCGTCTTCCCTTTGACTGGATCTACAAAATTGGGAGCTATATCGGCCAAGGGTTGTAAGACAAAGCGCCTTGAGGCCAACTGTGGGTGAGGTACGCAGAGCGTATCGGTTTGTACGACCTTATCCGCATAGTAGAGGATGTCAATATCCAAAGTACGTGCCTTATAACCTGCCGAGGGCTGAGTGGAACGCACGCGACCCAAGTGGGCTTCTATGGCGTGTAGTTTGGGAAGGAGCACCTCCAAAGGCAGGTCGGTATGGAGTTCCACACAGATATTATAGAAAGGCTCCGAGCTAAACCCCCAAGCTGGGGATTCATATAGGGGGGATAACCTTACCACCTCCCCTACTTCACGATGCAGGAGGAAGAGCGCATGCTGGAGGTACTGTGCTCTATTACCGAGATTACTACCCAATGAGAGAGAGACCATATTCTAATGACTAATGACCAATGACTAATGACTAATATTTTTTACTGTTTTGATACTTGTCGTAAGTATTTTGATAATTTCTACAGCATCTGCTGACAGACTATCATATTCTGTTTGTGTTATGTACTCTGTTTGCAGAAGAAGTTCTAATCAATAGAGTGTTTCATTGAGTTCCTTTCGTGCAATTCCCATTTTATGAGCAAAATTTGCCTTACTCTCTGAATATTCTGCTTCACAAACCATTGCTCCAACAGAGGTTCCACTACGAAGTACCTGTTTAGAAAGTACATATTCTGTTTTTTGTTCACATAGATATTTATATAGCTTCACAATCCTAACGGCAAAAGCAAAACTCTTTGCTTTTAAAATATCTTCTTTCATCTTTTATTATCTTATTAGTAATTAGTCACCCATGATTGGTCATTGGTCATTGGTTATTGGTTATTGGTCTCCCGTCATTTGTCATTATCACTTGTCTTTTACAATCACAAAGCGGGCTTTGTAGCCGGTGAGCAGCGCCCAGGTTTGGTTGATAAGTACTTGATTCTGATCATCTATAACACGGAACTCGGCGGTATTCGGTCCATAAAGTCCTTGATTGAGTGCCTTGATCTCTATTTTATTAAAGCCTACTTTCAGGGGAATGTGTAGCCGCTGGAAGTCGCCTCGTAAGTATACATTGTTCACCACCAACTCATCATTGAGGTATATATCCACGATATCCCCATCTACATCGGCATAGTCACGACAGAAGATACCCACAGCATCGGCGGTGCTATTGAACTCACCATAGGACTTATCACCCCTGAGGGCAGAAAGGTCTTGCTCTTTTTCCAGCTTTAGGTCTGTTTGATATTTAGGCAGGGTAATCTCCTTTTGGGCATATTGCTTGCGGTATTGACCTGTGAAATCCACGCCCCTGTCTTCTGATAAAAAGGATGGAGCTGGGTGTTGCTTTTGGTAATTCTTCAGCCAAGAGGACACCTCGGAGCTTTTCTCCTCCGCTCCTTTAGGTTGCAAGGGTGCCTCTTCCTTAGGACTGAGGAACAGTTTCCCCGAAGAAAACTTCTCTGGCTGCCCATACAGCCAAGTAGTAGCTACTAAAAAAAGGGTAAGAAATAGTGTTTTCATACCCTAATAAAAGCAAAAATCATACCAAAATAGTGACTAATGACTAACGACTAGTGACTAATACTAATCACTTGTCACTTGTCACTTGTCATTCTGATGAGTTTTACTTTAGAAACGAGTTTCTGTCCTCGGATCTCTGCTTCATCGGTGATAGTGAGCGTATCCCCTTTGATTTGGTAGTGACTGCGTTCTATACGCTTGAGTTCGTTGGTTACCTTGATACTGTCAGAGGTGGCCACATAGGCAAGGCTGGAGATATTCTCCTTACAGTTGTCAAAGGCTACAAAAGAATGGTAGGTGATTGAATCCTTTCCAAAGCTAAGATAGGTTTTCTGGGTACAATCGTCCAAGGGCTGTGTCTTCCCATTTACTGTGATAGTTCCGATTTTCCAATTTCCCTCAAGGGAGGCATTCTTTTTAGAACAAGCACCCATTAGTGCTAAAACGGCCGCAAGGCCTACAAGTTTTCTCATGAATGTAATTTTAAGCGCAAAAATACAGCTTTTTTGTGAGCTGACCTAAAAAAATAAGATAAATCTTTTGAGGTGTCGCAAAAATATAGTACTTTTGGCATTTGTTTGCTATCTATGAAGAAAGTAGTCCTTTTAGGAGGGGGTAATGTGGCCTATCATTTAGCACGACAGCTAATGAATGACCCACAATATCGGCTTATACAGCTATACAATCGCAGCTTGCTAAGTGCTGATTTTGAATCAATTAACGTAGAGAAAACCACTCAGCTGGATGCCTTGCTTCCTGCTGATATTTATATTCTTTCAGTCAAAGACGATGCCATAGCTACTCTTTGCGAGCAGCTCCCTTTCCAGGGGCAATTGGTGGTGCATACCTCCGGCAGTGTCCCCATGCAGGCGCTAAGCCCCAAGCAACGACGTGGGGTCTTTTATCCCTTACAATCCTTCTCCAAGGCACAAGCGGTGGATTTCTCGAAAGTTCCTTTCTGCTTAGAAACGGAAGAGGCTACTGATTATGAGCTTTTGGAAGGCTTAGCCAAGGTGTTTTCTCCCAAGTATTATGCCATAGATAGCTTGCAACGGCAGTACCTACATGTAGCCGCTGTGTTTCTGAACAATTTTACCAACCACCTGTGGTACCTTAGCCAGCAGCTTTGTGACCGTGAGAAAATTCCCTTTGAACTACTACGCCCACTATTGGAGGAGACCTACCGCAAAGGCCAAGAACTTTCTTTCTTCGAAGGACAAACAGGGCCTGCCAAAAGGGGGGACAGAACAGTGATAGCAAAACATTTAGCCTTGCTACAAGGTATAGAAAAAGACATTTACAGAGATATATCAACCTCTATAATAGCAACTTATGGAAAATAAAAATTACAAAGAATTATTGAAGGATATTACCACTTTTATCTTTGATATAGATGGTGTCCTTACCCAGTGCCAGGTATTGGTGCAGAATGATGGAGACCTGCTGCGTTCGTTCAATGTAAAAGATGGCTATGCCATTAAGCAGGCTATCAATCAGGGCTACCGTATTGCCATCATCACCGGAGGGAACAACATAGGTACCCGCCGAAGATTCGAGCAGTTGGGTGTAACCGACATCTATATGGCCAATCACCTCAAGATAGAACCGCTGAAGGAGTATATGGACAAGTACAAGCTACGCCCTGAAGAGATTCTCTACATGGGGGACGACATTCCCGATGTGGCGCCTATGAAGCGTGTAGGTCTGCCTACCTGCCCACAAGATGCCGTAGCAGAAGTGAAGGCCGTAGCCCGATATATCTCCCACCTTGGGGGTGGACAAGGCTGCGTGAGGGAGATCATAGAACAGGTAATGAAGGTACAAGGCAAGTGGCTCACCGAGCTAACTGAAAAGCTATAGGAGAAGCCAAAAATAATCCGTAACTTTGTCCCCCCTTTAATATAACTGTAACGAATGATCAACTATAACGGAGAAATACAACAAACCTCCCCTGCTCTTTCTGCCAAAAATCGTGGCTTTCTCTACGGTGATGGCGTTTTTGATGTCGTAAAATATGTAGAAGGCTCCCTCTTTTTCTGGGAAGAACACTACCTGCGCCTGATGGCTACCATGCGTATTGCTCGTATGGAAATTCCGGCCAACTTCACCATGGAGTTCCTCGAGGCTGAAATCAAAAAGACCATACAGGCCAATGCACTCTCGGCCAAGCCGGTGCTGGTACGCACCACTATCACCCGTCGAGAAGGGGGTGGTTATACCCCCCAAAGTGCAGAGGTGAATTATTGCATGGATATAGAGGGCATCACCTCTCCCTTCTATCAGAACTTGCGTATTCCCTATGAGGTGGAGCTGTTCAAGGATTATTACACTCAGGCCGACTTGCTCTCCACGCTCAATATTACCAACCGTATGCTCCAGATTGTCGGAAGCGTATTTGCCCAAGAGAATGACTATCAGAACTGTATCCTGATGAATACACAGAAGAATGTGGTGAGCTTCCTCAATGGTAACCTTTTTTTAGTTTTCGGCAATCAAGTAGTGACCCCTCCCCTATCGGAAGGTGCCCCCAATGGGATTACCCGCAAAAAACTCATAGAAGCTATAGGAAAGGCCGATGGCTTCACCATAGAGGAACGCCCCGTCTCACCTTTTGAACTGCAAAAGGCCGATGAACTGTTCCTGACCAATACCCGGCAAGGCATACAGTCGGTGAGCAAATATCGCAAAAAAGAATATGCCAATACCGTAGCTACCCAGCTATTAGGCAAACTCAATACTGCGGTACACTTGGGATAAATTTAGGATAAAAAATTTATGAGAAAAATATATCTTTATCTGCTCGGTGGTGTGCTGCTCCTCCTATGGGTGGCTTGTGCACGCGTAGGCTCCCCTACAGGGGGCGAACAGGACAAGATCCCTCCCAAAGTAGTAAGAACCATTCCTCCCAACGAGTCGGTGAACTTCTCCGGCAATCGTATTCGTATCTATTTTGATGAGTTTATCACGCTCAAGGACGTGCGCAAGCAGCTAATCATCTCCCCTCCCCTGGCTTATTTTCCAGAAATTACCCCTTCGGGAAATGCCTCTAAGTATATCAATATTAAGATATTGGATACGCTAAAGCCTCATACTACCTATACGCTCAACTTTGGTAGAAGCATACAGGACAACAACGAGGGGAACCCCTTGAGTTTCTATATCTATACCTTTTCCACCGGAAATACTATTGATTCGCTGACTCTTAAGGGAAATATCAAGGATGCGTTCTTGCCCAAAGGTGACCATTTTGTCAATGTGATGCTCTACGAGTTGGGCGAGAAATTTTCTGATTCTATTGTCTACAAACAGAGACCTACCTATGTAGTCAATACCTTGGACAGCCTCTCCTCCTTTGAGCTTACCCACCTGAAGGCTGGAAAATATAAGTTAGTAGCGATGAAGGATAAAGACAACAACTATCTCTTTGATCCTAAGACCGACAAGATTGGCTTTCACGCTACCCCTATTACCATTCCTAACGACAGTACTTACACCCTTTCCCTATTCAAGGAAGTACCTCATACAAAAGCCTCTCGCCCCTTCCTCTCAGGTGAGCAGCGTATCAGTATCGGCTATCAAGGAGAGAAAGACAGTATCCATATACAGCCACTGCCTCCCTATCCAGCCGATTGGAAATATGTTATAGAAAAGGAACCCGCCAAGGATACCCTATGGCTGTGGTACCACCCCAAAGTGGAGGATTCCCTCAGGCTTATCGTAAAAACACCTCATACCTCCGATACGACCAAGGTGAGTATGCGAAAAATAAAACCTGAAAAATGGAAGCTCACCCCGGAGTTCAAGGGCATTTCCCCTACCGAAGAAGAAATCATCTTGGCCTCCAATATGCCAATCCATGCTTTTGACAAAGAAGCTATCAAGTTTATGATGGCTAAGGACAGTACCGAAGTGGGGTTTGAGCCTGTCTTTACACCCAATACCTCCCAAATTTCCTTCAAGGTGAAGGTAAAAGAAGGAGAAAAATACCTCTTCAAGGCCTTTAGCGCCTTTGAGAACTTCTTCGGACAGAAGAGTGATACCCTTCAGGAGTCTTTTTCAGCCAAGAAAGCAGAGGATTTCGGGGCACTTAAGCTCACCTTTAAGGATAGTGTCCCCCTGCCTTTTATCATCGAACTTACTGATAAGGAGGCCAAAAAAGTGCTCTATGAGCAGTATGTGGAACAGTCCAGTCCCTCCTATAGCTTTCCTTTTCTCAAGGCTGGCAACTATCGCCTGCGCGTGATAGAAGACCACAACGGAAACAAAAAATGGGATACTGGAAACTTCCTCAGACACCTCCAACCGGAACCCATTCGCTATTTTGCCAAAGAAATAGAACTCCGTGCCAACTGGGAAGTCGCGCAAGATATCACCTTCGAGCCTCCGTTGGAAGAAAACCCCTCCAAACCTGAAGAAAAAACTGTGAAAAAATGAAACAATATATTAACGAATTTGGTTATAACCTGCGCTTGGCGCTGCCTATCATTCTTTCCATGCTGGGACATACCTTAGTGGGTGTGATAGATACAGCCATGGTGGGCAAGGTAGGCACCTTGGAACTGGCTGCGGCCTCCTTGGGCAACAGCTATGTCTTCCTACTGATGTCCTTTGGCATTGGTTTTTCCACTGTAATTACAACCCTTACCGCCGAAGCTGTCAAGAAGAATGACGCTGCCCAAACCAAGTCCATACTCACTCATGGCTTGCTGACCCATACCATCTTGGGCTTGCTTATCTTCGCGGGGCTTTTCCTTTCCGAACCCCTGATGCGCTACACCCAACAGAAGGAAGAGGTAATTGCCTTGGCCGTACCTTATGTACACTTGGTGGCTGTCTCTATCATTCCCATGATGTTTTTTCAGGCACTCAAGCAATTTGCGGATGGCTTTTCCATTACTCAATATTCACTCTATGTGACCATAGCGGCCAACCTGCTCAACATCTTCCTGAACTACCTCTTCATCTATGGAAGTTGGGGCTGCCCCCGTATGGGGGTATTAGGAGCGGCAGTAGGCACCTTGGCCTCTCGTGTGGCAATGCCTATTTTGCTTTGGCTGATCCTCTACAAAGATACTCGCCTAACCCAATACATGACAGGCCTTATCCCTAAGATAGACGGAGGGATGCTCCGCAAATTCGTCCATATAGGGGTTCCCTCTGGCCTCCAAGTGGTCTTCGAAGCTGGGGTCTTTATCGCTGCCACTTGGATCAGTGGAGTGTTGGGAGAGATCTATCAGGCTGCTAACCAAATTGCCTTGAGTATCGCTACCCTAACCTTTATGATTGCCAATGGAATGAGCGTGGTGGCCATGATACGGGTGGGCAACTACAAGGGGTTGGAGGATTATGTCTCTTTACGCCGTGTGGCTATCTCTATTTTCCTCTTTATCCTCTTCACTCAGTTTGTCTTAGGTGGGCTCATGGGGCTATTACGCTACCAACTACCTGAACTATTCTTGGACACCGATAAGCTCAGCACAGCCACCAACATAGGTTTAGTGATAGAAGAATCGGCTCATCTGCTACTGATCGCTGCCCTCTTCCAAATCGTAGATGGTCTCCAAACGGTCGCTTTAGGTGCTCTTCGTGGCTTGCAAGATGCCAAAGTACCTATGCTCCTTTCCTTTGTAGCCTACTGGGTGATCGCCTTTCCTATTTGCTATTACTTAGGACTACACACCCCTTTGAAGACCACAGGTATCTGGATAGGACTCCTTATAGGGCTGGCTTTTTCGGCATTGTTACAAACTGCCCGCTTTTTGCTGCTCTCCAGTAGGCTTTTGAAAAATCATCACTAAAGACCTATAATTATGGAAATACTTGGAAACGAAACACATAAGATAATTTGGGGAGATGTAATTGAGGGATTGCACAGCCTACCCGATGCCTCTGTGGATCTCATCTTTGCCGATCCTCCCTATAATATAGGTAAGAATTTTAGTGGGAAAATGGACAAGTGGGAAAACGAAGATAGTTACCTTGAGTGGTGCTACCGATGGCTTGACTTATGTCTTAGAAAATTAAAACCTACTGGGAGTTTTTATGTGATGACCGCTACACAATTTATGCCTTTTTTTGACATCTTTCTAAGAGATAAGCTAACCATTCTCTCTCGTATCGTTTGGTCATATGATAGCTCTGGTGTACAAGCTAAAAAATACTATGGCTCCATGTACGAACCCATTTTATTCGGAGTTAAGAATAAAAATAATTATACATTCAATGCCCAAGAAATACTCGTAGAAGCCAAAACAGGTGCCAAAAGAAAACTCATTGACTATAGAAAAGCAGTTCCTACGGTATATAACTCCGAAAAAGTTCCTGGCAATGTATGGGATTTCCCTCGCGTTCGTTACCGAATGGAAGAGTATGAAAACCACCCTACTCAGAAACCAACCATTTTATTAGAACGGATTATCAGAGCTAGTTCTAATGAGGGCGACATTGTTCTAGATCCCTTTTCAGGGAGTTTTACCACTTGTTATGTTGCAAAAGTCCTCAAAAGAAAGTCTATCGGAATAGAACTCCAAGAAGAATATATAAAAATAGGACTCAGGCGCCTGTCTCTATCTGAGGAATTTAAAGGAGAAAAAATAGAAAAAGAAAAAAAATCTTTCCAGAGAAAACAACAAAACTTAGTATATCAGCCTACTTTATTTTAAGTGTTATGAGATTTGATTTTTCAACAATTATTCAAGATATTTTACAAAAGAGTTATGGAGATGAGGCTACCTCCCTATTTGAAAAGAGCTTACTCCTACAATATCTTAATCTAAAAACACGTTCGGCTAACAAAGATTCTAAGTCTCGTTCAAGTTTTGCCAACCTATATGCCATTTATGTAATAGTTGAAGATTATATGTATCATGGCTTCGATAAAAAAGGAAACTATGCCGCCTACGAGGGTGCTTTATATAAAGATCTCATTGAGCGTCAGCAAAATCTTCCTTTCGGAAAAACACTCCAGAACCATGCCCTAAATAACCGTATGAACGCTGAGTTTCAAAAATTCTTTCCTACAGCCCCTTATATTCCTATCTTAAGAAATTTAGAGACCAAACGCTATTGGTTTAATGAAAATTTATTAAAAATTACCCTCAAAGATAAAGAAATTAATATTGCATATACGATCATAGAGGTTATCAATGCGTATATTAAGGCTAAACAATATTCTTTTAAGGTGTTTTTTGAAGCTCTTGAAGAACTACAAACCAACAATAGTGCTATAGAAGATAAAAAAGCATTTGTTAAAAGCCTATTGATATGCAGTACCGATGCTCGCTTGTTTGAAATTGTAAGTTATGCCATTTTAAAATACTATTACAGCAATCAGACTATCTTTTGGGGGTATACAAAAGAAAATCTCACAGAAGATACTCTGAAATTATACAAAACAGGAAAAACAAATGCCAATGATGGAGGAATAGACTTTGTTATGAGACCTTTGGGTAGATTCTTCCAAGTAACAGAGAGTCTTGATTTCAAAAAATATTTCTTAGACATAGATAAAATACAAAAATACCCCATAAGTTTTGTCATCAAATCTGATGAACCTATCGAAACTATTACAAGAAAAATTAGAGAAAATGCAAAAAAAGCATTTGCAATAGAATCCATTATAGAAAAATACATGTCTTGCATTGAAGAAATTATAAATATACCTATGCTAACTGTATTTTTCGACGAAATTGTCGAAAAAGAACTATTTAATGACTTGCTCGATGAGATTTGCAAACAAAGCAAATATGAATTTAACTATATTGAAAATATAAATAACGATTATGGCATCATTTCCTAAATTTTTGCTCGGTGATAACACAGATTATCCCGACGCTATTTTCATCATTCATACGGAGTTTCCTCGCTTTATCCTCAACCTTGCCGACGATGAGGTAGAATGGCTGGAGGAGTTTGACAAGGAGGACGAAGAAGAACTTGCCGCATCCGCCGAGGGACTTATCCAGGAGGCAACCACCTTCTATGACCGAGAAATAAGCCGCTATGAATAGCTTTATAGAAACCCTCAATAGCCTTGACCAAGAGATGATTCTCTTCCTCAATGGCTTAGGCACGCCCCTATGGGACGGATTTTGGCTGGTAATCACCAACAAATGGACTGCTATTCCTCTGTACGGCTGGCTATGCTGGGCATGTTATAGGCAGTACACCCTCAGGCAATTCCTCTGTATCTTGCTCTGCGTAGCGGTGATGATTGCCCTCACTGACCAGCTCTCCAACCTCTTCAAGGTACAGTTCCACCGATTGCGCCCTTGTCATAACCCCTTGATTAATGAACAATTGCGCTTTACCCATTGTGGGGGACAGTTTGGCTATTTCTCTGCCCATGCGGCCAATAGTTTTGCCTTAGCTGCTTTCTTAGGGCAAGTACTGAAGCCTCGCTACCCTAAGCTGCTCTTGTGGTTGCTATCATGGGCGGCCGTGGTCTCCTATAGCCGTATCTACTTAGGGGTACATTATCCTTTTGATGTACTCACAGGCCTATGTATAGGCCTCCTTTTCGGATATAGCATATACTTTTTCTTCAAGAAAGTAATACTCAAGAAGGTAAAATAATCACCTATCGATTTCTTTTTCAATTATTTATATAATTTAAAAAGAATACAAATAATTCTTTCAAAAATCAATATTTTTTCTTAACTTTGCCTATATTATTTTCTATAGGTTTTATAATAACTTATTTTTATGGCAATAATAGACTTAGTTAGTTGGTCTCCCCAGGGAGTCAAAACGATATATGCTTGGCGATTTCCTGAAACAAACTTATCCACTTTCACTCAGTTAATTGTTCAGGAATCTCAAGAAGCTGTGCTCTTCTCCAAGGGGCAAGTCGTTGGTAAATTCGGCCCAGGCAAGCATACGCTTAATACGGAAAACCTCCCCATCCTTAGGAGCTTGTATGGAATCCCCTTCGGTGGAAAAAATCCTTTTACGGCCGAGGTGTGGTTCGTGAACAAGATTCAATCCTTCAGCATCGATTGGTCTGTAAACCAGATGGCTATTCACGATCCTGATTACAACACACATCTGCCAATAACTGCTGCGGGGCGCTATGGATTGAAGGTCAATGAGGCCGAAAAGTTCCTCATCAAGGTGGTGGGAACCAAAAACCAATTTACCCAAGATGACCTTTCGGAGCAGTTCTTCGGAGAGTTCGCCACCAAAACCAAATCCCAAATAGCCCAATATGTCCTCAAGCATCGCGTAGGATATAAGTATCTATCGGCTTACTTGGACGAGCTCTCTGGCTATCTGAAGAATATTCTCAATCCTTTTTGGGACAACTTAGGGCTGGAACTCCTTCAGTTCAACATTACTTCTATTGATATTGATAAAAGTACCGAAGAAGGGCGCAAGGTGGCCGAGGCCATCGCTACCCAGGCTTCTATGTCCATCACTGGGCACACTTGGCAACAAGAACAGATGTTCAACACGGCCAACAATGCTATCGGTGGCTTTGGCAATGGCAATGGAGGACTTCTCGGAGGCCTTATGGCTATGAATATGATGGGCGGAATGGGTGGCCAAGGTGGTGTTGGCGGCGGTATGATGCAACCTCAGTACAACCAGCCTACCTTCCAGGGACAAGCAGGCAACGCTAATTTCCAAGGACAGGGAGGTGCTCAGGAACAAGAACAAGTCAAGATGGTCTATTGTTCCAACTGTGCTAAGAAATTCCCCAGCACGGCTCGTTTCTGTCCACACTGTGGTGATCCTTACAATCCTTGTCCTAAGTGTGGTACCGACAATGACCTCTCGGCCAAGCGCTGTGTGAGTTGTGGCACGCCGCTCCAGCAAAGTAACAGCACTTGTCCGCACTGCAATGCGCCCCTACCCGAAGGTGCTACCTTCTGTGGCAACTGTGGCAAGCAAGTTCAGTCCAGTGACTCCTGTAGCCGCTGTGGTACTCCCCTACCGCCTCATGTGAAGTTCTGCCCTAAGTGTGGTAACAAACGATAATTTTACTAATTACTATATATGGATACCAAAAAAATATACTCCCTCTTAGCCTTGTTCATCGGGCAGGCTATCCTTGTGAGTGCTTTTATCATATTTGCCGCTCATTGGGAAACCAGTATCTTGGTACTGAATATTTTGGTTGCTTCCCTTGTATATGGCTTATGCTTTGCCCAAATAGCCCTACCCTGGGTACACCTCTCGGATCCTTCCCAAAAGCAGCTCGGCGCTTTAGGCCTTCGTTGGGCAGCGGTGAGCCTATACGCCATAGCCGCTATAGGCGTGATGCTCTTGGCCAACCTCTTTTTCCTATGGTCTTTCCTGCTACAGCTATTGGTACAAGGAGGACTTATCGCACTGCTTTTGCTTAGTGCAGTAGGTGCCTTATCTGCCGCTGGCAAGGTGGCCGAAGTAGATGCCCAACAAGCCCAACAGCAAGAAGGGCTCTCCTTGATAAGAAAAGAGGCACAGCACCTGAAAAATCTCTCCCAAGAGATAAGTAACCTACCCGAACCCTTGGTAAAGCGTATCGCTACCCTTGAGGAAAATATGCGTTTCCTCTCCCCTGCCAATACCCCTGAAGCCCATGAGGTAGAAAGGCGCTTTGTACAAACCGCTACGGATCTCTCTCGTGCAATTCCCAATCACCAAATAGACAAAGATCGGGTGGAGGAGTTACTCAAAAAACTCGAACGATTATTCCAAGAAAGAAAAAATCTATATTCAAACTAAAAAACGTATATGACAGGTAAAATTTTCCCTGAATCGAATAATATCTACCAGGATCAAGCCAAGATATTATTCAATTATTACAGCCAAGCGGCCGAAAAAATTGTAGCCGAAGAGGAACGTATCGAAAAAGAAATCGCCATCTTAGAAGAAGAAAAAGCCGCCCTACAGCAGAAAATTGCAGGTCTTTGGGTGTGGTTCTTGACCATTGTACTCTTCTTCGTCTATTTCATCAAGAAGAATGCCTTAGAGAAGGAAATCGCTCAGAAGGATGAGCGCATCGACGAGTTTCAGAAACAGCACAAAGAGATCTTCCGTGACTATAAGGTAAGCAAGCTGGGCGTGGCTTATGTCCCTGTAGCCGACCAAATTAAGTATGAAGATAAGAGCTTCATTGTGGATTATACCGGCCGTGTAGCCGAGTCCGAAGTAACCCTACAGGTGCCTCGCCAAAACGACTTGTTGATCGAAACCATTGGCACCCTCGATGGCCTCTCCATGGAAGCTCCTATTGTGGAGACCTCAGCCGATACCGAAACCATCGAAACCGATGCCTATTCTACCTCCCTACAGCAGCTTAACCAATATGACTACTTTGGCAAATTGGAACGTTCCCTCAGAACGATTTCCTATTGTATGGATGAGCTAGATACTTCCTCTGTATCCCTCCCCTTGGTGGGCGACAAGAGTGAGTACTTACAACAACTGAACGAGTTCACCACCGATAACATTCCACAAGAGGCACCTGTTATCGAGGTATTCAACAAGGAGAAATACACGCATAGTATCAATAAATTTCAGGAAATCAACAAGCTTAAGGATTCACTATCCAACAAAACCCAACAGTTCGAGGAAGTCCTCAAAAGCCTGATGATGACCATGGCCAACTCCGTTCAGGCTATCTCTGCCCTGAAGGTTGCCTCCACTGATAAGGTGATCAACGAATCCAACAGAGTTCTATACCAAATCCTCAAGTCCCCTTATAATCACTACTCCCCCATACTCGAACATGAGGAGATTGAGCGTATTCGCCAAGAGAAGTTCGACTATAGCGAATCCGTACAAGGATACCGCCCTTTCCAGCTCAAGCCCAGCTCTCGTATGTACTATAACCTGCTTACCGGTATGTGGACTGCCGAAGATGGTAGCACCACCCATATGCCCTTCGGTGTACACCAAATCTATGAGGAGATTGTCGCCCCTGTGGTACAGAACCTTATGCAGGAAAACCGCTTAGACCGCCTTAAAATATACAACCATATCAAAGACCAGAAAATCAGCTACCTGAATAAGTGGCATCAAGATGTAGATGCTTTCTATAGAGCGAGCCGTGCCGAAAGTTCCGATATTATCAACCTCATGCAGGAGAGCCTTCGAGAGTATGTAGCCTCCTACAATGCCTTGGCAAGCCTCCAAAAAACAGAAGATAGCATGGTGATGGCCGAGGAAAAGAACTTAGATACCACTATCGTTAATGTAAGTGATAATTCTGCGGATACGATTGCTGCCTTTGCCTTAAAATCACAAGAATTTGCCAAGGTTCAGACCGATTTCGAGGATTATATGGAGCGCCTCAAGGAAGACATCGACCTTAAAGCTGAAAAGTTTGGCCATATAGAATTCTACGATGCCAAGTTGCGCGATGGGCATTCGAACGAAATTGCAGTAGCTACCGATCAGGTTCGTTTCCTTGACGAACGTCGTAAGCCGCTTGCCTTAGTCAATCCGCTATTTGCTAAGACCTCCCAGCTTCCTCCCGTCCCTAAGGTGGAAGATATTACCTTCGAACACATCTCTCTGAACCTGCCTGCCATCGCTAAAAATGCCTTGGAAAACCTAAAGGAATCACAAGATAACAAAGCTACTAACGCCTAAAAATGCTAAATATATGGCACATATCGATTGTATTTTAGATACCGAGCCTATGGCTCAGGAGATGTCCTCCATCTCCAACCATATCAAGGGTACCACTGCCGCTGTTGTAGCTATGCAGACTGCCGTCGTTTTAGCAGAACAAAAGGCTGCCGATCAGGTTTGCTCGAACGTCAATAAGGGTTTCTATGCCATGATGCGTTCCCAAATCTCTCAGAAGATCGCTACCCTACGGAGCAAAGTGGATTCCTACCTCATGCAGCTCAACGTACAACAAAAACAACTCTTGGCTATCCGTAGTCGCATGGAGCGTGATTACAATAGGATCTCCGGCCGCTACCTCAAGCTGTTCAATGGCCTCAACCAAAACCTTCGCCAGCGCATTTTCGAGCTGGATAAGCCAACTATTGATTTTGCTGTTCGCGAACTCGAACGAGTTTCCAACAGATCCAAATACCTGACCGCTACCGTCCCCCTCTCACAAGTGGAATCCTTGGCTGATAGCCAAAAAATATTGGCTTCCAATATGAAATACCGAGGCGCTAAGGTGATCGAATCCATGAGCCGTTTCCTATCGACCTCCCTTGAGCAGAAAAAACTCACCAACAAGGTGCTCCTTGCCGATAGCCATGCCCAGACAGAATCCTTGGCGATTCCTGTCCTTATCAGCGAGTGCAATTTTGATAAGTTCAACACCAAAAACTTAGATATCTTTATCTGCGAACCCCTGCTGAGTGCCCCTGCACAAGCGGCTGTACGCAATACCTTAGGCCAACAGCTCGACACCCTCTCATGGGAAAAACCTTCACAGACAGACCAAGAGGTAAAAAGCGAATTTAGCAAGCTCCTCTCTGCCTCCTCTGCCTCAGAGCGAGTAAAAGATACGGCCCTTAAGCTATTTGAGAAAAATACTTTTCAAACCATTAAAAACCAATAGCTTATGAGTTACAAAAGAAATTTTTCAAAAAAGATAACCCTCCATTATTCAGGCTCTGCAAGCGTTCCTGCTGGTCAAACAAGTGTAAACTATAGCGGCTCTGTAAGTGATACTGTATATATAACCATAGAGGTAGATACAGATTCCTTTGATAAAGGGGTTCACACCTGCAAGAGTGCGGTCAATGGACTGACCTCCTCGGTAGCGGCTACTGAAGCAGCACAGATTGCCGCTATCAACCAAAATGCTGAAAAGGTAGGAAGTACGATCATCAGTGGCTTTTTCAATACCATCCGATTGGAAATCGACCAACAGATCATGGAGCTGAACTCCCGTATCGAGGCTACCTTCCTACATCTACAAGAGCTGAAAAAACGTTGCTTTGAGAAACAAAAACAGATGGAACGGGATTACCAAAGTATCGCAGGGCGCTACTTGAAAATCTTTGAAGACCTCAATCATGAATTGGCCAATCGCATTCAACTATTGGATAAGCCTGCCTTTCTCTTCAAAGAACAATGTGACCAGCAACAGAGCCGTACCATGGAGAACGACCTGGCCACTACCGTTACAGTTTTCGGTCGCGAAGAGGCAGCCCTACAAGCGCAGATCAGTGCTTCCCTTACCAAAAAACGTGCCCTTGAAACAATCGGAAAAGCCAATACCTTCCTCCTTAAACAAAAACAATTGGAAGAGACCATTGATAAAAATATGCTTAAGGAGCAAGCCCAAGGTACCCGATATGCTCCCGTTTGTTTTATAGAAACCCAAAGCGCTAAAAATGAGTTAGATAAAGAGGTATTTCCCTGCGAGCTGCTCTGCGAACAGGATCCAAAGGAACTCCTTTCTGGTTTCCAAGAGAAGGCCTGGAGCAACCTCCCTCAGGAGGAAAGTAACCAGATAAGCCGTTTCTTCAATGCGGAACTCAACCAAAAATATACCCAAGGGGATACACACACCACCCGTGTCAGAGAGCGTATTCTCAAACTACTCAATTTCAATCATATTAAAAGTCTATAATCATGCAGTTAAAGGAAATTCGTTTCAATGAAAGTAATATACAACTAAAAGATAACTTAGTCAAGGGAAGTATCCTACCCGAAAGAGTATCTGAGCTCACCCGTACCATTACCGTACAGGGGAATACCATCATAGAAGGCCCGGTCTTTGCGCATAAAATGGAAATACAAAATGGCTCCTTAGAAATACAAGGAGCTGTCTTTACCCAACTGGAACTCTATATCAATAGCGAAGCCAAAGGGGATATCACCTTTAAGAAAAGTGTCGGTTCGGCCAACTCTATCGTATCGCGAGCTGCCCAGGTGAAACCTCTATTTTATTCAGATATCAATGCCAAGAGCGTAACCCTATACAATGCCTTTGTCGCCGGAAGTATCTATGCCGATGAGGTAATCCTGGAGAACTCTGTCATATGTGGCGGAGTCTTTGCAACCCAGCAAATCGATTTGAAAAACTGTATCGTAGGGACTTTCAACGCTCCTGCGGTACGTGTAGAAGGCCAACTAAGCCTCCTACTCCCCAGTGCCTTCTCTATTGAAAAAATGCAAACTACTGCTGATACAAGGCTCTACAACCTGAGCTTGGCTGACCTCGGTGCGCTCTACAAAGGCCTCGAACAGGCACCTAACTCTGGAAAAATAGCTATGGATACCGAAACGGACGAGGTGAAGTCCTCCCTTACCGACCAGGATATTCAGAAAACACTACGTAGCTATACCGTCATAGGAAAGGTACTGGCTGCTGATCTGCTCGATACGGATAAATTCCAAAATCACTTCCTTTTGACTGCCGCCAGCCTCGGAAGCCAATTGCTCAAAACCTATGACTTAGGCCCCGACAAGGACGGAACCCCTGCCCTACTGACGGTTGAGAAAATACGTGATTTCTTCTTCGATATTCTCAGTGGAAAAATCCAAATTCAGGATATCGATGGCCGCTTCAGCATTGCGGATATTACCGGCAAGTTTTAATCCTAAGATACCACTAAAAAAAGAGGCTACCCTTTTCGGATAGCCTCTTTTCTCTTTCTAATGGTGTGCTTTTACCACTTCTTCATCACGGTACTTACAACAATCACTAACCTTGTTATAGTCTTCCTCACTGGCTTCTACCTTGTGAGAGCCATCGGCAAGGTTGTTGGAGTGTCCTGCTTTGGCAATAGCCTCTTGTACTTGATCCGTTGAGGTTTTTCGCTCGTCTAAAATGAGAGAAAGCTGGTGCGAGTTTACATTCCACTGAGCGTATTTCACGCCTTTTACTCCTAAGGCAGCCTTTTCTATACGTGCCTTACAGGAGTTACAAACCCCTTCTACTTGAAGCTGGGCTTTTGCATTTTTATTTTGTGCCAACACAGGCAACGAAAGGGCTAAAAAAGCCAATAATATGAATTTTTTCATGATAATATAGGTTTTTAATTTGTTTTACTTAAGTTTGAACCGCAATCCTGCATAGATCATACGTCCTTGTACAGGTGCATAGGCCATAGAAGCATCAAAATAAGTGCCAAAAGGCGCATCGGAGGCTATGATAGCACGTTTTTGATAGTAATTAAAGAGATTCTCTGCCCCTAAATAAACCTCTATCATAGGAGAGAATACTCGGGTAAGCTGTGCCTGAGTGGTGGTATAGGCAGCTGCGGTATCTCCCATTTGGTAAGCCTGCGGATTGGAGGAAGTATCCGGTAGGCGTTGGCTACCTACTGCATTGAAAGTGGTATCGAATCTCCATTGACGGCCTTCTTGAGGAGTGGTTTCATAGGAGAGATTGACCATCCAGCGCTCTTTAGGTTGGAAAGGTTGGGTTCGCCTTCCTGAAAGGTAATCGGTCTGTACATCAAACCACTTATAGGCGACCTTCAGGTGAGTACGCTTGAGGATCTCATAGTTGGCCTCTATTTGGAAATTGGTAGAAAAGCTCTTACCGGTGAGGTTATAGAAAGCCACCTCTCTGGGATTGTCCCAATCCACCACTACCTGATTGGTAAAATTGGTATAATATAAGTCACCCACCAGCTCTAAGTCTCTACCTCCCAAGGGCAAGTATTGGGTAAAGGAAAGCCCATAGTTCCAAGCAATCTCAGGGGAAAGTCCATAGGTCTTATCCGTCTCGCTACCCATCAGGCGTATGGCTCTGGCAGTGGAGAAGAGCTTTTGATTTTCAGAGAAGATACTAGCCAAGCGTTCGCCACGACCGACAGCAAGGCGAAGGGTTCCCTTCTTCCAAGGCATATAGCGCAAGTGGAAACGAGGGGTAATGAAGGCGCCTATATGGTTGTGATAGTCCGCTCTGGCTCCTGCGGTAAGCCCAAAGGTATCCCCAGCAGAGAGGCTGTACTCGAAGAAGGCCCCAGCAGAGAAATCGGTACGGTCATAATCTCCGGAGAGAGAGGGAACTCCTACTCGCTCGTCTATCACATCGGTAATGCTATTGATCCCTGTGGTAAAGGTATGATTGGTATTGCCTATGATAGACTTGAAGAGGGCATTGACATAAAGGGTCTTCTGTGAGATCGCATAATCATTTAGCCCAAAACGAGCATCCTGATCATACTGCTTATAGTCGGCCTGGAAACCAAGACTCTGGTAAGGCATATCCTCCCATATATAACCGAGCTTAGCCGAAGCGTTGAACTGATGAATCTTATTAGTGCTTTGCCATAGAGAAGGGATCGCAAGGGAGCTAAGTTGCCCTGCCTTTCTATCATCATAGAGATAGTGTAGGCTAAGGTTGGACATCCAGCCAGTATTGGGATTGGCATACTGCCAACGGTTCATCAGGTTGATTTGGCTACCTGTGGGTACATCCATGAAGCCATCACCATTGTTGTCCATCTGCATATTACGGGCATTACCATGTATATAAAGCCCCGTATGCCAGTGGTCACTCACCTTGGTATTGAGGTGATTATTCAGTTCAAAACGTCCGTCCTCACTACCATATACATTCAGGTAAATAGGGGTATCAAGGATTGGCTTTACCAATTCGGTATTGATCTGTCCAGCGATGCTCTCATAACCGTTGATCACACTCCCTGCTCCTTTGATCAGCTGGATATTATCTACCCATGAGCCTGGTATAAAAGTCAACCCATACACCTGTGAAGCCCCGCGTATGCTGGGCACATTCTCCTGAGTGAGCGAAAGATAAGGACTGGCTAAGCCCAACATCTTTATCTGCTTGGTACCGGTCACCGCATCGGCTACCGCGACTTCCGTATTGGAGCTGGTCTCGAAGCTATCGGAGAGGTTGCAGCAAGCTGCCTTGAGTAGCTCTCCTGAGTTGATATTGACCATCCCCGCTGTGCTTAGCTGCAAGCGTTCGGTAGGTTTGCGCTTGGCTACAGTGACTTGTACTGCCTCCAATTGGTTCGTGTCTTCCTGTAGAATAGCGTTGACAAATTTCATAGGATCTGTAATGGTAAGCACCTTTGTCTTGAATCCTACGTAGCTGACCACCAGTTTTTTAAGCTCTGGCTTATACAATAGTTTGAAGTGACCATTGGCATCGGTTGTAGTACCTATGGTGGTATCTTCCCAATAGATACTCACCCCTGTTTCGGTGAAGGTATCAGTGGCATCTTTGAGGGATATTTTTCCTTGCAACATTGTCTGTGCAAAGATAGAAAGAGGTAGCATGAATAATGCTAAGCATATATATTTCTTCATTGTTAATTTTCTTTTAATTTTTTTTTAAAATTCTCCCACAGCTCTAAAGGAATTCCTTGGGCTGTAAAAATAGAGTACTCTCATTGGCACAGATTGTATAAGGAAAAGACCCTATACGTCCATGAAAGTGTTAGTTTTAGAAAAAAATTAAAAGTGCTAACAAAGAAATTGCTGAAAGAGGATAGGGATATCCTTCACCAGCAAAATAGCGGAAGAATTAATAAGGCAAGTGGTTCGCTCCCAAGGAAAATCCTCAAGGGCCACAGCCCATGGTGATACAATAGTAGGAAGTACTTGTTTTTTAACAAGTACGATAACAGAAGTCGTTTCGCTCCTTTCCAATCTAGCATAGGAAGCTATAGGCAACGCTTGGCAACAAGCATGCTTGGGAGCACATCCGTTTTTCTTCTTACAGCAATCAGGCATCTCTTCTTTGTGGCAAGCCATACCCGCCTTAGCAGAAGACTTCAGCGACTGTTTGGGGCATACATGTCCTGCTACCTCTCCTGTAAGCGGTAAGGCTAACAGGCAGAGTGCCAGTACATAAGTTATTATTTTTGCCATAACAGTCTTCATACTGTAAAAGATGAATGTAGAATTTGAGGGCAAAGGTATAGCTTTTTTTCTAACAAACAAAATTTTTTAGACATTAATAATCAACTATCTATTATAAGAGGCTGATTATCAGCAATTAAAAAATAATTGCGAAATTTTAAAAATAAGACTTGTTTATCTGAAAAAAAATCGTATCTTTGCCCTAGATTTCCGACATTAAAAATCATCTATTGTGAAGCGTTTTGTAAGTTTTTTCTTATCCTTACTTATTCTGCTGATAGCCTTTCAGCAGACGCTTCTTATTGTGCATTACCATATCAATCGCGATTTCATTGAAAAAGCCTATTGTGTCAATAAAGACAAGAAAGAAATGGATTGCCATGGAAAATGCCACCTGAAAAAGAACATAGAGGACACCTCCAAAACTTCTGATAAGCTCCTCAACCTAAAAGATATCGACTTAGTGGTCGTACAGCCCTTCGCTTTCGAGACTAAGGTAATGCTATCTATAGAGGAGTTACCCCCTTTCTTCTTCAAGGAACAATTGCTTCTTCATAAGATCATCAGAAAACAGATGCGACCTCCGATCGCATGACTTCTTCATTCATCTTTACACGAGCCTGCAGCTCGTGCTTATGCTGGTGCGAGCTTGCAGCTCAACCTTATATGATCCTAATGTAGCCACCCATGAAGGATGCCCTTCTGCGCCTTGAATACAGGGTACATTCCACAGAACAAAAGACCTTTTCCACATTCCACATTTTTTGTTCGTATCCTTGCCATGCCTTATGGTCATCTATCTACATTAGCATAAGTAATCCAAAAAATAAGCACAATTTATTTAAAAGATATCTCTAAAGAAATACTCATTTTTAGAGATAAAGATGAGTATTTCTTTTTCTAATTTAACCACCTAATATTTTCCCTATTTTTATACTTTAGGGATAGAAAAACACACCCTAAAACCTAATTTCTAAAATTTTAATTTATATAAAAATGAGAAAATTCAAAACGCTCCTCATGGCTATCACTACAGTAGCCGCACTCTCTTCATGTAGTAAAGACGATAATAATTCTAAGCAAGATGAAAAAAAACCTAATTCTGAATTAAAAGATGAAGGAAAACTCTCCTTACAATTTGAAAATTATGTAGGAACAGAAAAACTGACGTTAGGAGCAAATGCTGCTAGTGCTAAACCATACACTTCCAACGGACAAGCACTTAAGTTTTCTGAAGTAAAGTATATAATCAGTAACATCCGTCTAATAAAAACTGATAATAGTGTTGTCTCTTATAATAGTGACAATCTTGACACAGGTGCTTTTATACTAGACCAAGCAAAACCTACTTCTTTAAAATTGGAATTAAGCAACTTACCTACAGGACAATACAAAGAAATTCAATTTGACTATGGTATCCGTAAGGAGCTAAACAAACTTGATGAAGAACGTTTCCCTAAGTTCTACAAAGCAGCTGAAAAGAATGACACTCGTATGCATTGGGAATGGGGAAATGGATATCGCTTTACTAAAATTGAAGGCTTCTGGGGAAGTCAAGATAAAACTTTGTCCATCCATATAGGTAGCACTATTAAGGATAGAGATACTAAAAAAATCGGGGTCGATGCCTCTCGAAATATAAAATTGCCTTTAGCCAAAGAAATAACCATTGGTAATCAAAACGCTGAAATTACTATTATTGCCGACTTTGACAAACTCCTTAATGGCACTAAGAAAATCACTCTAACAGAGAATGATTCTGAAGACAACCCCAATCATAGTGCAACTCCCAGTGTCCACTCAGCTCTACAAATGACCGACTTTGTAAATAACATAGCTGGAGATAATCAGAACAACACAACCGGAATGTTCAAAATCGCTTCTCCAAAATAACCAATAACACTTAATAGAAAATAATTAAAACATGAAAAAAATACTATTAACTATTCTTGTAGGTACTTCTTTAGTATTTACTCAATGTAACAAAGAGGATACCACAGATACTACAAAAAAAGAAGAAAAGGAACTTACCCTAAAGGA
>NZ_KE992084.1 GCF_000466425.1 Capnocytophaga sp. oral taxon 863 str. F0517
TCCTTTAGGGTAAGTTCCTTTTCTTCTTTTTTTGCAGCATCTGTGGTATCCTCTTTGTTACATTGGGTAAAGAGAGCAATGGTAAGTAATAACGTTATACTAATAGATAGTGTTTTCATTGTTATATAGTTTTACAATTCTATGATTAGTCCTTCAAAATCTTTCCAGTACTTAGAGCTGTCAATATAGGTTTGTTTTTTTCCTTTAGGGACATATATCTTCAAAGGCGGCTCTTCTACAGCTCTTCTTAGGGAACTGTACTTAATAGTGGGAGGGGTGTCACTCTTAAAAACTATTTTTTCTAATTGTTTGCAGAACTGTATCACTCTATCACCCAACTTTTGGATACTTGATGGAAATACGAGTTCTTTTATTCCTGTACCAGCAAAAGCACTCCAATCAATTTCTGTGACACCTTCAGGGATTGTGATTTCTGTGATTTTTGCGCAATTATATAGTGTAACAGCATCGATGAATGTGATTCCCTTAGGGAGATTTACTTTTTCTAAATTTTTACAACCAGAGAAAGAAGCTCCTCCTAAAGAAGTTACACTATCAGGGATCTCTGCATCTATTAGTTTCTCACATCTGTAGAATACTCTATCTCCAATGAAAGTGAGCTCTTTAGGTAATATAACATGTTCGAGATTTTCATGATCCCTAAAGGCATCTTTTTCTATTTTAGTAACCTCTTTGAGACCTTCTATGATGTTCATATCCAAGCTTTTGATGTTTTCTCCTTTCCACCTAACTAAGGTCTTTTTATCTTCGCTAAGTTCATAGTCTTCAGGAGTTACTTTGGAA
>NZ_KE992085.1:0-270 GCF_000466425.1 Capnocytophaga sp. oral taxon 863 str. F0517
TAACCGGCGAGCCGGTAGATGTCTTGATTATGGACGATTTGTATAAGGATGCCGCGGCGGCTTGGTCGCCTCTCATTCGACAGAATATAGCCGACTGGTATGATACCGTAGCTTCCACCAGACTTCACAACGACAGCCAACAACTCTTGGTCTTTACCCGTTGGCATATGGAAGACCTTGCCGGTCGCTTGCTCGAACAAGAAGGCGAATACGACCCTATTGAAAACCCCAACGGTTGGGTACGCGTGAGCTTCCCTGCTATCCAAAACA
>NZ_KE992085.1:370-748 GCF_000466425.1 Capnocytophaga sp. oral taxon 863 str. F0517
TGATTATGGATGATTTGTATAAGGATGCCGCGGCAGCTTGGTCGCCTCTCATCCGACAGAATATAGCCGACTGGTACGATACCGTAGCTTCCACCAGACTCCATAACGACAGCCAACAACTCTTAGTCTTTACCCGTTGGCATATGGAAGATTTAGCGGGCAGACTTTTAGAACAAGAAGGCGAATACGACCCTATCGAAAACCCCAACGGCTGGGTACGCGTGAGCTTCCCTGCTATCCAAAACAAGGCGCCTACCGCCCTTGACCCACGTGAGGAAGGCGAAGCCTTGTGGCCAGAACGACACAGTGCGGAAAAGCTCTTAGCCATTAAGGAACGTAACCCTGCCGTCTTTGAAAGTTTGTACCAGCAAGACCCCA
>NZ_KE992085.1:848-1196 GCF_000466425.1 Capnocytophaga sp. oral taxon 863 str. F0517
TCAACTGCTATATGGATTTGCCATCGCGTTACTACACGGTAGCTTACATCGATGCAGCAGATAGCGGTAGTGATTACTTATGTGCCTTGTTTTACCGAGAAGCAGAGGAAGGGAACTATATCTTAGACGTCTTATATACGAAAGACCCCATGGAAGTAACGGAAAAAACAATCACTTATATGCTTGAGAAGTACAAGGTAGAACGTTGTCATATTGAAAGCAACAACGGAGGCGGTCTTTTTGCCAGCAACCTTCAGCAGCAGGCTTATGACAGGGGTAATCATCTTACGCGTTTTTATCCTTTCCACCAAAATCAGAACAAGACGGCGCGTATCTTTACCGCCTCGG
>NZ_KE992086.1:0-1263 GCF_000466425.1 Capnocytophaga sp. oral taxon 863 str. F0517
CACCTAACTCTTCTGTTGTACAACATATCCATTTTTTTTTCATTGTAATATTTTTATAAAGTATTATTCATAGTATAGATGAACATTATTTTTAGAACTTGTGCCTGTGCTTTCACTCCAAGCATTGAAATGAGGAGTTCTATCAAATGTATGTCCAATTTCATGATTATGATATCCACTAATAGGTTTCCCATTAGTATCTTTAGTTTTATTATGCTTTCCTACTCAGGGTGATAATACCTAAATCAATTGTAGCAAAGTTCTATCTCAGGATCGTAATATTGCCCTTGGTACTTGAATGGACGCCTAAAATTCTCTTTAGCAAAGCCCTGTCGGGAGTTGCCATAGAGGTCTTGTTCGCGTTCCCATATCAGTTCGCCTTCTTGGTTGTAGGCTCTTTATTAGTGCATAGTGTATAGAGTACAGTGAACAATGGTGATATTCCCTCTATATACCCTGCTCTGAGCCTTTGCATACTCTGCCTGTGAGGCACCATACTCCCCTATGTGGTAAAAGTACCGTAAATTCCTCAACCTATAAAATTACTACTTTTTAAAACATTGAGCAAGTACCTAACACAAAATTTTTATATCCAATACTAAGAAAATATTTAAATAATATACTGGTAAAAATTTTCGCAATCCTTTCCATTTAATGCAGATATATATTTTTCTTTAAATTCATAAAATGAATTAGCAATTATAGCTACATCTTCGTACTCAGGTTCTGTACCATAAAATATTTTTCCATTATTAAATTCACCTATACCTATTGCGACATAGCTATATCCATTTTTTACAGACATTAAAATTGGCAAATGTTTATCCCAAAAGGATTTAATATCAGATAACATTTCTTCGTCTAAGGCAGAATCAATACTCTGACATTCAAATTCATTCCAAGAAAAAGAGTTTTCATCATTTTTAGAAAAATCTTGATAAGATAAGAACCAAATATTGTCTTCCCTATTAGAGCATAAAGAAAATATTTTAAGAAATTCTTTATATTCTTCTATTGTTTTTACAACTCTTCCTTTAGCTGAAGAGTTAATTACAAGATTTGAAATATCTACTGTTTTGACATTCCATCCTTTATTACATAATTGTTCAATAAATATTCTATTTTCCATTTAAAATTTGTTTTTTGAGGTGTCTATTTAGCTACATACTAATTGACTTTGGGAAATGTGAGAACGCTCTACAATTCTTTTATCATTCATTTTGTGCGATTCACTGGATTTCATAGCTTCACGGACTTTTTGCA
>NZ_KE992086.1:1363-20905 GCF_000466425.1 Capnocytophaga sp. oral taxon 863 str. F0517
TTACGTAACCCAAATTTTAGTCTATGAAATAGTGTTCCAGCAGTAGGACTTTCCGTATCTGAACAGATATTACAAGTACGTGAAAGGTCTTTTCTGACTTGGTATTTTTTATGACCACATTTGCGACAGCAATATCCATCTTCCCACTTTAAAGAAGCTAGCTATTCTTCGCAATCTAAGTCAGTTTTAAAGCGTTCAGTAAACTCTAAGAGGCTTTGTCCCTTAAATAATTCCATCATACATTCATTTTCAGAGTGCAAATATATGAAAATACTTTGACACCTCAATTATTTAATTTGATAATGAGACAATGAGGCAATGAGACAATTGGCTAATTGGCTAATTTGCCAATTAGCACACTCACTGCATTGCCGCCGAAGCCGGTAGCGTTGATCAGTATATTTTTGATAGGTTGGCCAGCAGGGGTATGGGTAGCATAGGGAAGCGGGAAAAAAGACTGGGTGCGGAACATATGTATCGCCATTTCGATAGCCAAGGCACCACTGGCAGCGAAGGTATGTCCTATCTTCCACTTGTTGGTTGTAAGCTCGGGCAGCGCTTTGCCAAAGACCTTTTCAAGGGCAAGGAGTTCGGCCTGGTCTCCCTTGAGGGTACCGGTAGCATGAGGGATAACCACATCGACCTGTTGAGGATCGAAGCCCTCGAGGGCTTGCCGCATGCTGCGCTCAAGCGCCTCAGCATCGGGGGAGATAGCCACCGGATGGTTAATCTTCTCTGTAGCATAACCGATACCCCTGATGGTAGCCAAGGCGTGAGGGAGGGTTCCCTTCTCCAAGGCAAAGACCGCAGCTCCTTCCCCCAGTGCCATGGTACTCTTGCTTTTGTCCTGCTTAAGTGGCTGACAGGGATAGGGATCACAGGGGTCGGCATATATCTTAAGCGCTTTCATCTGTGCAAGGGTAAAGGGAGTAAGCGGCGCCTCACTCCCACCCACTAAGAAAGCCTCCGCCATATCAGCCTTGAGCCAAGCTACCGCATTGACCAGCGCATGCAAGGCCGTAGAACAGGTAATCGAGTGGGAGATAGCAATCCCCTGACCCTTGGCATCCTGCATCACCCAAGAGGCAATATTGCCCAAGGAAGTTGTAGGGGAGGCCAAGGGCGGACACTTGCCTTGAGCCAAGAAGTCCTTATGATAAGCCTCCAAGAGGGTTGTCGCCCCACGAGAAGAACCTATATTCAGCCCAAAGTCCTTATCCGAAGGCCAACCCGCTTGGGCAAGTGCCTGGCGAGCCGCATAGATGGCATAAAGTACCGAAGGGTCTAAACTCTTATACTTAGGCGACTCCTCCCTAAGAAGGGCTATCTGCTGTTGGGCATCCTCGCAGAGTTGGCCTACAGGAAAAAGTGTATCGCCCACCGCCTTATTCACCAATAGATGATTGTGGTATCCATAAGAGTGTACTACCTGTTCCGGCTTTGCTCCTAAGGGAGAGATACTTCCCATTCCTACGATAGAAATATCTGTTTGCATATATTTTTAGTATATTTAACTTTTATATAGTAATTAGCTGACAAATAAAAGCTATCTTTGCCGTTTAATTTGTAAATATAATTTTTTCATGAAAAAAATCGTACTCTCATGTGCTGTAGTACTTGCTTTGGTAGCAAGTAGCTGTAAGAATAACCAAGCAGAACAGGCCGCTGCTGCTGTAGAACAAGCCGCTGTCGCAGTAGAACAAACTGCCGCTGGGATAGCCACCTCTGGTAGCTATGCTGTAGAACCCAGCTCTGTGATCGAGTGGGTAGGAAAGAAACCTACTGGACAACACAAAGGTACTATCTCTCTACAAAGCGGTGCCCTAAATATGAATAATGGCAATATCACTGGAGATTTCGTGATTGATATGAACTCCATTACCGTAACTGACATCACTGAAGACGAAGGCAAATCAGACCTCGAAGCCCACCTCAAAGGTACAGGCAAGGAAGATGGTGCTGACCACTTCTTCAACGTAAAGACTTATCCTACTGGATCTTTCAAATTGACTTCTTTCGATGGTACAAACGTAACAGGTGACCTTACCCTTAAGGGCAAGACCAAAACCATCAACTTCCCTGCTAGCCTTACCATTAGCGATAACGAAGTAAGCCTCGAGTCCAAACCATTCGAAATCAACCGTGTGGATTTCGGAGTGAACTACGCTTCTAAGTCTGTATTTGGAGACTTGAAAGACAAGTTCATCAACGACGAAGTAGAACTCGTTGTGAAGCTAAAAGCAAAGAAATAATCACTGCCTTAGCTATCTAAGGAAACGATTATGCCAGCTATCTTGCATGGGAACTTCCCAATCATGCTGGTACTCATAAAGGTTGGTAACCAAGTTGTTAAAGACAATCGTATGGTTATCAACCTTTTTCTGTTGGGCTAATTTTTTGAAATCGACCAAGGGAATGTAGCATATTTCTCCCTCATGACGGAAGGAAACATTCATCTTGTCCAAGAGAAGTAGGTTGTGTTTTTTCTCCAATTCCTGGATAAAGTGCGCCAGCTCGTCCAAGGAGCAACCGCCGATATGCTGGTTGTCATCAGCGGCGATAACGATAAAGCGGTCATAAGGTATCTGGAAAGCACAGCGTACCCTTTGGGTATGGGAGACCCAAGAGTCGAGAAAAGCGGTAAGGTCGGCCGTAATTTGGCTAAGTTCTTCCGCATTGAGCAGTCGATTGGCAGGGTATATCCATACCTTGGCCGTATCGGGTAGGGTGTTGAAATCTATTAACATAGTTGTTTTTTAATGACTAATGACTAATTGAAGTGCAAAGATACGATTTTTAAGTGAAACTCATAGTGATTCATCAAAAATTGTCACTCGTCGTTAGTCGCTAAAAAAAGTGCCGTAATCATCTGTTGATAATGGATAATATCATTGTAGGTGAGGGTTTGACCTTTGCGGTCTTTGAGCCATTTTTGGGCGGGCTGGTAGCCGCCAATATAGGTTTCCCAGGCCTCAAGGGGTACTTTTCCAAAATATTGGATATCGTTGATATATACCTTGCCTGCTACATAGCTTACACTTTCTACCAGATTAGTTCCTGCTATGGGGAAGATAGTAATAGGAGTTTGTACTTCAGGGCTTTCCAAAAGGTGTAGCTCTCGCAGGTGTTTGCCTATGGTGGCGTAGTGCTGGAGTTCCTCGTTATCTTTTGGGTAGGGGATGCGGGGGAAGTCTATTTTTAGGAATTCTTTGTACTGTTCCCTATAGTTTTTATCGTGCAATATGCCATAGCAATAGTCGAAGGCAGTGAGTGGGTTGCCCCCTAATTTTTTAAGAATTTCGGGGTTTAGGTTGGGGATTTTTTTGCTATGAAAATCCATCTTGAGAGTTTGCCCTTCTTCGGTAGCCTCTTCTTCATAAAGATAGAGAGGAAAAACGTAACCTGCTCCATACCTTGCAGCTATTCCTGTTAGATTTAGATTAGCAATATTTTTAGTAACAAATATATGTCTGAAATCTTCCACCGTCTGTTTAGAAACTACTAAGGCTAAATTTTCACCTTTGATAAAATGTTGCATTATTTCATAGGTAGGATAAGCTAAGAATCCTTTGGATTGATTGGTAAAATAAGTCCAACGAATATCAAAAGGGCGATAGGTGATAGGTTGTAGGTAGCTATCCTTTATCCCCATTTTTTGTATGTTTGCTTTGGCAAAAGCAGTTTTTTTATCTCGACTTTCTTTAGTTTCAGAAGGGTATTTACTTTTCAGAGTGGCTTCGTCAAGGTCATTAAAGTCTTTTACTACTTGGGTAATGGCTTCTTTGGTAAATTGGATAGCGGTATCATCACGTTTGCTACAAATGCCTACGCCTCCTTTCATAAAAAGGTCCTTTATACTAAAGAAACTATCATACTTTTCTTGTAAGGAGAAGTCTTTAGGAGTAAAAAAATAATGAGGTTCAACCATTGTTAAGTGGCTGAAGGGTATGGTATTGAGAGAGTTCTCGTCTAAGAAAGCAAATTTTTCAGTTCGCTTGCCATATAGGTCATAATAATAGACTTCTGCAAGTTGCTCTTTTGGAGCGGTATTAGGTGCTTTTACAAATATACTAATACTTACCCCTTGCATAATGTTAAATACATTTTCATCAGGAGTGCCATCGGGAGTAGTTTCTTTTATTTTGCTATTGCCGTGTAAGTTAATGATGTATATCTTATCAAAGGTTCGGAGCAGATGGTGGCGCATTCCATTGAATGAAAGACTATCCAAAAAACTGTTATCAGTGATATAAGTAAGGAGTCCTTGTCCATTTCGTTGTATGAAATATTCTCCAAATCGGATAAACTTCACATAATCGTTATTCACCCATTTGGTATTGGGAATAACCTTGCCTTTGTGATCTTTTTTGTATTTGTTTATAAGGTCACTTATCCATTTTCCATTATTTACACTCTCCCCGTTGTAGGGAGGGTTTCCTATCACGCACATTACGGGGGTATCGCGTTTGATGCGGTTGGCTTCGTTGGCTTCGTCGGAGAGCCAACGGGCGAGGGGTAGAGAGCGGTCGGGGGTGGGTTCTTCGAGGGAGTTGGTCAGGTATATTTGTATGCGGTTGGTGCTCTCGGTAATTTGTGTTTGAGAGAGGAGCATATCGAGCTTTAGGTGTGCGATGGCGTAGCTTGCCATTAGGAGTTCGAATCCGTTGAGGCGTGGTAGGAGATGTTCTTGGACGTAGTTTTGCCAAATGCCTCGTTGCTCCTTGAACTGCTGGGCTATATACTCGATGATTTGGGTAAGGAAGGTGCCTGTACCGGTGGCGGGGTCGAGTATTTGTACGCGGTGGTATTCTTTTTCTTCTATATCGAAGCCTGCTATTTTGTTGTCTTGCTTAGTTTGTATTTTTATTTTGGAGGTATCGGCGAGACCTTGTGGGAGGTTGAACTGCTCTTTGAGCAGGGTATCGAGGGTACGCACCATAAAATTGACTACGGGCAGTGGGGTGTACCATACGCCGAGAGCTTTGCGCACTTGGGGATCGAAGGCTTCGAGAAAGTCTTCGTAGAAGTGTACGATGGGGTCTTTGGTGGTGTCTTTGCCATAGGAGGCGAGCATTTGAGCTACATCGCAGGCGAGGTACATTTGCACGAGGTCGTCTATCACCCAGCTGATACGGGTATCTATTTCTATTCCTGCGATATACCCGAATAGTTTTTTGAGGAAGGGGTTGGAGGCTGGCAGGAGTTGGTAGGCTTCTTGTCGGCTAAAGGTGGAGAGGGTGGGGTCGTGATAGCGTGCGGTGAAGAGCCCGTAGGTAATGGTTTGGGCGTACATATCGGCGAAGTCTTTAGCAGAAATGTTGTGAATAAGTATGTTGCTAAAGGCGGTGAGTTGATCGGTGAGGTCGGTTTGTATGCCTTTAGAGAGGTCTTCAGAGAGTGCTTTTTCGATGATTTTGGAGAGTAGTTGTGCTTTGGCAGCCATTAGGGTAACGAGGTCTTCGGCTTTGGCGATACCTGAGGGCTCGAAGGAACCGAAATTTTGGATATAGGTAAGGAAGGTATCGAAGTTTTCAGGTAGGGGTGTGATGCCTCTGTCGGTTACTTTTCCGATGGCTATAGAATGTAGGAGTTCTTGATTTCGGTAGAAATGGAAGGTGAGGTAATCGGTAAATATAAGGTTGGTGAGTGATTTTTTGTAGCGGTCGAATTGTTCTTTGTTTCCGTTTTTGGATTTTTCGCCTTTGAGGTCTTTGTCGTTAATATCTTTGGTTTCGATAAAACCGATGGGCAGGTCGGCGTAAGTTAGGATATAGTCGGGTGCGCCACAAGCTTGTCGCTTGGGTTCGTTGATGATATTGAGTTTTGGGAGAAGATCCTCCAAAAGGTTCTTAAGTAAAGGGCGATAGGAGTGTTCCGTAGCTTTGCCTGTAACATACTGTGCATTAAGCTGAGTGATATAGGAGTGTAATTCAGTCATTAGTCGTTAGTTATTAGTCGTTAGTCATTATCTTTGTAGGTATTGATTACAATTCTAAAGTATTTAGGGTCGTAGAGGGTAGTCATGGAGTAGAAAAGTTCCTTACGAGTGTTGTAGTCGGTAGGGAAGTGGAGGTAGTGGAGGTCATTGTCGAGGATTTGGTAAATGAGTTCGGTACAGTAGAGTTCGGAGGGGTCGTCGATGATCCCACGATGGTCGAAAGGTACCTGCTGCTTTAGGTAGTATTGGGCGCGCTCCACTACTTGGAGGCCTTGCTCTGGGGAGAGGCCTTGGGGGCGTACCACGAGGATTTTCTCCGGCATGGAATAGCGCAGGAAGGTGGAGAGGGGTTGCTGCTGCATACCGTTGATAGGGCTTACATCGGAAGAGAGCGCATGGATGACCCACCAATGGCCATTCCTTTGGTAGAGGATCCCCGAATGGGTAAGGTCGTAGGTGCCATTGTTCAGCCTTTTGGAAATCATATCACTGAAGAAGCCATAGCCACGGCGGAGGATGATATCCCCAGGGCGAAGGGAGTCCATTTGGGTAGGGGAGAGGCGAAGGCGGTCTTTGTTCTGAGCCACCTGCCGCTGTTCCTGCTGCGAATCAATATAAAAAAAGAGATGGTAGCCCCCCCAAAGCAGTAGCGGAAGCAGAAGCCAATGTGTCCATCTGCGAATATTCCAATGTCTCAATCTGTTATCTTATAAGTGGGGCAAAAATACGAAATTAATGACAAATAACCAATAAACAATGACAAGTGACTAATGACCAATTACTAGTAACTAGTGAATAATGTTAAAAAAATATACTATATCTTGACGAAGGGTTCGCTTTATTAGTACCCCATAAGCACCCAAAAACTAATTAATACATAAATATCCTTTTTATGTGAAAAAAATTATATTTTTTTATTTTTATTCCGAAAAAATGTTATATCTTTGGGGCGAAAATAAAATTTATAATGTATGAAACGTAATTATTTTTTATTGTTTTCAGCCCTTATAGGAATTCCTATGCTGGCACAGCAAAAGGACAGCTTGTCTGTAAAAGGAAAAGCTGTAGAAGGAGAGGATACCCGCAATGTGATGCTCAATGCCTCTTCGAATACGGGGCCACGGGAGGTAAATATTGGCCTACCGTCCTCAGTGGGAGGGATTACAGTTTTGGAGAATGACCTACCGGTGGTGTACCACTTTTGGCCAGAGCTACCCAGCCGTACTTGGCGTCCTTCGCAGAGCTTACAGATGAAGGGACTGATGTCGGTAAGTGAATCGACTGTGACCTTAGGAGACTTCGGTTATGCTGTTAGTTCCTATACCAAGACCGGAGGGGATAAGACCGCCCTGATAGGTACCCTCAAAGGCAACCACCACGGCTACTACTTAGGCGATGTGAACCTTAGTGGCCGCTTGGGACAAAGCCATTGGTACTATGCTATCGGTGCCTTGATTACCGCAGACCCCGGAGAGGCCAAGCACAAAGGCAGTAGACTTATTGATGACACCCAATTATTCAGAGGCGTAGTTAGCTATCGATGGGATGAGGGAAATGAACTTAACTTCGGTTATAAGTTTGCCCGCTCCAAAATCATAGGACACTACGCCCCTTTCATTTATCATACGGATGGGAAGGTGAGTGAATATAAGGGAATAGGAATCGGGACGGACTCCTATATGCTCAGCGATGGGTATGTCATTTTCAAGGATATCCTCACAGGAGTGCCCTACCGAGCCGACTTCGAGGGAAGCGACTCGCCCCTATGGTCTTACTCCCATAACTTAGACTTTTGGGGTAAGCATGATATGGGAAGCGATTGGCTTTTGAAGCACTCCACACGGCTTCACTATGCCAAGTCCTCGGCACCAATTCCCCTATTGGCAGGAGCCTCGCCAAGAGGTAACCAGCAGTACCAGTACATGGATGGCACTCCCTATACCGGTGAATATGTACAGAAGATGCTGGCCATTCTCTCGCCCAAGACCCCTACCCATACCTGGATGACCCGCCTATGGGCAGAGAAGCAAACCGATCAACACCAATGGCGTATTGGTATCTTAGGCCAATACTATCGGGAGGTAAACTATCACCAAGACCGTAGCTTCCTCTACCACTCTGTAGAGAAGCAGCCTCGTATGTTGCAAAAGGTAGGTAGCAGCGATCCTTTCTTTGACTACAACGTAGGAGGTGAATACCACGATGGCTATGAGACTAAGCTTACCACCTATGTCTCAGATACTTGGAGTGTCAATCGATGGCTGGAACTAAGCTATGGTGCCAACTTCCGCTACCAAAAGATGGAAGGCAGCTATAGCCTACAGCCCCGCTCGGTGGCCAACACCGTCCTTCACAGGCCTTTTACCCCCTTCCATCACGATTGGTACCACGTCAATGGAGACCTAAGAGCGGTGGTAAAGCTTAGCCCTCAATTTGGGCTATTGGGTAACTTCACCTATCAGGAAAAAAATGGCTACTTAGAAGACTATTCGGGAGCACATACCCCTGATTTTACCAAGACCCAAACCCCCTTTGTAGCTGGAGGTATCTACTATAACAATGAGTGGGTAAGCCTTGTTTCCCAAGTATCCACCCTTACGAGGAACAACTACCAGACCCGCCTCAGTATTTCAGACAGAGATAGCGATCGAAACCGCGTGGTATCGGTACACTACGACATCAAGACCGTAGGCTGGACAACGGATATGGTACTGAAACCCTTCAAGAACTTCAGCTTGCACTACTTACTTACCCTTCAGAATCCTGAATACAGCAATTACAGTTGGGTCAATCCGTTCAACGGGCAGCCCATCAGCTACAATGGCAATGTAGTGAATGGTATCTCGAAGGTACTAATGGAGATAGACCCCAGCTATAGCATCGACAAATTCCGCTTTGGGCTAAACTTCCGCTACTTCAGCAAGCAATATGTGAGCCTTACCAATCAATTTTTCATAGAACCCCGCTGGGAATCCTTCTTCTCCAGCTCGTATGATATCAATAAACACCTGAATCTGGGCTTCAATGTGGTGAATATCTTCAACCAAACGGGAGCTTCGACCAGTATTGCCAATTCGGAAGTACCTTATGAGCATATCCAAGATGCGGAAGGCAGCTTAGTTACAGGCTCTTACATACGTCCGCTTACCTTTGAATTGCAACTGAATTTCAAATTCTGACAGAGATGAAACTAAGACCTATTTTTCTATTTTTAAGCCTACTGGAAAGGAGTGATACAGGATGCAAGGACGGAAAAATACAAGAGAAAATGACCAATAGCCAATGATTAATGATCAATGGTTAATCGTTAATGTCAGCAATTATTAATCATTGGCTTCTAACTATGATTCTAAAAAATTAACAGCAGGTATCCCAATACTTGCTGTTTTTTTTGTATCTTTGCAGTCGGAAAAAACGAACAGTGAACAATGAAAAGTGAAAAACGAATAGTGAATAGCGGCTAACCACTGGCTACTAACCACTAACAACTAATAAAATTATATGAAAAGAATATTATTATTAAGCATGTTAACGCTTCTCTCTGGAGGGGTGCAGGCGCAAAGGAAATTCAAGGTAACCTTGGATGAGGCTAAGAATGGTACCTATACCATAAGCCCTAAATTGCCTAAGGATGGCATTGTAAAAAGAGGGACTACCCTCACAATAAAAGGCACTCCTAACGAGGGTTATATATCGGATGGGGGTTATTTTTCTACGGTAGATGATGGGCAGGTATATTATCATGAATATATGCGTTCGTCCTTCACGGTAAAGGTAGATCGTGAAATGAATATTGGCTATGCCTTTGTCAAGGAAGAGGCACAGGAGGGCTTGCGAGTGATACAAGATGTTGTATATGCCAAGCCAGGGATGAAGACCCTGAAATATGATATTTACTCCCCTAAGGGTAAGGATAGGCTTCCTTGCCTTGTTATCTTCCATGGGGGAGGCTGGAGCCATAATAGCGAAGAGGTGATGCGTGGTTTGGCTCGTGAGCTTGCTAAGAGTGGAAGGTATGTGGTCTTCAATGTAGACTACCGCTGGATTGACAAAGAAGATGGGGATAAGATGCCTAACACCCTACAAGACCTCATAGAAGATGCCTATGGAGCAGTGGTGCATATCATGGAGAATGCTTCGCTGTACGGCGGGGATAGCAAGCATATCTTTCTTACAGGGGATAGTTCGGGAGGACATTTGTGTTCGGCTGTAGCTAATTTCGTAGAGCGCTTAGGAGAAAATGGGTTCAACAAGCAACAAAACACTTTTGAGTTTTACCCCACTTATATGCCTAAAGGGAAAACGATAGAGGAGATTAAGGAGAAACTTAGCAAATGTATCAAAGGGGTAGCTCCTAACTATGGGGTATTCACCACAGAGACCTTTGAAAAAATCTTCAGGGATTATCCTTTTGCAAAGGAAATAGCACCTATCAACTATATCCCTGAGGCCAGCAGTAGGGCCGTACCTTATTTTCTATTAAGGGGTACTGAGGATCCCCTAATTAGCAATGAGGAAGTTAGCCGCTATATGGAAGCCCTTATCAAAGCGGGTCAGCAGGTGGAATACCTACAAGTAGGGGGTGCTGGTCATGCTTTTTTTGACTGGAAGGCTGACGAAAAGACACAAGAAACCTTCAACAAATATGGCAAATACTACGCTCAATATATGTTGCTGTTCTTCGATAATATCCTTAGAGTAGTGACTAATGACTAACGACTAGTGACTAATGATTAATGACTAGTGACTAATGATTAATGGCTGGTGACTAATGATTAATGGCTGGTGACTAATAATAAAAATAAAACGGCAAGTTATTTTTACTTGCTGTTTTTTTTGTACTTTTGTGGAACGAAGAAAGTGAAGAGTGAAGAACAAAAATAAAAAATGATTTTAATAATTAAAATTAAACGATTTTAGTTGGTAATGAGTATTTATATTAAAAGAAAAAGATAATAGAAAATTAACTGGGTAAAATCGGTCTTTATTTGTTAGATTCGACTTAAAATTTGTCTTCCCAATTGGGAAGGGGAGTTTCTCAATATTTAAAATAGGCAAATGATGATTTGCAGTAGATAAAATTTAAAATTAAAAAACGATGTCAATTATCTTGTGTTTGGAAACCTCGGGTAAGAATTGTTCGGTAGCTCTTTTTAAGGAAGGTGTACTGATAGGAGCTAAAGAGGTAGTAACGGAGCAGTTTTCCCATTCGGAAAATCTGCATGTATTCATAGAAGAGGTGCTTAAGGAATGTACTATAGCGGGAAAGTCTGTAAGTGCTATCGCCATCAGTGCGGGGCCGGGTTCTTATACGGGTTTGCGTATAGGTACTGCTACTGCTAAAGGGCTTTGCTACGGTTGGGGTATACCTCTGATAGCGCTACCTACTTTGCGTATTTTAGCAGGGGGGGCAGCCGCTCATTTGGCAGATATTTCATATATTATCCCAATGATTGATGCCCGCAGGATGGAGGTGTTCACAGCGGTATATACCAAAGATTTTTCTCTACAAGCACCCACAGTGGCTAAAATCTTAAATGAAACTTCTTTCAGCAGTTACTTAGCGCAAGGGAAGGTACTTTTCTTAGGAGATGGTAGTGGCAAGTTTGCTAAAATCTGTCAGCACCCTAATGCGGTATTCTTAGAAGCTATCTACCCCAGCGCTACTCAAATGGGTAGCTTGGCCGCCGAGAAATACAAGCAACAAACCTTTGAGGATATTGCTTACTTTGAACCTTTCTACCTGAAAGAAGCGTTTGTTAGTGACAAGTGACTAATGTTCCACGTGGAACATGTAAGTGAAAATGAAAATGAAAGTGAAAAAATGATTTTAAACATTCAAATTTTAATGATTTTAATCAGTGATGAATACTTATATCAAAATGAAAAGAAAATAGAAATTTGATATATTTCTGAAAGAGAAAAATCAGTGAAAATGAATAATAAACTCAAAACTTAAAACTCAAAACTCAAGAACTATGGAAGTAACTGATTACAGTGTAAGTGGGGAGACCTTCACACTGACTTATGAGGAGCGGTATGCGCTATATCGCACTACGCCGGTACCTGATGACTTGGGAAGCTATTACCAAAGTGAGGCTTATATCTCCCATACGGATGGAAAGAAAGGTTTGCTTGAAAAGCTCTATCAGTGGGTAAAGCAATATACTTTGCTAAAAAAAATGGATTTGATAAGACAATATATTCCTGAAGGGAGCCTTTTGGATATAGGGGCTGGTACGGGTGATTTTGTTCGTATGGCCAAGCAGAAAAGCTGGTATGCTACAGGAGTAGAGCCTGAGGCTAAAGCCCGTGATAGGGCAGGGGAGAAGGGTATTTTCCTATACGAAAGCCAAGAACAGCTTGATGAAAAATATGATGTAATCACGCTATGGCATGTACTGGAGCATATTGCTGATCTGGAAGGGCAAATTCGTTTTCTAAAGGATCACCTCAAAGAGGATGGCTTGTTAGTCATCGCGGTGCCCAACTATAAGAGCCAGGATGCGCAGCACTATGGAGCCTATTGGGCGGCCTATGATGTACCCCGCCACCTATGGCACTTCTCACAGCAGAGTATTTGGCAGCTATTTACAGAGAAAGGTTTTCAGCTAATAGGGGTAAAGCCTATGTATTTTGATGCCTTTTATGTAAGCCTGCTTTCTGAAAAGTACAAGACAGGACGTATGAATTTTCTAAAGGGTTTTTATCACGGATTGGTATCCAATCTCTCTGCACTGCGGACAGGAGAATACTCTTCACTGATTTATCTTTTAAAAATAGCCAGTAAATAATTTGTTCCACGTGGAACACTAAGAAGCTATCATATGTCTTTAATTGCATAATTAGTACAAGTATTAAAGTAAAATTCTTGGTGAAAACGTTAAATATCCATTCTTTTCCTATTTGTTGTGTTAAAAAATAATAGATTATTCATTGAATTTCGTATATTTGTGCCTGTTTTCAAAAATTGTACAGTCATGAATAAAGTTGTTTTAAGTGTAGCGTTAGTTTTAAGTCTCATAAGCTGCCAACAAAGTCAGAAGATTGCTTATGTAGACAATAGTAAGCTTTTGGATGAGTATCAGGAAAAGAAGGATTTGGAAGAATTACTCAAAGGGAAAATCAACCAATACCAAGCCAGACGTGATAGTATCTCACAGGCCTTTCAAGTAAAAGCCCAAGCCTTCGAAGCGCAGGCTAAGAGCCTTGCTCCGGCAGTTGCCCAACAAAAATTTGAGGAACTATCGAAAGAAAGCCAAAAGCTACAACAACAACTTATGATAGAAGAACAAGCTATCCAAGAGGAAAGCCGTACTAAAATGGATACACTCCTGAAGAAAGTGAAGAACTTTATCAAGGAATATGGTCAAAAGCATGATTATGATTTTATCCTTGGTGCCAATGATGGAGGTAGTGTTCACTACGGTAAAAAAGATAAAGATATTACTTCTGATGTAGTAAAAGCCTTGAATGAAAAAAAATAATTATTTTTACTCGTTGTTAAAAAACTGTTCCACGTGGAACAGTTTTTTTATATCCTAAAATTATAGTTAGGTAAATTCAGATTACGAATAAAGCAGCTAACAAATTTTCTTTTAGGGGCTAATTGCAATTAGCCCCTACATTTGCGCATATCAATCCTTTGAAAACTATTAAGGGCGAATTGCAATTCGCCCCTACAATTGTGCATATCAATCTTTTGAAAAATTATTTCTGATTGACTATATATCCAAGAGTGTGGAAAATGTGAGAGAAATTCAAAAAAAATAAGCATAACCCTAAAAAAACGACTTAAAATTAGCTATCAAATTTCTATTTTCTTTTTATTTTGATATAAATACTCATGATAGATGAAGATTATTAAAAATAGATAGGTTAAAATCATTTTTTAACTTTTACCCACCTATACAGCTTCGTGTATTGTTAGTTTTGCTCTTTACGCTTCATTACTCACTATTATAGATGTTCCACGTGAAACCATTTGTTATTTATTTTTTAAGTTCCTGAATAAAGTTAGGAAAGAAGCCATTGAGAAGTAGAAAAATACCGAAGGCAATAAGGAAGATATTAATTCCCTGCTTTACCTTATGGATATTGGTAGGGGTAAGGCGATGGCGGAGGCGCTTGGCTATAAGGATTTTGACTACATCAGTAAGCAAATAAGTCATAAGTATGGTGGCTAAGAAGAATAATACACGGGTAGGAGTCATCCCAGGACGTGCAGAGAAAGTAGCTATGGTAGCGAGCCAGTAGAAGAAAACCCCTATATTGATCACATTGAGGAAAAATCCCTTGTAAAAATAGGTAAAATAATTACCCTCCTTGATAGCTACTATCCGTGCCTGGGGAGGGTGTAAACGAAAATCACGACGTTCCTTGATATAGGAAAATAAGCCATAGCCGATGATCAGCAAACCACCATAGACGAACAAATTGGGGTTATTCTCTATATAAGCCGATAGCCTACTGGTACCCCAATAAGCCAAAGCTATAAAGAATATATCTCCTGAAATAGCTCCCAAATCAAAAGCCAAAGCCGAGCGTACCCCCTTGGTAATGCTCGTCTCTATCAAAATAAAAAATACAGGGCCTATGGTGAAAGCTAAAATAATCCCCAAGGATATCGCTATAAAAATAGTTTGTATCATGGCTAAAAGAAAAAGCAAATATACTAAAAAAATAAGAATATTAAAAGAAAAAGTTTATTTTTCTCTATTTCCTTGCTTTCATCACCCAAAAAGGGCGTGTGATATAGGTGTTGTGCTTGGTAAGGATTTCTTCTGTAAAAGGATGAAACTCAAAATCCTTAAAGCCTGCTGAAAGGAGCAGCGCTTGAAGCTCCGCATTGGTATAGAAAGTAAATACTTCCTTGGTAAAGGGCATACGCTTGCCAAACTCTAAGTCAATATACGCCATCACTAATTGGGCTTTTGGGCTAAGAAGCTCATACAATTGCTGAAAATAAGCCCGAAGGTTGGGAATGAAATAATGAATATTGACCATCAAACACAGCTCAAAACGCCGATGGGATAGGGTAGGGAGGTTTCCATCTGGTGCAAGTAAAAAAACAGCCTTTTTTTGTGCTATAAGCTCTTTGTATAGGGTTGTAGCCTCTTGATACATTGCCATAGAACGTTCTACACCGGTATAACAGAGCTGAGGTGCCCTATCCAAGAGATAGGGCAAATGGGCTGCATTGCCAAAGCCTATCTCCAAGAGCTGGTGTGTCTTGGAAAGGGATAGGCTATCGATGGTACGCATTATCATATTGCGATTGGAGGCGAAGATATAATCACCTATTTCCTTGGCTAATTCGCCTTCTGGGCAGCGCAACTGCCTTCCTAAGAGCAAGTTATCGGTGGTGGGAAGCACTTTTTTAATGGTTAATGGTTAATGAACAGTGAAAAGTGAAAAGTGAAAAGTGAAAAGTGAAAAATTAAAAGTGAAAAATTAAAAGTGATTAGAATTGGTAAAGAATGAACGCTTAATTTGTTCCACGTGGAACATTAGGTACTATTCACTAATCATTATTCACTGTTCGTTGTTTACTAATTCAAAGTCGAGGTAGCGCTTGACTAAGTCGGTATTTTTAACTCGTATTCTCACTTCGTCCCCTAAGGTATAGCGTTGCTTGGTTACTTCTCCTATGAGGGCATAGGCCTTTTCGTCGAATACATAATAATCGTCTTTCATATCGCGAGCACGCACCATACCTTCACACTTATTCTCAATAATCTCTACATAGATACCATACTCGGTAACTCCTGAAATCACTCCTAAGAACTCCTGATTCTTGTGCTCTTCCATGTACTTAATTTGCATGTACTTAATCGAATCACGTTCGGCTGAGGTGGCTAAGTTCTCCATCTGAGAGGAGTGCTTACACTTTTGCTCATAGGCGGCTTCGTCGGCTGAAGGGGCTCCATCCAAATAGAGCTGCAAAAGGCGATGTACCATCACATCCGGATAGCGGCGAATAGGGGAGGTGAAGTGGGTATAGTCGTCAAAAGCTAAGCCATAATGCCCTATGTTATGGGTAGAATAAGCCGCCTTGCTCATGGAGCGAATCGCTAAGGTATCCACCAAGTTCTGCTGCTTCTTGCCATGTACCTCCTGCAAAAGGTGGTTGATCGAATGGGAAATGTTCTTCTTGTCCTTGAGATTGAGCTTGTAGCCAAAACGAGAGATGATTCCCTGCATCTGAAGGAGCTTTTCCTCATCGGGAACATCATGGATACGGTAGACAAAAGTCTTCTGTAGCTTGGAGGCATATTCGGCTACCTTGCGATTGGCCAAGAGCATGAACTCCTCGATGAGTTTGTTGGCTTCCTTACTCTCCTTGGTATAGACCCCTAAGGGGTTGTTATGCTCATCCAAGAGAAACTTAACCTCCACCTTATCGAAAGAAATCGCCCCTGCCTTCATTCGCTTTTCTCGAAGTATTTCAGCTAAGGCATTGAGCGAAACAATCGCCTCTACCATCTCCTTGGAAACGGTATAGCTTCCTTCGGGACGGATAGAGACCTCTTCAGGCATCACAAAATCGGTAGGCTCCGCAGCTGTGAAAGCCTCAATTACCGCCTGGGCCTCCTCATAAGCAAAGCGTGCATCAGAACAAATGACCGTACGACCCAGCCATACCTTGCGAATCTCTGCCCGTGGGGAAAGCTCAAAGACGGCTGAAAAGGTATATTTCTCCTCCTCAGGGCGGAGTGAACAAGCAAAGTTGGACAAGACCTCCGGAAGCATAGGTACCACTCTATCGACTAAGTATATCGAAGTAGCCCTTTGGTAAGCCTCCTCATCCAAGATAGTATCGGGCTGTACATAGTGGGAAACATCGGCAATGTGAACACCTATTTCAAAGTTACCATTCTCAAGGACTTGGAAAGACAGTGCATCGTCGAAGTCCTTGGCATCCCGTGGGTCGATGGTAAAGGTAAGCGCCCCACGCATATCCCTGCGGCGAGCGATTTCCTCTTTCTTAATGGTAGTATCCAATTGCTGGGCGTATTGTTCCACTTCCTGAGGAAACTCAGAGGGAAGGCCATATTCGGCTAAGATGGCATGAATCTCCGTCTGATGTTCGCCCGGCTTGCCCAAGACCTTCTCTATCACCCCATAAGGAGAACGCGAAGTCCATTGGGTAATACGTACCAAGACCTTATCTCCATCTTCTGCCCCATGGCAATCCGCCTTAGGAACAAAAATATCAGTATACATCCTACGATCGGAAGGTACTACAAAGGCAAACTTCTGCTGCATCTGTACCACTCCAACAAAGGTAGTACGCTTACGCTCCAGCACCTGGGTAATCTCCCCCTCGAGCTTCTCCCGACGGCGTGGAAAGACATATACCTCCACCCAATCGCCATGCAAAGCCTTGTTGAGCAGATTGTTAGGAACAAATACATCCTGCTGCAAGTCCTCACACACTACATAAGCATTACCACCGGAGGCCATATCCACCACCCCTTGGTGATAGTAAGTAGCCTCCTGCGGCGCTTGGAAGTGCCCTTGAGAGGTTTGCTCAATATGAGATTGCTTGACCAGCTTGGCCAGGGAAGCAATAATATCATTGCGCACCTCGGTAGAGGTAGCCTTGAGCTTCTCGGCGATCTGCTTCCATGAAAAGCTCTTAGAACTATTCTTCTGAAGAATGACTAAAATATCTCGGCTGAAGTCCTTAGCTTTTTTCTTTTTCTGTTTGAATTTTTTCTTACTCATTTTTGTTTTAAATTTACGAGTTTTCTATTGATCATTGGTTGTTTTATCAGAATATTTTTGTATATTTGCTCATTGGATATTAGCAAGGAAGGGGAGATACCTCCCTTGATATACTTCGCTTGAAGTATTAGTAGCCTATCTAATCAAGGAAATACAATGAGAATCCAGAAACATAGGAACAAACAATGCGCAAAGATACAAATTAATTAGCAAATAGACTAAAGTTCATCCGCCAATTCATTTGAAGCACATCGGTTCACTAAAAAAAGGTTATCCACATTTTATCTATAAATGAAAAATAATTTTCTTTTAAATAAAAAAAAGATGATAATGATAATATGCAGTGAATTTCGGTAGAAAAAGATACGAAAAAACTTGCTTGCTATACTTAGGAGAGTTTATCAACTATCGGAGAGGATAGTAAGAGGCTGATTTGCAAGAAGTAAGCCTACTTATTCACAGAAATGAATTCTTATTCTTAAAAAGAAAAAGGAATAAAAAAGCGAAAAAATAATCCCCATTTTCTGTTTAGTAACGGTTGATAAGTTGTGAGAAATAAAGTTGTTTTTCTGCTTACGCTTTGTGTATAGTCAAGTTTTTGAAAGAACCTAATTTTAAAATCTTTTTTTATAGAATAGTTATTCACTGTTTTCAAGGGTGAAATGAACCATTTTTGAGGGGTATGGTGAATAATGAAGTATGGATAGTATTTTAACAAAACAATAAATGTTAAAGCCTATTATTTTATCAGAAAAAATGATTTACTTTGCCGCGTGAATTTACTAACGAAAAAAATTAGCAAGAAAATGAGAAAAATATTTTTAGCAAGCCTTGGTTTGGTAGCATTTTTTGGCTGTAATAAGTTGAATGTACCTAATACTATAGAGAATGTAGACTATAGTAAGATGAGAAATAGCGCAGTAAGTGATGAGAGTACTCCTTCCCAAACACTGGAGAGCTGGCTTCTCAATAATGGATATGATAAGAACGAAAATGGTACTTTGGATAGGAATGAACTCCAACTAATTGATCTTATAGACGCTCAAGGAAAGGGAATTACAGATGTAAGTATTTTGGAAAGCTTGCCCAATTTGAAAATACTTAACTTGTCCGCTAACAAAATAGAGGTAGCCAATATCAAGGCAACAGGCTTAGAAGAGCTGAATATAAGTAATAACAAACTTATAAAGCTCAATATATCCTTGGCTAGAAAATTGACAGATAAGATAGATGTTACAGGTAATCCAAAACTCAAGTGTATACAGGTAGATGCTATCCAACGTGCAGCCCTTCTTAATACAGCAAGGAATTTCAAGTTTGACAATGCTTTGAAGAAGAATGACGGAAAACCTAATTTGTCGCTTACGGCTTGTCCATAGGTTAAATATATATTAAATAATCTAAGGATTGGGAATAAAGTCGTACCTTTGCACTGTTTCATAATATTGGAATTTATTGGTTAAAAAAGGAATTGCCTCATCATTGGGGCAATTTTTTTTATATATACTTTTCTCCTTTTGCTGAAGAAAAGCTAATAAAGCAAATCAATAGTTAAAGAACTAGAAATATAGGCATCTATAAAAATTGTAAGTAACTCATTATCAATGCTTACATTATTACATCCCCCTCACATACTTCGCTCTTGCGAATACACATCCCCCCTGCCCCCCCTCAAGGGGGGAATTGTAGAACGCTGAACTATCATGCTGATATTCAGTATGTTTAAGTGTGATTATTCACTATTTTACTTGATACCACTCTGTGATTCCCCCTTGAGGCAAGTCCGTGAGAGCGGAGTATGTGAGGGGGGATGTAGAAAAAACATCCTGAATATCAACGGATTACTATATAAAGTATATTATTTTAACTATTGA
>NZ_KE992086.1:21005-83929 GCF_000466425.1 Capnocytophaga sp. oral taxon 863 str. F0517
TTACTATATAAAGTATATTATTTTAACTATTGATCTGCATTAATGAATAATCCTGCTTGGGGGGTGGAATTGGCAGTATGAGGATACAGCGCAGCCAAGATTCGCTTAAGGTGAATGTACTGAAGCCAAGAGTTGCAATCACTGCTACTTATGGATACTCGGCATATAGAGACGGAGAAAGATTCCCTCTACAAAATCCAGCGCCAAGAAGAAATCAAGCGTATCTATTCCAAGGTCAATGGAGCTCCTGTATGCTTGGAGCATGATACCCTTTACACCATCTATACTACTTTGGGGCTTAATACTCCCTTGGAACGTACCGAATATACCAAGGAGAAACTCCGCAAGCTGGCCGAACTGCCTATTTTCCATAAGGATTCGCTTAAGATAAGTTCCTACAATAACCTTCTTATGGTAAGCTATCAAGGGGAATGGATCCAGGCTGTCAGTGAGGAAGATGCTATCTTAGCCTACCTTCCCCAAGAGGAATTGGCCAAATCCTTCCAAAGGGATATCTTGCGAGCGGTAACCCACTACAGGGAGGAACACAGTATGCAAAAGCGCCTTTTGCGTATAGGGGAATTGGTCTTGCTCATTACCGCCATTGCGATCTTGTTCTATCTGCTGAACTTTCTCTTTAGGAAACTACAGGAACAGCTGCTAAAGCATTCTTTCTTCAAAAAAGGAGTCAAGCTGAAGAACTATCAGATACTTAACCGAGATAATATGAAGTATATCTTGGGCAAGGTACTGACTTTGATTCGATTGATACTGTTTTTTATCATCATTTTTGTAAGTATTCCCTTTGCCTTGAAGCTCTTTCCCTCTACCCAGATGTGGGCGGAGCGGCTCTTGAAACTCATCTTAGACCCCTTAAGTGAAGTAGGAAATGCTATAGTGAATTATTTGCCCAACTTGGTAATCATAGGGATCATAGTCCTGATTGCACGTATGATACTGAACTTGATGCGCTTTTTCCTCTATGAGATAGAGCGGGGAGCGCTTAAGATCAAGGGTTTCTATAAGGAGTTTGCCAAGCCTACTTATAACATCTCGAGGATATTATTTATTTGTTTTATCTTTATAGTGATTTTTCCTTACCTACCAGGTTCTGGCTCCTCGGCTTTTCAGGGAGTATCTATTTTCTTAGGACTTTTGATTTCCTTTGGTTCGTCCTCTACGATTTCCAATGGATTGGCAGGGATTTTTATCATCTATATGCGTGCTTTTCGGGAGAATGACTGGATCAAGGTAGGAGACTATATAGGAATGGTAATCCATAGGGATAGCTTGGTAACGCGGCTTAAAACGATTAACAATGAAGAGATTACGGTACCCAACTCCATGATTCTCTCCTGCTCGACCATGAACTTTTCTTCGATAGGGCGTAGCATTGGGCTGGTGATCACCACTCAGGTGAAAGTGCGCTATGATGCTCGCTTGGAAGAGGTCGATGCGACCCTTATCGCAGCCGCTCAAGCCACCAAAGGGGTAACGGATAAGATCACCCCTTACATCTATCACATTTCGCTCAATGAGCTGAATGCCACCTATGAGATCAATGCGGTAACCTTCGAGCCACAACATATGTATATCATCAAGTCCGACCTGATTATGAATATCTATAACGCTTTCCGTGAGCGTGGTATAGAGCTCACCTCGGTTGAATTTGTAGAGATCAAGGGCAACACTCGCTCAGCATAAGCCCTCTTCGGCGAGGCTTCTGTAGTTTTTCTCGGTGATAATGACATGATCTAAGAGGCGGATGTCCAATAGCTGTCCTGCCTCTTTGACCCTCTGGGTAAGCTGGATATCCTCCTTGCTGGGGGTAAGGCTCCCTGAAGGATGGTTGTGTATCAAGATCATAGAGACCGCCCCTTGCTCCAAGGCCGTTTTCAGTAACAAGCGAATATCCACCACCGTATGGGTGATACCCCCTACCGAGAGCCGTGCCTTGTGCATTACCCGAGCGGCACTACTGAGATACAAGACCCAAAATTCCTCATGAGGAAGTTCGCCAATAAGGGGCTGCATAAGGGAAAAGACATCCTCGGCACGCTCAATCTTGGGGAGGGGTTCGGGTGTTTCTGCACTGCGCCTGCGCCCGAGCTCGGTAGCGGCTAAGATGGTAATAGCCTTGGCCTGGCCGATACCCTTGAAAGCCAGTAGCTGTGGGAGGGTCAGCTTGCCCAGAGCTGTTAGGCTATTGGCTACCGAGGCCAAGATACGTTGGCTTAGTGCCACCGCACTTTCGCTGGCACTGCCCGAGCCGATGAGGATAGCTAAGAGCTCGGCATTGGTGAGTACTGCTTTACCCTGGGAGATCATCTTCTCTCGTGGGCGATCGCTATCTGCCCAGTCCTTGATAGAGAGCCGCTGGGAGGAGGAAGGATTTTTAGTCATAAGATTTTTTGTATTTTTGAGTACAAATTTACGAAAAAAAAGACAATTGGTCAATGAGGCAATGTACTTTTAATCTATTGATATTTAGGATGTTTTTTTCTACATCCCCCCTCACATACTTCGCTCTTGCGAATACACATCCCCCCTCACATACTCCGCTCTCGCGGATTTGCCTCAAGGGGGGAGTTACAGAGTGGTATCAAGTAGAGTGGTGAAAGTTTAACCTAAATATACTGATAACCAGCATGATAGTTCAGCGTTCTACATCACATACTCCGCTCTCGCGGACTTCCCTCAAGGGGAAAGTCCGCGAGAGCGGAGTATGTGAGGGGGATGTGAAAAATAAACATTGATAATGAATTACTTACAAATTACATAAACACCTATGCTTCTATTTTTTAACTATTTATTTGAATTATTGGCAAATAATCCCTATCTTTGCCGAAAATTACCATGATGAGAACCATAAAGAAAGAAATTTTATTTGACACTATAAACTAATATAACTAAAAAAACACCTAAAAATGAAAAATAAGATTCAAAAGCTGATTGCGTTCCTACTGCTGACGCTTGGCATAAGCTTTGTTTCCCTTGCGCAGAGGCATTATAAAGAAACCGTTAGAACACAAGGGGAAGACGTCTCGATAGAATCTTTAGCTATCAATAAAAGACCTCGAGGCCCTGAATTTAAGCGAACTCGGATTTTAGCAAAAAATGGAGTAGAATTTGCTATTACCTTCCCAGAAAAATATCAAAACTTAAGTATTGTAAGAAGTAATCGAACGATTGAAATCCAAGGTAGAAAGGTGTTTGTTGTTGAAGCAGGAGTTTTATCTTTTGAGTTCTCTTATACTGAGAATGGGGTATCCTATATCTGCGATATCTTAGGTGATATAAACTACTATGGTGAGCTAAGTTACAATGGGAAAAGTGACCTCCAAGCAAATCCAATAGAGGTTAAAGCGACTAATGAAAATGATAAATTAGTTGTTCCTAATGTTTTCCCAGCCAAAGGATGGGGATTTGCGACTCCTGGACTAGACCCTGAAAATCTAACTCTTGAAATGCTTGAAAAATTTGAGGAAACTATTTTTTCAGAAAGTAGTGAAATGGCTCTCAAAGACTTATTGCGAATTGGAAGAGAGAAAGGATACTTTGTAAACGGTAAAGTAAAAATTGTTGTTGCATTTGGAGATACCTCTTCGAATGCACTTCCAAATGGAGTGCCTGGTGCATCAAGTCTTCAGATTATTACGCTTATAGACGCTCGAACCTATAATCTGAATCTCTCACAAGAAGGACAAGGCACCGTCTCTGTATCCAAGAATCAATTGAAGCCTGGAGAAAGCGCTACGCTTACCGCGCAAGCTGCTCAAGGCTGGAGATTCGATCACTGGGAAGAAAATGGTCAGAACGTAACTGAAAATCCCCTTACTATAACGATGGAGACTCAAGACCGCTCTATCAAAGCAGTCTTTACAGAGCTTCCTAAGCCGAAGGTTAATGTTGTCTTGCAAATCGTAGATACCAATGGAGGAGAATTAGCGCCATCTCAGTCTCAAGAAGTAACGAGTGGAGGAAGTGTAACTTTCCAAGTTCCAAACTTGGCAAATGTGAATTTTAAAGGCTGGAAAAGAAATGGTCAAATGGTTGATACAGGAAGTAGTTATACACTATCCAATGTCACACAAAATGAAACTATTCAAGCTATCTTTGAAGTTCCAGTGCAGTCACTTAGTCTTTCCTTCAGTACCTTAAGCCTTAAAGAAGGAGAAAGTAAGGGGTTGCCAAGTGTAACGGTGGTACCCTCCGATGCAGCAGACCAGGCGATCATATGGACGTCTAACAGCCCCGCGGTAGCGAAGGTGGAAAACGGCAAGGTAGTAGGCTTGGCAGCAGGAACTGCAACGCTGGAAGCGAGCTCCACCAATGGCAAGAAGGCGGTGCTTACCGTAACGGTAAGCCAGAGAGAGGAAACTCAACCTCAGCCCCAACCAAGTCCAGAGCCTCAGCCGCAACCCCAGCCATCGGAACCTTCTGAACAAGAAGCACTACCTCCTTATATTGCTTCATTCCCTACAGAGGTAGCCCCTCAAGAGCAGATCTCTTTGACCCCTTGGCAAGGCTTGGGTAGCATAGCTGTAGAACAGATACGCTACCACCTTACCGATGCCGATGGAAATACGCTATCGCAAGCCATTGGGAAAATAGAGAACCAAAAATTGGTCTTCACTCAGGCAGGTACTTACCGATTGGTAGCCGAACTACCCAATAACCCAGAGGGTTGGACTGATATAGAATACCTTATAACTGTAAAATAAAACTAAAATGAAAGCTATCAAAAGAACCTTCCTAATGGCTTCCCTATCGCTGACATTGCTTGTCAGTAGCTGTAAGAAAGATGAGGATCCTGTTGCTACTGCTCCAGTTGAAGAAACGAAACTTACCCTCACCCAAGGGCAAGGGGCTCCCCTTAGTGAGCATAGCGCCCTTACCATAGGGGTAGGGAGTAGCACCAGCCTAACGGTCAATGTACCTGAAAATGAATATACCGCTACGGTAAGCCCTAGCAGCTCTGCCCAGGCGGTGACCGTTACAAAACAAGGGAACCAACTTCTTATAAAGGTACTCCAACAGCCTACTGAGCCTACAAGTGTAGTGATCACCTATAAGAAACAGACCTTCACCCTGGGGATAGCAGTACCCCAGGTGGCTCCTCTGGTACAAGGACTCTACAATGCCCAAGGAGAACGCGTATCGGAGATCAAGTACGTAGCACGCAAGGCAAATGGACTTTGGCTTGCCCAAAATGTACAGAAGCTCTCCACCGATTACCTCAAGGTAACAGCTAACGAACCCCTTGCTACACTAACCGATGGAAAAAAAGTTCAAGTAACCGCCAAAGGGATAGACCCCACTAAGCTACAAGGCGACTTTACGGTAAAAGTATTCCCTAACCGATACCAGCTGAGCAATACACACTATACCATCGTAGTGAATAAGCCATAGAAAGAAGCGATAACTATAGAATGTGCTAATTAACTAATTTATTCATTAGCTAATTAGCACATTAGTTTTATTGGAGAATTGGCAAATTATCACTATCTTTGCCCAAAATTACCATGATGAAGCGTTCAGGACTTATTCCTTCTGAGAAAATAATAGAGCGGTTACAGTATGAAAATCCTTGGTGGACAAGTCATCAGATTCTTGATACCTATGAGAATATGCCACGTAGGTTGTATTTTGAGTGGTTTTATCCTTTTGTAGCTGACCTTAAGCTACGCCGTGCGATCGTACTGATGGGTCCTAGGCGGGTAGGCAAAACGGTGCTTATGTACCACACCATCGCACGCCTTATCAGTGAAGGGGTATCCCCTGGGAAACTATTCTTTGTAGGAATTGATAACCCTATCTATATCAATCTGAGTTTGCAGGACATTTTGGATATATGTCAGAAAGCGGTCAATGGTACCGATTTTAAGGGATGTTATGTATTCTTTGATGAGATACAATACCTCAAGGATTGGGAGCGACACCTTAAGATATTGGTAGATAGCTACCCTGAGACGAAGTTTGTCGTATCAGGCTCGGCAGCTGCGGCACTCAAGTGGCATAGTACGGAGAGTGGTGCGGGCAGGTTTACCGACTTTATGCTGCCCCCACTTACCTTTGAGGAATTTATTCATCTAAAAGGGGAAAGTCACCTATTACAACAACAGACCATCACTTATGCAGGAGCAGCGCTGCCCTATTGGACAACGCCCCATATAGGAGCGCTTAACCAGCTTTTTGTACAATATCTGAATTTTGGAGGTTATCCCGAAGTAGTTTTCTCTGAGAAAATACAGCAGGATATGGGGCGATATATCAAAAATGATATTGTAGATAAGGTGCTCCTAAGAGACCTACCCAGCCTCTATGGTATCAAAGATGTACAAGAACTCAATAGGTTCTTTAGCTATATAGCCTATAATACAGGCAATGAATTTTCCTATGAGAAGATAGCCAAGGAAAGTGGTATCTCCAAAGAAACCCTCAAGAAATACTTGGAATACTTGGAAGCGGCTTTTCTTATAAAGGTACTTAACAAGGTAGATATCACGGCTAAAAAACTGAAGCGGGTAACTAGTTTTAAGATTTATCTGACCAATCCATCGCTGCGGACGGCTCTTTTTTCACCTATCAAGGAAGATGATGAAGAGATGGGCAATATGGTAGAGACGGCCATCCTCTCCCAATGGATGCACCATGAACGTATGCATTTGACTTATGCACGCTGGAAGGAAGGACGTGGTGAAGGAGAAGTAGATTTGGTACGGATAGATCCTCAGCGCTTCAAACCCCAGTGGGCAGTGGAGATCAAGTGGAGCAATAGGTACTACCAAATGCCGCAAGACCTTACGAGCCTTATGAGCTTTTGTAAGGCAAACGCTCTGAAAAGTGCTTTTGTAACTACCAAAGATACCATAGGCACTAAATCTTTGGAAGATATGAGTTTTACCTTTGTACCTTCTGCCCTTTATGCCTATAATGTAGGACAATTAGCCCATTGACAAAATTATCACTATCTTTGCACTTAGAACTAATACCTCAAACCCAACACCTATGACCTATAATCACCAAGAAATAGAAGCCTATTGGCAGGCTTATTGGGCTGAACACCAAACCTTCAAAGCCCAGAATAACAGTACAAAACCTAAGTACTACGTGCTTGATATGTTCCCCTACCCCTCAGGGGCGGGCTTGCATGTGGGGCACCCGCTGGGCTATATCTCCAGCGATATCGTAGCGCGCTACAAGCGCCATAAGGGGTTCAATGTGTTGCACCCCCAGGGGTATGACAGCTTTGGCCTACCTGCCGAGCAGTATGCGATCCAGACAGGGCAACACCCTGCCCTGACCACTGCGAAGAATATCGCTCGCTATCGAGAGCAGTTGGACAAATTAGGCTTTTCCTTTGACTGGAGTCGTGAGGTGAAGACCTCCGATCCGGCCTACTACCGCCATACCCAGTGGATATTTGCTCAGCTCTTTAGCTCTTGGTATAACAACGAAACCGATAAGGCTGAGCCTATCGAAACACTTGTTGCCCTTTTTGAAAAAGGAGGTAATGTAGGGGTTAGTGCCCCTTGTGATGAGGATACGCCGACCTTCACCGCCGAGCAGTGGAAAGCCTTTACAGAGGGGGAGCAGCAACGTATTCTGCTTAAGTACCGCTTGACTTATTTGGCTGAAACGGAAGTGAATTGGTGTCCAGGCTTGGGTACTGTCTTGGCCAATGACGAGGTAATCAATGGGCTCTCCGAGCGTGGTGGCTACCCTGTAATTCGCAAGAAGATGACCCAGTGGAGCATGCGTATTACCGCCTATGCGGAGCGCCTCTTGCAAGGCTTGGACACTATAGACTGGAGTGAGAGCATCAAGGAAAGTCAGCGTAACTGGATAGGTAAGTCGGTAGGGGCGAGTATTGATTTTACAGTTGCCGGAGGCAGCCAAAAGATTACCGTCTTCACTACCCGTCCTGATACCCTCTTTGGGGTTACTTACCTTACTTTGGCCCCTGAGCACCCCTTAGTGCTTGAGATTACCACCGAGGAGCAACGTGGGGAAGTGGAGGCTTATATAGCCGATACTGCTAAGCGCTCCGAGCGCGATCGTATGGCCGATACCAAGACTATATCAGGCGCCTTTACAGGAGCTTATGCGGTACATCCCCTTACAGGGGAGCAAGTGCCTATTTGGATAGGGGACTATGTATTGGCAGGTTATGGTACGGGAGCGGTGATGGCTGTACCTGCGGGGGACGAGCGCGATTACGCCTTTGCCCAGTACTTCAAAGGAGCCAAGGGGATGCCTGATATGATTAATATTTTTGACAAAGATATATCAGAAAATGCCTTTACTGACAAGGAAGGAATGACTTACCAAAATTCGGATTTCTTGGATGGTTGCACCAGTTTCCAGGAGGCTTTTGATAAGGTCTTAGCCGCCTTAGAAGCTAAGGGAGCCGGTAAGGCTAAGGTAAACTACCGCTTGCGCGATGCGGTCTTCTCTCGTCAGCGCTATTGGGGTGAGCCTTTTCCTATCTATTACCAAGACGGTTTGCCACAGGTAATTGAGCAGCAGTACCTGCCTATCCTTTTGCCAGAAGTAGAGAAGTACCTCCCTACCGAAGAGGGCAATCCACCCTTGGGCAATGCCACCACTTGGGCATGGGATACAGTCAATCACGAGGTAGTGAGCAATGAGCTGATAGACCATAAGAGTGTATTCCCCTTGGAGCTTAATACCATGCCAGGCTGGGCAGGCTCCTCTTGGTATTGGTTAGAATATATGATGGAGAAAGACGACCGCGCTGTCTTCCCTACCAAAGCTGTAACCGACTATTGGCAAAATGTAGACCTCTATGTAGGAGGTAGCGAACATGCTACGGGGCACCTCTTGTACTCCCGCTTCTGGAACAAATTTCTCAAAGATCGCGGTTTTGCCCCTACGGAAGAACCGTTTAAGAAACTCATCAACCAGGGAATGATCTTGGGAATGAGTGCCTTTGTCTATCGCTTGGAGGGTACTCATACCTTTGTCTCCAAAGATCAGGTAAAAGGCCAAAAAGTCCAACCCATTCATGTGGATATTTCTCTTTTGAAAGATACTTCCGATGAGTTGGATATTGATAAATTTAAGGCGTGGCGCAAAGAATTTGCGGATGCTGAGTTTATTTTAGAAGAAGACGGCAAGTATATTACAGGGCGTGAAGTAGAAAAGATGTCCAAATCCAAATCCAATGTGGTCAATCCTGATGATATTTGTGAGCAATATGGGGCGGATACCTTGCGTCTCTACGAAATGTTCTTAGGCCCCTTGGAACAAGCCAAGCCCTGGAACACCGCAGGGATTTCAGGTACATACAATTTCTTGCGCAAGCTATGGCGCTTGTATTTCTCAGAGAGCGGCTGGCAAGTGACCGAAGAAGCCCCAACGGCCGAGATGCTCAAAGCGCTCCATAAGACGATTAAGAAAGTTAATGAGGATATACAGAGCTTCTCGTTCAACACCTCTGTAAGTCAGTTTATGATCTGTGTCAATGAACTGACTGCCCTTAAGTGTCACCATAGGGCTATTTTGGAGCCTTTGGCGGTACTGGTAGCTCCATTTGCACCCCATATAGCGGAGGAACTTTGGAAACACTTGGGTCATAACGAAAGTATCACCTATGCGCCTTATCCGACCCACGAAGAAAAGTATTTGCAAGAGGATAGTAAGGAATATCCTGTATCATTTAACGGCAAAGTACGCTTCAAGCGTGCCTTCCCTACCGATATGTCTGCTGCTGAGATAGAGCAAGCCATCCTTGCCGATCCTCAGACCGCAGAACAACTCCAAGGCAAAGCCCCTAAAAAGGTCATCGTAGTGCCAAATAGGATTATCAATGTAGTGAGTTAGTTATTAGTGGTTAGTTGTCAGTGATTAGAAATTGAGGGCTAACCACTTAAACAACTTGGAGCATGTAGGTACTTATTATGAACTCAAATAAAGTAGGCAAAAATATCTAAAGTATAACATTTGAGGGATAAATATTTAGTAACTCAAAACTTAAAACTATTATGGTAACGGATATCAATCAGTTAGACCCTATCAATGGGTTATATACCTATGCAGAATATCTGCTTTGGAAGTTTGAAGAGCGTGTGGAACTCCTAAAAGGGAAACTCTTTAAGATGGCAGGCCCTTCTATTGATCATCAACGAATATCAAGGAAATTAATGCTTACCATAGGTAATTACCTTGAAGGGAAGCCTTGTGAGCTTTTTGCAGCTCCCTTTGATGTGGTGCTTCCTTCAGCTGACGGTAAGGAGAATACCGTACTACAACCTGACTTGTGTGTGGTATGTGACCCGAAGAAATTGGCCGATGGCAAGCGTTGTTATGGAGCGCCTGATTGGGTTGTAGAGATTGTCTCACCGAGCAACGTAGAGAAGGAGCTTAGTAAGAAATTAAGTATCTATGAGGAAGCAAAAGTAGGGGAGTACTGGGTTGTACGCCCTGACCATAAGGAAGTAGATATCTTTGTCTTACAAGGAGATACCTATATAGGTCTCAGACCACGCTTTGCAGATGAAACCATCTCGCCTGTGAAATTCCCAGACTTACAGATCAATCTGGCGGAGATTTTTTAAATCCTTTATTGAGATGATTGTAAATTTTAGCATACAAAACTTTGGCTCCATAAAAGATAAACAGATATTGTCGTTTGAAGCTGATACTTCTGAACATTTGGAAGATACTTATGTAGTACGTGCAGCAGGTAAGCGACTCTTGAAGTTGGCACTTATCTATGGAGCCAATGCTTCAGGTAAAACAACAGTACTTAAAGCCCTTGATTTCTTAAGAGATTTGGTAGTGAATCCTAAAGAAAAAAAGACAGATATACTGGATTTCTCACCTTATCTTTTTGATGCTAATACACCTGAGCAATCTACCGAACTTACTATAGAGTTCGTGCAAGAGGAGGTTTGCTATGAATATGGAGTTACTTTTACAAGCCAAGCAGTCATTTCAGAAGCCTTGTACAGAGATGCTCCTGAAAAAAAATTAGTGTATAAGCGTACTACTGATATAGAGGAACAGCTTACTAAAATTAACTTTGGGAATCTAATAGCACTTGATAAAAGCGCTCAACAAGTATTAGAACTCAATACCTTGTGGAACAATACCGTACTGGGAGGTTTTTTAAAGACAAATATCAATCTCGAAGAATTTAGACAAGTAATGGATTGGTTTGGAAGTTATTTGAAGTCTATTATAGCACCTGATACAAAATTAGACACTTATATAACCAATAAAATAGATGAAAAAAAATTAACTAAGGGAGAAGTTCTAGAGATATTAAAGAAAGCTGATTTTAATATCTCAGATATGGTTATAAGAAAGAAAGAAGAAATTATCCCAGAAGACTTACTAAGATTTTTTAAAGGACAAATAGAGATTAAAGGGCGTATTATTGTTCAACATACGATTAATGATACTCATTATAATCTACCAATGGAGCAAGAATCCGAAGGTACTAAGCGTTTTTATGGATTTGCAGGGTTATTAGCATTGCTTATCAAAAAACCTACTATCTTCCTTATTGATGAATTGGAAAGCTCTTTGCACCCCGACCTTTATACTCATTTCTTACTTTCTTTCTTACAGAATGCTCGGCAGTCGCAACTGATTGCCACTACTCACAATCGAGAGCTTTTGGGCGATAGGGATATTTTTAGAAATGATGTGATATGGTTTACTGACAAAGGAAGAGATTGTGCTACTGAACTTTATTCCTTGGCAGATTTTGATACCTCTGCTATAAAGAATGTACTGAATGCCTATAAGATAGGGAAATTCAGTGGAGTACCTCGTTTGTCTGATACTTTTATTGATGTAGAGTAGTTATGAGAAGAGGAAGAAACAAACTTACCAAACAAGCTTTTGCGGTAGTGGTAGATGGCCAAACAGAATATTGGTATCTGCAAATGCTCAAGCAGAATGAACCCAATATCCTTTTTGACATAACGCCTAAAATTCTACAGAAAAAGAATATTGACCAACAATATGAATTGGTTATAGCCCTCTCAGAGCAGGAGTATGATAAAGTTTTTTGGATTGTAGATCTTGATGTATTCCTAAAAGAAGAACGAGAGAAGAAGAGTAATTCCTCATCACTTCAAAAGTTTTTAGCCTATTACAAGAGTCTTTCAAAGAATCAAAAGGTAGTGGTGATAGTAAATAATCCTTGTTTGGAATATTGGTTTTTATTGCATTTTAGAAAGACCACAAAAGTATTTGCAGCCTGTGCTGATGCTGAAAAGGAAGTTAGCCAGCACCTGAAAGACTATGAGAAAACAGAAAAATTCTTTAAGAAAAGCAATAATGACATTTATAAGCAACTAAAGCCTTATCTCAAAACAGCCATAAGCCATGCTACTGCTTTAGGGAACTTTGATACCCAAGCATATAATAGGGCTATGTGTGAGATGCCTTTGCTATTAGAACCCGTATATATTGACAATAAGTGAAAAGGTACGTCCTTTGAAGCTGGTTTCTTCTTTGAAGGGGAAGGATTGTCCCCAGTAGAATTCTAAGACCCCAAGCAGTGAGATACCTATACGGGGTGTTATGGCCTCCGTATTTACAGAGACACCGGCGCCTACGGGTAAGATAAAGAAGGCATCGGTGCCTATTTCGGGGATTAGCCGCCAGTGGTCGCGCTTTCCTATGTGAGTGCCTGCATATACCTTAGCCCCTATGGCGGCCAGGCCACTGCGATCTACAGCGATACTATTGAGCGAGGCTCCTACAAAGCCGAAGTCGCGGCTGCCATTGGTATGGGTATAGGCGGTACGTACCCCCCATTTGTCCAAGGGTTCAAATAGTTGTGCCTTGACTGATAAAGAGAATAAGGATACGAGGAATAGAAATAATCTCATAAGGTAAAAAGTTAAGTACCTGCCAAAGAACTATCATTTACTCCTTGATAATCTTGATATGCTTGTCGGCAAACTTTTGGGCAAGCCACTCTTGGAGGCGTGCTATATCGACCTCTTTATCCACTTCCTTGCCCTTGACTTGTTCCCTGATAGGGGTATAGAGCATGAGCGTAGTGGTGGAGAGGCTATCAGAAGCAAAACTATTTAGGCGACCAAAAGAGAAATCCCTGATATTAGGAAACAGAATCTTCACTTCCTTGGCAAAATCGGAATCTTCTATTTTATACTTTTCTAACTCCTCGGTAAGCTGTTTTATTTTTACATCTTTGCTGGAGAGTGAAGCCTTATTTTTGTTGATTTCAGAGAGTATTTCTTGACTAATATCCGATTCTTTTTGGCGGATAATAAGCTCTGTATTGGAGATATTGAATTTTCTGAGGTTGTCTTGTAGGTTTTTCTCCTCTTCATCGCTGAATTTCTTATCTAAGAAAGCCAATTCAATTGTTTTAGGAGAGGCATTGTAGCGGATACGTTTGTAGATGATTGTATAGCCATTGTTTTCAAACTCAGTGGTGATATAGTGAGCGACATTCTCATGGAAACGCTTTTCCTGAAAAAGCGTATAGGCTAAGTAAAGGCTGGGAGTGGTAATGAGAATCACCAAGGAGGTAATCACATAACGTAGGCGTTGGTTGAGTTTTTCATTGCCTGTATTCTTAGGTGTATATTTCAGGTATTTGATAATTAAGAAAGTAGCGATTCCAATAAAGAAACAGTTGATGCTATAGAGGTAGAAAGCGCCTAAGAAATAGCTTAAATTACCTGTTGCCAAGCCGAAGCCAGCGGTACAGAGGGGAGGCATAAGGGCGGTGGCGATGGCTACCCCTGGGATAGGGTTTCCCTTTTCTTCTCGGGTGAGGGAGATAGCGCCCACTACACCACCGAAGAAGGCAATCAGTACATCATAGATAGTGGGGGAGGTACGTGCCAATAATTCTGATTGGGCATCTTTGAATGGGCTGATATAGAAGTAGATAAAGGATACCAATAGACTGACGATAGTGGCTATCAGCAGGCTGCGTCCGGTCTTCTTAAGCAGATCGAAGTCATAGGTAGCCAAGGCAAACCCAGCCCCGACGATAGGCCCCATCAGTGGGGAGATGAGCATGGCTCCGATAATTACTGCTGTAGAATTGACATTCAGCCCAATGGAGGCAATGAGAATGGCACAAGCCAAAACCCATAGGTTTGCTCCACGGAAGGAAATATTACTTAGGATATCCTCTATCACCTTTTCTTTTTTCTCCTCTCCCTGATGTAGGTTTAGGAGGTTCTTGAAGAAACTCATACTTTTTCGAATAAGAATTTTACGACTGCAAAGATAGGAATTAATATTCAATTAAACAATAATCAATGACGAGATGATAATATAATGATAATCAATCGATTAGATAAATATAAGTAAAAATGAGGATAAAAAAATCTTCTAAAATTTTTATTTATCCGAGGAAATGTTGTAATTTTGACGAATTTAAGGTACACTATTTGCCAAGATAAGTTAATGAAAAACAAAAAGGATGAAGAAAACAACACTGATTGCCAATTCGGGCATCCAATATTTAAAATTTTCGACGGCTATAGATAAGGATTTCGGGAAACGTCCTGAGAATATCCTCTATTATAGAGATTCTTTCAATACTCATACAGATGAGTACGTATTGGATCCTCTCTTTAAGTATACCAAGGAGGGGGATACGGTCTATTATAGATGGCAGCAGCTTCAGGAAGGAGACTTTGTGGCCAATGGCCGTATCAAGGAGGATATGGATAGGAGTGGTTTGCAGGAATTCATGGATGCTTATCAGGAGCGCGACTTGATCAAAGCACTCAAAAAGTTCCAACGCAAGTGGATTCCGTTGCCTTATTTCAAGGACAATGCGATCAATAAGGATGTACTCTATCCTACCGATTGGGTGCGGGTATTCATCGATTGTGAAGAGACAGAAGAGGGCTTTACCTCGGCAAAGATTATTTTAGCGGTAGATACGCTTTTAGCCCAGAATGCCTCGGATAAGACCAGTCCTGAGCTGAGCCTGAATGAAGATGAAAATATCTTTAGGTTGGAGACCTCGGCACTGAATATAGGGCATGTACTCTCGGATCCTGATTTTGCATCTCCGTGGATTAACAGATATATAGAAGACCTTTATTATGGTAAGAATGAAGACTTACGCTTGGAACAGCCTTATAAGCAGTATGTAGCGAGTTATCTGATGCTACTTCGGTGGTTGGGCAGCCTTTCGCAGATGCCAGAGATACAGCTTTTCTCGGATAGGACGAAGAAAAAAGAGGTAGACTTGGTGATAGATATAGGCAATTCGGCTACTTGTGCCTTACTTTTTGAGAATAAGGATGATAACACCTTCAATTTCGAGAGTGTCAAGAAGCTCATTATACAGGACTATACCTATCCTCATCGGGAATATGCAGATCCTTTTCCTATGAATGTGGTCTTTTCTGAATCCAAGTTTGGGGAGATCAATGATACCTCGGACAATAAGAAGTTCACCGTACCGAGCCTGGTGCGTATCGGCTGGGAGGCAGAGCACCTGATTGGTTCCCTCTCGGTGGATTTCTCTCGAGGCTACGAACTGAAGGCTTATAACTCCAGTCCGAAGCGCTACCTATGGGATGATGGTGCTTCGGAACGGGAGTGGGAGTTCAACCCTAAGGATGCACGCAGTGTCAAGAAGGTATACCTCAATGGAATTACCAACCAAATCAAGAATGATGGGGAGCTGGTCACCGGCCATGAGATGTTCATGTCCAAGCCGCTTTTCTCCCGCAAGTCACTGATGAAGTTTGTCTTCTTGGAAATTTTGGTACATGCCTATGCCCAGATTAACTCCTATGCTTTCCGTGAGGAACATGGGGATATGAAGATTCCCCGTACGCTCAAGCGTATTACCATCTCCTGTCCTACGGCCATGATACAGGCCGAGCAAGTAGCCCTACGCCAGGCAGCCGAAGAGGCCTGTGAGCTGCTGAAGAACTATGTGGCCTATTACTTTGACGATGAGAACTATAAGGAATTTTGGTTCGAGAAACCTGAAATTATCCCTTCTACTGCCGATATCAAGAAAAACCTCTCCCAGCTTGAGGAGCGTAAGGACTGGAGCTATGACGAGGCTACTTGTTGTCAGTTAGTCTTCCTCTATAGCCTTATACTGAAGAAGCTCAAGGGGGATAACTATGTGATAGACAACTATTTGTTCAAAGGGAAGAATACCCTCAGGGTAGCCTCGGTAGATATAGGGGCTGGTACGACCGATATATTGGTGAACCAATATCAGCTCAAGGAAAACGGTAAGGACTCCGACTTGCTAATTCCGACGCCTTTGTTCTGGGACAGCTTTAGATTTGCCGGAGATGACCTCTTAAAAGACCTGATTCAGAAGATTATTATAGAAGGAGAAGAACAAGAGGAGCAGGATCAGGGCTGTGTAGGGGTGATAGAGAACTATGGTAGGAGAAAAGGGATTGGTAACATGTCCGAACGATTGAACAATTTCTTTGGGGAGAATGCCAATAATATGGGACAGAAAGGACGTATCAATCGCCAAATCTTTGTTCATCAGGTGGCTATTCCCATTGCGATGGCCTACCTTAAGAGTGCCAATGCGCCTGATAAAGAGCTTGAAACAAAGACCTTTGAGGAAATCTTGGGCAGGAAGTTCCTTAACAAAGACCTATTAGACTATTTTGAGAAGCACTTTGGCTTTAGCCTATTGGAAATCCCTTGGCGTATCAGTCCCAAGCAAGTCAATAAGATAGTGTCTTCGGTATTCGATAGCCTTATTCGCCAGATAGCGGTTGTTTTCAACCAATATCAGTGTGATTTTGTGGTGCTTTCCGGCAAGCCTGCTTCTTTGAACAGCTTTGAGGAACTGTTCAAGAAGTATCTGACCATCTCACCCAGTAAATTGATCAACCTCAATACCTATTGGGTAGGGCGTTGGTATCCCTTTGCCGATGGGAATGGCTTTATAGAAGACCCCAAGACGGTAGTGAGTGTAGGGGCAATTGTCGCCCTTATGGCCGGGAAGCTCTTCAAGATACAGGACTTGCGGTTGGAGACTCAGCAGCTGACCCAAAGGCTTGTTTCTACGGCTGATTACATCATCCGTACCCATACCGGAGAGAAGGAAGCCATCCTCAGTCCTAAGAAGAATGAAAATGAGTGGGTAGTGAGTACCCTCCCTTATCACTTTGGCTACTCCAAGTACCTAAGTAAGAACTACCCTTATGCGGATCTGTATAGCATACGTGTCAATGACAGGGAGTTGGAAGCCCATGTAAGGCGCAAATACCCCACTCAGGGGGAGGACTATATCAAGCGCCAAATAGAGGTAGAGAAGAACGCTATCCGCCAAAACCTTCCCCTTAAGGTACAGCTCTCTAGAGACTATGAACTGAGCAAGGAAATCATTAAGATAGAAAGTGTAGAGGATGCCCAAGGCAATGAAAAGCCTCATAAATACTTTACCATGCACTACCAAACCTTGGAGGATGAGAAAGGCTATTGGTTGGACAAATGTGAATTTATATTAAACACCAAGTAAGATGCGAACAAACTATTCCCAGCAAGATATAAGCCAAATCAAGGATTTTATTCTACAGAAGAAGGCTGTAGTGGATGATACGGTCAAGTGGGTGGAGAAAAACCTCAAGTACGAAGAGCGCAATGAGGTACTCTTGCAGCTCAAATCGGCTACCAATACCTTTGCGAAGATCCTACAACATATTGATTCCAAGCCTGTGATGGCGCTTTTTGGTGCCAGCCAGGTAGGGAAGTCCTACCTGATCAAGAACCTCCTTTCCACCGAGGAACATCCTTTTGAGATTCGCAATGGGGAGCAGTCCTTTGACTTTCTCCAGCGCATTAATCCGGCAGGAGGGAAGGAAAGTACCGGCTTGGTTACCCGCTTTACCATTAGCCAAACAATCAAGTATGCGGACTTTCCGCTTGCTGTGAAGCTCCTCTCGCCTAAGGATATCCTTATTATGATCTTGGATACCTTCTTCTTGGATCTGAAGAAGATTCCCGCCTTTCTCTCCAAGCGAGACTTAGAGGCACATATCAATCGGTATGAGAACCAGTCAGGTGTTCCACAACAGGAATATCTCAGTGAGTTTGACGTATTGGAGGTAAAAGATTATTTTGAAAATCACTTCTCCAAGCATACCAATTCTATTTTCTTTCAGTGCTTGGTGGAGACCCATTTTTTCCAACGCATCGCACGGCTCATCTCCCTTTTTGACTATAGGCAATGGGGGGCTATCTTTGAAGTGTTGTGGAACAAGAATGTACACCTGACGGCTATTTTCAATCAGCTCTTAGAGCGGCTGCATAGCCTGAATTATGCTAAGGAAGTCTACCTGAAGTTCGATACTGTCCTAAGGGACGGAGGTGCCATCCTGGATGTGGAGCGTATCAAGCAACTGGGCAAGGTACACAAGGATACAGTGGTGAAGACCGCCCAAGGCCAGGAAGTAACCATAGACCTGAACTTCCTTTCGGTACTCATTCAGGAGCTGATATTTTCTATTCCGGAGGCTTTGGCCACTTCCAAACCCTTTTTGCAAAATTCCGACCTATTGGACTTTCCGGGGGCACGTACCCGCTTGGCTATAGAGGAAGAAGGTATTGAGAACGAAGACAACCAAAAACAGATGCTTATCCGTGGTAAGGTATCCTACCTTTTCAATAAGTATTCGGATGACTATTCTATCAATAACCTACTGTTTTGTAATAACGACAAGCAGTTGGAAATCAATGAATTGTCCTATTTGCTATTTAACTGGATTAGCAAGAATATAGGTGCAGATGCCCAGGAACGTACCCTTGCCTTGGCCAATGCGCCAGTACCTCCGCTTTTTGTCATCTATACCTTTTTCAATGAGCAACTCTACTACAAGGATGGGGCGGACAATGAGTATTTGAACGACTATACCGCGCTGAATCACAAATGGATTGCCCGGTTCAATGCTATTTTCGAAGGAGAGATCGTTACCAAATCGCGCGATTGGCATACCCATTGGTCGCTATCGGCGCCGAACTTCAAGAATATGTACCTGCTAAGGGACTTCAACTATTCGAAACATACCTTTGATGGGTTCGAACAGTTCAAGCGAGAGACCCAATTGTGCCCTGATCGACAGGATTTTATGAACGCCCTACGCAAGTCCTTTGTGGAATTTGACTTTGTCAAGAAGCACTTTGAGTCACCTGAAATCTCTTGGGATGCAGCTACTCAAATCAATCAGGACGGTTCGGAGCTGATTGTGAGGAATTTAGAAAAGGTATCGACCAATCTTACCAAGATCAACCATTACATCAGTCTACTGAACCAAACCTTAGAGCGCCTCAAGGAGACCCTTTCGGGGCATGTACATACGGACGATATACAAGCAGCCCGAGCGAAGAACATGCAACTGGTGGGTCAGTTCCAGCTACAGTTCAATATGGCACTCACCCGCGAGTTCGGCCTTTTTAACCGATTCATAGAGCAGCTGAGTGTCTCCCCCATAACCATTTATAATCTGCTGAATGACCACATCATCATAGATATCAAGCAGGAAGAGAACAAGCACTTGGATGCCGCAGCGGTACTCCATACCCAATATCCGGAATTGGCACAAGCCAGCTCGGAGGAAGAGGTTGTGGAAATCCTCAAGCGCCATATGTGGCTAAGCTCCAAGGAGGAAGTGCTCCAGCAACTCTCGGCCTTTGGCATAGCCATAGATGACCTCTATACCGCCAAGCGCTCCCACAGCAAGTCCCAGCACTATACCCAGCTGATGCTCGATCACTGGTATGAGCAATTGGATAACAACACCTATGAGGACTTTACCCAATACATGATAGGCAAGCACAACATTGTAGCTATAGTGGATCACCTCAAGACGATTGTTCAGAAACGAGGCATCGCCCAGAAGCTCACCAAGCTATTTGACAACCGAATATCCGAGATCAAGGGGATACAGGGAGAGGAAGTCTTCATGGCTGAGACCTTTTCCTTGCTGATCAATACGATCGTCTATGATTTTGATATGCAGTTTCTTAGCACAGAGGAATACCGAGAGATTAAGCAAATGGTCTCCGATAAGCCTCATTCTTTCTTTGCCAGAGAAAAACCGACGGATGAGGCCACCATTGCAGCCTTGTTCGACAACAGTAAGATGGATGTCAATACCATAGCCTTGGAGAAATACAATCGCTGGATAGAGCTCTTGCGTATTTCGCTACTGATTAACAGTGGCTTTGTCACTTACGATGAGGCAGAGAACAATGCCCTCAAAGCCCTTTTGGAAGCCTATGAACCCTTTGTGATAGCCCACTAAAAAGATATTTATGAACCAATTTTTTACCCTTTCCACGGATAAGTTTGTTCCTATCTCTTATGATAACAAACACCTGTTCAATACCTATGAGCTGGTGAACAACTTTATCCGTACTCGTATTTCATCCTCCTTCAAGAATATATTAGCCAAGCCTATCCTTGAGAATCATCAGGTGGACTGGTATTCCCCCTTTTCGGGACTTAAGGAGACGGTGGAGGTAGCCGCTCAGCGCAAGTACTTTGCCTTCAAGGACGAACTGCAACAGCATATAGCGAACCTCTCGCGCAGCAATGATCCCAATGCCCACTATTGGGTAGGGCTATTGCAGAAGGTATTTGAGCAGAAAGACAACATACTCTTTACCAATGGGCAGGATATTTGTGTGGTGTGGGGATGGGCTTTTGATAACTACCAGATACAGCGCCCTGAAATAGATGCATCGCAAGAAAAGCCCCAGGAAGCTCCTATGGAGGAGCCTTTTGCTGTGGTACTTCCCCCCCAGGAGACAAAGCCTGTGGAGGCACCCACCCCTGAACCCCCGAGGGAGGAGCCCCCTCTGCCGGAAGAAGAGGAGGAAGAAACCCCTGAAGAAGAGGAAATCCCTGAGGAGGAAGAAACTCCTGAGGAGGAAGAAACCCCTGAGGAACCCCTTGCTGAAATCCCTTGGCAGGAAACGCCTCTTGCTGAAGCGCTCCCTCAGGAGCAAGGTAAGTCTTTCTTAGAGTTCCTTAAGGAGTTTGCCGCGACCTATTGGTGGTTTTTGGTATTACTTTTAGCACTTATCAGTGCCGTATTTTTTGTCCAATCATTCATATATTAGGCTATGGAAAAGAAATTTTGGTATAGAAATTGGTGGTTATATTACCTACTATTCTTTTTACTTTTAGGGCTATTGATTTATGCACTATTATGGAAGCCCCGTTGTGAGGGTGCTTATACTCCTCCTACAGCCTCTCAGATCTCTGAACCTCAAGAGCCTCAAGAACCTTCGCCAGTTGAAGTGGTGGAGTGTAATGCGACGGTAGAGTCGGGCGGTCAGGGGCGTACGGTGATCAAACACATATTAGGCAATAAGCCTGGTAGGGTAGTGGTACAATATCAGATGTATAGCCAGCCCGATAGGCTTACTATTACCTATAAGGGAAAAGTAGTGGCTACCACTAAAGATTTGGTATCAGGGGAGGGTATATTGGAGTGGAACTATACCCCCAAAGAAGGAGATCCTCAAGAATGTGAAGTGGAGATGTATGCACCTCAAGAGGGTACTGAGTGGGATTATCAAGTCAATTGTCCTCAATGATGATGAGAGATCGGTATCCATTCTATTACAATCTATATCTGTACTTAGCACTTCTACTGGGCATAGGAGTGTGGTACTTAGTCTATACAAACACAGCAATGATGAAAAAATACCCAACACATTATTATTTTTGGTTGATCTTGGCTTTTCTGCTAAGTATCTTCTTTTGGGTGGCGGTACTTTGGAAGTTCCAAAGGCCTGCACAGGCAGCCCCTCCCTTGGTGGGCTTTCCTACTCAAAGAGCAGGGGGTGTGCGCTCCCTACCGGATCATTATTACCAAATACAGCCTATTGATAGAGACCGTATTATCCGAGATAGTATCAGTCACCGAGAGATCATATCAGACTTGGTCAATATAGCTATTAAGGATACTACCTACCGCACCGAGCAGTTTGTCAAGGACTTCGAGGGGAAGTATGATCCTACTGAATATCTCTTTAGCTATGTGGATAGCACGCTGAACTATGTACAGGTACGCGTGCCGGAGGGAGAACGGATGAACTTCAAGGCAGAAGTCAAGCAACGGATGAGTGGTTATAAGCTCTTGGTATGGGATGAAGCCCTATTTAACATGTCCGCAGGGGCGCAAGATGCCAATGATGTGGCCTGGAGAGGGGAGAACCTCTATCCCTTACGAGGGGTGGATGCTCGGCAGCTGACTGTAGCGGTGATTGATAATGGCTTTGATCTTAACCATCCCACCCTTAAGGGCAAGAGTATCAAGCCCTACAATGCTACTGATGGAAGCACAGATGTACGCCCAGCCCAGCAGAACCATGGTACAGGGGTAGCTTCGCTGATTATGGGAAGCCGCTTTGAGGATATAGAAGGACTGGTACCCTCCTGCCGACTGATGCCTATCAAGGTAGCCGATGCCAATGAACTGATGAGCAACTCCTCGGTCATTCGTGGAGTGCTCTATGCCATCAAGAACCGCGCCGATGTGGTCAATCTCTCCTTGGGTGCCAACCTACAGATGCTACAGGGAGCTCCAGAGGCCTACCAACAGGCCTATATAGAAAGGGAAGGCAAGGACGAAGAGGCCTTTTGGGAAGAACTCTTTGGCTATGCCCAGCAGAACAAAACCATCATCGTAATGGCCGCAGGCAATGACAATGTGATGACCGGTTTCGATCCCTTTCAGCGCTCACAGACCACCATCAAGGTAGGGGCTACCACCCCCGATGGACAGAAGGCGGAGTTCTCCAATTATGGCAGCTATACGACCCTCTATGCCCAAGGGGAGGAACTGAAGGTCGCTCGCCCAGGCAGTCAGTCGGAAGTGATGCAAGGGACGAGCTTTTCAGCGCCTATTGTCAGTGCCTTTATGATCGCTCTGAAGGCCAAGTATCCCGATTATGACGGGGATCAGCTCTTAGCCAAGTTGCTTAAAAATACTCAAAGGAAGCATAACTTAACTATTTTACATAACAAAACATTCTAATACATTATGTTCAAGCAAGAAAATTTTACCTTTGTCGATGTAGTATCCCTGATTTTCCTCCTTTTGCTCTTTGTAGGGAATTTTGTAGGAGCCCTTTTTCTATTCTCCAACCTTTGGGTAGCTGTAGGGATAGGTCTGCTGATTTTCTTAGGATACTATGGTATTATCCGATTACTTAAGCGCAATAAGCAGACCCTTGTGAGCAAGCACTATAAGACCCCTTTGAGTGTACTCTTTGTGGGCTTTTTGCTCTTAGCACTTGCCAGCGGTGTCCTTACTGCCCACACCATCAATATACAGACGAATGTCAAAGAAAAGGTACAAGCTGAAGCTCAAGAAAAAATAGCCCAGGTAGCAGATCTTTTTGCTATCTATCGCGATGCGGAAGAGGCCTCCATGCAGCAGTATCATGGGCAATTGGAGCGACTGCTCAAGGCCTATAAGAAGAAACCTACCCATGGGCTCGAAGATCAGCTCTTAGCCCCTCCTTATGAGATAGATGAGCAGACCTTAGCCGATATCAAGCACAATTCTATCAAAGATATTATCGCTTCTCGCAAAGGAGCCTATGAGCTTAAGATCCGCGAACATTTCGATCAGCTCAATCAGATCATGGCAAAGGATAGGGCTTATGCAGAAAACTTTAAGCATTGGAATTGGTTTAAGGTAGCCACCGATTATCAGGAGCTGAATCAGTTTGTACAGCAGAGTTATGATGAGGTAGGGCAAATGCTTGCCGCGCTTCCTTTCCCTGCTGAGGTGCCCCTCTCCTTGGAGATGGATAACACTCGCTTACCCTTGGATAGCTTCACCGAGCTCAATGAGCAGTATTCACCTAATTACCTGCTTATTGTAGGGGTATTTGTAGTGATCCATTTCTTTATACTCATTCCTTATTTCCTGCATAAGGTAAGAGCCTACAAAACCGAACAAGAAAAAGACGACCGAATCATAGAATACTAAGCACATGGAACCTATCAAGAAGAAACGTATCCTACAGGATAACGCCCTTATCAACTCATTTCCTATAGAGAAGTTAGACCAATATGTAGCCCAGGGAGATATCAGCATAGAAGAGTTCAAACAGTACAACCTGGAACTCTCCAAGGTAAAAGAGCTGGAGCGCCTCGATGATTTGCGCAAAGGGATTGTCAGGGAACCTGAACCAGCTGCTGTGAAGGTAGCTCAAGAGGCATCCGCCCAGCCGGCAGCCTCCTCTATAGAAGATCAGATTTCTGACTTTTTCAACAGCTTAGGTGGGCAGCTCAGCCCCAATCCTGTCCCTACTAAGGTCGCTCAGGAGCCTTTTGTGCCCCCTACCTCGTCCTCTGTAACACCTCCCTCCAATACTAAGAAGGAGCTTATTGATAAGGTTATAAGAGAAGAGGTAGGTATAGACCAAATAAAAAAGGAACTCAATAACAACCTATATACCTATAGCGATTTAGAATCCGCTGGAGTACCCAAGCGCATCATCCATGCCATGCAATACTACTTCCAGTTGCGCCCTATTCGTTCCTTTGCCATTGAGGACTTACCCCCTATGGATAAGGGACGAACCGACCTTTTCTTTGTAGGAATCGCCGGTTCGGGTAAGTCGGTCATGCTGGCAGGGCTGTTACAGTATGCCAACAAGAAAGGCATCATGATCCCTGATTCCTATAACCAAGAAGGGAATAAGTACTCCGCCCAGCTGACCTCTGACCTGGAGCGCGGTATCCTCCCCCAAGCGACCGTATCGGGTAGCTATAACTATATAGCCGCCTCCTTCAAGGATGATGATAGGGTGCCCCATCCCCTTAATATCGTAGAGGTGCCAGGGGAGAACTATGCTAAGATATTTGAAAATGGCATACAAACCGAGGAAGTAAGCGGCTTTGTCAATTATATAAGAAATGACAACCGCAAGATACTCGTCTTTGTGCTCGATGCCTTGGAACACCGCAATCGCTTGGAGAACTTCTATAGCACCTATAAGCAGGGAGACATCTATGCCTCTATCCTAAATATGCTCAAGGACAACAAAATCTTGGAAAAGACCGATGCTATCTATATAGTAGTCAATAAGTTCGATGTAATCAAGAAGGAGAAAGACCCAACGAATCAGGCCAAAGACATCACCTTAGCAGGAGAATTTGTAGAGGAAGAGTTCCTGAACCTCTTAGAGAACTGTAAGACAGCCAAGGAAGAGACCCATAACAAATTTATGATAAAGATATTTCCCTTCTCCATAGGGGAGGTCTGCTATGACAAAATACTAAAGACTTATCATACCCAATACTCACAACTCATTATGGAACAAATTCTCAAGGATAGCTTCGTGGTCAAGGATGGCGGTTTCCTAAGGAGTTTTTTCAAACGTTTTTAAATACAGATAGTTATGAATCAAATAGGACTTCTCATACAACGCACCTTCAATGGGCTGACTATCGAATACAGCAGCAGCCCTGAGTATCAAGCACTTTCCCCATCGCTTTTCCTTACCGATGAGCGTACGATGGCCATGCAGCTCTCACCGGATACCCCAGTGGTCTCCATAGCGCAAGACACCCGTTATAAGTGTTATTCCTTTATCAATGCGACTTTGGACAGGGAAAGGCGCAGTGGCTTCTATGCTGTTCGTTTGTTCGTAGAGGCAGGCAAGGAGCTGGATCACGTCACACAACACCTGATGCGTATTACCAAAGCCTATGCAGTGGGGCTGGAGCATCAGCAGCCATCGCATGATTATGCGAATCTGCTCACCGAAGCACAAAAAGATATCAAGGACAGTCCCTACACCCTTACCGAGACGAATATACAAAAGGGGAACTACTACCTGGCTGGGGCAGAGGGTGCCAACTTGGATGCGGTCTTTTCAAATAAGGAAGCCGCTTTTGTCGAGAAACTCTACGTATTTAGGAAAGCGATAGCCCCTGACCATATACAAGAGTTTCAGCTCAAGCCCTTGAATCATATCTCAACTAAGGAGGTGTATTTTCATGATCCGGTAGGGCATATCAAAGGCTCTGTATATATCAACGGGAAAAAGGTTAACCGCTATAACCTCAAGGGATCCAATGGAACAACCCTGACCATGTTGGCCTCCGATAAGCTCTCCTATGAGGAAACCTCTGGAGGAAAACAAAAGGAGTTTGTAGGGAAAGAACTTGTCACCCGAGAGGTCACTATAAAAGGGCCTTTGGATTATATCAAGGCACTCTATATCAATGGCCAAGAGGTAGCCCTTAGCAGCCACCTTACGATGCTCACCTCCGATGTATTCTCCTATCAGCATATCTATGATAAGCAGCTACATCACTTTGGAGGAAATATCCTTGTTATCAAGACGTTAAAGGTAGATAATCAAGAAGGACAGCTGGAAGCCCTATGGGCTGAGAATACTCCTATTCCCTTGAAAAACAAGGTGCAGCTGGTATATGCCTTGGAAGGGGAGGCTTTCTATTACAAAGTAAAGGGAGGGCAAAGGCAAAAGCTACCCGACGGACAAGCGACCCTGCTCTCTCCCCACAAGCCCGTACAGAAAGGCGCTACAACTTCAGGCGTATCCTCTAAGGAGCGTCCTATGGATTGGCTCTTACTTATCTTGGTAGCTCTTGCAGGGCTTCTCTTGGGTGGCATAGCAGGCTGGTACTTTACCAATAAAAGTGAGGAGCTTGCACAAAAGAACCAAGAGATAGCTGAACTTGACAAGCAGTTAGTAGCTAAAGATCAGGAAATCAAAGCACTACAAGACCTCCAAGCTCAAAAGCAAGAGACAGAAGCCAAAGCAGTGGCTGATAAAGAAGCAGCCGAGAAGGCTAAGAAGGAAGCTGAAAAAGCCAAGGAAGCAGCTGAGAAGACTAAGAAGGAAGCAGCCGAAAAAGCTAAGAAGGAAGCTGAAAAGGCCAAGGCTAAAGAAGCAGCCGAAAAAGCCAAAGCTAAGGAGAAAGCTAAACCAGCACAAAAACAGGGAGAAACTAAAAATAAGTAGTTATGAAAGGTAGATATTATGTCCTAATAGGGTTGCTTGTGATAGGCGGTATTGTGTTCTTTACCATTGCCTCCTCCAAAGAGGTAGTCGTCCCACAGGTGGGAAATACTTATGTATCAAGTAATTATGAAGCTATAGAAGCACAATTCGAAGCTAAGATAAAAAGCTTGGAATCCCATAATGTAACCCCAGAGCTGTATAATAAGTACCGCTTGGAGATTCTCAACTATACGGATTTGGACAAAACCATACGAGAAAACCTCCAGAATGAACTCAAGGAGCGCTATATAGAGAAGTCTCGTGAGCGTGCTCAGGGGCTACTCTCCAAGGATCCGGAACAGAGTTCCGCTATCTTGGAGCACCTTAGAACCATTGGAGTAGAAGACAGGGCACAGGTAAAACAGCTCAAAGAAATCAGTACCAAACTCAAGTGGTATTATCATTATATTCAAAAACTTCCCAATGAGATAGAGGACTTCTGTGCTCAGGAAAATATTCAGATAGAGGAACAGGATTTCCAAGCACAGCGGCAAAAACTCTCCATAAGCTATAACGAATTTAAGAAAAACCAAAAACTCCTAACGCTAAAAGAAGCGATGGAGAATAAGCTACAACAGCGCAAAGATCACTGGAGTGAAGAGAAAATGGAGATCAGAAGTATCTATGATAAGCGATACTATTATAACGACTAATGATTGAAAAAGATGTATAAAAGACTATTATTTCTATTATGCCTATGGGGGGGAACCCTTTGGGCACAGCGTGAGGATAGGCTTCTTTCGGCCGTTAAGGAGTTTAAAAACAATAACTACCAACAAGTACTGACCCTCTTGGAGGGAGAGGACTTGAAAAAGAATTTGGATGCCTACTTCTTAGTAATCCAATCCCAATATGCCTTGGTCACTCAGGATTATCATAAGAATATTGTCAAGTTCGACTTCAATCGCCTGATACAGCTTCGCCAAAGCATAGATGACTATCTCTATCGCTCGACCAATGCTAAAGGGATAGCCCGAGTACGGGAGATTAAGGAAGCCTTGGCGAAATATCCTACCCTTGAGTTAGACTTTATCATCGCTCGTTCTGAAAAAGCCCAACAGCAACAGTTGGACTCTCTCCGATATAGCTTAGATCGTCGCCGCTATACCAAGCTCTTGGACTTGGTAGAGGAGTACGAACAAGATAAGGTCTTGGCACCTTTCCATTTGGAGTACTATAGACTTATGGCATTGGCCAAGCAGTACAACAAGCGCACCACTCCCCCCGAGCAGAAAGCAGCACTTAAGGAGCAGCTCAAGGCCTACAAGGAAGCCCATCAGAAGAAGAACATTCTCTATGATCAAGCCATAGAAGAGGCTTTGCGAAAGGTTCGATAAAAATTTGATTATGAAACAGATAAGGTATTTTCTTTTTCTTTTGATCTTAGCTCAGCAGGCAATGGCTCAGCCTAAGACCTCACGGGCTGAGGAGCGAGCAGCCTATTGGGGACAGTTCTTAGCCTTTGGCTACGAGGGGGGAACGATAACCCCCTATGGTATCCGAGCCGAATCGGGGAGAAGTGATCGCTTCATAGGTGCCTTTTTGAGCTTTAGAACCTCCATGCGTTTTGCTTCCCAATTGGAGAAATATACCAAGGAGAATTTTCCAGCCAACAAAAGCGAGTTTGTGGGCGGTATCTCCCTGCGATTGGATCACCAGCTCTACCTTAATGTAGGGGCAGGAATAGGGGAGCATTATTACCCCTTCTATAACGAATATAATCGCAGTCAGAGCCTGGAGAAAAAGACTTATCTGCCGGGCTACTTAGGAGCTACCTTCCGACTGACAAGGCGGCTGAACCTCATAGGAGGGATGTCCTATATTGCCTTTACCGAAAAGCTATATGCCCCCGAATATACCTTCGGATTTACTATAAACGTTAAATAGTGACTGGTGACCAGTGAACAGCGAACAGTGAATAGTGAACAGCGATTAATAATTGAGTGTCTTGTAGGGGCTAATGGCAATTAGCCCATTAACCATTGATAATTGACAATTAACCATTAATAATTAACCATTGATCATTGACCATTGACCATTATTATTGACTATTGATTCCTAAGTATTTATGAAAAAATATCTATTATGTATCCTGCTGTGTCTCTCTTGCAGTAAGGAGTCGTATAATTTCGCAGAGGTGTTCCCTTCGGTGTTCAAGGATTTGGGCGTATTGGAGCTTAAGGGGGCGTCGGTGACACTCTCCATCACCATTGCACAGGACTACAATCGTATGGTTACCCGCAGGGGGTTCTATTACGCCACTACCCAAGAAGCCTTAGCCGACCCTACCACCCGTAGGGTTTTCAAAGATCCTTCTTTTGGGACAGGGCACTTCACCGCTCATATAGAACACCTTTTGGCCGAGACAACCTATTACTATCAGGCCTTTGCCACCAATGCCCAAGGAACAGCTTTGTCCGAAATTAAGAGCTTCACCACCCTGCAAGGGACACCCGCTCAAGTGGTTACAGAGTCCCCTCGTATCGAAGAGCATAAAATCATGCTCAAGGGTAAAATAGCCGATACAGGCGGCTATCCCATCACCGAATATGGCTTCTACTACTCCACCACTCAGAGAGAACCCTCCGATGCCGACCTTACCCTACATAGGGAATCCCCCTCCTACCGAAGAGCAGAATTTGCCATTCCCTTGGAGGACTTTCAGGCAGGAGCACGCTACTATGTAAGAGCCTTTGTAGTTACCCGTATGGGCAAATCGTTGGGAGAGGTCATTACCTTTGACACCAACCAAGCTCCCCCTATCTTGGAGGTGAGCCTCGAAGCCCATGAGCAGGTGACCAATACCTCCGCACGGCTGAAGATGAGAACGACCCAGGGAAGGGATATGACAGGTTATATAGAAGGATTCCTCTATAGTGAGTTTGTACAAATCCCAGTATTAGAAAAAGAAGGCGTTCTCCAAAAAGGAGCCACCAAATCCGCTGAACACCAGTACTATGCGGATCTTATGGACTTACGCCCAGCCAAGAGATACTATGTACGGGCTTATCTGCAGAACCAAGCTGGGATCGTCTATAGTGAGCCCTTGACCCTACATACACTGCCCACGAAGGTTCCTCAGGAAGTGCGTTTGGATCATTATGACCGCCTCACCTCCCATTCGGTGGTATTCTATGGCTCGGTAAGCTCAGCCGAAGGAGGGGTAATCACCCACCGAGGCCTTGTCTATAGTACCTCAAGCGAATCTCTAACCATAGAAAGAGGCCAAAAGCTTGGTGTTTTACCTGAAACGGGAGATTTCTCGGCCCATCTTACCTCACTTGAACCAAACACACAGTATTTTGCAAAGGCCTATGCAGCCAATGAATATGGTATCGCCTATAGTGAGCCGATGACCTTTGTAACCGAGCCTATAGGAGAACCCTCACAGCTACGTATCACCTTCAATCAGGCTACAACCAACAGTATAGAACTCCGCGCCACAGTAAGCCAAGAAGGGGGCGGTACAATCCAAAGCCGAGGCTTTGTCTATAGTGCCTCCCATAACCAACCTACCTTAGAGCACCAAAAGCAGGAAGCAGGCAGTGGCTCGGGTAGCTTCTCGGCGATACTCTCCGGCCTTCGTATGAATACCACTTACTATGTACGTGCCTATGCGACCAACCAAAGAGGTACTTTCTATAGTGAGACACACCCTATCACTACCCAAAATATAAGCCTCCCGACCTTGTCCACCGTGACTCCGCGCGAGATTAGCTCCACCAAGGCCAAGCTCATAGGCGAGCTTACCTCCAATGGAGGAGGGCATATCCATCGTTATGGCTTTATCTATAGCCCACGTGATACATCGCCTACAATAGAGGGAGATGCCATCCATCTCTCCTTCTCAGGGGAAGTATCGGGGGTATTTCAAGGGGAACTTACCGGACTGGGTAGGAATACCACCTACTATGTACGAGCCTATGCAATCAACGAACGAGGGGTGAGCTACTCGCCTGTATATTCCTTCAAGACAGCCTCTCTTAGTATAGGTGATAGCTACCAAGGCGGTGTAGTGGCCTACCTTTTCACCCCCTCCGACATAGGCTATGTAGAAGGACAAGCCCATGGCTATCTGATCCCCCCTATAGAACGATGGCCAGCGATGCCTTACACATGGGGCTGCGACCTATCTCCCCATACCACTGGTATCCTCTTGGGAACAGGACGAGACAATACCATCATGATAGCAGAGGAATGCTCCAACACCTCGGCCAGTTATTATATCAAGCATTATTTCAGAGTCTCAGGGCATGAGGACTGGTTTATCCCAAGCCGTATGGAGTTTGCCAATATAGCCGATCAGCGAGCTCGCTTGGGCTTACCCACAGGAGAATACTGGACATCCAGTCAAAAGGACAAGGAACAAGCCTACTATATGTCCATTACTCCCACTACAAGCCGTATCGGGGTAGCTGGCAAAAGTGAGACTAAAAAAGTGATTCCTATAAGGGAGTTTTAAGTAATGGGGAAATAGTAATATGCTATATGGTTTCTACCCTGTTAATAACTTTTTTCAAGAAAATTTTTCTTTTTAAAGTATTCTATGAGAATAATTAAAAGTATTGAAAATCAATTAGTTGTTATAGATTAGAAAATGAAAAGTGGTAAAAATCACTATGTTAGCAGGCAGGGGATATTGAAAATAAATGATTTACATTTTGTTAGTTTGCAAAAAGTTTGTATCTTTGCCCTCGCTTAAAAAAATATTTTATAAATGCCAACAATTTCACAATTAGTACGAAAAGGAAGAGCTAAAATAGCCAAGAAGAGTAAATCGGCTGCTTTGGATTCATGTCCTCAACGTCGTGGCGTATGTACGCGTGTGTACACCACTACCCCTAAGAAACCGAACTCTGCGATGCGTAAGGTAGCGCGTGTTCGCTTGACTAATGGTAATGAGGTCAATGCGTATATCCCAGGAGAAGGACACAACCTCCAAGAGCACTCGATAGTATTGGTAAGAGGCGGAAGAGTAAAAGATTTACCAGGGGTACGTTACCACATCGTACGTGGTGCACTGGATACTGCTGGGGTAAATGGAAGAACCCAAAGACGCTCTAAGTATGGAGCTAAACGCCCTAAACCAGGACAAGCAGCTGCTGCACCAGCAAAAGGAAAGAAAAAGTAAATTTTTAACAATCGTCTAAAACAACCAAATGAGAAAGAGACAAGCTAAAAAAAGACCTCTTTTACCAGATGCAAAGTACAATGACCAATTGGTAACTCGCTTTGTAAATAACCTGATGTGGGATGGTAAAAAGTCAGTGGCTTTTAAGATTTTCTATGATGCGATCGATATCGTAGAACAAAAAAAGAATAATGATGAGAAGACAGCCTTGGAAGTGTGGAAAGATGCCCTCTCCAATGTGATGCCTCATGTGGAAGTACGTTCTCGCCGTGTGGGTGGGGCTACTTTCCAAATACCTATGCAAATCCGCCCAGACCGCAAAGTGTCTATGGCAATGAAGTGGCTTATCGGCTATGCGCGTAAGAGAAATGAAAAATCTATGGCGCAGAAGCTCGCAGGAGAGATCCTCTCTGCTGCTAAAGAAGAAGGGGCTGCTGTGAAGAAAAAAATGGATACACATAAGATGGCAGAGGCCAACAAGGCTTTCTCCCACTTTAGATTTTAATTCGTGAGGTAGTATGAGTAGAGATTTAAAATATACAAGAAACATTGGTATTGCAGCACACATTGATGCTGGTAAGACTACTACCACCGAGCGTATCCTTTTCTATACAGGTAAAACTCACAAAATAGGGGAAGTGCATGATGGAGCCTCCACCATGGACTGGATGGAGCAAGAGGCTGAACGTGGAATCACTATCCAATCAGCTGCTACCACTTGTAAGTGGAACTTCCCAACTGAAAATGGAAAACCTACAGCGGATGCTCAGGAATACCATTTCAATATTATAGATACCCCAGGCCACGTGGACTTTACCGTGGAAGTGAACCGCTCTCTCCGTGTATTGGACGGATTGGTGTTCCTCTTCTCTGCCGTTGATGGGGTAGAACCACAGTCCGAAACCAACTGGCGCCTTGCCGACAACTACAAAGTACCTCGTATGGGCTTTGTGAATAAGATGGACCGTCAAGGTTCTGACTTCCTTAAGGTGTGCCAACAGGTGAAGGATATGCTCAAGTCCAATGCCGTGCCTATCGTACTTCCTATAGGGGAAGAAGCTGATTTCAAAGGTGTGGTGGATTTGATAAAAAACCGTGCTATCATTTGGCATGAAGAGACACAAGGAGCTACTTTCGACATCGTAGACATTCCTGAAGATATGAAAGCCGATGTAGCCAAATATCGTGCACAACTTATCGAAGAGGTGGCCGGATACGATGAAGGTCTCTTGGAGAAATTCATGGAAGATGAGAACTCTATCTCCGAAGAAGAAATCCACAAAGCACTTCGTGCAGCTGTAATGGACATGGCTATTATCCCTATGACCTGTGGATCTTCTTTCAAAAACAAAGGAGTACAGTTCATGCTTGATGCAGTATGCCGCTACTTGCCTTCTCCATTGGACAAAGAAGCGATTGAAGGAACAAACCCTAACACCGGAGAGCCTGCACTTCGCAAGCCTGCGGTAGAGGCTCCTTTCGCAGCCTTGGCCTTCAAGATTGCAACAGACCCTTATGTAGGTCGCTTGGCGTTCTTCCGTGTATATTCAGGACACTTGGATGCAGGTTCTTACGTGCTTAACACTCGTTCTGAAAGCAAAGAACGTATTTCTCGTATCTACCAAATGCACGCTAACAAGCAAAACCCTATCGAATATATCGAAGCTGGAGACATTGGAGCTGCTGTAGGGTTCAAGGATATCAAAACAGGGGATACCCTTTGTGATGAGAAATATCCTATCATATTAGAAAGTATGGTGTTCCCTGATCCAGTAATTGGTATCGCGGTAGAGCCTAAGACTAAGGCAGACGTGGATAAGCTCGGAATGGCCTTGGCTAAGCTTGCAGAAGAAGACCCTACCTTCCAGGTAAAAACAGACCAAGCCTCTGGACAGACTATTATCTCTGGTATGGGTGAGCTTCACTTGGATATCATCGTTGACCGCTTAAAACGTGAGTTCAAGGTAGAGGTAAACCAAGGAGAACCTCAGGTAGAGTACAAAGAAGCTATCACCGGTAAGGCAGATCACCGAGAAGTATATAAGAAACAAACAGGTGGTCGTGGTAAGTTTGCCGATATCGTCTTCACTATGGAGCCTGCCGAAGAAGGAAAAACAGGATTGGAATTCATCAACGAAATCAAAGGTGGTAACATTCCAAAAGAATACGTTCCTTCTATCGAAAAAGGATTCAAGGAAGCCATGAAGAACGGGCCATTGGCTGGCTTCGAAATGGATGCGATGAAGATTACCCTTAAGGATGGTTCTTTCCACCCTGTGGACTCTGACTCCTTGTCATTCGAATTGGCAGCTAAGTTAGGTTACAAAGAGGCCGCTCGTGCAGCGAAGGCTGTACTTATGGAACCTATCATGAAGCTCGAGGTAATTACACCAGAAGAGAACATGGGGGACATCGTAGGAGACCTTAACCGTCGTCGTGGTCAGGTAAATGACATGGGCGATAGAAATGGAGCAAAGGTAATCAAAGCCAATGTACCACTTTCTGAAATGTTCGGTTATGTAACCACCCTAAGAACCCTTTCTTCAGGACGTGCTACTTCTACTATGGAGTTCTCACACTATGCAGAAACCCCTTCTAATATTTCAGAAGAGGTGATCAAAAAAGCAAGAGGTAATTAATTTGTAAAAGAAATGAGTCAAAAAATTAGAATAAAGTTAAAGTCATACGACCACAACTTGGTAGATAAGTCTGCTGAAAAAATCGTAAAGACCGTAAAGGCAACTGGTGCAGGGGTAGTAGGACCTATTCCACTTCCTACCCACAAGAAGTTATTTACAGTACTTCGTTCTCCGCACGTGAACAAGAAAGCCAGAGAACAGTTTCAGCTTAGCTCCTACAAGCGCCTATTGGACATCTATAGCTCTTCACCAAAGACTATCGATGCACTTATGAAGCTTGAGCTACCCAGTGGAGTGGAAGTAGAGATCAAAGTGTGATAAAAGCAAAGCGGAAGTTTTGCTTGACTTGTCCCAAAACAATAGCGTGAGGGAAAAACGGTAAAACTATTGATATTCAGGGTTTGAAATAGTAACCCTGAATATCAAATTATAGAATCAGGAGACCCCAAGGGCAGAAGTCCATAGGAGTTCCCCTTGATTTTGTATCATATTAGTAAATTCATTAAATATTTAAATATGTCTGGGTTAATCGGAAAAAAAGTAGGTATGACCAGCATTTTTGATGAGAATGGAAAGAATGTTCCATGTACCATCATAGAAGCAGGGCCATGCGTAGTTACCCAAGTCAGAACCAAAGAGGTTGACGGGTATGAAGCTCTTCAGCTTGGTTTCGATGACAAAAAGGAGAAACACACCAACAAGGCAGAGGCAGGACGTTTTGCCAAAGCAGGAGTGACTCCTAAAAAGAAATTAGTCGAATTCCAAGGATTTGAGAGCACTTACAAAATAGGCGACGTGATAGCCGCTGATTTTTTTGTAGAAGGAGAATTTGTGGATGTAACAGGAACTTCCAAGGGGAAAGGATTCCAAGGGGTAGTTCGCCGTCATGGCTTTGGCGGGGTAGGACAATCCACTCACGGTCAGCATAACCGCCTTAGAGCCCCAGGTTCTGTAGGAGCGTCCTCTTATCCATCACGTGTATTCAAAGGAATGCGTATGGCAGGGCGTATGGGAGCTGAAAAAGTAACAGTACAAAACTTGAAAGTGTTGAAAGTAGTCGCTGAAAAGAACCTCATTATCCTAAAAGGTTGTATTCCAGGACACAAAAATGCTTACGTAACGATTCACAAATAATGGAAGTAGCAGTATTAAACATACAAGGAAAAGAAACAGGAAGAAAGGTGACCCTTTCCGAGGCTGTTTTCGGGATCACCCCTAATAACCACACTATTTATTTGGATATCAAACAGTATTTGGCCAACAAGCGCCAAGGTACTCACAAGTCCAAAGAACGTAACGAAGTGGCAGGAAGTACCCGCAAGATTAAGAAACAAAAAGGAACTGGTACCGCTCGTGCCGGTAGCGTGAAGTCTCCAGTGTTCGTAGGTGGAGGTCGTATCTTCGGACCACGTCCAAAAGATTACACACAGAAGCTGAACAAGAAGGTAAAACGCTTAGCACGCCGCTCTATCCTAAGCCAAAAAGCACAACAAGGAGCGATCATCGTCTTAGAAGATTTCAACTTGGAAGCGCCTAAAACTAAGGATTTTACTCAGATTTTGGCTGCCCTTGGTATCCAAGATAAAAAATCACTTTTTGTATTGACAGATACAAATAAAAATGTATATTTGTCCTCTCGCAATATCCCAACTGTAAATACTGTAACAGCCAGTGAGCTAAATACTTACGATATTGCCAATGCAACAAGTGTAGTCCTTTTGGAGGGAGCTGTAGAGGTTATTCAGTCAAATTTAACAAAGTAATATTATGAGTATATTGATCAAACCTATCATTACAGAGAAAGCGACCTCTGATGCAGAATCAAAAAATCGCTATACTTTTTCAGTAGATAAGAAAGCGAACAAGATTCAAATCAAAAAAGCAGTAGAGGCAGCCTATGGCGTTACTGTAGAGAAAGTACATACACTCAACTATGCCCCTAAGCGTTCGGTACGTTATACCAAAAATGGCTTACAACTTACCCAAACCAACGCGGTGAAAAAAGCGGTAGTGAGTGTCAAAGAAGGAGAAACAATCGATTTTTATAACACAATTTAAAAGACTGTATGTCAGTAAGAAAATTAAAACCCACGACTCCTGGTCAGCGTTTTAGAGTGGTGAATAATTACGATGCGATCACCACTGATAAGCCGGAAAAGAGCTTGCTCGTTCCGTTAAAAAAGACTGGGGGTAGAAACAATCAAGGGAAGATGACCATGCGCTACATCGGTGGTGGTCATAAGAAAAAGTATCGTATTATCGATTTCAAGAGAAACAGATTCGATGTGCAAGCCACTGTTGTTTCTATTGAGTACGACCCAAACAGAACAGCCTTTATCGCCTTGGTGCAATACACCGACGGAGAGAAGCGATACATCATCGCACCGGCAGGCTTGAAAGTAGGTCAGGTAATCGTATCAGGAGAGAAAGTAGCTCCTGAGATTGGAAATGCGATGCCTCTTTCTCAAATTCCGCTTGGTACCGTAATTAGTTGCATCGAGCTTCGTCCTGGACAAGGAGCCAACATCGCCCGCTCTGCCGGTACTTTTGCACAGTTGATGGCCAAAGAAGGCAAATACGCCACTGTGAAAATGCCTTCAGGTGAGACCCGTATGATTTTGCTTACTTGTCTGGCGACTATCGGAGCCGTATCGAACTCCGATCACCAGTTAGTCCTTTCAGGAAAAGCAGGTCGCTCTCGTTGGCTTGGTCGTCGTCCTCGTACACGTGCTGTAGTAATGAACCCTGTAGATCACCCCATGGGTGGTGGTGAAGGACGTGCCTCAGGAGGTCACCCACGCTCACGCAAAGGTATCCCAGCCAAAGGTTACAGAACTCGTTCTAAAACCAAGGCTAGTAATAAGTATATTGTAGAACGTAGAAAGAAATAAGTAAGATATGGCTCGTTCATTAAAAAAAGGTCCTTATGTTCATTACGCCTTGGAGAAGAAAGTACTCCAAAATAAGGAAACAGGAAAGAAAACCGTGATCAAGACTTGGTCAAGAGCTTCGATGATTACCCCTGATTTCGTAGGTGAAACCATCGCAGTACACAACGGAAAACAATTCGTTCCTGTATATGTAACCGAAAACATGGTAGGACACAAATTAGGAGAATTCGCACCTACTCGTTCCTTCAGAGGACACGCAGGCGCAAAAAATAAAGGTAAAAAATAAAAGCTATGGGAGTTCGTAAAAGAGAAAAAGCAATAGAGATTAAAGAAGCGAAACGAAATGTGGCTTTTGCAAAATTGAATAACTGCCCTACATCACCTCGCAAGATGCGTTTGGTAGCGGATTTGGTTCGTGGTATCCCCGTAGAGAGAGCTTTGGCTGTCCTAAAGTTCAACCAAAAGGATGCGGCTGCTTCTTTGCACAAGTTACTTCTTTCAGCTATTGATAACTGGAAAACAAAGAACGAAGGTGCTGATATAGAAACAGCTCAAGTATTCGTCAAAGAAATCCGTGTAGACGGAGGTGCGATGCTCAAGAGACTTCGCCCAGCTCCACAAGGAAGAGCACACAGAATTCGCAAACGTTCCAACCACGTAACCATCGTATTAGGAGCTAAAAATAACACTGAAAGCTAAAAAAAGTATGGGACAAAAAACAAATCCAATAGGCAATCGCCTTGGAATTATCAGAGGATGGGAATCCAACTGGTACGGAGGAAATGACTACGGAGACAAATTGGCTGAGGATGACAAAATCAGAAAATATGTGCATACTCGATTGGCTAAAGCTAGTGTTTCTCGCGTAATTATTGAAAGAACTTTGAAGCTTGTAACCGTTACTATCACTACCTCCCGACCTGGTAGCATTATCGGAAAGGGTGGCCAAGAGGTAGACAAGCTAAAAGAAGAGCTTAAGAAAATTACTGGCAAAGATATCCAAATCAATATCTTTGAAATCAAAAGACCAGAACTTGATGCGCCCCTGGTAGCGGCCAGCATCGCACGCCAAATCGAGAATCGTATCTCTTACCGTCGTGCAATCAAAATGGCCATTGCCTCCACTATGCGTATGAATGCTGAAGGTATCAAAATCCAAATATCTGGACGCCTTAATGGAGCTGAAATGGCTCGTAGTGAAAACTACAAAGAGGGTCGTATTCCTCTCTCTACCTTCCGTGCAGATATCGATTATGCTACCGATGAGGCTCACACCACTTACGGACGTATGGGTATCAAGGTATGGATCATGAAAGGTGAAGTATATGGTAAAAGAGAGCTTTCCCCACTGGTAGGAATGACAAAGAAAAACCTCAATGGTGCTTCTTCAGGTTCCAAAGAAGGAAACTCCGATGCAAAACGTGCTCGCCGAAAAAAATAATTTAAAATCAGTAAGCAATGTTACAACCAAGAAGAACAAAATATCGTAAGGACCAGAAAGGCCGTATGAAAGGGGTATCCCAAAGAGGACACCAGCTCTCCAATGGTACTTTCGGAATCAAATCCTTAGAGTCCGCTTTTATCACTGCTCGCCAAATAGAATCAGCTCGTGTGGCTGCTACACGTTATATGAAACGTGAAGGACAGCTTTGGATCAAAATCTTCCCAGATAAGCCTATCACCAAAAAACCTTTGGAAGTACGTATGGGTAAAGGGAAAGGAGCTGTAGAATACTGGGTAGCTGTTGTAAAACCAGGACGTATCCTTTTCGAAGTAGGGGGCGTACCTTTGGATATTGCCAAAGAAGCGCTTCGCCTTGCCGCTCAGAAGTTACCTGTAACGACTAAGTTCGTTGTAGCGAGAGATTATCAAGATTAATTTTATTAACAATGAAACAGTCAGAAGTTAAAGGTTTATCAGTCGCTGAGCTTTCTCAAAAGCTCTCCGAACTTAAGAAGACGTATTCAGAACTAAAAATGGCGCATGCCATATCTCCAATAGAAAATCCACTTACTATCCGAAGCCTCCGCAGGGATATCGCTCGCGTAGCAAGTGAGTTAACCCGTAGAGAATTACAATAATCATTGTGGCTTTAATATGGAAAAGAGAAATTTAAGAAAAGAAAGAATAGGGGTAGTTACCAGCAACAAAATGGAAAAATCCATTGTGGTATCTGTAGTAAAACGTGTAAAGCACCCTATGTACGGAAAATTCGTATTGCAAACTAAAAAGTTTGTTGCACACGATGAGAAAAATGACTGCAATATCGGAGATACCGTGCGCATTATGGAAACCCGCCCACTTAGTAAAACCAAGTGCTGGCGATTAGTAGAAATCATAGAAAGAGCGAAGTAATTATGGTACAACAAGAATCAAGATTAAAAGTAGCCGATAACACAGGGGCCAAAGAAGTTTTGACCATCCGTGTTCTTGGTGGAACCAAGCGCCGCTATGCCTCTGTAGGAGACAAAATCGTGGTCTCTGTAAAAGAAGCCACTCCTAACGGAACCGTAAAGAAAGGCCAAGTATCCACCGCAGTAGTGGTAAGAACCAAAAAAGAAGTAAGACGCCAAGATGGTTCTTACATTCGTTTTGATGAAAATGCTTGCGTACTACTCAACGCTGCTGGTGAAATGAGAGGTACCCGTGTCTTCGGCCCTGTAGCACGCGAACTCCGTGACAAGCAGTTTATGAAAATTGTGTCATTAGCACCTGAGGTGCTTTAATCCATGCAATGATGATAAAGCTAAAAATAAAATCAGGCGATACTGTACAAGTAATCGCAGGCGACCACAAAGGGGAAAAGGGAAAAGTACTCAAAGTGGATCGTGAGAAAAACAGAGCCATCGTGGAAGGTGTGAATCTCATCTCTAAGCATACCAAACCCAGCGCACAGAACCCTCAAGGGGGCATCATCAAAAAAGAAGCTCCTATACACATCTCTAACCTTTCCCTCTTAGACCCTAAGAGTGGAGAGCCTACTCGTGTAGCGTATCAAGTGCAAGATGGTAAAAAAGTAAGAATTTCTAAAAAATCAAAACAAGTAGTGTAATTATGACATATATACCTCGACTCAAACAGGAATATAAGGAGCGCATAATTGCAGCTCTTAAAGAAGAATTCGGCTACAAGAATGTAATGCAAGTGCCTAAGCTTGAGAAAATTGTAGTAAGCCGTGGCGTAGGTTCAGCCGTAGCTGACAAGAAACAAATCGAATACGCCATAGACGAAATTACCAAAATCACCGGACAAAAGGCCGTAGCCACTACCTCCAAAAAGGACGTGGCTTCCTTCAAGCTCCGTCGTGGGATGTCCATCGGGGCTAAGGTGACCCTCCGTGGAGAGCGTATGTATGAGTTCCTCGATAGGCTCATCACTACAGCCCTTCCTCGTGTGAGAGATTTCCAAGGAATCAAGGCAACAGGTTTTGACGGACGTGGCAACTATAACTTAGGAGTTACCGAACAGATTATCTTCCCTGAAATTGATATTGACAAGATCAATAAAATCGCAGGTTTTGATATCACTTTCGTTACTTCAGCCAACACCGACAAAGAAGCAAAATCATTATTAACCGAATTAGGATTACCTTTTAAAAAGAACTGATATGGCTAAAGAATCAATGAAAGCTCGCGAAGTGAAAAGAGCGAAGCTAGTGGCTAAATATGCTGAAAAAAGAAAAGCACTTAAGGAGGCTGGAGATTACGAAGCCCTACAGAAGTTGCCTAAAAATGCCTCTCCTGTACGCTTGCACAACCGTTGCAAGCTCACAGGACGCCCTAAAGGATATATGCGTACCTTCGGGATCTCTCGCGTACTCTTCCGTGAAATGGCGAACAAAGGTCTTATCCCAGGGGTAAAAAAAGCAAGTTGGTAATTTAAAAAAAAGAAATTTATGTACACAGACCCAATCGCGGACTACCTAACCCGCATCCGCAATGCTAGTAATGCAGGGCACAGAGTAGTAGAGATTCCTTCCTCTAACCTTAAGAAGGAGATTACTAAAATTCTTTTCGACCAAGGCTATATCCTTAGCTACAAGTTTGAAGAAAGTGATGTGCAAGGCACCATCAAAATAGCACTCAAATACGACAAAGAAACCAAACAACCCGTAATACGTAAGATAGTAAGGGTAAGTACTCCAGGACTTCGTAAGTATGTAGGAGCTGCCAAGCTTCCTCGTATCCTCAACGGATTAGGAATCACAATCGTATCTACTTCCAAAGGAGTGATGACCGGAAAGCAAGCGCGTGCGCTTAATATCGGTGGGGAAGTAATTTGTAATGTTTACTAATAATTAACGACTTAAAACAATGTCAAGAATAGGTAAAGCTCCCATCAGTATTCCTCAAGGAGTAACGATTACCATCAAAGAAAACATCGTTACTGTAAAAGGAAAACTCGGCGAATTAACCCAAGTGGTTAAAGACGTTGCTGTAAAGCAAGAAGATGGAAAACTCATAGTGGAAAGACTAGGAGATACCAAGCAAGGCAATGCCTTGCACGGACTATACCGTGCCCTACTACACAATATGGTAGTAGGGGTATCCGAAGGTTTTACCAAAGAGTTGGAACTTGTAGGGGTAGGGTACCGTGCAAGCAACCAAGGTCAGAAACTAGACCTTGCACTCGGTTTCTCTCACAACATCCTTATGGAACTCCCTCAAGAAATCAAATTAGAAACTATCAATGAGAAAGGTAAGAACCCAATTATCAAGCTTACCTCTCATGATAAACAATTACTCGGTCAAGTAGCTGCTAAGATCCGTTCTTTCCGTAAGCCTGAACCTTACAAAGGAAAAGGTGTTAAATTCGTAGGAGAAGAACTCAGAAGAAAAGCAGGTAAATCAGCTTAAAACGTAACATAATGGCATTATCAAAAATAGAAAGAAGACAACGTATCAAGTACAGAATCAGAAAGACCGTTTCTGGAACTCCTGAAAAACCTCGTTTGGTTGTTTTTAGAAGCAATAGCGAAATCTATGCACAGATCGTCGATGATACCAAAGGTGTTACCCTCGTAGCGGCTTCCTCTCGTGATAAGGATCTAAAAGCAACAGGTACCAAAACCGAGAAAGCAAAGCAAGTAGGGGAGGCTATCGCTAAGAAAGCATTGGCCGCAGGTATCGAGACTATTTCTTTTGACAGAGGTGGTTATTTGTATCACGGACGTGTAAAATCCTTAGCAGAAGGAGCAAGAGAAGGCGGACTTAAATTCTAAGAAACTATGTATCAGAACTATAAAAATGTAGAATATGTAAAACCAAGCGGCTTAGAGCTAAAAGACCGCTTGGTAGGCGTACAACGTGTAACGAAGGTTACCAAAGGAGGACGTGCTTTCGGCTTCTCGGCTATCGTGGTGGTAGGCGATGAGAATGGCGTGGTAGGACAAGGTCTTGGAAAATCTAAAGAAGTATCCGAGGCTATTGCCAAAGCAGTGGAAGACGCTAAGAAAAACTTAGTACGCATCCCACTGAATGGAACTACGCTACCTCACGAACAAAAAGGAAAATTCGGAGGTGCTCGTGTATACCTACAGCCAGCCGCTGAAGGTACTGGAGTAATCGCCGGTGGTGCTGTACGTGCCGTGTTGGAAGCGGTAGGAGTACATAATGTACTTTCTAAATCTCAAGGTTCTTCCAACCCTCACAACGTGGTAAAGGCTACTTTCGATGCGTTACTGAAGCTCAGAAGCGCTAAAACTATTGCCGAGCAGCGTGGCATTTCCTTGGAAAAAATGTTTAAAGGTTAATATCTATCACTCATGGCAAAGAAAATTATCGTAACACAAACCCGTAGTAGCATAAAGCGTGCGAAAACCCAGAAACTCACTCTCCTTTCTTTAGGATTGGGAACTATAGGCAAAACCGCTACGCATGAGGCTACCCCAAGCATCTTGGGAATGATTAATAAAGTAGAACACTTAGTTTCTGTACAAGAAGCGCAATAAAAAGGAGTATTTAATATGAATTTAAGTAATTTGAAACCTGCACAAGGTTCAGTACACAAAGACGGGAAGCGCGTAGGTAGAGGTCAAGGTTCTGGTAAGGGTGGTACTTCCACCCGTGGACACAAAGGAGCTAAATCACGCTCTGGGTTCTCTACCAAAATCGGTTTCGAAGGGGGACAAATGCCTCTTCAACGACGCGTACCAAAATTTGGTTTCAAAAACTTCAACCGTAAGGAATATACCGGTATCAACCTCGGTAAGCTACAAGAATTGGTAGATAAGGGAGTGGTAACCGATACCATCAATTTGGATATCCTAGTGGAAAACCGCTTGGCTAAAAAATCTGACTTGGTGAAAATCCTCGGAGGTGGAGAGTTGAAAACAAAACTTAAAATCTCTGTTCACAAATTTACAGCAAGCGCTAAAGAAGCGATTGAAAAATTAGGAGGAGAGGCTATAACGCTCTAAGAATTAATATTTTATGAAGAAATTTATAGAGACCTTAACGAATGTTTGGAAGATAGAGGAGTTACGTAATCGTATCATTCTTACCGTGGGGATTTTGTTGGTGTACCGTTTTGGTGCCCACATTATCCTCCCAGGCATCGATGCCGAGAAGTTAAGTAACCTAACTCAGAGAACTTCGGAAGGTGGCTTGTTGGATATTCTCAATGCCTTCACAGGGGGAGCCTTTGCGAAGGCTTCTGTGTTTGCATTGGGAATTATGCCCTATATCTCTGCCTCTATCGTAGTGCAGCTGATGGGAATTGCGATTCCTTATCTGCAAAAGCTACAACAAGAAGGAGAAAGTGGGCGCCGTCGTATCAACCAGATTACTCGTTGGCTTACCATCGCTATCTGTATCGTACAAGCCCCTGCCTACCTCTATTCCATCAGTGCTTTAGGGGTACCTGAAGAGGCCTTCCTACAGGGAAAAGGCTTAGGATTCATCATTCCATCTGTAATTATCTTGGTTACAGGTACCGTATTTGCCATGTGGTTAGGTGAGAAAATCACCGATAAGGGGATAGGAAATGGTATTTCCTTACTTATCATGGTGGGGATTATCGCCCGTATGCCGCATGCTTTCTTCGGTGAGATGAACAGAGTACACAGCCCTATGTTGGTCATTGTAGAGATCCTTTTGTGGCTCTTGGTGATCTTGGGTTGTATCTTCCTGACCCTTGCTGTAAGACAGATTCCAGTACAATATGCCAGAAGAACCACTGGCGGACAAGTGGAGAAGAACATTTTTGGGGCAAGACAGTACATCCCTCTTAAGCTCAATTCAGCTGGGGTGATGCCTATCATCTTCGCTCAAGCTATTATGTTCGTCCCTGCTGCCTTGGCTGGACTTTCTAAGTCCGAGTGGGCGCTAAGCATCCAGAATGCGTTCCGCTCTCCTTTTGAGTTCTGGTACAATGTACTCTTCGGCTTGCTCATCATCATCTTTACTTACTTCTATACGGCCATTACAGTGCCTAGTAACAAGATGGCCGATGATCTTAAGCGCAACGGAGGGTTCATCCCAGGAGTGAAGCCAGGACAGGAGACCAGTGAGTACTTGGACAAAATCATGTCGCTCATTACCTTCCCAGGATCTCTATTCTTAGTGGCTATAGCAGTGCTTCCCGCCATAGTAAATAAGTTACCTTTGTTAGAGATTGACCAGCAATGGGCACTCTTCTACGGAGGGACCTCCTTACTGATCTTGGTAGGGGTAGCTATTGACACTATGCAACAAGTCAATTCATACCTACTCAACCGCCACTATGATGGCCTTATGAAAACAGGTAAAAAGAGAAGATAATGGCAAAGCAAGCAGCGATAGAACAAGATGGAACCATTATAGAGTCCCTCTCTAATGCTATGTTCCGCGTGGAATTGGACAATGGTCATGTGGTGACCGCTCATATCTCCGGGAAGATGCGTATGCACTATATCAAGCTACTTCCTGGCGATAGAGTGAAACTCGAAATGACACCTTATGACCTTTCCAAGGCACGTATCACTTACCGATATTAATAAAATAATTCGTTTTTAAAAACAGACAACAGATGAAAGTAAGAGCATCTATTAAGAAAAGAAGCCCCGAGTGCAAGATTGTGCGTCGTAAAGGGGTATTGTACGTAATTAACAAAAAGAATCCGAGATTCAAACAAAGACAAGGATAAATTATGGCACGAATAGCAGGTATTGACTTACCAAAACACAAAAGAGGAGTCATAGGACTTACCTACATTTTTGGAATTGGTAAAAGTAGAGCTAAAGAAATTTTGAAAACAGCTCAAGTAGATGAAGACATCAAGGTAAACGAATGGAACGATGACCAGATTACTCGTATCCGTGAGGCCGTAGCTTCTTATAAAATAGAAGGTGAATTGCGCTCTGAAGTGCAGCTCAACATCAAGCGACTCATGGATATAGGTTGCTATCGTGGTATTCGCCACCGTTCAGGATTGCCTTTGCGTGGTCAAAAAACGAAGAATAACTCTCGTACAAGAAAAGGAAAACGAAAAACTGTTGCTAACAAGAAGAAAGCAACTAAATAATAAGTAGCGATATGGCAAAAACAAATACAAAAGTTACCAAAAAACGTAAAGTAGTTATAGAATCATCTGGAGAAGCGCATATCTCAGCTACTTTCAACAATATCATCATCTCCTTGACTAACAAAAAAGGAGACGTGATTTCTTGGTCTTCTGCAGGAAAGATGAAGTTCAGAGGCTCCAAAAAGAATACGCCTTATGCCGCTCAAGTAGCCGCTGAAGATGCAGCTAAAACTGCCTTCGATGCGGGTCTTAAGAAGGTGCGTGTATTCGTAAAAGGCCCTGGTGTAGGACGTGAGTCTGCCATCCGTAGCATCCACAACTCTGGTATCGAAGTTACTGAAATCATTGACGTAACTCCACTACCACACAATGGTTGTCGCCCTCCTAAAAGACGTAAAGTATAACACTTAACCCCAAGAGAGAGGCTACGATTATCGAAGGATAAGCCTTAATTCATAATCCTCTCTCCTTTTAATTAAAAAAATTCAAAATGGCAAGATATACAGGCCCAAAAACAAAAATCGCTCGTAAGTTTGGTGAAGCGATTTTCGGTGAAGATAAGTCTTTTGCTAAGAAGAACTATCCACCAGGACAGCATGGAATCAACCGCAAAAGAGCCAAACGCTCTGAATATGCAATCCAGCTACAAGAAAAACAAAAAGCAAAATATACCTATGGTATCCTAGAACGTCAGTTCCAAAATATGTATGAAAAAGCGCGTCGTAGCAAAGGGGTAACCGGTGAGGTGCTACTCCAGCTCTGTGAAGCACGCTTGGACAATGTAGTATACCGTATGGGAATCGCTCCTTCTCGCCGTGCTGCACGTCAGCTGGTTTCTCACCGTCATATTACAGTTAATGGCGAAGTGGTGAACATCCCTTCTTACTCCCTAAAACCAGGAGAGGTAGTAGGTGTACGTCACAAATCACAATCTCTTACGGTGATCGAAAACGCCTTGGCAAGTAATAGCTCCGTGTACGAATGGATCACTTGGAACCCAGAGAAATTGGAAGGAACTTTCGTAGCACTCCCTCAGCGTATCCAAATACCTGAAAACATTAAAGAACAATTAATCGTAGAGTTGTACTCTAAATAATACTAGTCAGCAGTCAGATTATGGCATTATTCAATTTTCAAAAACCAGATAAGGTTATCATGATTGAATCCTCCGAGTTCGAGGGCAAATTCGAGTTTCGCCCTCTCGAACCGGGTTACGGACTCACCATTGGTAACGCATTACGACGGGTGATGCACTCCTCTCTCGAGGGCTACGCAATCACTTCGGTTAAAATAGACACGGTAGAACACGAATTCTCTACCATCGCAGGGGTAGTGGAAGACGTTACCGAGATTATTTTGAACTTGAAGCAAGTGCGTTTCAAACTGCAAACAGAAGGTACCGACCACGAAAAGGCCTCTATCACTGTAACCGGTAAGAAACAATTGACTGCGGGTGATTTTCAAAAATTTATAACAGGCTTTCAAGTACTTAACCCTGATTTGGTAATCTGTAACATGGAGCCTACGGTGAATATCAAAATGGATATCACCATAGACAAAGGGATGGGTTACCTCTCAGCCGAAGAAAATGCGAAGCCTAATATGCCTATAGGTACCATCCCTACCGATGCGATCTTTACCCCTATCAAAAACGTAAAATATAGCATCGAGAACTATCGTGTAGAGCAAAAAACCGATTACGAAAAGCTGATTTTTGAAATCAAAACAGATGGCTCCATCCATCCTAAGGATGCTCTTATGGAAGCGGCTAAAACCTTGATTCATCACTTTATGCTCTTCTCAGACGAACGTATCACCATCGAGACAGAAGAGGTGGTACAGCCTGAAAGCTATGATGAGGAATCACTCCATATGCGCCAGCTCCTTAAGACCAAGCTAATAGATATGGATCTCTCTGTTCGCGCTCTTAACTGCCTCAAAGCAGCCGAAGTAGATACCTTGGGCGACTTGGTTTCCTTCACCAAAACAGACTTGATGAAGTTCCGTAACTTTGGTAAAAAATCCCTTACCGAGCTCGACGAATTGGTCGAAAGCAAGGGACTCACCTTCGGAATGGATCTCTCAAGATACAAATTGGAAAAAGAGTAATAGATTCTGTTATAATACATTAATTCAACGAAAATGAGACACGGAGATAAAATAAATAACTTAGGAAGAACCGCCGCTCATAGAAAATCTATGTTGGCGAATATGGCTTGCTCGCTGATACAACACAAACGTATCAACACTACCTTGGCCAAAGCTAAGGCCTTGAAAGTGTTCGTAGAGCCTTTGATTACCAAATCAAAAGAAGACACTACCCACAACCGTCGTGTAGTATTCAGCCGCTTGCATAACAAATATGCCGTTACGGAACTTTTCAGAGACATCTCAGTAAAGGTAGCCAACCGTCCTGGAGGCTACACCCGTATCATCAAGCTGGGTAACCGCTTGGGTGACAACGCCGAGATGGCACTCATCGAGCTGGTAGATTACAATACTACTTACGATGTGAAAGCAGGTAAGAAGAAGAAATCTACTCGTAGAAGCCGCGGAGGCAAAAAGGCAGAACAAGCTGCTGCCGCTCCAACACAAGAGGAAACTACTTCTGAAGCATAAAACAAAAACCGCTCCAATTTTGGAGCGGTTTTTTTATGGGTATTTGTTATTAATCTATTCCGAAAAGGTTAAAATTAGAACCATCTAAAGTAACAGCGTACTCACCTGCTTGGTCTATATTTAGCTCTATCAAGAAAGAAGTTTCCTTATAAGGATAGGCTTTGAAAGGCAAATAATCAATATTATTACTTTTGCTTATTCCAAAAGAATTGGCATTTGTAACAATAATAGAACGTTCATTTCTACCTTGATCTAGCTTAAAGATTCCGATAACTTCATTGGGGTTGACCTGATTACTTATAGTCTTAGCAAGTAGAAGGACTTTTCCTTTCTTTATACGCAAAGGGGAACTTTTCCCCTTTACATATTGTCGGGTCTTGGCGGTACCTATACCTACAATGAAGGTGCTTGCACTAAGATTAGAACGAGTAGCTACTTTTTGATTCTCTAAGGATTCTAATACTTTTCCACTTTCGTCTAATAGCAGGATGGTTCCCACATAGTCAGGTTCAGGAATATTGAATGAGTAAGGAGAATGGTTGGCAGCGCTATTATAAGGCTCATAGTTCTGCTGATTAGCCAACTCAAATTTCTGTACCCTACCCGATTTGAATTTGATTTGTGAGATTTGAGCAGTTGGAAGCTTATTGATAACGGTTTCCTTCTCATAAGTGAATACGACCTCACGATCGCTTACTTCCTTGATGTTGGCCTTGATTTCTTCGCCATTTCTCAGAGAAATCATATCTTGACTATAGGCAGAAGCTACCGCAGCCAAATTGAAAAGTATTATTTTTGCTATTTTTTTCATGGATAAATAATATTTTTGTAGGTTTTGTAAAAAAGAAAACCCTCTTTCACAAGAGTGTGAAAAGAACACTTCTGTGAAGAGGGTCTTAGCAATCTCTTAGTGTCCTGAGGCGGCAGCACTAGCGGCAAATATGCCAACGACGGTAAATAGGATAATTAGTCCTATCAGGGAAATACAAAGGCCTGCTATAGCTAAGCCTCTTGGTCGTTTGAAAACACCTATCGCAGAAAGGACAAGACCTAAAAACCAAACAATACCATTAAGAATAGGCACTAAACAAAATACAAGGGCTATCAAAGCCAATACGAATCCAGCAGTCCCTACACCATTGCTTTTGGAGGGTTGATTCTGGATGATGATAGTTTGTCTGTTCTCTCCACTATTTTGTCCTTGTGGAGCTTGGGAATTTGTATTTTCCATAGAATAAAAAAATTGAATTATGATTTATAATAAGGTAGGTTTTCTACTATCTATAGACTTTCCAGCCTTCTTTCTCTGTTTTGATAAAAGTTATTTTCTTGGAAAAGAAATCTGTTTGGTCTTTTTCGAATGGGAAAAAGGGTGTCTTGTCTCTTTTTAAGAAGGTAACATTTGCTTCAGCTTCTTTTTCAGATACAATATGAAAGTCAGCTAATTTGTCCATTTTAGCGGTGTAGCTTTTCACAGTATTTTCGTAAACATTCCCGTCACTATAACTCTTTTTTTGAGTTTCTAGTAAATAATCTTTAGATTTTTCTGTAAGAGAGATTATGGGGTATTTTTCGAACTCTCCTTCTTTAGGATTTCCTCTCCAGTCTAAAACGGGCAATTCTCCAATAGACATTTTTAAATAACCCTCTTTTTGTAGATTTTCATAAAGGTTAAATTCTTCTCTAGTAAAATAACCTCTATTCTCTTTAATTTCCCCTGTATAGATAATAATTTCTCCATACATTGGATTTTCTTCAAGAGATTCTTTTACTAGATCTTCTGCCTTGGAGGAAGAAAGTTTGCCAGAACAGGCACCTAAAAGGAGCCCAAGGGCTAAAAATGCTAAAATTTTTTTCATACGATTGAATTATTTAAATTATTAATAATGAATTAATTACAAAAGTATTTTTCTTTTGTAGAATTATTCTACAAAAATAATACGAAAAAAATCAGCTGTTTATGCTGAAAATAGATATTTTTACCCTATTTTTGCATGAAAATACAAGAGATGAACGAGATCGTAGGGGAGAAAATCAAGAACCTCCGCAAAAGTAGAAACCTTTCCCAAGAGGAAGTGGCCGAGTCCTTACATGTGTCCCAATCTACCTATGCCCGTATAGAGAGCGGTGCAAGTAACTCATGGGCGGGCTATATCCTCCCCTTATGCGAGTTCTTTGGTATACAACCCGAAGAACTCCTCAAGACCGACCATATCGTCATCAATAACCATAATACCTCTTGCCAATATAGTGGGGGTTATGTAGTTAACCAACTCTCGGATAAACTGATAGAGCAGTATGAAAAACGTTTGGCGGAAAAAGATAACTTTATCGCCTTTCTGCAAAGGGAGCTGGAGCAGCGGAGGAAATAGTGACTAACAACTCAAAACTAAATTGTATGACAATGAAAACTGATTTTAAAGTAGGACAGCGTGTATGGGTTTCTCCACAACTTACAGGCAAGGCTGATTGGGTGGAGGCAACAATCACAGAGGTAGAACACAATCCTTTTGTAGGCATCGTTATTGAAGTAAAGACAGATGCAGGTGAGCTTTTTTTTGAAAAAGAAGATATGTTTAAACCTATGCAACTAAGGGAGATCTGAGAACACTTTTTAGGGCTATACAGAGTTTAAAGAAACTACAATGGTTTTGTCTCTCTGTAAGAGATATACGTGCTTTTAAGATAGAGGATTACTCAGATTTTACTGAGGAATTTCAAGAAGCTGCAAAATGAGGAAAATTTAAAACTATTTTGCAAAATCCCCAAAATTGCCGTATCTTTGTGGCATAAAATCCTTACTATATGTACACAAAATACGAGCAGACGGCTCATTATATTCGACAATTCATCACGGAGGATACTCCTGAGTTCGCTATTATCCTCGGTTCAGGACTTTCTCCTTTGCAAGACGAGGTCACTCCTATTATGGAAATTCCTTATGCAGGAATTCCTAACTTTCCCCAATCTACCGTAGAAGGACACGGTAATAAGCTGATATACGGCACTCTATCGGGTAAATATGTACTGCTGATGAGTGGCCGCTTCCACTACTATGAGGGTTACCCCATGGATGCGGTGACCTTTCCTATTCGTATCTTCCACCTCTTAGGAATCAAAAAACTGATTGTCTCCAATGCCTCCGGAGGCGTTAATCCCAACTTCTCTGTAGGGGACATCATGCTTATTCGCGACCATATCAATCTATTTCCGGAGCATCCTCTGCGGGGTAGGAACTTAGAAAAATTCGGCACCCGCTTTCCTGATATGAGCCAGGCGTATGATCGCCAAATGATTGATTTGGCAGAGACTATCGCTATGGAGCAAGGGACACCTCTGCAGAAGGGTGTCTATGTAGGTTTGCAAGGCCCTACCTTCGAGACTCCCTCCGAATATGGGATGGTACGCGCCATAGGGGGCGATGCTGTCGGGATGAGTACCGTGCCTGAAGTGATAGTTGCTCGCCATCAAGGTATGCGGGTTTTTGCACTCTCTATCATCTCGGACTTGGGAGGAAAGGACATCTCCCCCAACGTGTCCCACACCGAGGTACTCAATGCGGTGAATGCCACCATGCCGAAGGTCTTAGCCTTAGTAAGGGAATTTGTCAAGAGAAGCAAGTAGATAGTGACTAACGACAAGTGACCAGTGACTAATGGCTAATAGCTAAAATCTATATGACAATGAGAGTGAAAGATACTCAGGAACTAGATGGCTTATTAGATGAACTACTACAATCTCAAGAAAATGAGTGCGTAGAGTTCAAGGAGGCTAAAAATGATTTTGATAGTAAAAAATTAGGACAATATTTTTCTGCTATTTCCAATGAAGCAAATCTAAGAGGCAAGGAAGAGGGTTGGCTCATTTTTGGTGTTGATGACAAGACCCATCGTATTGTCGGCACTCAATATAGGAATAGTCCTAAGAGCCTAAATAATTTAAAGGGAGATATCGCCAGAGGAATGACCCAACAAATCTCCTTTATAGAGATCTATGAGCTCATCAGAGAAGGGAAGCGAGTACTTCTATTTCAAATACCTGCTGCTCCTAAGGGAATTCCTATGGCTTTCTTAGGACACTATTATGCACGTAATGCGGAGGAATTAGCACCTTTGCATATAGAAAAGATAGAGCGTATTCGTAGGCAGTATATTGAGGACTGGAGCGAACAGATTGTTCAGGAAGCCACCATAGAAGACTTAGACCCAGAGGCTATCGCGCTAGCACGGGAGAACTATGCGAACAAATTCCCACATATGGCCGCAGAGGTAGTCTCCTGGGATGATAGTACCTTTCTGAACAAGGCTAAGCTAACTAAAAAAGGGAAGATTACTCGTACGGCACTGATTCTGTTGGGTAAAGATGAAGCCTCGTATTTGTTGGATTCTGCTGTAAAAATTCGTTGGAAACTAATAGATCGAGATAATAACGACTTAGACTATGAGTTTTTTGGTATTCCCATGTTGCTCTCAGTAGAAAAAGCCTTTGTTAAGATACGAAACTTGAAGTATCGTTATCTGCAAGAAGGTACGATTTTTCCTACAGAAGTAACCCAATATGAGCCTTTTTCTATTCGAGAAGCACTGAATAATTGCATTGCACATCAGGACTATACAAAAAAGGCCTTTATCAATCTGATAGAGGGGGAAGATAGGTTGGTTTTTTCCAACTATGGGACTTTTATTCCTCAAAGTGTAGAGAAGGTAGTACTAGAAGATGCTCCCGAGGAGACCTATCGGAATCGGTTCTTGGGACAAGCAATGTTTAACCTCAATATGGTAGATACCGTAGGAGGTGGTATCAAGAAGATGTTCAACTACCAACGGAAACGCCTATTCCCTATGCCCGAATATGACCTTTCGGGAGGGAAAGTAAAAATGACCCTCATAGGTAAGATTTTGGATATGAACTACGCCCAGCGCTTAGCACAAGATGAGGAACTTACCCTTGAGGAAATCATCTTGCTTGACAAGGTGCAAAAGCGAAAAGAACTTACTGCAATAGAAGAAAAACATCTAAGAAAGAAGCATCTTATAGAAGGGCGAAAGCCTAATTACTTCATTTGTAAAGAAATCTCGCAAAAAACAGGACAAAAAGCAGATTATTCCAAAAATAAGGGCTTAGACAAACAGTACTATTTGGATTTTATCCTTAATGCTGTCAAAGACCATAGCAATATGACTCGTGCAGATATTGATAAGCTATTATGGGAGAAACTTCCGGATATACTGACTGATGAACAAAAGAAAAATAAGGTCAATAATCTATTAGCAGAACTCAAAAAGCGAGATAAGATTAAGAATATAGGGACATTTAAAACTTCTGTTTGGGTCTTAGTGTAAATATTTTTTCTAATAAATATTATAACCCGACTAAAATTTATTAGAAGAGGAATATGTAAAATATTGTATATCAGGAGCTTTCTTCTAATAAAATATAATGTTAAAGAAAAAATTATTAGAAGAATAAGAGTGAGTATATCTTTAAATATTTCAAAATCAGCTATATAGTACTCTCTTAAAACAAGAACTAAGATAAAAAATAAGAGAGAAGCAAGTAGATAGTGACTAATGACTAATGACAAGTGACTAATGACAAACGACCAATGAGCTTACTGAAAAGATTATTAGAAGAGAAAGAATGCCAACTAAGGGGCGGAATCTATCACCGTACCCAGATTGATTTCTGCTATAATAGCAATCATATAGAAGGCAGCCAACTGACCCATGAGCAAACACGCTATATCTTTGAAACCAATACCATAGGGATCACAGACCAAGCGGTTAGGGTAGATGATATTATAGAGACCTCCAACCACTTTAGGGCTTTTGATTTCATGTTGGCTCATGCTATGGAACCCCTTACAGAGGAGATGATCAAGGAATTCCACAGGATCCTCAAGACAGGTACTTCCGATAGCGGGAAGGATTGGTTTGCAGTAGGGGATTATAAAAAACTGCCTAATGAAGTGGGAGGTAAGGCCACTACCCTCCCCGAAGATGTAGCCACTCAAATGGGCTATTTGTTGGAGAATTATTATCAGGAGCGCGCCAAGTCATTTCGAGATTTGGTGGCTTTTCATTGGCGTTTTGAGGCCATTCATCCTTTTCAGGATGGCAACGGACGAGTGGGGCGTTTGCTGCTTTTTAAGGAGTGTTTGGCTAATGATATTACTCCCTTTATCATCACGGAGAAGCTCCGCTGGTACTACTATCGAGGGCTGCAAAACTGGCCACAGTTAGAGGGTTATTTGTTGGATACTTGCTTGGCAGCGCAGGACGAATATCAATTGTTGTTGAAATACTTCAGGGTAGGGATTAGTAGTTAGTGGTTAGTAATTAGTTTCAAACCACTAACTACTAACCACTAATCACTAAAGAAGTCGTATTTATTTCAAAAGGGCATACTCGAATACCGGATAGCCACGTTCTCCATCTTCTTTGGAAAGTGCTAAGAAGCGGAGCTTGTATAGGTTGCCACTACCATCTTTGATAATATAGAAGATAGTATCCGCTAATTTTCTATCATAAGTACTTCTCCAAGAAGCCCCTATACCCAATTGGTGGTTGAGTGAAGGATCATCGAAGTTGACTTGGCTGGCTTTGGCTTTGTCGTAGGCTGCATATTCAGTGTCGAGTTTTTCGGCTTTATCCACAGTTACTTTCTTCACTTTTACGCCATTATAGAAATTGTTGGTAACCATATCGGCAAAGTAGTAAGTGATTTGATCTCCACCTCTCATAGCGGTATAGTTCGTAAGTCCTGTAAAGGAGATGTCCCACTTGGTTTTTTCAGGTTGAACATTTACTATTTTCTCTTGGTTGAGACTTACGAAGACAAAGTTATAAGCGGGGTTTTTCTTAACGGTGATGGACTTGGCTGTAGTCTCGTTAAGGTTGGCATAGTGGATTACGTAGTCATTACCGCTTCGGGTGATACGTACTTTCTTGAAGCCTCTTGCTTCACCATCGAGGGCAGTGCCTCCTTTCTCAGGAGTAGTAGTACCTACGGCAAAGCCCATATTTACTAAATAGACTTTGTTATCAGCCTCTGTGGCGGATACCTCGGCGATAGCGGTTTGTCTGCCTTTGGTGTTTTGGGCGGACTTGAGTTCTCCCCAAGGGCTATCCACATACCCTAAATTGGCAAAGGTATTGAAGCCCACGCTTACCGAAGGGTCTTCTGCCTGGACTTCATCAATATTGGTGGTTTCAAGCTGTTTGGCAGCCATTTTCACAGTACTATTGAGGATTACTCTGAAATCATCTCCACAATAGAAACCAAAGTCCCAAGAGTCTCTCTTTACAGTAGTTTCACTCTTGGCGGAGAGGTCTACGAATACCTGATTGGGTTCGTTAGGCCCGCCTACAGAAGGCTTGAATACTCCACCTTCGCTCACGCTTTCAGGTTGTTCAACGGGTTTGTCATCATCTTTTGAGCAAGCAGCTATCGCAAGGCTGAAGAGCGATAGCAATAATATACGTTTTTTCATGTATAATAAAATTAATAATTAATATCCAAATTATAAGAGAGTTTGAGGAAGAAAGTTCTTCCATATCCAAGCAATACACTTGAGGAGGTATTGTGCCCTTCGGTGGTTAGTGTGCGCTTAACATCGGTAACATCCAAGAGGTTTCTCGCTCCGAGGGTGAGTTCTAACTTCTTGCCTAAGAAAGGCTGTTTGATAGAGGCATCGAGCCAGCCGTAAGAGTCTACCTCGGAGACAATATAACCATTGGTAGTGGCTGCCCATAGCTGGGACTTGCCAGCCCATTTGTAGTAGCCAGATACGGAAGTACCCCACTTAGGGAAGGTATAGGTAAGTCCGGCATTGATACCCATGTTGAGCAGATAGCGATCATCTGTTTTATGAACATTGTTGTCAATAATCTGAGAAATCCAAGTGAAGGAAGCTCCTATGCTGGCTTCAAGATTTTCATCCAAACTCAGTGCATTGGTAGAGGCTAAATTGATATAATTATATTTGCTAATATTGATATTCTGATATTTAGGAGTAGACCCTTCGTAACCAATGAGCGCATTGGTGATACGGTCTTTGATACGGTTGTGGCTTAGAGAGAGTTGATTCTTCATCAGAAGGTCATCAGAGAAGAGGGTCATTTTCTTTAGGCTGGTATCGAAGGAAAGGCTACTTTCAGGGATAAGGCTTTCATTTCCAAGGAAATAATGTCCCTCAAAAATAATATTAGAGAACAACTCATAGAAGTCGGGCGTACGATAAGACCTTCCTACAGAGGCGCGCCATTCGAGGTTCTTAGGTAATAAATAGCGGGAACCTACAGAGAAAGAATATTGGTTGTCAAATAAAGATTGATATGAATACCGTCCTCCCAATCCTAGCGAAAATTGGGGTGTAAAGTGATATTCTGAAACTAAGAAACCATCATAGTTGTCAATACTTTCGCTCACTTCCTTGGTTCTGTTCTGAGAAGCATTTACAATGGCAAATCCTTTATTTTTGGTAGCTTCATATCCTATGGAAAGGGCTAACCTTTTGTCATAAAAACTTTTAGACAATTCTCCTTTGGAATAGCCTACCTTCATCGCCTCCACCCTCTCAGTGGTATTGTTGGTTTCCAATCGTCGGCTAATGATATATCTAAAGTACTCATCATCACGTGTTTGCTCCTGGTAAGAGAGGGAAAAGTTGTAATTAAGCCAGCCACTTCCATTGATATTAAGGTGATGGAATTGTCGCTTATAGAAATAACGGCGGTCATTTCCGAACTTATAGCGTCCCCATTGGTCATTATAGCCTGATTTTACACTTCGGTCATAGAAGCTAATATCTTGATTCATAAGCTCAAACTTGTAAAAAGTATTGAAGTGCTCTTTTTTATAGTTGATTATAGCGTTGGTCTGTAAGTAGTTGCGAGGCAGAAAGCGGTAACCTCTGTTTTGGTCGTTATATAATACATTTTTACCATTGTAGTTTCCTAAGAAGCCGTTGAACTTGTTTCGAGTAGTTCCCACGGAGAACATCCAGTGGTCATTGAGGTTATGCGAAGCCTTGAAGTTTTGGATATGTCTGCCTCGGGTGGTGAGGTTATATTCCCTTCCGACACTTTCCTCCTGTAAGGAATAGGTAAGGTTCCACTTATTGTCAGCATGTCGTTTGGTAATGATGTTCAGTATACCGCTAATAGCATTGGCACCGTGGGTAACCCCCATCGCTCCTTCTATGATTTCGATACGTTCGATATCATCCAAATTGATTTGAGATAGGTCGGTATTATTACCTACCCCACCTTCATTGACCAGGGGGACATTGTCCACCAGGACTTTGAAGTAGCTGGCATCCAAGCCAAAGAGGGAAACGGTAGAGCGGCCAGAATCTCCATCAGGCATAACAGTGATATTTACATATTGGTTCAGTACGTCTCCTAAGTTGGTAGCTCCTAAGCTTTTGATTTGCTTTTCGGTAATCACCTGTACATTTTTGATGGATTTTTTGATAGATTGGGGTTCTATCTGAGCGGAGACGACCACATGGTCAAGTTTGATGATTTTCTGAGGATCAAGGGTGTCTTTTTGGGCGAAGAGGCTATGGCCTCCCCATAATAGTAAATATAAGAATAAGGAAAGTTTCATTCTTTTTATTATAAATTAAATGATTTTGCGGCGGCAAAAGTACGTTTTATTTTTATCAATTCCAAATTAATTTAGTAAATATTGTTAGATATTGGCAATAGATAGTCAGTAGTTGGTCTTTAGTAGTTGAAAAACAGTATTTTAAGTATATTGTTAAGAATTGGTCACTAAAAAAACAAAATTAATTTTGTTTTATTCTAAATAAAACGTATCTTTGCCCTCGCAAAACCATAAAAAATTAGATTAAGATGAAATTAAAATTTTTAGCACCTGCATTGCTTGCAGGATTAGTAGCCTTTACTTCATGCAGTAAAGATGATAGCAAAAAGGAAGAACCAAAGAAAGAAAACAACCAAGGGGGTGGAAACCAACAAGGTGGAAACCAACAGGGTGGAAATCAGCAAGGAGAACAAAAGCCGGCAACAGATAAAATAACTTTAGATTTCTCGGGAACAGAAGCTAAAGAGCAACAGCTGTCAGCCCTAACAGGATGGACTTATTTCTCTCTAAAAAATGGCGTAGTAACTCCTGAAAATCCTGCGGAAGATCTCTCTTGGGATATTGCTTTCAAACAATATTTTGTAAAACTTAATGGTGGTACTTCAGGAAAAGGGAAAGCAGAAGCCTTCAAGACAGAAGAAAAAGACTTTGCTAAAGTTACAGAAGCTCCTAAAACAGGCTTTGTAAAAGACAAGGAGGAAAAATTTACTGATAGAGAAGGAAAAGAAGTATCTAGAGATAATGTGTCACCCTTGCTTACAGGAGGATTCTTTTCTAAAACAGGTATGATAGAAATCAATCCTGCTAATATAAAGAAATATGGTGATAAAAATGTATTTGGTACTAACGAATGGGTATATATAATCAAAACAGCGGATGGAACCTATGCTAAGATACAGCTAACAGACATCTACAAAGAAATACTAGGAAAGAAAGTGCCATTCTTTCTTAATCTAAAATACCAATTAAGCAAAACGGTAAGTGAATAATAACCATGAAAACAAAATTACTATTTGCGACGACATGCTTACTAGGTCTCTTTGCCCTTACCTCTTGTAGTAAGGATGAAAAAGAGGAGGACAAGCCAGCAGGGGTAAAGCAGGAAAAAAACCTTAATGCAAGGCAGGACAAATGGGTGTATTACTCCTTTGAGAAAAATGCTATTGTAGAGGTAGCTGATCCTAAAAATAGTTTGGATTGGGACATTGCTTTCTTTGCTTACTATGCCAAGCTCAATGGAGGCGAATCAGGCAAAGGAAAAGCTGGGGTAGTGAAAGTAATGAAGGGAGGTAAGGATGTAACTGACTTTTCCACTCCAATTGATGCACTTCCCAAAGAAGAAGACTATAAGCTAGACACCAAGGGTACTATGTCCTATGGGAATTATCCTAAATTGACTCAAAAAGAAGATACTTTTTCAAACTATCTCTCCGGAGGCTTTAAATCAGAGGGTGAAGATTTTACAGGTTTTGTATTTCTTCATCCCGATAATTCTCAAGCTAGAGGAGGAAAGTGGCCAAGTGTATATGCCCCAACTAAGTTTGTCTATGTTATCAGAACTGCCAAAGGAGCCTATGTAAAGTTCCAAGTAACAGACTTTTATAATGAAAGGGTACAAGCCAATTGCCCTTCCTTCCAATACATCCTTAGCGAGGATGGTAAGTTCTAGAAATACCTACTCTAATATTGATAATAGAATTGCTATACTTCCTTGCTTGTATAGCAATTCTTTTTGTAAAATAAAAACACCTTATTCATGTTAAGATTCTTTATGTTCGTGGGGCTGTCCCTTCTATCTTCGGTGGTGAAGGGGCAATACTCCCTTACGGGTACCATTACCGATTGCCTAAGCCGAGCGCCTCTCTCGGGGGCTACTGTGGAGCTGGTAGGTCAGCAAAAAACGGTACAGACCAATGCGCAGGGGCAATTCTCCTTCCAAGACCTTTCCAAGGGTACCCATCACTTCTATGTGAGTCAGGATGACTATAAGGGACATTTCTTCAAGGTCTCTATCAAAAGAAACGAAAAAAATTATATCTTTGCCCTCTGCAATTAAACAGATTTGCTGTAATATTTTGATATTCAAATATTTATATGTAATTTTGCGCCATGGTTGTGTCAAACTTGTGTCACACATCCAATAGGGATTATTCAGGACTATTCTCATAGCCCTAAATAAAAAAATGCCTAAAAACAACAAACAATCTTCCATTATACCCATGGTGGCATTTAAGCCTGCCGAACTTCGTATAGGTACTGATTGGCTGATCGTGTATTATGCAAAAGATCCTCAAACGGACAAACTGATTAGGTTTCGCAATAGGGTGCCTAAAATGAGCAACAAAAAAGAACGCTTGCGCTTTGCTCAAAAGATGATAGAAACACTTAACGAGCAACTGTATTCGGGCTGGTCTCCATACATGGGCAACCTTACAGAAGTAAAGACTATTGATTACTGTTTTGATTATTACCAAAAAACACTCTCAAAAGAACTTTCCGATGGGGTAAAAAGAAAATCTACTTACAACAATTACAAGTATTTTATTGCAGCCTTCTCTGAATATTTATCCATATACCATAAGAGAGCTAAGTTTATCTCTGATATTTCTACACTTATATGTGATCATTTCTTGGATAGAATCTATATAGAGAAAGAAAAAAGTGCAAGAACCTACAACTTCTACCTTATGTGTATGCGTACTTTCTTTAATTTTTGTCTGTCAAAGGGATTTATAAAGGAAAGCCCTGTGAAAAACACAAAATCAAAGACTATAAAAGAGAAAACAAGGGTAGTACTCAACGAAAAAGAAAAGAAGCAACTAAAACTTCTAAGGAAAGATAATTTTCATTTTTACGTATTCTGTATGACTACCTATTACTGTTTTATTCGTCCTAATGAGCTTAAAAAACTAAAGGTGGAGCATGTAAATATAGAAAAAAGCTACATCACGATACCCGGCAGTATTTCCAAAAATAGAAAGACGGAGAATGTAACCATTCCAAATATATTCATAGAGGAGTTGAAAGAACATATTGGCAAAGCCTCCAAAGACCTATTTTTATTCGGAAAGAAGTTTGTACCAGGAAAGCAAGCGGTTACAAATTTATTCTATCATTGGGAGAAGGTACGTAAAGAATACCACTTTAGAAAGGAGGTGCAGTTTTATTCGCTCAAGGACACAGGTATAACAGATATGCTTAACGCTGGTGTACCTGCTATTAAGGTGCGTGATCAAGCTCGCCACTCGGATCTGAGTATAACGGAGATATACACTGCTCGCAACAACTCCGCTGATGAAACAGTCAAAAATATTCATTACTGATGATTCTATGCAACGAGAGTAGGGCGGAGTAGCCGTTTTTTTGGAAACTTTGGAAACTTATAAACATATTGCTGACTTTCAACAAGTTACAAAATAACTCAAAAATCACCTTACAGCGCTCTATATCGTTATAAACTATTTATTTTCATATAGTTACATTGTATTTATATAAGTTTCCAAATCTTTATTATTTTTGGAAACCAAAGGGGGAAATTTTTGGAAACCGAGCCTATTTTTGGAAACCGAGCCTAAAAAAACCTCCCCCGCGTGTTCCGTGCGGAGGAGGAAAATGTAAAAAAAAATTGCCTGAGTTTATACAGTTTTATATCTAAAGGTATAGATAAGCCAGCCAAAGAGGTACAAACGTTCCTCGGTATAGAGCAGCTCACCAGCTATATCTAAGTGATAGTATTTTACTGTCTTCATAGGTTAGTCTTTCTTAGGGTTTAACATTGCTTCCAAAACAGCCTTATCAGCCGAGACTTTTCCACTCTTGATTCCGACACCATTACAACCTGTTATGAAATATTCGCAATCATTCATCACTTCTAAAGCCCGACTTACGCCGTCTTCTTCCATAGGTAAAGGGCGATCATCTTTAGATATGTAGTTGTGGAAAATAGTGACATATTTTATCCTATACACAACACCTTTCTTGATCTTCTTTCCTTGAATATAGAATACCTCATCGTCTATATCAAAACGGGTTCCCGCTTCTATCTTTCCTATTTTACTGATTTTCATAGCTTACCATTTAAAATACAACACTCTAAATCTTTCCTACAATAGAATACGAGATTTTCAGGAATAAGATACTCTTCCCAATCAAATCTGTATTTTACTTCATATCTTGTAGGACCTTCAAATTCTTTGGAATAGATATTTTTACGGCTTCTATGGCAAATAATCTCCATACCTATAACTACATTTTCTCTAATTCCTGATTGAGACAAATAACATACCTTGTCTCCAATTTCAAATTTAGTTCTGACTTCCATAGCTTAGTTGTTTTTAGGGTTCGTAGATGAGATAAGATCCGTAAAGGAATTGAGGTAGTCCAAGCCTCGATATACCTCACGAGGCATATAGCCCGATCCATCGTGGCAGTCCTTGAGGTACTGCATAGAAGTATTGTAGATTAACGTGAGTTCGATATAAGAAAGTTACTTTT
>NZ_KE992087.1:0-49620 GCF_000466425.1 Capnocytophaga sp. oral taxon 863 str. F0517
AGTGTCGGTACCGAGCTACAGACCTACTTCCTTTCGATAGCCAACGAACGTACCAAGCCTTATATCTCCTTAGGAATCAGCGCTATTTATGGAGGGTATGAGAAAAATAACTTTACTATTGAGCGCACTTACTTCATGCCCCATATTGGCCTTGGGATTGTAACACAATTCTAAGTCTCTGAATGATTTACTGGGTAGGTCATGATCTTTTTCATGGCTCTCTGATTGATAATTAACAATTAACCATTGACAATTAACAATTAATCTTTTTATCTTTGCCTTCTGAAAAAAGACCCTCTTTTATGAGTACAGAGATCCCCTATCTATTGGCTATAGAATCCTCCTGTGACGACACCTCAGCGGCTGTCTTACAGGGGGATAAGGTACTTTCCAATATGATTGCCAGCCAAAAGATACATCAGGAATACGGAGGGGTGGTGCCGGAGCTGGCCTCACGGGCACACCAGCAGCATATCGTTCCGGTAGTGCATCAGGCCTTGCAGTGCGCTGGGGTCGGCAAAGAACAGCTATCGGCTATTGCCTTTACACGTGGGCCAGGCTTGCAGGGTTCCCTCTTGGTGGGGGTGTCCTTCGCCAAATCCTTGGCGCTCTCCTTAGGGATTCCCTTGGTGGAAGTCAATCACTTGCAAGGACATATCCTTTCCCACTTTATAGACGAAGGGCAGAAGAAGCCTGCTTTTCCTTTTTTGGCGATGACCATCAGCGGCGGACATACCCAAATCCTCAAGGTCAATGATTATTTTTCCATGGAAATCCTGGGGGAAACCCAAGATGATGCCACCGGAGAGGCCTTCGACAAGACCGCCAAGCTCCTGGGACTTCCCTACCCCGGAGGCCCCCTGATCGACCAATATGCCCAAAAGGGCAATCCTAAGGCCTTTCCCTTTCCTTTCCCTAAGGTGGAGGGACTGAACTTCAGCTTTTCTGGCCTGAAAACTGCCGTGCTTTACTTTATCCAAAAGCAAGAACAGTTACAACCAGGCTTTGTTCAGGCTCATTTGGCAGATATATGTGCCTCCGTGCAATATACCATCATAGAAATCCTGATGCGCAAGCTCAAAAAAGCTGTCGAGCAGACAGGCATCCGCCAAATTGCCATCGGAGGAGGGGTCTGCGCCAATTCTGGCTTGCGGCAAACCCTCCAACAGTATGCCCAAAAATACCATTGGGAGGTCTTCCTCCCCTCCTTCCAGTATTGTACCGACAATGCCGCTATGATCGGTATTGCTGCTTATTTCAAGTACTTACGAAAGGACTTTGCCGATATGCACATCACCGCTCAAGCAAGATACCGTTTTAGTGACTAATCACTAACCACTAACAACTAAAAAATGAACATCGCTATCGTCTGTTATTCCACCTTCGGGGGAAGCGGAGTAGTCGCCACCGAGTTGGGGGTTGCCTTAGCTCGAAAGGGCTACCAAATACACTTTATCACCAGCGGACAGCCGGTAAGGCTTTCTTCTTTTCATAAAAACATCCACTTACATCAGGTATATGTGGAGGAATATCCCTTGTTTCGCTACCAGCCCTACGAACTTGCCCTCACCAGCAAGATGGTGGAGGTAGTGCGAGAACACCACATCGATATTATCCACGCTCACTATGCGATTCCTCATGCCTATACAGCCTATATGGCAAAGCAAATCCTGCATAAGGAGGGATTAGAGGTCAAGATAATCACCACCCTACATGGCACTGATATTACCTTGGTAGGCAATCACCCTTATTATAAGACAGCGGTCAACTTCAGCATCAACGCCTCCGATGCCGTTACGGCTGTCTCTCATAGCTTGAGAAACATGACCTACGAACTATTTGATATTCAAAAACATATCCAGGTTATCCCCAATTTTATCAACTTAAAAAAGAAGAAACAGAAGCCCAGCACCTGTCATCGTGCCATGCTAGCCGAGCCGGACGAGCTGATCCTTACCCATGTGAGTAACTTCAGGCCAGTGAAAAGAGCCTGCGATGTGGTACGGATCTTCCACAAAGTCCTCCAACACAAAAAGGCACGCCTTGTGATGGTGGGCGATGGGCCTGATAGGGAAAATGCCCAAGCCGTAGCGCATGACTTGGAAATACAGAACTATGTAAACTTCCTGGGTAACTACCTGGATGTGAATGACATCCTTTGCTCCAGCGACCTTTTCCTGCTCCCTTCTGAGTCCGAGAGCTTTGGACTGGCCGCCTTAGAAGCCATGGCCGAAGGAGTGCCCGTTATCTCCAGCAATGCCGGAGGAATTCCTGAGGTGAATAAGCAAGGCGTTTCTGGCTTTTTAAGCCCCATAGGTGATATAGACGACATGGCTCGCAATGCCCTAATTATCTTGCAGGACAAGCTAACTCTCGACCGCTTCAAGGCGCAAGCCTTTCAGGAGGCGACCCTCTTCGATGAGGAAAAAATTATCCCTATGTATGAGCTAGCCTACAAAAACACACAAGGTTAATTTTATTACAAATTTTTAACTTTCATTTTATTATAAACCTTGTTTGAATTGTAAACATAGTTAAAAAATATATTATTATATTTAATATAACTACATTTGCAGCCCAGTAATTCATTACATTTGCTCATGACAGGTATAGAAATACAGAAAGCGCTTGATGATCTTTGCGCTGATATGAAGGCCAAATTACCTGGATTCCGCTTCTGTGGCATCCTTAGCTGTGCCGATGGCTCTATTATTGCCCATTCTACTGCGGATCCTGAACTTGATAAGATAGCCTCTGAAGTGGCTCCTTTCTTTTCTATTATTATAGATCAGGTGAAGCTTGTGGTTGCCTCATGTGCTTCTATAGGGGTTAAGGAAACCCATACGCTTCTTATTGAGACAAACAAAACCACCTTTGTATCAGGTATTTCCAACAAGGGGAAATTCTTTATTGTTTTATCCTTAGAAAGAGAAAAAGCCAATCTAGGTATCGCTAGAGCTCTTATAGAAGCAAGCCGTCCGCTTGCCACTATCCTGGATGAACAACTATAACTTCAAAACTTTGAAACACAGATTCAACTTTGAACCTGTGTTTTTCCTTTTTCTATAACACTACATGGCTCCTTAATCTTTGCCTTCAAAAAAAAAGACTTTTTTGTGCCTCTTTAAAAAAAATTTCGTATCTTTGTCCCATAAAATACTAAATTTAAATTTAATGAAATCATTAAGACTAACACTCTCTGTATTAGCCATTACGGCACTTGCCAGCTGTAACGGAGGAAGTGGAAATGGGCAAAACAACAACGATTCTCAGCCAGCCGCTGCCACTGAGACTCCTGCCGCTGCCACTCCTGCTGAGACTCCTGCTGCTCCTGCCGCTGGGGCTAATGTAGATTTGAACAACAAGGGAATAGGCCCAGTGAAAGCTGTAAACCCACCCCTTGGGGCTACTGTAGACCAAGCGCTTGCCGAAAAAGGTAAAGAGCTTTTCAAAATCAACTGTACCGCTTGCCACAAGCCTACTAAGAAATTCATAGGCCCAGCTCCTAAGGGTATCTTAGAAAGACGTGCTCCTGAATGGGTAATGAACATGATCCTCAACCCTGAGGAAATGATCGCTAACGACCCTATCGCAAAGCAACTTTTGCTCGAAGCCAACGGAGCCCCTATGGCAAACCAGCACCTCAATGAGGAGCAAGCCAGAGCTATCCTTGAGTACTTCCGTACCATAGAGTAAGCTCCCAAAAGACTCCTTCAGGCATGGGCTGAAGTAGTCTTTTGTTATCCATCTCTCGGATATAATTTTTTTTTAAATAAATTGTTTTTATGAAGACAAGCAAATTGTTATCTTTGGCAGTTGCTGGAGCTTTTCTTGCCAGTTGTGGAAATGGCAATAATAGCAATAGTAATAAGTCTGGAGCTATCGGTGCTTCAGATGCTGCCTCCAAGGTGTATGTAGCACCAGGAGAGTACGATGAGTACTATGCCTTCCTTTCAGGTGGTTTCAGTGGCCAGCTCGCCACTTACGGACTTCCTTCAGGACGACTCCTCAAAGTAATCCCTGTGTTCTCACAAGACCCTGAAAAGGCGTATGGTTACAACGAAGAAACCAAACCCCTTTTGCAAACTACCCACGGATTCATTCCTTGGGACGACACACACCACCCCGACCTTTCTCAAACTAATGGAGAAGTGGACGGCCGTTGGATCTTTATCAACGCGAATAACACCCCTCGTGTAGCGCGTATCAGCCTTAAGACTTTCGAAACTGAAGAAATCCTTGAGCTTCCTAACGCTGCCGGTAACCACTCTTCTACTTTCGTTACTGAAAATACGGAATATATCGTAGGGGGTACTCGTTTCTCCGTACCTATTCCTCAGGAAGACGTAGCTATCAAAGACTACAAAGGAAAATTCAAAGGGGTAATCTCTTTCGTGAAAATCAATCCTGATTCTGGGGCTATGAACCTTGAGTTCCAAATCCTTATGCCTGGGTTCAACTACGACTTAGCACACTCTGGTAAAGGTAAATCTCACGGATGGGTATTCTTCACCACTTACAACACTGAAGAAGCAAATACCCTTCTTGAGGTAGAAGCCTCACAAAATGACTACGACTATGTAGCTGCTATCAACTGGAAAGTAGCTGAGGACTATATCAAACAAGGTAAATTTACCGAAATGAAAGCGCCTCACTACCACAATACTTACAGCGATGAGACCCACACTGGTAAGAGTGAAGTAGTAGAAACTGTAAAAATCCTTGATGCTTCTCAGCTCCCAGGACTTGTTTACCTACTTCCTACTCCTAAATCTCCTCACGGAGTGGATGTTGACCCAACAGGGGAATACATCATCGGTAACGGAAAACTCGCTTCTGAACTTACTGTACACTCTTTCACTAAAATGCTAAAAGCTATTGAAGACAAAGCTTTTGATGGTGAAAAATATGGTATTCCTACTATCAAAATGGATGCTGTTGTAGCTGGCTCTGTAAAAAGCTCCGGTCTCGGCCCATTGCATACCGAATTCGACGACAAAGGTAATGCCTACACTACTTTCTTTATCTCTTCTGAAGTAGTAAAATGGAAAGTAGGTACTTGGGAAGTATTGGACAGAAAACCAACTTACTACGCTCCTGGACACCTTATGATCCCTGGTGGAGACTCTCGTAAGCCTTATGGTAAATACCTCGTTGCGATGAACAAGATTACCAAAGACCGCTACCTCCCTACCGGACCTGAGCTTTGCCAATCTGCCCAATTGTTCGATATCTCTGGTGACAAAATGGAACTCCTTTTGGACTTCCCAACTATCGGAGAACCTCACTATGCACAAGGTATTGCTGCCTCTAAAATCAAAGATCAACAAACTAAGATCTATGCACTTAAGGACAACCACCACCCTTACGTAACTCGTTCCGATGCCGATGCTAAAGTCGTAAGAGAAGGTAACAACGTTCATGTATACATGACTTGCGTTCGTAGCCACTTCTCTCCTGACAACATCGAAGGTATCAAAGTAGGGGACACTGTGTACTTCCACGTAACTAACGTAGAACAAGACTGGGATATCCCTCACGGATTTTCCGTATTGGGTGCTCAAAACTCAGAACTCCTTGTCATGCCTGGACAAACTGAAACCCTCGTTTGGAAACCTACCAAAGTAGGGGTATGGCCTTTCTACTGTACTGACTTCTGTTCAGCTCTTCACCAAGAAATGCAAGGATACCTCCGCGTATCTGCCGCTAATGCCAACACTCCGCTTAAGTGGAGCCTTGGTAGCGACGAAGAATAGTATATAACCAAAAAAGGCTGGTACTCGTATCAGCCTTTTTTACAAAATTTTAATTGAAATGAAAGCACGAATTCTAATGGTAGTAGCTTCCCTTTTGCTACTATTCTTATTCTTTTTCCCTATTTGGCATATCAAACTTGATGCGCCTCAATATCCAGAAGGTATCAATATGTATATCTGGATTGACGATATTAATGGAAAGAGCAGCTTCTCTGCCCAAGAGGACGAACTTTCCGTACACACTATTGAGAATGTGAACCTTCTCAACCACTATATAGGAATGAAACACATCCATGCCGAAGATTTTTGGGAATTCAAGTATTTCCCTTGGGTGATCGGAGGTTTCCTTGTCTTAGGTCTTATTATTGCTTTCTTAGGCAAGCGTATCCTATACCTTGTTTGGGCTGGCCTTATGGGTGTAGCTGGAGTATTGGGTATGTATGACTTCTATCAGTGGGAATATGACTATGGACACAACCTTAGCGACACTGCTCAGATCAAAATCCCTGGTATGGCCTACCAGCCTCCTTTCTTTGGAGGTAAGGAGCTGCTGAACTTCTATGCAGAATCCTATCCTGCATGGGGTACTTATGCAATGATTATTGCCGCTACACTGGCTATTGTAGCCTTCTTTGTTACCAAATGCGACAAATGCAATAAGTGCAAAGCATAGTCCTATGAAATAATCATCTTAGCCTAAGAGAATACCCCTTGGGCTAAGGTGATTTTATTTTTACAATCAACTGATTTACAATATATTAATCTTTATTAATTATCAAATCATGAAAAAAGTATTCTTATTACTGAGCATGGCGCTCTTAGCGGTTGCCTGCTCTCCCAAAGCGGAGCCTATCGACTATGGTAAGGAAGAATGTGCCTTCTGCAAGATGACCATCGTAAGCCCACAGTTCGCTTCCGAAGTGGTTACCCAAAAGTCGAAGGCCTTCAAGTATGATGCCATAGAGTGTATGCTCCAAGCCCCTCAAGAGGATAAGGTAGCCCTACACCTTGTGTGCGACTACCTACATGAAAACACCCTAATTGATGCGACCAAGGCCACTTATCTCATCTCCAAAGAGATACAAAGCCCTATGGGAGCTCACTTGGCTGCCTTCGCCTCAAAGGATGAAGCTCAAAAGGTACAAGCTGAAAAAGGGGGTGACCTATACGATTGGGCTGGTATTCAAGCCAAATTCCAAAGTCACCAACACCCTGCCCACGATCATGGAAACATGCACGATCACTAATATTATCTTCTAAATGCTAAAAAAACTAATACCCCTGCTTATAGGCCTCCCCTTTTGGGGAGAGGCCCAAAGCCTACAAGTATGCCCCCAATGTCCCTATAGTACCATCGCCCAAGCCATAGCCGCTGCCAAAGAAGGTGACACTATCCTGGTACAAAAGGGGGTATATGCTGAACATAATATCACCATTGATAAGCCCCTAACCCTCATAGGAAAGGACAGGCCTACTATCAACGGGCAGTTTAAGGGAAATATCTTTAAAATACGAGCTAACCAAGTCACCATCAAGGGATTCCGCTTGGCCAACGTCCCCTTCAAGGCGACCGAAGAACAAGCGGCTATTCACTTAGAAAAAGCCAAAAATTTCCTCATAGAGGACAACCTCATGGATCAGGTATGTTTCGGGGTCATCCTATTCAAGGGAAAGGATGGACTGGTGAAGAATAATAGAATCTCCTCCAACGCGAAGGAACAATACAATTCTGGAAATGCCATCCACCTATGGAGCTGTAAAAACGTGAAAGTCATAGGTAATGAGGCCTTCAATTGTCGTGATGGTATTTATATACAATTCTCTTCCAAATCCTATATCGAAGGTAACTACTGCTATGGAAACCTTCGCTATGGGCTGCACTTCATGTTCTCCGATGACAACGAATACCACCGCAACAAATTTGCCAAAAATGGTGCTGGTGCCGCAGTGATGTTCTCCAAGCGGGTCAAAATGGTGGAAAATACCTTCCAGGACAACTGGGGTCCCTCCTCCTACGGGCTATTGCTTAAGGAACTCTATGATTCCGAGCTGGTAGGCAATACCTTCTATCGCAATACCATAGGTATCAATGGGGAGAACTGTACCCGTATGAAGTATAATGAGAATACCTTCTCCGAGAACGGCTGGGGAATCCGTATCCGTGGAGGCTGTTACCAAAATGATTTTTGGGACAACAACTTCCTGAATAACACCTTCGATGTGGCTTATGATAACAACGTGAACGACAACAAGTTTCGCAGCAACTACTGGAGTGACTACACCGGTTACGACCTCAATAAGGACTCCGTAGGCGATGTCCCCTACCGCCCGGTGAAGCTCTTCTCCTACATCAGCAACCGAACTCCCGAGAGTATCGTGCTTTTGCGCAGCTTGTTCATCGATATCATGAACTTCTCCGAGAAAGTAGCCCCCGTTTTCACCCCTGAAAACCTCATCGACGAAACGCCCCGCATGGAGCCTTTCAAAAGAACCCAAAAATAACATTTACCCCAACTAATACCTATCTCAAGCATGATCGAATTCAAAGATGTCCATAAGAAATATGGCAAGTTAGAAGTCCTCAAAGGGGTGAGCTTTACCATCAAGGATGGGGGCATCATCGCCATCCTAGGCCCTAATGGCTCCGGGAAAACGACCTCCATGAAGAGCTTCCTCGGTATGGTGGTGCCTACCAAAGGTGACATCCTCTTCAATGGCAAATCTATCAAAAACCAATGGGCTTATAGGGAACAAATCTCCTATCTGCCCCAGATAGCCAACTTCCCCAGCAACCTGAAGGTGAAGGAGCTGATTGCCATGATCAAAAACATCAAAAAACTCCCCTGCCAAGACCAAGAACTCATAGAACTCTTCGGCCTACAAAAACATATGAACAAGTCCTTGGGCAACCTCTCCGGTGGTACCAAGCAGAAGGTAAACTTAGTGCTGACCTTCATGGTGGATGTTCCTGTACTGGTCTTGGACGAGCCTACCTCCGGACTGGATCCTATCGCTATCCTCGCTCTAAAGAAGCTCATCCTACGCGAGAAAGAAAAAGGAAAAACGATCCTTATCACCTCTCACATTCTTAGCTTCATTGAGGAACTCTCCGACGAGATCCTCTTTATCTTAGAAGGGAATATCTACTTCCGCGGCACCCCGCTGCAACTGCTGGAGACTACCCAAAAAGACAATTTCCAAGAAGCCATTGCCGAATTGCTAAAAAACGAAAAATATGATTAAGATTATCCGATATACTTTCTTCGACCTCATCCGCAGCAGCTGGACGTATTTCTACTTGGGGTTCTATCTGATTCTAAGTAGTATCCTCTTGTTCCTTAACCATGATATTTCCAAGTCGGTCATCACCCTTATGAACGTGATTATCGTGCTTATCCCTCTGATTTCCACCATCTTCGGGGTGATGTATTACTACAATGCACGAGAGTTCATTGAGCTGCTGCTGGCGCAGCCTATTCCCAGGAAGCACATCTTCTTAGGACAATACTTAGGCATCTCCCTTTCGCTCTCTCTGAGCCTTGTCATCGGACTGGGGGTTCCTTTCTTGCTCTATGGGCTATTCCTCTCCCCTGATATATTCAACTTTATCATGCTCATTATCACTGGGGTATTCCTAAGCTTCATCTTTGTAGGTTTCTCCTACCTCATCGGGCTTTACTATGAGAACAAGATCAAGGGTTTCAGCTTGGCCATCTTCATTTGGCTCTTCATGGCGGTGATTTTCGATGGTCTCTTCCTGATTTGCTTTATGGTATTCCGTCAATATCCCTTGGATACCTTCTCTATGGCGATGATTTTGTTCAATCCTGTGGATCTCTCCCGTATCCTCGTCCTACTGAAGTTAGACATCTCTGCGCTGATGGGCTACACCGATGCGATTTTCAAGTCCTTCTTCGGCTCCACCGCCGGTATTGCCGCCTCCTTGGGCTCTCTAAGTCTCTGGGTCGGTGCCATTATCCTGATGATACTAAGAAAAATAAAGAAGAAAGACTTTTAGTTAGTTTGAGTTTTGAGTTGTAAGTTTTGAGTTGTAAGTAACTCAAAATTAAAAACTCAAAACTCAAAACTTTTTTGTATTTTTGCCTTCTAATTCCAAATCACTTTATCTTATGACTATTGTTCAGTTTCAGTATATTCTGGCCGTTGCCCAATATAAGAACTTCAGTGTAGCGGCAGAAAAATGCTTTGTGACCCAACCTACCCTAAGCATGCAGGTACAGCGCTTAGAAGAGGAATTGGACGTGCTTATCTTTGATCGTTCCAAAAAGCCGGTACGCGTAACCGAGATAGGAGAAAAAATCCTAAAACAGGCCGAGAGTATCGTCAACGAATCTGAACGTATCAAGAGCCTCATTGCCCAGCACAAAGGCTTTATCGGAGGGCGTTTCCGCTTGGGAATTATCCCCACCATTGCCCCTACGCTGCTGCCTATGTTCCTGAACAACTTCACTAAGAAATATCCCAAAGTAGAACTCAAGGTAGAGGAAATGGCCACCCGTGAGTGTATCCGAGAATTGAACGAAGGAAGCCTCGATGTGGCTATTGTAGCGACCCCCTTGGGAGAGAAAAACCTCATCGAACGTGTCCTATACGAGGAACCTTTTGTAGCCTATATCCCCAATGAGAGATACCACCTAAAGGAAAAACAGAAGATAAAAGTCTCCGACCTCAAGCTCCATGATATGCTCATGCTTCAGGACGGACACTGTTTTCGCGATAGCGTACTGAATCTCTGCCAGGAACTGGCTCATCAGGAGAAGGGGAAAGGCCTTCCCGTGGAAATCAAAAGTGGTAGCTTCGAGACCCTTATCCGCCTCTCCAACGAAGGTATGGGCATGACCCTACTCCCCTACCTACATACGCTCAACTTAGGGGAGAAAGAAATAAAAAACCTACACTATTTCGAGGATCCTGCCCCCGCTCGTGAAGTCAGCCTCCTATACCACAATCACGAACTGAAAATCAATATTATCAATGCCTTACACGAGGTCATTGCTGGGGTTGTTCGCGGTGCAATTACCTTCCACGACCTCCATATCATTGACCCTATACTCAAGAAAAAAAGCAAGAAATAGTTTTGAGTTTTGAGTTATTAATTCAAAACTCAAAACTAAGAATTTAAGTAGAGTTGTCTTACAATCCCATCGGCCAAGCCTACTTTAGGGACAAGGATATGCTTGATTTTAGCCCATTTCATGGCCTTGATATAGATAGGCAATGCCAAAGGAAGAATATCAGCGCGGTCCGGGTTGAGTTCCAGGTCACGGATACGCTCCTCATAGGTCATCTGGTTGATTTGCTCGAGGTATTCCTCCAAGAAGTGTAGGGTAAGCGGTACATCCTTGCGCTTACCGGTGGATTTGGATATCTTATTGATATTCCCGCCGGAGCCTATCGCTTCCATATCCTTGAGGTCTTTGGTATAGAGGCGTATCCAGTCCTTCACCTTGTCCCACAACTGCTCGTCAGCCTTGCCCTTGAGCAGGCGTACCCCCCCTATGGGGAAAGACCTGGCTGCCCTAACCTCGCCTTGGGCATATACGGTAAACTCCGTACTTCCTCCCCCCACATCTATATAGAGGTAGTTCTTATCTCCCTCCAAGAGGGTATGTAGGTCTGTATTGGCAATAATAGCAGCCTCCTCCGCCCCATCTATAATTTCTATAAAGATCCCCGTCTGCTGGGCTACTTCCTCCACTACTTCCTTCCCATTGGTTGCTTCTCGCATCGCCGAGGTAGCACAAGCCCGATAGGCCTCCACCCCTTGTACTTTCATCAGTAAGCGATAAGCCTCCATCGCATCCTTTAGGCGAACCGTATTCTCGGGGCTTATCTTCCCCTGTTCGAAGACATCCGCCCCCAAGCGGATAGGAACCCGCACCAAGCTCCCCTTGGAGAAAATAGGCTCCTTGCCCTCTTCCTCTAATACATTGGCAATAAGGAGACGAACCCCATTGGAACCAATATCTATTCCTGCAAATTTTCGTATATTCATGGTTTTGTTATGTTAGTTTTACTTTGCAAAGCTACAAAGATAAAACAATAAAAAAAGCTAATAAATGCCAATTAAAACACAAAAACCTTCTGCAACACAGTCACAGAAGGAATTTAAAAAATTAAGTAGAATGAAAAAGAAATTTATAACAGTTTGACAACGTCTTTGGCAAAATAAGAGGCGATAAGGTCAGCCCCCGCTCTCTTAATAGCATAGATTTGCTCCAGCATAATCGCATCGTGGTCTAACCACCCGCGTTGTGCTGCTGCCTTGATCATAGCATATTCTCCAGATACTTGATATACGGAAACAGGTACCTGTACCGCATTCTTCACCTCACGTACCACATCCAAATATACAATACCGGGCTTTACCATCACCATATCAGCACCCTCGGCCACATCCATAGCCACCTCTTTGAGGGCTTCTATACGATTGGCAAAATCCATCTGATAGGTTTTCTTATCCTTAGGAATATCCTGCATATCTACCGGAGCACTATCCAAGGCATCGCGGAAAGGCCCATAGAGTGCCGAAGCATATTTGGCCGAATAGGCCATAATACCCGCATTTTTATAGTTATTTTCGTCCAAGACACGGCGTATTTCCTCTATACGACCATCCATCATATCGCTGGGAGCCACCCAGTCGGCACCGGCTTGTATATGAGAAAGACTCATTTGAGCCAATACCGATACCGTCTCATCATTGAGTACCACCCCTTCTTTGATGATACCATCATGCCCATAGATAGAATAAGGGTCGAGCGCCACATCGGTCATCACCAGCATTTGAGGGGTCGCCTCTTTGACTGTTTTGACAGCTCGCTGCATCAGTCCCTCAGGATTAAGCGCTTCCGTTCCTTGATTATCTTTCAGGTTATCAGGCACTTTTACAAATAGCAATACAGATTTGATGCCTAAGCTCCACAATTCCTTTACCTCCTTGGCCAATATATCCAAGCTATAGCGATAATAGTCCGGCATGGAGGGGATTTCCTCTTTTACGCCCTTACCCTCTACCACAAAGAGCGGTACGATAAAATCATTAGGCGTTACAGTAGTTTCTCTTACCAAGGCGCGTATGGTGTCATTTACACGCAATCTGCGATTTCTTCTAAGTAGGTTCACTTTTTTAGGATTTAAGGGTTATAGGATTACAGATAACAAACCTCTAATCCGTAACCACTAATTCAACGAGTGCAAAGATACGTTTTTTTCTGTTAAAAAAGAAATTATATCTGTTAGATTTTGTACTTTTGTCCGTAAAAAATAACATATGCGGTTTTATATGCTTTGGATAGGCTGTCTCTTAACAGCAGTAGCCTCGGCACAGAGCGACTCCCTACAGATAGACCATAGTATAGATACTAAGTATTTAGAAGACCAATTTTACCTTGGGGTAAGCTATGATTGGCTTGTATCCAAGCCCGAGAATATGAAGCAACACAGCTTCTCCCGAAGCTTCTTCGGAGGCTATCAGCGGGATATTCCCTTGAATAAGGCGCGCAATATAGGGCTAGCCGCAGGGGTGGGGCTCTCCTATGAATTGCTTTACATTAATCTCAAGGCTACCCCATCTGATACAGGCACTCTATACGACTTGGTCTCTATCGAAAAAGCCCGAATCCATAAGAACTATTACGAGCACTACCGAGTGGACTTCCCTATCGAATTCCGCTGGCGTACCTCCACCCCTTATACCCATAAGTTTTGGCGTATTTATACAGGACTTAGGCCCTCCATTGCTTTTGTCTCTGGCTATAAGTTGGACAGTTCTTCCCAAAACTATACCCTCTCTTTGGAATCCCTCAAGGAATTTCAGTGTGGCCTCTATGCCGCTATAGGGCATAATACCTGGAACATCTATGTCCAATATGGTCTGCGCCCTCTCTTTAAGGATACCTATAGCCAAGAGGGCACCTCTTTGGAGAGTCATATGCTAAATATCGGACTTATTTTTTATATTCTGTAATTTTTTTTGGTCAATTCAAATAAAAATTCTATTTTTGCCCCCAAATTTAAAACAATATTGTTATTTATGGGATTTTTAAAAGAATTCAAAGAATTTGCTGTAAAAGGCAATGTAGTTGATTTGGCTATAGGGGTGATCATTGGGGCTGCATTTGGCGCCATCGTATCTTCCTTAGTAGCTGATGTGATCACACCTTTACTACTCAACCCAGCGCTAAAGGCCGCTCAGGTGGATAAGCTCGATGCCCTCATATGGAATGGGGTCGCTTATGGAAAATTCTTAGCCGCGGTGATCAACTTCTTATTTGTAGCCTTTGTACTCTTTATGTTGGTTAAAGGTATCAACAAGTTGAAGAAGAAGGAAGAAGAAGCCCCCGCTGCTCCAGCAGGGCCTACTCAAGAAGAACTATTGGCTGAGATCCGAGATCTGTTAAAAAAATAGTTTTCCATTTTATTTATTGCAGAAAATTGCCTCCTATCCTTTGGGAGGTAATTTTTTTAATAACACTACCCTTAGATGTAAGAAAAATTATTATCTTTGCTCTCTGTTAACGTCTCTTCTTTTATGTCTCATTACACAAGAATAACAGCCAATAGTGATACTATTGTAATTAATCTATCGCAATATTTGTATGATGCAGGCAAAACAGAATCGATGGTTATTGGACATTCAACCGAAGCAAACCCTAATTTACCTTCAACTAAAAGAAAGAAGAAACTGATTGATAAAGAATAGAAGGAACGAGCCAATATATCACAAGATTACCGTCACGGAGAACGAAAGTTTTATAATAATGGAAAAGTTATCTTAACAACAACTAAGGAAGGCAGAATTACAGGTGAAGAAATTAGAGAGGCATTAAAAAATACAAGTTTATGATTATTATCTTTTTGATTTTTTTTCTTATTTGCTATTTAATAAGTTTTCTTATTGTAAAAAGATTTATCAAAAAGAATAAATGGCAATGGTTTTTTATTATTGGGTGGATAGTAGCCTTATTAGGGTTTATCATAAATGTATTTTTACATCACGACTTTGGAATGGATGGGTTTGCAAATATTAGTGATTTAAAAATAGCATTGGTGTTTTCTATTTATGAAACTATATTAGAACCACTCCATCACATTTTATTTTTAGTTGCAGTAATTTGGTTTATTGTAGAATGGTATAAAAAGAAAAAAATATTCAAACAGATCTAATGACACTATAGAATTGGATATCATTTTTTGGTATCTTTTCAAATCCGTAAAGAAATTACTATCATTACCGACCAAAGCTCCTATAGGTCATTCTTAGTCTCAATAATAAGGATTACCTCATAGAAGCTACTCTTAGTGATAATGACAATCAACGAAAAATGGAAGCAGAACCTGTACCCCGACACTTAGCTAGACATATGCTGGAAGTGAATGCCAACAGTATGGATCTTTTCGTCGCAAGAGAACTATATTCCAATCATTTAACAGATTTTAATCATGTCATAGTAGATCAAGAAACAAAGAATTTAAAAACGCTTCAGATCCAAAATTCACGGAACGATTTAAAGAAATTGTAAACCAAAACACTTTTAGATACAAAAGTAATTATAGGGTCATACATAAGAGATAATATAGTAAATCCTCCGAACTTCAGGGGATTTATCATCTTAAAGTCCTAATATTTTCTATTAGAATACAAAAAACTCCTGACAAACAGCTATTTGTCAGGAGTTTTGGGTGGAGTATGGGGCTCGAACCCACGACCTTCGGAACCACAATCCGACGCTCTAACCAACTGAGCTAAAACCACCATCTATTTCGGGTGCAAAGGTAAGACTTTTTTTCTAATTAAAAAAACTTTTTTCAAGAAAAAATATATTTTCCATAGTTTGATTTGCAACAAATTGATTTTTAATCATTTATCACGATTCGCAATTCATGTCCCCTAAAAAATTGCTCATTTGTCATTATTGTTGTATCTTTGCCCCTCTAAAACTTCATAAGATAATGAAAGCAGGTATCGTAGGGCTCCCCAATGTGGGAAAATCAACACTATTTAATTGTTTGTCAAACGCTAAGGCACAAAGTGCCAACTTCCCTTTTTGTACCATAGAACCCAACTTGGGGGTGGTCAATGTTCCTGATGTGCGCCTTGAGAAGCTCGAAGCGCTCGTCAATCCGGAGCGTGTACAGCCCGCTACAGTGGAGATTGTGGATATTGCAGGTCTTGTCAAAGGTGCCAGCAAGGGAGAAGGCCTCGGGAACCAATTCTTAGGTAATATACGTGAATGCCACGCTATTATCCATGTGTTGCGCTGCTTCGACAATGACAATATCGTCCATGTGGATGGCTCTGTAAACCCTATTCGAGACAAAGAAACCATAGATATAGAACTACAACTCAAGGACTTGGAGACTGTAGAGAAACGCCTCGAGAAGGTAACCCGTGCCGCCAAGGCAGGCGATAAGGTTGCTCAAAAGGAATTGGCGCTCTTAGGTCGCTATAAGGAAGCGCTTCTTCAGGGGATTTCTGCACGTGCTGTTGCGCTCTCTGAAGAGGAGGCCGAACTCAGCCAAAGCTATCAGCTACTTACAGCCAAGCCCATTCTCTATGTCTGCAATGTAGATGAGGCCGCTGCGGCTAATGGAAACAAATATGTGGAGCAGGTCAGGGAAGCAGTCAAAGACGAAAACGCCCAAGTCATCGTCCTTGCAGTGGCCACTGAGGCCGATATAGCTGAATTGGAAACTTACGAAGAGCGACAGATGTTCCTGCAAGACATGGGACTGAGCGAACCTGGGGCTTCAGTACTGATCCGTGCTGCCTATAAGCTCCTAAGCCTACAGACCTATTTTACTGCTGGAGTCAAGGAAGTACGTGCTTGGACAATTCCTGTGGGAGCCACCGCACCTCAGGCGGCAGGGGTGATACACTCCGATTTCGAACGTGGTTTTATCCGTGCCGAAGTGATTGCCTATGAGGACTTTATCTCCTATGGCAGCGAAAGCAAGGTCAAGGAAGCCGGCAAAATGCGTGTAGAAGGCAAGGAATATATCGTCAAAGACGGTGATATCATGCACTTTAGATTCAATGTATAGCTTAGTGACTAATGACTAACGATTAGTGACTAATCCACCCCATCACTAAAACTATTTATCATTAATCATTTGTCATTAATCATTAATTTTGTACTTTTGCCCCGAACTTTTATTCATAACACCGTGAAATTATCTAAAGAGGCTAAGACAGCCATTATCATTCTCATAGGATTAGCATGCTTTATATTTGGCATAAGCTATATCAAGTCTTCTTCCTTGTTCAGTTCTAACAAGGATTACTATGCTATTTTTTCCCATTCAGCTGGCTTGCAATCAGGAACGAATGTAACGGCCAATGGGGTGGGGATTGGAACTGTGAAATCGGTTGTGATAGACCCTAAGACTGCCCAAGTGGTAGTTACCTTTTCTATCAAGAAGGACTTTACCTTCTCCAAGAATACAGTGGCCGAGATCTATAGTAGCTTGGTTGGAAATACAAGCCTACAGCTACTTCCGGCTATGGATGGGGCTGCTCTTGCGCAAGCAGGAGACACCTTGACTTCCCATATCCAAACCAGCCTGATGGATGCCATAGGTGCCAATATAGAACCTACCATTGGCAACCTTAATAAGGCGCTTACCGCTGCTGACTCTCTTATAGGAAATGTCTCTAACACCCTGGATGCCAAAACTCAACAAGATATCAAAGAGAGCTTGGCCAACCTGAATCTTACCCTACAACAGATGACCAAGGCTTCAGCCAATCTCAACAATCTCTTAAGTGCCTCCAGTGCCCCTCTACAGAAGTCTTTGGCTAATATGCAGACCGTCTCAGGAAACTTTGTACAGCTAAGCGATTCCCTTTCTAAGTTACAGATAGGTCGCCTCATGGAGCAAATGGAAGGTACCCTTAGCAAAGTCAATGGTCTTTTGGCACAAGTCGAAAAAGGAGGTGGTACCGTAAGCAAACTCCTTACCGATCCTAAGCTATACAACAACCTACAAACAGCCACTTCCGAACTCGGCCTACTGATGGAAGACCTTCGCCTCAACCCTAAGCGCTATGTTCATATCTCAGTGTTTGGGAAGAATAACCAAGCGTACGAAACTCCTAAAAAGGTAGAGACCCCAATCTCAGAGAGAAATTAGTGATTAGTGGTTAGGCTAACCACTAATCGCTAAAAACGAATCACTGACAACTAAAAACTGACTTTCTTGTTTATATTATTAGTCATAGCAGGCATTGCTCTTTTTGTGCGCAATATGCGTCGGCTGCGCCATAATATTCGCTTAGGGACAGTGGTGGATACCTCTGACCATAAGCGGGAACGACTTATACGTATGCTTCGCTTAGCCTTAGGGCAAGGAAAAATGGGCGTACGCCCTGTGGCAGGACTGCTACACTTATTTGTATATGTGGGCTTTATCATTATCAATATAGAGGTATTGGAAATCCTTATCGATGGGATTTTCTCCACTCACCGTGCATTTGGCTTTATGGGTGGTTTTTACAACTTTCTTATTGGTGCTTTTGAGTGCTTGGCGCTTTTAGTCTTAGTGGGGGTAGTGACCTTCTATATCCGTAGGAATGTACTAAAGATTTCACGCTTCCACAAAAAGGAACTACAAGGCAGTGCGCAGCGTGATGCCAATATCATCCTCTATGCGGAGATGGTGATGATGAGCCTTTTCTTGGTAATGAACGCCTGCGATTACCTCTTACAAATCAGAGAAGTAGCTCCTTATGCCAAGGTAGGTGCCTTCCCTGTAAGCCAGTGGATCAGTCCTCTGTTTGCCTCTTTCTCGACTCCTGTACTTATTGCGATAGAACGTACTGCCTGGTGGGGGCACATCATCGGGATTTTTGCCTTCCTCAATTACCTCTACTACTCCAAGCACCTACATATCCTCTTGGCTTTCCCTTATACCTATTATGCACCGGTAAAGCCCAAAGGGGAGCTAAACAACCTCCCTTCAGTCACCCGAGAAGTCCAACTCATGCTCGGCACCATAGAGGACAATGGAGCGGAAGAGCCTACTCCCACCTTTGGTGCCTCTGATATCATGCACCTGAGTCGTACCCAACTGCTTGCCGCCTATAGCTGTACCGAATGCGGCCGCTGTACCGATGAGTGTCCGGCCAACCAAACCGGAAAGCTACTCTCCCCCCGTAAAATCATGATGGATACCCGCCGAAGAACGCAAGAGGTGGGCGAAAATATACGAAAACATAAAGGTGTCTTCCAGCCTGATAACAAGCAACTTTTGGGCGACTATATCACCCCCGAAGAGCTATGGGCTTGTACTACTTGTGCTGCCTGCGTGGAGGCCTGTCCTATGGAAATCAACCCCCTATCTATCATTATGGATATGCGCCGCTATATCGTCATGGAACAATCCGCAGCTCCTACTTCCCTAAACAAGATGATGACCCAGATAGAAAATACCTCCTCTCCCTGGGGCTATCACCCCTCTGAAAGAGAAAAAGTATGGAAAGAATAGGAAATTTGTTTTTTTATTCGTAACTTTGTCACTCTATATAACCTTATTAATAACCTATTAATCTGCTGTAATATGTATAAAGTAGTATTATTACGTCATGGACAAAGTGAATGGAACAAACTCAACCTATTCACAGGTTGGCAGGATGTAGATCTTACCGAGCAAGGAGTACAGGAGGCTCGTGAGGCCGGCCGAGTACTCAAGGAAGAGGGATTTCGCTTCGATGTAGCCTATACATCCGTGCTCAAGAGAGCTATCAAAACCCTGAATAATGCCTTGGAAGTGATGGGCGAGCTATGGGTACCTACCTACAAAAGCTGGCGCCTGAATGAAAAGAGCTACGGAGCGCTACAAGGGCTTAACAAGGCCGAAACAGCCGCTAAGTATGGCGAAGATCAAGTACTCCTATGGAGACGTTCGTATGATGTACAGCCTCCCCTATTGGAAGAAAGCGATGAGCGCCACCCCTCTCATGACCGCCGTTACAATGCCCTTACCAAGGAAGAGAAAACCGCCGGAGAAAGCCTCAAGGACTGCTACGATCGTATGCTCCCCCTATGGTTCAGCGACATAGCCCCTGCTATCAAAGAAGGAAAAAGCGTAATTATCGCCGCCCATGGCAACAGCTTGCGCTCCTTAGTACAGTATCTCGATAGCCTTTCAGAGGAAGAAATCCTAAAGCTGAATATTCCAACCGGAGTACCTTTGGTATATGAATTGGATGCGGAGCTAAAACCTATCAAACACTACTACTTAGGTGACCAAGAGGCCATTGCTGCTGCTATCAATAGTGTTGCCAATCAAGGAAAAAGCAAATAAAAATTTTGAGTTTTGAGTGCTTAGTGCTGAGTTGTAGTAAACTCAAAATTAAAAACTCAAAACTCAAAATTTATATTCATATCAGGAAAGCGAACAGACCGGATGGGTTCTCCTTGGGCGACAGGGGGAAGACCTATATAGTGTCCTTGTTCTAAAACATATACTGAGATGGAGGGTTCCTGAGGATATACGATCCAATATTCAGGTACGCCAGCTTCTTCGTATATTCGGTATTTGTCCTTGAGATCTCTTTTTGAATTATGAGCGGAAAGTACTTCTATTACCAAGTCGGGAGCTCCTATAGCGCCGCGTTCATCGAGTTTGCTCGGATCACAGATAACACATAAGTCGGGCTGTACAACTGTATCTATTTGGTTGTCAGCCTTTCCTTTTTGGGGTAAACGGACATCAAAGGGAGAGAGATAGACCCTGCATTCGCACTTATCTGTACATTGTTTAAAGAAATTAACCAACCGCCAGTGCAAGTCACCAATGACCTCCTGATGCCTACGAGAGGGAGCCGGAGACATAGAAAAGATACGCCCTCTGAGCAACTCTACACGTTCCTTGAGCTGCCAAAGTAGGTAATCCGCATAGGTATAGATACCTTGGGGGTCTAACTGACTGAGATGAGTGATGACCATTCTTGGTAGTTTTGAGTTGGTAGTTTTGAGTTTTAAGCTACTTTCTACTTAAAACTCAAAACTCATAATTAATCAATGATATCAAAGCCTGTGTATTTGCGCAATACCTCCGGAATCACGATACCTTCTGGAGTTTGGTAATTTTCCAAGATACCGGCTAAGACACGGGGCAAGGCAAGGGAGCTACCGTTGAGGGTATGAGCAAGCTGTGTTTTCCCTTCGCTATTGCGGAAGCGGAGCTTGAGTCGGTTGGCCTGAAAAGTCTCAAAGTTGGACACAGAACTGATTTCGAGCCATTTTTCTTGAGCGGTAGAATATACCTCAAAGTCGTAAGTAAGCGCTGAGGTAAAGCCCATATCCCCCCCACAGAGGCGTAGAATACGATAAGGGAGCTTTAGTTCGTTCATGATTCCTTTGACATGCTCCACCATTTGGTCAAGTGCCTGATAGGAGCGACTGGGGTGTTCTATACGGACGATTTCAACTTTGTCGAACTGATGCAAGCGGTTAAGGCCTCTTACATGCGCTCCGTAGCTACCAGCTTCACGGCGGAAACAAGGGGTATAGCCTGTACAGCAGATCGGCAACTCACTTTCAGAGAGAATCACATCACGAAAGATATTAGTCACCGGCACCTCGGCCGTAGGGATGAGATAGAGGTTATCCAACTGTACATGATACATCTGTCCTTCCTTGTCAGGAAGCTGACCGGTACCATAGCCAGAGTCCTGATTGACCATGTGGGGTACTTGAAACTCCTGATAACCAGCCTGGGTATTCTTGTCCAAGAAGTAGGTAATGAGAGCACGTTGCAATTTGGCTCCTTTTCCTTTGTAAACAGGGAAGCCTGCTCCGGTGAGTTTGACCCCCAATTCAAAGTCGATAATATCATACTTTTTGGCCAATTCCCAGTGAGGAAGTGCTCCTTCGAAGAGTTGCGGGATTTCGCCTGCTTGGAACACATTGAGGTTATCCTCTGCGGAGGTACCTTCAGGGACGATTTCATTGGGGATATTAGGGATCCGATAGAGGATTTCATTAAGCTCTTGTACGGTTTGGTCAAGGGCTGCTGTATATTGTTTGATTTGCTCTTTGAGATCGGCAGTTTGGGCTTTAGCCGCTTCGGCTTCTTGTCTTTTCCCTTCTTTCATAAGCGCCCCAATCTCTTTGGAGAGCCTGTTGCTCTCAGAGAGGGTATTGTCCAATTGAGTTTGTGTTTGGCGACGATTCTCATCCAAGGCAATTGCCCTATCCACCAAGTCTAATTCTTTAAAGTTTCGCTTCTTTAATCCTTTGATTACGAGATCTTTATTGTCTCGAATGTAACTGATTTGTAACATAATAGTAATTAGTTGTTAGTTATTAGTTGTTAGTCACTCGCCATTAGTTGTTAGTCACATGTCATTAGTCACTATTTAAGTACTCTACTGGTTTTAGCATAGGCTTTTTGCCAATAATTCTCTGAAAGGGTTGATACAGTAATTCCTTGAGATACTGAGGCATGGATAAACTTCACTTCGTCACCTACTCCAACCACGATGCCCACATGGCTAATGCGATTGCGCTTGCGGTTAGTTTTGAAAAAGAGCAAGTCTCCTACTTCGGCTTGGCTTAAGGGGATGTCCCGCCCTTGGGTAGACATCTCCAAAGAGGAGCGGCTTAGGGGAACATTGATAGCACTAAATGCAGTGCTTACAAAGCCCGAACAGTCCATTCCACTTCGGGAAGTACCCGCCCACTTATAGGGGGTTCCGATGTAGGAATAAGCCGAATCTATCAGGGTGATAATGCGTTCATCGGCTCCTAAGGCCGCCATATCAGGCTTGATCAGTAGTTCTGCCTTTCGGCTCAGAGGCATATTGGATTCGTCTATCACTTCTCTCTCATAGCGAGCTATATCTCCGAAATCAGTAGCAGCGATAAGCATATCATTGGCACTTTCCATATAGGAAGGATTGTCTACCAATTCACGGGCAGGGCGATTCTGTGCCTGTAAGCAGGAGAATCCTGTTAGAAATGAGAAAGAGAGGATAGGAATGATTTTTTTCATAACATACATTTTTGCAAAGTTACGGAATAAATTGATATGATGTTCTATTTTTTATCCATTGTTGATAAAAATATCTTGATGAGTCGGACAAATGTTAAACAAGCGAGAAACCGTCCCTCCAAGTGATAAAAATTTATTATTTTTGCACCAAAAAAATGATACGTCTCTTCTCCACCAAGCAGCTTTCTCCCACTCAAAGGCAAGCCTTTACTTCCGCAGGTTTTTCCTTGGAGATGGAAGACTTTATTGAGATTCTACCGGTGGCTCCTATAGGGGCGATCCCCCAGGCCGACTATTTTCTGTTCAGTAGCCAAAATACCTTACTTTCCTTAGCTCAAAACCCTTATTATGCGCAACTACCACATAAGCGAGCTTTCTGCGTAGGAGAAAAGACCCGACAACTCTTGGAACAAATGGGTTGGGAGGTGTTGGCCTCCTTTGATTATGCCAAAGACTTAGCCCCTTTCTTAGTGGAACACTATTCGGAGGCGTCTTTTGTATTCTTCTGTGGAGCGCAACGGATGAACACGCTACCCAATACGCTAAGAGCCCATCATATATCGCTACAGGAATACATCGTCTATCATACGGCACTCACCCCCAAGCGATTGGAGTCTCCCTACGATGCACTGCTATTCTTCAGTCCTTCTGCTATAGAGAGCTATCTGAAGGATAATGAGATAGGCCGGGAGAAGCTCATCTGTATAGGAGAGACCACTTATGCCGCTTTGCCCAAGGGTAGCCAAGGCTATATAGCGCCTCGCCCTACGATAGAGGGAGTACTGGAATGCTGTATAAGCCTATTTGACAATTGATAAAACTTCACCGAAACATGATAAAAAATGATCTTTTCTTAAGAATTCTCAAGGGAGAGGCGACGGAACGTCCAGCAGTATGGATGATGCGCCAGGCTGGGCGTTACCTCCCTGAGTTTCGAGCCCTAAGAGACCAATATGATTTCTTCACCCGTTGCCGTACCCCGGAGCTGGTAGCGGAGATTACCACCCAACCGGTTAATATAGTGGGGGTAGATGCCGCCATTCTCTTCAGTGATATACTGGTAGTCCCCCAAGCCATGGGGATAGAGATTGAGATGAAGGAGCAGGTAGGCCCCTTCTTACCCCATCCTATTCGTAACCAAGCCGATATCGATCGCGTATACCTCCCCGATGTCACCGAAGCCTTAGGTTATGTGATGGAAGGAATCCGCCTTACCAAGGAACGCTTGGCCGATAGGGTGCCACTCATTGGCTTTGCCGGTGCCCCTTGGACTATCTTCTGTTATGCCGTAGAGGGAAAGGGCTCTAAGAATTTTGATATCGCCAAGTCCTTTGCCTTCTCCCATCCTGAATGGGCGGATACTTTGCTACAGAAAATCACCGATACTACCATCCTCTACCTCAAAGAAAAAGTAAAAGCAGGAGTGGATGCCCTACAGCTCTTCGATAGCTGGGGCGGAGTACTCTCCCCGGAAGACTATGAGCGCTACTCTTGGCGTTATACCAAGCAGATTGTAGAGGCGCTTTCTGCTGAAGTTCCAGTGATTGTCTTTGCCAAGGGCTGTTGGTATGCCTTGGAGGCCATGAGCCAAAGCAAAGCCGCTGCCTTGGGGGTTGACTGGAGTTGTAGCCCAGCGGTAGCACGAAAGCTCACCGGAGGGAAGAAAGTACTTCAAGGGAACTTAGATCCTGCCTGGCTGCTTTCCTCCCCTGAAGTCATTCGCGAAAAAACCCAGCAGATGATACGTGCCTTTGGCAGAACCCACTATATAGCCAACTTAGGACATGGCATTTTACCGAATGTACCGGTGGCGAATGCCCAAGCCTTTGTGGAGGCTGTCAAGCAGTTTAAGGAATAATCAGTTCAATGGCTTTGGCCACTCCGGTGGAGGCCTTTTGAGCGATTACAGTAAGGTCGCCACGACTATGTAGGGAGGGATTCGGGTCTATATAGAAGACCGGAGTCCCTTCCTTTCTGTAATTCATCAGTCCAGCAGCGGGATACACCTGAAGGGAGGTGCCGATAATCATCAGCACATCGGCGGTATAGACCTCCTCAATAGCCTGATCCAGCATAGGAACTTCCTCCCCGAACCATACGATATGGGGTCGCAGCTGGGCACCAGTAGGACTCTTGTCTCCTACCTTTATATCTCCTGTACAAGGGTAGGTAACCTGAGGGTTATCCACTCCACGACTTTTGAGGAGTTCACCATGGAGGTGTATCACATTGTGGCTACCCGCACGCTCGTGTAGGTCATCCACATTTTGGGTAATGATGACCACCTGAAAGCGCTTCTCGAGGTGTACCAAAAGGCGATGTGCCTCATTGGGCTGTACCTCAAGGAGTTGGCGACGGCGCTGGTTATAGAAATCCAACACCAAGGCAGGATTGGCCGCAAAGCCCTCAGGGGTAGCTACTTCATTGACATCGTGTCCCTCCCATAGCCCCCCTGAATCGCGGAATGTACTGATGCCACTCTCAGCACTAATCCCTGCTCCGGTGAGTACAACTAATTTTTTCATTATTGATTCGATTCTGATACATATCTTTTAAAATAGCCACATTCGGCTAAGACCTCTTGGTAGTACTTGGTATGGGCATAGCGACTTAGCTCCTCGAAAGCATCCCAGCGATACTGAAGCCCCTCACCGACAGTTTCTTTTTGGTATCTGTCCTGATCTTGCAAACAGAAATCAACGAGATTGTAATATTCATTGCGCTCTACCTTGGCCAGCATATAAGTAATTTTAGCCTTTTGCTCATCGGTCTCGGCATGTTCCCGAGCCAGGAGGTAATACTTTTTAGCTTGCTTCATACTAAGAAGGATATCCCAATGCTTGGCTGTGATACGATAACCATATTCATCTACAATTTTATTTTCATAGAAAAAGCGTGTACTTCCGAAATAAGACGCATTGTAGAAAGCATTGCCCACCAGTAAGGCATTGTTATAAACATCCTCTTTTCTATTGATCTTATCCTCCATTTCCTTTACCTTTTCCAAGAAAGAAAGTTTGGTATATTTCACCTTTTGAGGCAAGGCATGTTCGCAATCGGCACAGTCCTTTATTTTCCCATTGAAAGGATTGGAGGGAAGGTACTTGGGCTCGGTTGTATTCATTTTTTTGAATTGGTCGATAGCCTTTGATATATTATCCTCATAGAAGGCATAGATGGCACGGCTTTCGTAGATATCGTTGAGGTTATAGGCATATTTCTTAGTCCAAAAAGCCTCCCAAGGGGTCTTATCCTGCTTGAGCAAAAACTGTTCCATAGCGATGGATTGTGCTTTGTTTTTGTAGAACCCTTTTTCACTATAGGTCAGCTCGGCCATCAGGGGATTGTCCTGCTTGAGATAGAGCATAGAGAGGTATTTGCCTACAAAGACAGGCACATAGGCCACGCGTATGGCCTCCTGTCCTTTGGGTGCTTGGTAGTCCCATAACCATTGTAAGTCCGCAAGGAGCTTGGTTTCGGCCTGTGGCGTAATCTGATCCAAGGCGGAGACCCCACAGAGGATACCCAAAAGCCTTACTTGTGTCTTTTTGGCAGAGTCGTATGCCAATTTATCCGCCTTACTCAAAAAAGAACGCGCTTGGTCAAATTCGTTTTGAAACATCGCCACATAGCCCGCTGCCAAGTTCCAAAGGTAAGGGTTGGAGACCTTTTGGTGGGAGGTAATCTCCATAATCCAAGTGGTAGGTAAATCCTTCGTTGCCACTCTCTTGGCATATAGGTGATAGCCATTGTAGGATTTTATAGTCTCCCCATAGGTACCATATATATTTATCTTAGCTTCCAAGCGATTGATATAGCGAGAAAGCAGAAAATCTACATAAGGAGAGGCGCTATCAAGAGCGAGGATCTTTTCTATAGCTTCTTTTTCCCCTGCATAATACCCCTGCATCGCCCATAAGGCACATTGCTCCTCGGTGGAGAGGCCTTGGTAGAGCGAGGCTATCTGCTCAGCAGGTAAGGGACGATACTCATAGGTAGTCATCTGTCGCAAAGCAGGTATCTTGTTAAAAACCTGTGCCAACAAAGGCGCACTCTTGGCGTATTCCTTTTGGGCTATGTAAGCCCCCGCCACATAGTGTACGCCTCGATAGTAAAGCTCGGTTCGGGGCTGAGCGGCTTGGGTTTGCTGAAAGAAATCAATGACCGCACTGCGATTATTGGAATAGAATTTCAGGCGCATCACTTGGTACCACATCCTATGAGCAAAAAAGGCATCTTGCTGCTCAAGTGCCTGCTGGTAGAGTATCTGAGCCTTTTCGATAGAAGCCTCTTGGGTACGCATTACCTTGCGACTGTCATAGTCCCAAGGATTGTAGGAAGCATTGGTAGCCTCCTCATTGGAACGAGCTATAGAGAGCAAGGCAAAGAAATTCTTCACTCGCTTGTTGGTCGTGCTATAGTTCTGAATCGCTGCTAAGTCCTTTTCCTTATATAAGAAATGTTCGATTTGCTGCTTGGTAAGGGCTTTTCCTAAGTATTCCGACCAGCTTTTGACATCTGACTGGGAAAAATCCTTTGCCTCTTCCCCGATGTAAGTATTGCCATAGAAGAGAAAATCCTTATCGAAGAAAAGGGGCGTATAGGATTTTTGGGTAACGGTCACCTCTGGAGCAAATACAGAGTTGTAATCATAGCCCAGAAATCCATCTATACAGGCATAAGCGCCATAGACAGAGACAAGAAAGAAGCATAACTTAGCGCAGTTTTTTAAAAAAGTCTTTTTCATAAGTATAAATATGAGTATTTAGGTCGTATAAGATTATTTCTTTAGGAGGTTGTTTCATATATTTGAACAAATCAGCCTTCATGGTTTGGAGGTCAGAGGGGGTTATCTCCTCTATTTTGATAATATCTCCTTTCTGCCATAGTTGTCCTTGGTAAGGAACCGCCTGGGTGACTAAGTAACAATTGCTCTCACCTATGCGGCTAAGCTGCCTTAGGGTATCGGCCTGGGCGGAGGACATCCCTGATACCAAATGGGTTACCTCACCAGCTACAGAGTGTACACCCCAGCAGAAAACCGGAAGGGCTACCCGCAGCGGCAAGGGATAGTCCCTTAGGGCAGAGAGGTACTTTTGGGCAGTGGCACGATCATAGATAGCGTTAGCCCCAGTGGCGGTAATCTTGCCCATGTTATAGTACATCAGCACTCCCTCCTCCACAGGGGGAATCCCCGTGGTATGGTGGTACTTGACCTGATGGAGGCGAATGGTAGCCGAGAGACGATAAGGGTTTTCCGCCTTGAAGCGCTGGACAAACTCAAAATAAGGTTCCCGACTCTTGAGCGACCAATCACAATCCAGCTGTACCTCTGAGACGGAGAGCTTGTAAGTGCGATTGATCTGTGCGATATATTGGCTCAGTCTTTCCGAGAGCTGCTCTACAGAGACCTCCCTATTGAGGAACACCTCATTTTTAATATAGATCACCGGGACAATCTCCTTTCCCTTAAGGTGGGTGGTATCCATCTCCACGGGAGCATCGGGGACGGCCTCTCCCTCCCTAAGGATGATATCACAGTAGCGCACATAGAGTCTTTGGATATGATAGTCCTGAAGGAACTGCTGCGCTGGTGCCTCCAAGCGAAAGAAAGTCTTCCAATAATACACACTCAACTGGGCGGGCGCCTGTTTTTGCTGGCAAGCCCAAAAGAGAGGGAAAAAGAGATATAAAACCTTTCTCATAGGGACATCATTTCTTTGAAAAAAGGATAAATACTTTGTGCTAAATAATGTACTTCCGTTGTATATAAGATAGGTTGTCCCTTATCATCTTTCTCAAAATGTTTCAGACTATGATCTATCGCTGTTTTGATATGTATAGGTGCCTTGCGAGTATCAAAGCCCCCTTTTATCTTATGATTTAAGTATTCTTTGAAGCTGGAGTATGACTTCACCTCTTGCACTTTAGGTTTCTCCTCCATAAAATGGTAATATAACCAAACTTCAAAAGAGGGGTTGCTTTGACTTACTTCCCAACTATTCTGGTCTGTTTTATTCTCTAAGCAAAAGTTCTTCAATTGTGCTATTTTTTCCTTTTCATTCCAGCGATCCGTATCAATAACAAACCACACTTCATCATGATAATCAGCATTCAAGGAAGTTTTCTGAAAATATACAATGGCCTGATCTTTGAGCTTTACAGGGTCGGACTTACCTTCTTCGCTCCCAATAGGAATAATATCAATATTCGAAGATATACCCGTAAAATAATTAAAATAGCTTACTTCTCTATCTCCTTCACAAAAGATATAAACCTTTTTAGCATCTCGATTGGGGGGCTGTCGCTGGTATATTTTATTTCTCGTTAGATATGTTTTCATCCGTATGCCAATTGAGTTCTTTTAGATTTGATAAAAAGGGAATACCTCCATAACGTCCATTGAGATAACCATCTTCGATATTAGCTGTATTACTGATATTAAAATCACTTAGCGAATACATATGAGAGACGCCTGCTTTGTCCTTTTGTGTAAACCAAATCTCATCGGTACGCAATATTTGCTGATCTAACAGACATGATTCATGGGTGGTGAAAATAAGTTGCCCCCGAGCTGTAGTATCCCATGATATTTTTTTTATCAGCTCTTTTATCATCATAGGATGAATGCTACGTTCTATTTCATCTACCACATACACTGTCTCATGATTGATCACGTCACTGATCATAGGAGCGTATTCTAACAATCGCTTGGTGCCATCGGATTCTAATCTCAAGGGGAAATGCTCTCTATAACCTCCCTTGCCTAAATGCTCTGTAAATAGTCGCTTGGTATAAAGTTGCTCGTTTTCATCTAAGACGATACCTACTTCTTCATTAGTAAGATCATCGTAGAGTGTAATTATCCCATCTCCTTCTTTTCTTATTCTATCGATTAGTTCCTTTTTGTTTTCTTCACTAAGATTAGGGAAGGTATTCTCTATCTTCTCTTTTTCTATATAGATTCTTTCGATACCAGCACTAAGATTCGGTATAAATGTATTGATAAAGTGGCGCATATGACTATTTGCATCAAAGGAATGCACCATCCCATTTACCTGAAAAGTGGGAGAAAGAACCACAAGGTTTCTTGAAAACCAATTATATACCCTATCAATATCTGGATATTCATTAGGGTATTTCTGAGAAAGAAAGGTAAGTAATAGCTCTTCCTTACCAAGGAGCTTATCCGAGAGTATTTCTAAAAATAATCGCTCTTTCTCATCTTTTACCTCCCTTTCGATAAAAGGAATTTCTTGTTTTTCACCTATTAGACTTCGCTCAAATATAATACGATCTCTTTCCTTAAAACTCTCAAGCAGTGTCTCATTAAGAATTTTTTTATGATCAAAGGTAAGGGTATAGTAATATATTTTTCCATCTGATAGAAATTCTATAGCCAATGAGATAGGTTCCTGTAATGTGTCTTTGTTCAACCTAAATTTGTAAGTATTGACCTTACCCATTATCTTTCCCTCTCTTATTGTCCTTTGTAACAGCGCAATAGCCCTTACAAAATTAGATTTTCCAGAGGCATTGGCTCCATAAATAGCGCTTAGGCGAAGGATATCAATTCCTTTGTAGTGCTTTTTATGATGTGACAACTGTTCAGAATGATTCGTTAGGAGGTTGAACTCTGTTTCCGCTCCGAATGAATATAAGTTTTTTACCTGAAATCGTATAAGCATATTCTTTTGTCTGTTCTTAGCTATATTTTAGCCTCTAAAAATGACCTTACCGGACAATAGCATAATTTCCATGACACAAAGGTAATGAAAAAAAATGAGATACCTACTTTTTTTAATGGTTAATTATCAATGGTTAATTTTTCAAGTCTATTTTTATGCCGCTTCAATGTTCAAATCCTATTCATTTGCTTTGGTATAAAAACAAATGGCCTTCCACCCCTACCCTCCCTAATACTAATTTTTCACAGACCATTTCTAATTGACTATAATTTGGTGTTTTCAAAAAAAATCACTACCTTTGTAGCTCACTGCAAGTAATACAAAATTAAAATTTACTATAATGAAGAATTATGATGTGATTGTCATAGGAGCTGGCCCAGGAGGCTATGTGGCTGCTATTCGTTGCGCTCAATTAGGAAAGAAAACGGCTATTGTAGAGAAATACAGTACCTTAGGGGGCACTTGCCTGAATGTAGGCTGTATTCCCTCCAAGGCGCTCTTGGACTCCACACACTTGTTGGACGATGCGCACAAGCATGCTCCTATACATGGAATCGATATTGCGGGAGAGATTACCGTAGATTTTCCTAAGATGGTAGCCCGCAAACAAGCCGTGGTAGACCAAAACACTCAGGGAATCAACTTTCTGATGAAAAAGAACAATGTGGATGTATTCCACGGAAAGGCTTCGTTCGTCTCTCCCACCGAGCTACAGGTACAGGGAGCCGAGAGCGAAACACTTTCTGCTACCCACTTTATCATTGCCACAGGATCTAAGCCATCGGCTTTGCCTTTCATCTCAATTGACAAAGAACGTGTGATTACCTCCACCGAGGCCTTGAGCCTGAAGGAGGTGCCCAAGCACCTAATTGTGATAGGTGGGGGCGTGATTGGCTTGGAGCTTGGCCAAGTATACCTCCGCTTGGGTGCTCAAGTATCCGTAGTGGAATACGCTGCGAGCATCCTCCCTACTATGGATGCCGCCATTGGTAAGGAACTTAGCAAAGTGCTTAAAAAACAAGGCTTTGAGTTCTATACCGACAGCAAAGTAAAAGAGGTAACCCGCACTGGGGATACCGTTACTGTAAAAGCCGATGGGCCTAAGGGAGAGATTGTTCTCGAAGGTGACTACTGCTTAGTGGCTACCGGCCGCCGTCCCTATACAGAAGGCTTAGGCCTCGACAAGGCTGGGGTACAGCTCAACCAACGCGGTCAAATAGAGGTGAACGACCACCTACAGACCTCCGCCGCTCATATCTATGCCATAGGAGATGTGATCCGCGGGGCTATGTTGGCTCACAAAGCTGAAGAAGAAGGGGTCTATGTAGCGGAACTTTTGGCCGGAGAGAAGCCTCATGTGAATTATGACCTCATCCCAGGGGCTGTCTATACCACCCCTGAAGTGGCAGCTGTAGGTAAGACCGAGCAACAGCTACAAGCGGAAGGCCGCCCCTACAAGGTAGGTCAGTTTCCCATGCGTGCCTTGGGTCGTGCCCGTGCGAGCCTTGAGACCGATGGCTTTGTAAAGGTCTTGGCCGATGCTACTACAGATGAGATCCTTGGGGTACATATTCTCGGAGCACGTGCATCCGACCTTATCGCCCAATCGGTAGTGGCTATGGAGTACCGCGCCAGTGCAGAGGACATCGCCCGTATCTGCCATGCTCACCCTACTTACAGCGAAGCCGTGAAAGAAGCCTGCCTCGATGCTACTGCTAAGAGAGCGATACACATGTAAGTGAAGAGTGAAGAGTGAAAAGTGAAGAGTGAATAACAGTTTTTCACTCTTCACTTTTCATTATTCACTTCTAAAGTTTTTTGGCGCTATGTTTCTTCGCCCAGCCGATGCGCCCGTCGGCGACTTTAAGTTTGTACCATTCTTGGACTTGGTCTAAGATCTCTACTTTGGTACCTTCATGAAGGGCAAAGACTTCCTTACTATAGGTATTAGGCTGCTCATAGAGGCGTACTTCCTTGTCAAAAAGGATGGCGTAATGATTGGCCTCAGTGTATTTGCTAACGGTTTTCCCCAAGAAGAAGCTCGCTACGGAGACAAACAGCGCGACGATCATCAGGGTGAAGAAGAGCCGCTTATAGCGTATCTGCTGAAGAAAATAATACCCAAAGAAACACCCTACAAATAAGCACATACTGCCTATAGCCCAACCGCCCCATCCATTGGGCGAGTTCCAGCGGCTTAGAGCTGCTACCACACGCTGTGACCATATCTTAGGCAAGGGGACAATCTCGTCCAAGGCCATTTGTTGGGCATAGCGCAAATTGGTCTGTATTGCCTTATCTTCTGGAGCCAGTTGCAAGGCTTTTTCATAATAATAGATACTAGGAGCCACCTCTTCTTGCTTATAGTAAGCATTGGCTAAGTTGTAATAGAGGCTCGCGGAGGCCTTCCCCTTGGCTAAAATTCGCTGGTAGTTGTCCACCGCTTCTTGGTAGTCTCCTCTGTTATAGGCACTTCCCGCTTGGGCGAACAGTTCCCCATTAGAAAGCTGAGCGCTGGCAGGTAAAAGGTAAAAGGCAATAGCTAATAGAGATAAGAGGTATTTCATTAGGGGTTAGGGTTTAGGTGATAGGGATAGGGGGTTATAGAGAGATGATTCCTTCTATCTTTCCAGCTTCCTTATAGTAGGCGATAACCTGGTCAGGGTCTTGTACTTTAAGGCGTATGGAATAAGCTGTATATTTGCCTGTAGCGGATGGTTTTTCCTCTATGGTAGCATCCGTATGAGCAAAAATAGCCTTTATAGCTGCTTTTTTCTCTTCTCCAGTGGGAAGGATGAACTTATATAGGTATTCAGCAGGGAATACGGTAGTCTTTTCTAATTCTGATTTTAGCTTTGCGTAAAATTCTTCTACTTCTTGATTGGTCATTTTTTAGGTATTAGTTGTTAGTGATTAGTTTTCTCCGCCGCAAAAAGTATGCCAAAAGCATCTCACACCCAATTTGTCACTTTTCATTCTTCACCCACATACCCAGCTCCATGTATTCGCTGGCTTTACTTTTCTTACAAAAGAAAAGGCTCCCTGAAGGGGAGCACTTTTCTGATAAAGATATGTAATGTTCAAAATTAATCACATGCAGTGGTTCTAACTTTAGAGCGATAGAGGGTTTCCTTGGCAGCTCCTGCAGCTCCATTAGAGCCTGTTTTAGAATAGATGATTTTATCCTTAATCAATTGCTCTTTTCCTGAAGGTACCGCAATACACTCTATGTGGTTAGGAGTTGTATTAGCCTCTGTGATGCGTACCTCCTCAAGGCTTCGGAAGCCACGTAGATCCAGCTTGGTTATATTTCGATTTTCATCCAATTCTACAAGTTTAACTCTAGGAGCATCCCCTACAATATTTTGAATAGTACCTGAACCTGACAAAGTTATTTCCTCCAATTGTAACATAGTAGAAACATCAATGGTAGTAGGCCCTTGTGGGTATAGAGTCAGTTTCTTAAGTTTTCTAAAAGCTTCCAATCCAGTAAGATCCCTTACATTGTTATCTACTGTGAACTCAGTTATCTTATCGACATCGGACTGAGTAATGGGATCATTATCTGAACGTCTTCCATACAATGGCCTATCTATTGCTTTGAGCTTCTCCAAAGTAATTTTCTTAAGTCTTGCACTATTGAAAGTGATAGGTGTATTATTGGAACCTCCTCCTGTCACTGAGGTATACTTAGAGGTCTGTTCTGCTGTATTGAGTGCAGTTTCCTCATCTGCAGTATTTACAATAATACTGGTTACCTCAGTATTGGTTCTTGTACCTTGGTATGCTCTTACTATTTGGAAAGTTCCTGCATTAGTTGCGAGGTTCTGTATAGGTCTCAAGTTGATTTCTCCCTGAATGCTATTCTGCAAGAGGTTCAGTGAATTAATCTTTGTCAAAGTATTGAAAAAGTCTCCAGCAATAGCTGTAAGGCTATTATTTTGCAAATTTAACACTTGGAGTTCTGCTACCTCAGAGATTGCAATCTTATCCAAGCTACCATTAGTTACAAAAATTTTAGTCAGCTTAGGGGCGTTCTTAACCTCTAATTCCTTTAAATTAGAATTGTATATTCCGAAGGATTCTATGTCTGGGAAGTCAGAAAAAGAGATTGTCTTAGAATCGTTATTGAGTTCCATTCTGCCACTTCCTCCAGATACTCTTAGAGATTTTATTTTTTTGAAAAACTCTAATCCCTTTAGGGAACGTATCTCAGAAGACTCTATATCTATTCTTTCTGAATAACGAGCTGCCTCGGAAATAGTAATAGCTCTATCCCCATTTCTATCAGGACTTGGGTTAAGAACCAAAAGCTTGGCTAGCAGAATAGGATCAAGCTCTTCCAATATACGATCTACATTAGAGCTAGCTGTATATTTGCCTGTACCATCAGAGGTATTGAGGCTATTGGCTAAATTATCACTATAGACTTTTATCTTAGTCACCCCTGAGTTACCACTATCTCCTTTCATGATTTCAACTTTTCCATTTTGTAGGTTACTCAATAGAGAGAAGTCCAATTCTCCTTTTAGACGGTTTCCCTTAAGTTTTATTTCTTGAAGAGCAGTGAGCATATTAATGTTTACTGTCTCAAGCTGGTTATTGGTAGCTTCTAAGACTTGTATATTTTTAAAATGTTCGATTCCATCCAAGGAAGAAATTCCCACATTAGGCACCCTCACTGCCTGGGCAGCTAAAGCCTCTGCTTTGGATATTTTACCATCGCCATTGGTATCTGCCTTCAGTATTCCCTCTCCTCCGGTAAGAAGTGCATTTCTGAAACGCTCATCACGTATATAGATTTCATCCGATACTTCTGTCCAAGTTCCTGATTTTTTTTGGTAAACCTTAGTATCCTCTTTGGTATTAACATAGAAATCATTTTCAGCGCCTACACTTGAGTCAGGCGCTCCTTCTCTGACATAGAGTTTGTTTCCTTCAGCAAAGGTTGGGAGGGAGGCCTTTACAGTTGCTGCTCTTCCTGATGCATCTCTTTTATAAAGTGTCTTGGAGCGTTTGTCTACATAATAGCCTAACTCTGTTGGGTTAGGAGCACCATTCCCTTGCGAAGCCTGTGTTATTGTAGCTGTTCCATTTCCTCCTCCACTACTTCCTCCTCCGCTTTCAGGATCTTTGTTGTCTTTGTTACAACTTACAGCCAAGGCTGCAATGGCACAAGTGGTCAGCGCCAAGAGCATGTGTATTCTTTTTCTCATAATTAATTAGTTTTGCTTAACATTACTATAATCATTTTTTGTCTTATTTGGGGTTTCCCATGGGACAAAAGTAAACTATTTTTCCGATATAAACAAATTTACAATCTTTTCTCTTCTTCTTTTTTATTCAGATATTCACTTATCAACTTAGTTATCCACCATTGAGCACAGGATATGCAAGGTTTTTATTAAGAAAAAAGCGTTATTATGTAATACTTATAGCTATTTTATTAAGAAAACGGTGTTAAAAAGTACAGTTCGTGAAAAATTATGCACCATTGGTGATTTTTTGTTAATAACCTTATTTTTGCTGCCATTTTTGTATCCAAGAGGCGAGGGTTTTAGCCCAGTCGTCTCGGTCGTTGAGGCAAGGGATACAGTTGTAGGTTTCCCCTCCGTGGGAAAGGAAGGTTTCCTTTCCTTCCATGGCGATTTCCTCAAGGGTTTCGAGGCAGTCGGCCACAAAGGCAGGGGTTACGATGGCCAAATGCTTGACCCCCTCTTTGCCCAATCGCTCGAGGGTGGCATCGGTATAGGGTTGCAGCCAAGGGTCTCGCCCTAATCGGGATTGGAAGGAGGTGCTATAGTGCGCTGGGGAGAGCTGTAGTTCCTTGATAACCGCCTGGGTAAGGGCATAGCACTGGTGCCGGTAGCAATACTGATGGGCTGGGGAGAGGGTATTGCAACAGATATCATTAATCTGGCAATGCTCCCGAGTGACATCGGACTTATAGATATGTCTTTCGGGGATACCATGGTAGGAGAAGAGTAAGTACTCCCCTTCCTTATAATATTCCTTGATAGAGGCAGCCAAGAGCTTGACATAATCTGGGCGATTATAGAAAGAAGGCAGCTCCGAGAGGGAGATATGCGGATATTTCTTCTTCACTATTTTATGCGCCAGCACGGAGATGGTCTCGGTGGTGGACATGGCATATTGGGGATAGAGTGGTACCAAGAGTATTTCGCTCACCCCTTTTTCAGAAAGGGCTTCAATAGCCGAGGCGATGGACGGATTTCCATATCGCATGGCCATCTGTACCGGGATAGAGAGCTGTGCTTGCACCTTTTTGGTCAGCTTGCGGGTATGGACGATCAGGGGGGAGCCTTCTGGAGTCCATACTTTTTGGTAAGCAGCAGCAGATTTTTTAGGTCGGGTACGCAGGATAATGCCTTTGACGAGCAATGCGCGACTCAAATAAGGCAGGTCTATGACCCGTGGATCCATCAAGAACTCGTCTAAATAATTACGTACATCTTTGACAGAAGTAGAGTTAGGCGAGCCTAAATTGACCAAAAGAACACCTTTTGACATTCGATTTAATTTTGCCACAAATGTACGCACTTTTTTATATTTTTCCCTATACTATTTATTTTTTTTATTGAAAAAAACATCGTATCTTTGCCACAGAAAAAAACAACAACATGCAAGTCGATTTTACTTTTCAGGAATATTTAGGCTTTTTAGCCTTCTTAGGGATTGCCACCATGGGCTTTTGGCTTATGATTTTCTTGCTTTCCTATGTAGTACCTTATTGGTTATTTGGAGCAGCGATAGAGCGCTTTAAGGAAAATCGAGCCGCTAAGAAGCTCGCCAAAGAACAGCAAACCGCCTAAGGACACTCCCCTTATAAAAGCCTACTCTTACAGAGGCCCCCCCTCTGTAAGGGCTTTCGCATATCTGTATGAAGCGGATATGAATCATTTTTTAACCTAAATATATTATTATGAGCCAAAGTACCGAAGCGCGTTTGTGGCGTATCCCACTGCTAAGCAAGTTCTTTACCTTTCTCAAAGGAATTCCCTTAGGCAAGGGGCGAGTGTTCTCGCTTTATGACCTACTGGAACTCTATACGATAGGTATTGTAAGGGGGGCACTTACCTATAGGGCAAGTGCGATTTCGTACAGCTTCTTTGTGGCTATTTTCCCCTTTCTCTTGGTGGTGCTGAACCTGATCCCTTATATACCGATCAACGATTTTCAGCAGGATTTTTGGATTTTTTTAGACAATCTGCTACCTCCAGGAACACATCATTTCTTTGAGGATATCTTCATGGACATTGCAGGAAAGAAGCGCGCAGGCTTGCTTTCTTCTGTATTTGTACTTTCTATCTTTCTCACTACCAATGGCATCAATGCCGTTTTTGGTGGCTTCGAGAACTCCTATCATGTGGAAAATACCCGCGGGGTGGTACGGCAGTACTTTATCTCAATGGGGGTAGCGATGCTATTGGTATTTCTGATTCTCTCTTCAGTAATCCTTTGGTTGGCCTTCGAGTATATACAGGGGATGCGTATCTTTGAGTTTTTCAATAGCAATCCTTATTTTTATCCGCTAACGAAAAAGGTTTTCTTCATTTTTATTGCCTTTCTATCTATCTCGATACTGTTTTACTTCGGCTCTCCCAAGAAGGGTTTGCGATTTTTCTCAGCCGGTTCGCTACTGACTTTGATTCTTTTTATTCTGACCACCTATGGTTTCGGGATTTATATAGAGCATTTTGCTCAGTACAACCAGCTGTATGGCTCGATAGGGGCTCTTTTGATCTTCCTTTTATACATATGGCTCAATGCAACGATCCTCCTGCTGGGGTTCGAGCTGAATGCCTCCTTGCTGAAACTCCAGTGGTCAGGAAACAACAATTAAACAATTAGTGGTTAGTGATTAGTGACTCACCATCAAAATAGTTAAAGTCTTATAAAAAAATCATTATATTCCTTTTTATTTCTATCTTTGCGAAAGATCCACAATTTTTAAGATAAAATGATTATACAAGACTTTAGCTTTGGCAATTTTCGTTCTTTCAAGGAAATACAAACGCTAAGCCTGACAAAGGCGAAGCTAACGGCCAAGAAAGACAAGGTTTTGGAAGAGAGTCATACCTTTGTTCATCAAAGAGATGTTTTTTTGAAATCAAAAGCCATCTATGGGGCGAATGCCAGTGGGAAAAGCAATTTGGTGAAGGCCTTGTCTGTTTTTTTGAAAATCATCTCTCAATCTCTTAAGAATGAAAAGGTATTGGAATTGATTAACAGTTTTAGGCTCAGTGCCGATAGCATGGAGCGCCCTTCCTTCTTTCAGATGATTTTTTGGATAGATGAGACCAAGTACCGCTATGGCTTTGAGGCTACCGATAAGGCCATACAGTCCGAATGGCTCTATGAGAAGAAAGGAAAAAAAGAGACTTGTTATTTTATCCGAGAAAACCAAGCTATCAGCTATCTGAATGAGACCTTGTTCAAGGAAGGGGATATCTACCTTGGACTTGCCCAACAGGAAGAAGGGAACAAGGAGTTCCTCTCCCCTACAAGTCTTTTCCTAAAAATGCTCACCTCCTTCCCCTTTGCCAAAATCTCCAAGGCCATTGTCGAGGGATTTGAGCGTATCAAAGTGCTGAGCGGCTTGGGTACCCCTGAAATGACGGCCTATGCACGGGAAGCCCTAAGAGTACCCGCCAAGAAGTCCTTCATGCTTGAGATGCTCAAAAGAGGGGATACAGCCGTGGAAAAATTAGGCTTTTTGGAGCTGGATAACGACAATACGGAGGGCTTAGAGGCTCCTAAAAAGCGTTCGGTATTGCTCTCGGCCAAAAAGCTCAACCGCGTAGATACGGACAAGATTCCGCTCTCACTCTTTGCCTTCGAAGAATATGAGTCCGAAGGTACCCAACGCCTCTTCGAATATGCGGCCTACCTATACGATGCCCTCCACCAGGGAAATGTGCTAATCATAGACCAATTCGATAGCCAACTGCATCCCCTGCTGGCCAAGCGGCTGGTGGACTTGTTCAACAGTGCTGCCAATACCCATAGCCAAATAATCTTCGTTACTCAAAATACCCAACTCATGGAGGAGAACCTGCTAAGGCGTGACCAAATTGCCTTTGTAGAGAAAGACCGACAAGGAGGAAGTCACCTCTATTGCTTGGCAGAGATAAAAGGGGTAAAAACGGAGGCTCACCAAAGAGAGTACCTCTGTGGCCGATATGGTGCTACGCCTGTTGTAGGTGATTTTAAAGAACTTTTTGAAATTTAGACCATGGCAAAGAAAAGAAAAACAACTCAGAAGCAGACCAAAGCGGTCAAAGCGACCCGATATACCAAGCATATCCCTAACCCTGAGGAACCGACTCCCGCTTGGGAGCTACTGAAGGAGCCTTACGAATATAGTGAGAAACGTAGCTTGCGCAAAACCATCTTGGTGGTATGCCAATCCAAAGAAGAAGCTGCCTACTTCAAGTCTTTTCCTATAGCCTCCTTAACGGTGGTACCCCCTCGGGAAGAGGAAGCCACACCGCTGGATACCGTTCTCTACGCACAGGAGATTGTCAAGGCTACTGCACATGATTTCGATCAAGTATGGTGTGTGTGTAGAACCAGCCCCGAGCAGACCAACTCCTTGGAAGCAGCTACCAAGAAAGCCCATAGCCTGGGCTATCGCATCGTCTATAGCAATGATAGTTTCGACCTATGGATATGGCTCCACTATGGAGAAATGCAGGAAAACTACCAACAAGCCTTGAGAGAAACCCTACAAATCGACCCTGAAAAAGGGAAAGACCTTTTCTTCTATAAGAGACTCTATAACCAACTCGAAGAAGACCCTCGCGCCCAACGCTCCTTAGCCATCGAACGTGCTAAGAAATTATACCTGGCACAGGAAAAACTTCCCTACGCCTCCCAATCCCCTCTGACCAATCTCTATGAACTGGTAGAAAACCTTCTATAATAACAAATGACGAGTGACAAGTGACTAATTATCAGAATGAAATTAATCACTTGTCACTCGTCATTTGTCACTTGTCATTTGTCACTTGTCACTTGTCACTTGTCGTTAGTCACTATTAAGGTACTTCTATAGTGTTGATAATCTTATTGATAATCTCCACAGAGGTAACATTTTCGGCTTCGGCCTCGTAGGTGATACCGATACGGTGACGTAAGACATCGTAGATGACCGAGCGCACATCCTCAGGCACTACATAACCACGGTGGTGAATAAAAGCATGACACTTAGCCGCTACCGCTAAGCTGATGCTACCACGAGGGGAAGCGCCAAACTGTATCAGAGGACTAAGCTCCGCAAGCTGATACTTCTCTGGATAACGGGTAGCAAAGATAATATCCAAGATATACTTCTCAATTTTTTCATCCATATAGACCTCATAAGCAACCTTTTGGGCATGTAGGATTTGCTCAAGGCTCACCACTGGATTGACCTTTGGATGAGTACCCTGTAGGTTATTGTGCATAATCTGTTGTTCTTCCTGTAGCTTGGGATAGTCGATTACGACCTTGAGCATGAACCTATCTACCTGTGCTTCTGGTAGTGGGTAAGTCCCTTCCTGCTCTACAGGGTTCTGAGTGGCCATGACCAAGAAAGGCTTATCCAAGGCGAAAGTAGTATCCCCTATGGTCACCTGTTTTTCCTGCATCGCTTCAAGCAAGGCCGATTGTACCTTGGCAGGGGCACGGTTGATCTCATCGGCTAAGACAAAGTTGGCAAAGATAGGCCCTTTTTTGATAGAGAACTCATTTTGCTTGACATTGTAGGTCATCGTACCGATCACGTCGGCCGGTAGCAAGTCGGGGGTGAACTGTATACGACTAAAAGACCCCTGTACGGACTTAGCTAAGGTATTGATAGAAAGCGTCTTGGCCAGCCCTGGCACCCCTTCCAGAAGGATATGTCCCTGACCTAAGAGACCTATAAGGAGTGCATCCACCATATGCCGCTGGCCAATGATGACCTTGGACATCTCGGAGGTAAGCTGCTCTATAAAGACACTTTCTCGTGCTATTTTTTCATTGATTTGGCTAATATCAACACTCATGATTTGTTATTTTTCTTTACACTTTGTTTCAGGAGGCTAAGTTATTATTTTTTTCTCGATTAGGGCGTTAAAAGAAAGTGAATAATAAAAAGTGAAAAGTGAATAGTTATCCCCGCTCTTGACTTTGTTATTCACGCTTTCACTTGCCACTAACCTCTATATGGGATTGGCTTTCGAAGGGGATTACCTTTCCTTTTTGGTGGGAGAGGTCTCCTTCTACCTCAGTTTCCCCTTGGAGGGTTTGCTTAGCGGTCGCTTTTTGAATCCACTTGGTAGCCGGATCGAGCCAAATGTCGATTTCTATCTGTCCATTCATGGTAAAGAAGACATATTGGCCTTGCTGTAGGATGACTTTTTCATGGTCGGTAGCTACAGTGACTTTTCCTTGGATATAGATTGTCTCAGGGGTTACCTCCTTGAGGGTATATTGGGTTTTTATATTCACATTCATCTCTTTGGAGAGGAAGGAAGTTATCTCCCAGCTATCCCCTACGCTGACTTTTTGTCGGGGCAATACGGAAAGTACGGAGGAGAGGTTGGACTGAAGGGTGGTCTCGGCAAAGGCGGCTTCGAGTTGCGCCATCACCTGCTGTTTTTCAAAAGGGGTAAGGGGGCTACTCTTGGCATACTTTTTCTCCAATTGCTTCATAGCACGCTCCATAAGTGGCTTGACCGGGTCGAGCTTTACAATTTTCCCCTTGACACTCAGCTCTCCTTTGAAGGCTTGCTTGCAGAGCTCCTTGGCCGCCTCATTGGTATATTGAGGAATTTTTTCCAAGGGCATGGGCTTCCCTTGCACTTGGGTTTCCATCTCTAAGGAAGCCGCTTCATAACGAAGACTTACCGGATATAGCTGCTTTTCCTCCTTCGCAGGAGTAAGGCTAAGCAGCGTATGGCTTGTCGCCTTGACGGCCACATCCATTTGGTCTACCCGCTGCTTGGAGGATACCTCGGAGACTACATTCCACTTATACACCCCCTTAGGCTTCAGAACAAGGCTCAAGTCAATGGCTTGTGACCATCCTAAGAAAGGAATGAAAAATAATAAATACCTCATATTCAACATAATAAATAGCTATAGCACTTATACTTAATACTCTGCAAAGATAAGAAAAAAACAATGATTAATGAATAACTATCCATTGTTAATGCTATATTATTTTAACCATTAATGAGGGCACACAAGCTAATACTTAATCGTCCTTTTAATAAGGATTCCTAAAAGGAGCAGGAGCATCAGCCATAAGAGGAGAGGGCGGCGGTGGTGAACCTTCTGGCTTTGGTATTGGTGGGCATGGTATTGTCTAGTTTGGTGTTGGGTAAGTTGTTGGTAGTCTTGGTTTTGCTCTTTTTGGTGACTGACATTTCTGAGCTTCAGGGAAAGGTGAGGGGCTTGAGCTATAAGGATACGCTGGGCACCTTGCTTGATTTCGGCCAAGAGAGGGCGGGTACTCGAAGGGGCTAAGCAAGGGAGTGTATCGCCTGGCGACTGGGAGAGTTCCCATTCCAGTTCCTGCCATTGGTCGAGCTGGATTCGCTGTTCTTGTAGCCGTTGCTTGTATAGGGCTAAGCTATCGGTTTGCTGGGTGTGTAGCACCTGCTGGGTAGTTTGCTGGGAGCTCTTGCAGGCGACAAGCAGCAAGGGCAGGACCAGGGGCAATAGGGTTTTCATAGGCTTAGGAGAGTTGTTGGATGATCCGTTTGAGTTTGTCTGCATATTGAGGGTCGGTGGCATAGCCGGCCGCTGCGATTTCTTCGGCCAAGCGATAGGGGTCACTTTTGTACTGCATGGCCTTTTGGTAGCGCGGCAGCTGGGAGAGTAAGCGGGCATGGTCGGTGAAGGAGCCTTCGGGACTATCGTATTTGCGAAACCAATCCCGAACCACACAGAGGTATCTCCCCTTACCCATTTTCTTTACACTGATAACCTCTGGGAATTGTCCTGCCTCAGGCAAGGCCGAGAGAATTTCATAGGTTCGCAACAACTGCCGCTGGGCAAGAGGGGTGTCCTTCGTGGCTTTGATTCCGAAGAACATATTCCCTGGGGCATGCTTGCCCCAACCGGTCTCCAAGGCGGCTTGTGCCAAGATGAAGATAGCCGAAAGTCCTGTCTTTCGCTCACTTTCCATGGCATAAGGAAGGTATTTTTCTTTGAAAATATTCATACGATGCGCAATAGTTAATGATGCTATTAAAGTCCTACAGTGATCGTGACGGCATGTTGTCGTATCTCGGGTAGGGGTTTGAGCTTTTGGCCGAGTATCATCAGGTGAGGAGGGTCGGCTTGCCAAGAGGTGCGGATAGCGGTGATGACTTCTTGGACGATAAAGCGCAGGCGATAGCGAGCCGAGACATATCGGGCGCCCTCTACACCTTGATATACATAGATATCGGGTACATAGATAATGATTTGCCCCACTCCTGTGGTTGCTAATTCTTGCATGGTCGGCTTGCGATCCTTAGGAAAATGATATTCAAGGCATTGTAATACGATATCTTCCTTATAGGAGTCCTGAGGGCGATCGTTGCCTAAGTATATATCGCCGGTAAGGGCTATGCGATTCTTCAAGTCGTATCGCTTAAGGAGCTGATACAGATGGGTTTCTACATCGAATGTGGTCATTTTTTGAGTTTTTAAGGTTCTGAGATTTGGTTATACCCATAATCGGGAGTGGTATTGTCCTATATCACAGCGCTGGACGAGGGCTTCTACACGCACCTCTTTGCCCTGAGGGTCGTCGCTGATAAGGATACGCACTCCTGCGGGAAGGCGGGCGACTCCTTTGGGGAAATAGACTACCGAGGAGAAGCGTCGGAAAGAGGCATTGCCCCTTTGGACATGGTGATAGAGGGTGTTGGCCAAGGGTACTTCTTGTCCCTTGCTTTGGGCTTCTTCCCTACAGCGACATAGGAAGACAAGCGCTTGGGTAGGCGGCTCCCAGCTACCATCCTCGCGCTGCTGCACAGAAGAAGTGGTGATTACAAAAAGATAATGGGGATACTGCATGTTAATTTGTCAATTAGTCAATTTGACAATGAGCTCATTGGCCAATTAGCTTATTACCATAGGTTGCTTTTGTCTCTTAGTTGGGGCGTAGCTGTGGGAAAGAGTATATTTTTCTCTCCCAACTCGTAGCATAAGGCCGTGTAGTAACGTGCTATGGCGGCTAAGTCCCAGCTTTGGGAGAAGCTCCCTTCGCTTCGTTTTTGGGAGGTTGCCCCTAGTATAAGGGAGAAATAGCGGTAGATGGCGCTATCACAGCGCGCTATCTCTAATTGCCCCTCTGGGGAGAGCTGCCCCTTCTCCAGGAGCAGCGCTATAGTTTCTGGCTCTATCCCCATCGGGGACAGGCTCTTAGTAAGATAGTCTATATTCGTCATTCTTTATATTTTGGGTTTCACTTTTCATTGTTCATTTTTCACTATTCACTAATTTTTCTCCCACCTACTGGCACTAATCTGCATCAGTACGGAGCGACCGGCCAAGTTCCATACGGGGAAGAGGTTGGCGATTCCCTCGGTAATCTCCTTCACGGGCGATTCTTGGGAATATTTCTTGATAAGGGTATGGGCATGTAAGGCCTTGAGGGTACTGGAGGAAGGCATCTTCACATCGATAGGGGTCTTCCAGTAGGTATTGCCCAGCACCTTACTTTCAGAGAAGAGGATGACGTCATTGGCAAAAGGGTTGAGAGTTTCATGTTTTCCCTTACCGCTTTGCAGGGTTATCTCCTGGTCTATGACGATAATTTGTAGGCCTCGGTAGCTCTCGGCATGCTTGGCCAAATAGGTATTGACAGTCAGCAGGTCGGGGGTCTCTCCGGTAACATTCTGCAAGGTATAGGGCATACAACGCTTTATAACTTCCTCCTGTGAGGAGAACTTCAGGAAGGTATCCACATTCATAAAGGCGTACTTATAGGTAACCCCATGTTCATTTCGCCCTATGCTCATCGCCCTAGGAATGTCCTGGGTAAGAGGACGACCTTTTCCTTCGTTATAGGCTGTTTGCACTCCTATTTTCTGTTTGGCTGGGATGCGATAGTCCATCTCATACTGACTAACTACAGAAAAGTTGTTGTCCGCAGTGAGAGAGAATTTCCCTAAGGAGATTTGTTGTAAAGCGATCCACTCTGCACGAGCGGCAATTCCGTGCCAGCAGTACTTGGTATCGTCCGCCCAGAACTCTATCAAGGAGCGCATATCCGGATTTTCGCCGGAGGTAGCCACCATCAGGTCATAGTCTGTTAGTTCGTCTTCGTTTTTCTCTCGTGCGATGGAGAGCTTGGGTATCTCTCCGTAGAACTTATCCATACTCTTTCGCTCTTTAGCAGGGATAGAAGCGCCTCGGGCTACTACATCGGCCGCTACTTTCAGTCCTGCCTGTGCCTCCAGCATACGCCAAGAGAGCAGCGAGGTCTCCCTAAGGGGGAACAAGGTAGGATAGTAATACTGTTCTAAGTTGTAACTACTTACAACCGCTTGCAAATCGGCCTGCTTGAGGCCTACCATTAAGGATGAATTTATCATATGAGTTTTGTGTTTTGAGTTATCACTGTTCTTTTTTTCACTAAACAAAGAGAACCGTTTTGAGGTGTTCCCGTAGTGTTTGGGCGATAGGCAGGTTTTGTTTTTCTTTTATGACACAGATTAGCCAAGCCCCGCAATAGAGTTCGCCTTCGCGTGGTACGAGGGTACTGGCAGCCACCAAGGCTATGGGAACGACCTTGGGTTGCTTGTTATTCCCCTCACTGGCAAAAAGTGCTGTTTGCTTGGGGAGCATCACCGAGAAGGGTTGCTCGAGGGTGAGTATATCGTATTCTACGGATTGTTTATTGACCGATACGATTCTTTGGCCATCGGCTATATCCGCGGCTATGTAGTCTCCGGCCAAGAAATGATGGCCTTTTTCTACTTTCAACTCCTTGGAGTCACTTCGTATTTCGATGTAGGTGGAGGCAATCTTCTCCACCTGGTAGATGCCCTTCTCTCCTTTGCCTATAGGCGTACCGACCTGAAGATAAGCCCCTCCTAAGTTTTCTGAATGGAGTGTTACCCCTCCGGGCAGGTCGGCTATGGTGTGCATAAATAGTCCCGATGTAGGAACCGATGGTGTGTGATGTATCATTCTTTCTAATAGTTAATAGTTAATGGTTAATGATTAATGGTTAATTGTTAATGATTAGTCGCTGGTCGCTGGTCACTAGTCACTGGTCACTAGTCACTAGTCACTAGTCATTAGTCACTGGTCACTAGTCATTACCTACACTTCTTTTCCCTTGAACATTTTACCTTCATTTTGTTGTAATTGGATAAAGGTTGCGACCGAGGGCGAGACATGCTCCAGGGAAGCTCCCTTAGAGGAGAGAGGGGGTTGCTGCTGAGAGAGGCGCTGGTTAGCCAAAAGTTGGTTGGCCTGTAGTACATCTTCTCTTTTTTGGGCTAAGTACTGGGTAAAATCCTCCGCAGAGGCAAACTGCATACGCCTGAAGTCCTTGAGGCTTTGGTCTCGAAAGCTGCGATCTTCACAGCTATCTAAGGCCTCTTGTAGCGCGCTATAGCGCTGCTGATAGCTCTGGGCATCCTCATAACGGAGCAGGCGTTGCTCGAGCGAGGACACGGCTTGCCTCACCTGTGCCGCTACCAGCTGCTCCAGGGCAGGGGACACCACTGGGGGCTGTTCTTTCTTCTTGAAGGCCTCCGCTGGTACAAAGTCCTTGATCTGCTCCTCAGTGAGCTTGGTAATCAAGGCTTGGCTCTGATGACTATCCGGCCCTTGAGCGGCTAAATCACTGGCCAACGGCGCCAAATCTGCTGGGGCTAACTGTGGAAACTTCTGCTGAAGCAATGCTAAAATCTCTTCTTGATTCATGATATTTTATTTTTAAATTCTTTTACTCGTTGTTCGACGTTGCAAAATTACAACATTTTAGACTACGAAATCAAGTATTTTTCGTGTGAGAAGTAAGAATTTATACAATAAAAAATAATGTTAAACAAAAACGAGTTAATTAGAGAATATTTAACGTTGATTTTGTGCTATTTCAAAAAAAATGACGTATATTTGTCGGAACCTTCTAACTTAATGTCTTATGAAAAATTTACTTATCTATTGTTTTTTAGCGCTATTTGGATGGAGTGATTGCCTTTTTGCATCCTCCCATGAGATTGTTCTTCCTCATAGCAAGTTAGACCAACTATATACCTACCGTATAGTGGGAGTCGTAATGGATGTGAGAACACATGTGATCATCCCTGAGGCGATCGTTTCTCTCAAAAACCTCTCTACAGGACAGGAAAATACCTACTCCTGCGACAAAAGTGGCTCTTATGTCATCGTACTGGATGTCAGAAATAGCTATCAGATAAAGGCTACCGCCAAGGAATACACCCCTTCGGAACAATTTACGGTAAAAGAAAATAGCAATAACCCTGAGGAAACCCCTGTCAAAATCAAAGATTTTGAGCTCCTTAAGAAACACAATTAACACTGGTTAGCTGCTAAGCTTTGGCAATTAAAAAACAATTAAAAAAGAACATATGAACAAAATGATGCTTTCTGCACTCCTCTTAGCAGGAGTGGCCTCTATAGCACAAGCGCAAGAGGAGAATGCTCCAGAGAATTCCTTCACCCTATCGGCTCAGCTACGCCCTCGTTTCGAATACCGAAACGGTGCTTATGTGCCCTTACAGGAAGGAGAAAAACCTGCTATCTTGGTCAATAACCGCACACGCCTGAACTTCAATTATCAGCACGGTGACCAATTGCAATTCTACGTTTCGCTACAGAACGTCAACATTTGGGGACAAGCACCTCAAGTACAAGTCAAAGATCGTACCGGCGGACTTTCCGTATTCGAAGCCTACGCTGCCCTTCCTCTCTACAAGGATGTCAATGCCAAAATAGGCCGACAAATGATCGTGCTCGACGAAGACCGTATCTTCGGTTCCCTTGATTGGCACCCTGCCGGACGTGCGCATGATGCGATCAATATCAATTGGAAAGCCTCCGAAAAGCTCTCCCTACGCTCTTTCTTTGCCTTCAACCAAAACTACTTCGAAGGAAAAATTACTAGTGGAAATGTCAATAACCCTAAAGGACAGTTCTTTGCTCCAGGTGGCCAACCTTACCAACACCTAGAAGCAGTACATGCGCATTACGACTTCGCCCCTACTCAAGGACTTTCTGTTTTGATAGCTAACCTCGGACAACGTAACGACCTTGTTGATAACAATGATTACAACATGCAGACCATCGGTTTCCACTACCGCGGTAAGTCCGATGCGCTACGTTATGGTGCTGAAGGATACCTACAAACTGGTAAAAATGCAGCAGGTAAGGACAAAGAAGCCTTCCTATTGGCAGGTTTGGTAGGATACCAATTCACCCCTACTTTCTCCGCTACCCTCGGAGTGGATTACCTCAGTGGGAATGATACCAATAGCAGCTCTGACAAAGACAAGGCTTTCAATCCGTTCTCTGGTACCAACCATAAGTTCTATGGCTTCATGGATCACTTCTACGTAAGCTATTCCCCTAGCTATGGCCTCTTGAACCCTTATCTAACCCTTAACCTCAAGACCTCCGATAAGGGAAGCCTCTCCGCTACCGGACACTATTTCCACTCTGCTGGAAAAATTCTCGGTGATCAAGGAAGCAAAACACGCCTCTTGGCTGTAGAAGGTGACCTCGTTTATACCCATAAGATCCAACAATATGTTTCCCTACAAGCAGGCTACTCCCTTATAGTCCCTTCTAGCACCTACAAACAACAACGCGGGCTCAACTTAAAAGTACGCAAACAACAGGATTGGCTATGGTGCAGCCTCAATATCAACCCTAAGCTCTTCTCTGCTAAATTCTAATCGAATCTTGTGTTTTGAGCGATAATTCATAACTAAAAACGCACAACTAAAAAGGACTGCCTTGAGATCTCAAGGCAGTCCTTTTTTACTAACTGCTGACAACCAACCTCTAAGTCCAAATCTGTTAAATTTCTTGACTTTAATAATTTATTGTTGTAATTTTGCAACTCAAATAATTCACTTGTGACAATTGATAATTAATACGAATCAATAGTTAAAATAATACACTTTATATAG
>NZ_KE992087.1:49720-107547 GCF_000466425.1 Capnocytophaga sp. oral taxon 863 str. F0517
GGAAGTCCGCGAGAGCGGAGTATGTGAAGGGGGGGATGTAATTAGAAATCGTTGATAATGAGACACTTACAACTTTTGTAGATGTATATATTTCTAGTTATTTAACTATTGATTCGCATTGACAATTAACCATTAACCATTAATCATTATAAAAATGCTTCTTATTTCCCTACCTGAAAACGCCCTACAAACAGCCGACAGCCGAGCGCTACAGTTGCTCTGTAGTGCAGCCGAAACCTTAGGAGCTTCACTCTCCTACAACCAACCCTATCCCGAGAAAGAAGAGCCTACCGGCTCCAATGAGTCACTTGCGGAACTCCTCAAGCAAGTACAACAAACCACCGGTCTCTCTCTCGAAGAGATGGTCTTGCCCAAGCGCACCGCCAAATGGGTCTATGCCCGCCTGCTATTTGCTCACTTAGCCTCGCAAAAAGGATACTCCATAGAGGACATCGCCTCCCTGCTACAACGCTCCGGAGCCTCCGTATATAGGCTTTTACAACAATATCGTGACCAAATTAAGTTCAACCCCGAATTTAAAAGACTAATAGTGAAAAGTCTTTAATCATCCACCACTAAACAAAAAACTTGGAAACTTTTTTTGTTTATTAAGTTTTTTTGTTTTACCTTTGCCCCCGAAAAAAGAAGTAAAGAACAAAGAGTTAAAAGTGAAGAATAGTTCTATTCTCTTACCACATATTTGGCTAACTCTCTCGCTTTACTTTTTACTTTTTATCTTATAGAATGAAGAAAGACATTACTCAAAAGGCCTTATTTTACTTTATGCAGTATGGCTTCAAATCTTTTACTATGGACGACTTGGCCAACAACCTTGGCATCTCCAAAAAAAGCCTTTATGAGCAGTTCTCCTCCAAAAGCGAACTGGTAGAGGCCACTTTGGACTATGCCTTGGAAATGAGTTGTCACCAAGTAGACAAATTCGTTTTAGGAGAAGGCTCCGTTATTGAAAATGTATTTCGCAATCAAAAAGAAGTACAAAATCTCTTTAACCTCATTAGTACCAAACCTATTTGGGAACTCAAAAAATATTTCCCTAAAACCTATGAGCGTATGGAGATAGAATTTACTAAGTCCGATGCGCTTTTTATTGACAAACTCCTGGAGAAAGGCTGGCAAGAAGGACTCTTCAGAAAGAATATCAATGTATCTTTTTATAAGGTCTTCTACAGCAGTGTGCAGCGCCTACGTACTTTCAGCGATACTTTTGATGAGCGAGAATTTCCTTTTTGGGACACGATATATACCCTTATGGAATATTTCTTTAGAATCATTGTCAATGAAAAAGGCCTCCAAGAACTTGAAAATGTCTTAAAAAAAGTAAAAAGTCAGTAATCAGATGCCAGCAACTATCAAACTAAAACCTTATAATCCTTGAACTCTATAAGAATTGATCATTAATAATTAACCATTAATAATTAACCATTAAAAAAGATGTTTCGTATTTTCATCTCAATACTTACCCTTTGCGCCTCTACAAGTCTTTGGGCGCAACAAACCAGCGAACTTACCCTCGCCCAAGCGATTGATTATGCGCTCAAGAGCAAGGCCGATGCCCAAAAAGCACGCTTAGAAATCAAAAAAAGCGAGTATAAAATCCAAGAGGCGCGCGCCAATGCGCTGCCTACTATCGCCGGCTCAGCTGGCATGAGCTACAACCCCAAGCTACAGGCTACCTATATCGATGCCAGCACTTTCGCTATGCCTGGGATGCCGCCTGGTGTGTTACCCGACGAACCTATCAAAATGGAGATGGGACAAAAATGGAACTCCAATGCCGAGCTGAAGCTCACCCAGGTGATCTTCAATCAGGCTGTATTTATCGGCCTTAAGGCAGCTCGTACCACCCGTGAGTTCTATCTGATCAATGAACAACTGACCCAAAACGGGATTATCGAGAAAGTTGCCCAGGCTTATTGGCAAGTGTATCAGGGACAACAAGCCCTCGAGAATATACAGGCCAACCGCACCCTGACTGAAAAAACAGCCGAGGTGGTGGAAGGCTCCTTCAAGGCGGGCTTGGCTAAGAAAATCGACCTCGACCGCGTGACCGTGGCGCTGAACAACCTCAAATCAGCCGAGCAGCAGGCCTCCAGCAGACTTGCCTTGGCCAAGCATGCACTGAAGTATCTCATGGGAATGCCTATTACCGAACCTATCTCCCTGCCTAAGGATGCTTTCAAGGCGGATTTCCGTCTCGCTTTCGAAAAAGGGGATGCCTCCAACCGTGTGGAGATCAAAGCCCTTGAAAAACAAAAGGAACTCCTCTCCCTCAGCGCTCAGGCAACCCGCGGTAGCCTCTACCCTTCCCTCGCCCTACAGGCAACCTATGGCTACCTACGTATGGGGCCTAAAATTCCGCTCTTCTACGGAAAAAAAGATAAGGTATATGGCTCTGATTATTCGTCTATTGGCTTGGGGTTGAAGATCCCTATTTTCTCCGGTTTCGGCTCTCGTGCCAAGGTACAACAGGCCTTGATTGAGATCGAGACTATCGAGCAAACACTCAAGGATACCCGCTTGGCGATGGACTTAGCGCAGGAAAATGCACAAACCCAGTTGGCTAACAACCTGCTCACCATCCAAACCCAAGAGGAAAACGTGAAGCTCGCTCAGGAGGTGCTCACCAATACTCAAAATAACTACCAACAGGGATTGGCTTCGCTCAACGACCTACTCGAGTCCGAACGTGCCCTCTCCGATGCTAAAAATAGCTATACCAACGCCTTACTCTCTTACAAATTGGCCGAAATCGACCTTCTTAAGGCGCAGGGCAGGTTGGATGTTCTAAAGAACTAAAACGAAACAACCACTCCCATTCCTACCCCTCGTGTAGTAGCATCATAGGTAGGAAAGGCCATCATACCCAGAGAGGATACGCTGCCCGCTGTCCTCTCTTTTTTTCGGTGTAGGAGCTTGGAGGTATAGGGAAAAAGCAAATAGGAGAGCTTGGCCGAGAGGATTCCGATACCGGCTCCTGCGGTGACATCCGATGCCCAGTGCCGATTGTTATAGATACGCAAGAGCCCCACTCCTGTGGCCACGATATAGCCCGTAATCCCTACCCAAGGCGCACTGTGCTTGTACTCCTGGTAGAGCATCTCCACTCCAGTAAATACGGTAGCGGTATGCCCCGATGGAAACGAATTATGCGCACTATTATCCGGCCTAAGCTGCCGAACGGTATATTTTATCGAATTGACAAAAACGGCCGTCATCGCATAGGCCGCCCCCCCGATAAGCACTCGTTCCTTAAGCGTATGAGCGGGCTCTATTCCGATATTGGGCAATAAAAATACCCCCGCGATAGGTAGGTATTGCAAGTGGTCATCGATCCGTAGTTTTCCCTTTACATTGTCCGTCACATAGCGCTGCAATTTGTGGTCAAATCGCGAATCGATGGACAAAGCGCCACGCGCAATAAGTACCGCAGGGATTGCCAGCGACCAAGGCTTTATAGAAGAACGATTCATTATCGTATCTCGTACCTCTGCTCCCTGTACCTGCGTATCTGGCACCACTTCACTAAGTGTTAGGGTATCCCTTACCATCTCTTGTGCCTGTATGCCATGGCTAAAAAAGCCTAATATGATAAGCAAACATATATTTTTCATGTTCTTTTATTTTTCTTACAAAAGAAAATTCCAAACTATTGAATACTCAGTAGTTTGGAATTTCTGTAGGGGCAAAGTCGCATAAGCGAGTATATGAGGCGATTCCCCTATTTTACTCTTCTAATCTGATATCCAAGCCCAATCCCTTAAGCTCGTGCATAAGTACGTTGAAGGATTCTGGTAAGCCTGGTTCTGGCATGGTATCTCCATGAACGATCGCCTCATAAGTACGGGCACGACCGATTACGTCGTCGGACTTCACTGTCAAGATTTCACGCAAAGTGCTGGATGCACCATAAGCCTCCAATGCCCATACCTCCATCTCTCCAAAACGCTGACCACCGAACTGGGCTTTACCTCCCAATGGCTGCTGTGTGATCAGTGAGTAAGGCCCGATAGAGCGCGCGTGCATCTTATCATCAATCATGTGACCGAGCTTAATCATATAGATTACCCCTACGGTCGCTTTCTGGTCGAAGCGCTCTCCGGTACCTCCATCATAGAGGTAAGTATGTCCAAAGGCTGGCACCCCTGCCTTTTCGGTATATTCTGTAATTTGTTCAAGAGATGCCCCATCGAAAATCGGAGTGGCAAACTTCAAGCCGAGCTTCTGTCCTGCCCAGCCCAATACTGTTTCGTAGATCTGACCGATGTTCATACGCGAAGGTACCCCCAGCGGGTTAAGAACGATATCCACTGGAGTTCCATCCTCCAAGAATGGCATATCCTCATCACGTACGATACGTGCTACGATACCTTTGTTTCCGTGGCGACCCGCCATCTTATCCCCTACCTTGAGCTTACGCTTCTTAGCGATATAGATCTTGGCCAATTTCATGATACCTGAAGGAAGTTCGTCCCCTACCGATAGGGTGAATTTCTCACGACGAAGCATTCCTTGTAGGTCGTTGAGCTTGATCTTATAGTTGTGGATAAGGTCGTTGATCAGTTCATTGGTATGCTCATCCGTTGTCCAACCGCCGGATACCAAGTGGGTATAGTCTTCTATCTCTTTAAGTCCTTTTTGAGTATGCTTTCTTCCCTTAGGGATGATTTCCTCTCCTAAGTCATTGAATACCCCTTGAGAGGTCTTACCATTGACCAAGAAGAAGAGCTTCTCAAGCAGACGATCCTTGAGGGCTTCTGCCTTTGCAATAAAGTCAGCATCAAGGGCAGCGGCCTCATCTTTCTCTTTGCTGCGTTTTTGGCGTGTTTTCACCGCACGAGCGAAGAGTTTCTTACCGATAACCACTCCTTCGAGGGACGGAGAGGCTTTCAAGGAAGCATCTTTTACGTCACCAGCCTTATCCCCGAAGATAGCACGAAGCAATTTTTCTTCCGGAGTAGGATCACTTTCTCCCTTAGGAGTTACCTTACCAATGAGGATATCTCCTGGCTTGATATTGGCTCCGATACGTACGATACCATTTTCGTCCAAGTCCTTGGTAGCATCTTCCGATACGTTAGGAATATCGTTGGTAAGTTCCTCTACCCCAAGCTTGGTATCACGTACATCAAGGGTATATTCGTCTATATGGATGGAAGTGAAGATATCTTCACGAATCACACGCTCGGAGATTACAATCGCATCCTCGAAGTTGTATCCCTTCCATGGCATGAAGGCTACTTTCATATTGCGACCCAAGGCCAATTCTCCATTCTGGGTAGCATACCCCTCACAGAGTACTTGTCCTTTTTTCACCCTATCCCCCTTGCGTACAATTGGTTTTAGGTTGATACAAGTCCCTTGGTTGGTACGGCGGAACTTAATAAGGTCATAGGTAGTAAGTTCACTATCAAAAGAAACCAAGATTTCATCTTCCGTTCTATCGTAGCGAATTACAATCTTATTGGCATCTACATATTCTACTGTTCCTTCTCTCTCAGCATTCATCAGCACACGAGAGTCGGTAGCCACGCGTTGTTCTAAGCCGGTTCCCACAATAGGAGCCTCAGGGCGCAAGAGCGGTACTGCCTGGCGCATCATGTTCGAGCCCATCAGCGCACGGTTCGCGTCGTCATGCTCCAAGAAAGGAATTAGCGAAGCCGATATAGAGGCAATCTGGTTCGGTGCCACGTCTATATAGTCCACTTCCTCACGGGAGATTACAGGGAAGTCTCCATCTTCCTTCACTACCAAGCGCTCTTCAAGGATATTTCCTTCGTCATCCACTTGGATATTGGCTTGTGGTATCTTAAGGCCTTCCTCTTCCTCTGCACTCATATAGATGAGTTCGTCGAGCTTAATTTTTCCATTCTCTACCTTGCGGTAAGGGGTTTCGATAAAGCCCATGGAGTTCACCTTCGCATATACCGCCAAGGAGGAAATAAGCCCGATGTTAGGCCCCTCTGGAGTTTCAATAGGACAGAGACGGCCATAGTGGGTATAGTGTACGTCACGTACCTCGAAGCCTGCACGCTCACGAGAGAGACCTCCAGGCCCAAGGGCAGAGAGCCTACGCTTGTGAGTAATCTCGGCCAGCGGATTGGTCTGATCCATGAATTGGGAGAGCTGGCTGGTTCCAAAGAAGGAGTTGATTACCGAAGAAAGCGTCTTAGCATTGATCAAATCCAATGGGGTAAAGACCTCATTGTCACGTACATTCATACGCTCACGAATGGTACGTGCCATACGGGAAAGCCCCACGCCAAACTGTGCAGAGAGCTGCTCCCCTACCGTACGCACCCTACGATTGGAAAGGTGGTCGATATCATCCACCTCCGCTTTGGAGTTGATCAGCTCTATGAGGTACTTCACTATCGTGATAATATCTTCCTTGGTAAGCACCTGCTTTTCCATTGGAATGTCCAAGGACAATTTCTTGTTCATTCGGTAACGTCCTACATCCCCCAAGTTATAACGTTGGTCGGAGAAGAAGAGCTTATCGATGATATCGCGTGCTGTTTCCTCATCGGGTGGTTCTGCATTACGCAATTGGCGATAGATGTGCTCTACCGCTTCCTTTTCGGAGTTGGTAGGGTCTTTCTGCAAGGTATTATGGATAATATTGTAATCTGCCGCATGCTCATCTTCCTTGTGTAGGAGAATGGTCTTTACATTGGCATCCACAATCTCATCTATATGTTCTTTTTCCAAAACCGTATCACGGTCAAGGATGATCTCATTACGTTCTATAGATACTACCTCTCCGGTATCTTCATCCACGAAGTCCTCATGCCAGGTATTGAGCACACGAGCCGCCAAGCGACGTCCCAAATATTTCTTAAGTCCTGTTTTGGAAACTTTTACCTCTTCTGCCAAATCAAATATCTCCAAGATATCCTTATCACGCTCGAAACCGATAGCGCGGAAAAGGGTCGTTACTGGAAGTTTCTTCTTACGGTCTATATAGGCGTACATCACATTGTTGATGTCCGTGGTAAATTCTATCCAAGAGCCTTTGAAAGGGATAATACGTGCCGAATAGAGCTTGGTTCCATTAGCATGGTAGGACTGCCCGAAGAACACCCCTGGAGAGCGGTGTAGCTGAGAGACAATCACACGCTCCGCCCCATTGATCACGAAGGTACCACTGGTGGTCATATAAGGAATTGTCCCTAAGTAGACATCCTGTACGATGGTCTCAAAGTCCTCATGCTCAGGATCTGTACAGAATAATTTCAAACGTGCTTTCAGCGGAACACTGTAGGTCAGCCCTCGCTCTATACATTCCTCTACGGAATAGCGAGGCGGATCTATGAAGTAGTCAAGGAACTCAAGAACAAACTGATTCCGGGTGTCGGTAATAGGAAAATTCTCCTTGAAGGTGCTATACAGCCCTTCATTGCTTCGCGCATCCGACTTGGTCTCCATTTGGAAAAAGTCCTGAAACGACTTTACCTGAATATCCAAAAAATCCGGATAATCAGGCACATGCTTAGTAGAAGCAAAATTAATTCTGGCAGGTTGGTTAGTAAGCATCTATTATAATATAAATGGTTAATGAAAATGGCTCTCACTATCAGCCATTTAGACAAATATATACACTATAACAAAGCCCAGCTACCCAGGATTTCCCTCCTAAGTGCTGGTTCTCAATAACTTATTTTGTTACACTATACATACTTCTTTCAAGGGGGCAAATTTAATCATTTTATTTGTTATTTCCCTTTTACAACACGTTAATAATTTATTAAATTATCACTCGTCACTTGTAATTAGTCATTAGTCATTAGTCATTAGTCACTAGTCGTTGGTCATTGGTCATTAGTCTCTAAACACTATTTTCGTATCTATTTCCATTTCAGGGAATTTCTTGGAGCGGAACACATCTCCTTCTGAGACAGGTGGCAATCCTATATAGATATCCCCTTCCAGCACATAGCGGTATATAGCCTTGTCATCAGCATCCACGATCCAATACTCCGGAACCCCTGCCTCTTGGTAGATTTCGTATTTGTCCTTGAGGTCTTTGCGGGAGTTGGAGGGAGAGAGAATCTCCACAACCAAGTCCGGTGCTCCTATACAGCCCCTCCCATCTATCTTTTCAAGGTCACACACCACACATAAGTCCGGTTGCACTATGGTATATATTTGGTTATCAGCTGTTCCTTTACCTTTCATAGGCAGGCGCACATCAAAAGGTGCAGAATAGAGCCTACATGTTCGTTCTTTAAAAAAAGTATACAATTCTCCTGAAAGACGCATAGAGACCCGCTGATGAATCTCTCGTGGTGCCGGAGACATCTTAAAGAGCTTACCCCGCAGCAACTCCACCTGCTCCTTGAATCTCCAAAGCAGGTAATCCGCATAGGTATAAGTCCCATTTACATCCAACTGATTGATATTGGTTATAACCATATTACATTAGTTTTGAGTTTTGAATTTTGAGTTCTTAGTTTTTAGTTTTAAATCACTGTTCATTCTTCACTATTCACTATTCACTGTTCACTGTTCACTATTCACTGTTCACTATTCACTGTTCACTATTCATTCTTCACTGTTCATTCTTCACTGTTCACTTATTTGTGACATACTCCATTAATTGTTCTTTATAGTTATCAAAGGTAAAAACGGAATACACATTGAAGAAATTTCCTTTATCGGCACACACCTCATAGAGTTGCTTGCCCATTTCTACTTTATTACTCTCGAAATCAAGCGCTTGAAGAAGCATCCCTATTTGTGCAGAAGTATAGGAGGTCTGTTTTTGTTGTTTGACAAAGGCCATTCGCTCGTTATCGAAACGAAGGCGCTTATAGGCCTTATAGAAATTGACAAAAACCTCCTCAGGCATAACCGGGATGCGCGGATCTCCTGCTAAGTGGCATCCGGCCTGATATGGGTTGTTCCATATTTCATTCCAGTCCCCGCCGTACCATTGCCTATCTACCGGATAGACCGCTAATTCATAGAGCCCATACTGCACAAAATAATCCAATACGCTACGGCTATTCTGCTCAGCCATAAGAGTAGTGCGATACACCAAAAAGCCATCTAAGTAGATGGACATAGGTACCGCTCCCGAAGGCACATCGAAGAAGCGAAACTTCCCTGTAGCGCCACTTATCTGCTGATCGCCAAGGATTACGGTAAAGTAGCCCCTATCGGGAATGCGCAAGAATACCTCTGAATAACTATAAGGTGTCCTATTCCATTGGTATTGGTCTGGAGCGGTTCTATACTGTCGTAGGTCAGGACGTTTGTTTCTTCCTCCCTGTACATCTACCTGTATCCGAACCGAATTGATATCTGAAGCTCGGGCTTCATTCCTTAGCAGCTTCCCTATAGTTCCTGCCTCTTGTGCTCCAACCACAGAACTGAGGAGCAAAGCCACGAATAGACTAATTGGTTTCATCTTTTACTTTGTTTTTAAATAGGTTACTCCCTATCGATAGCAAGATGTATGCCAAAATGATAAGGGCAAACGCATTTACTCGAAAACAAAGCAACAGAATCGCACTCAAAAGCAGAAATATATACTTGATAGCATTCTCCTTAAGTGAGAAATTCTTAAACTTCAGGGCAAAAAGCGGCCAATTACTATTGAGCAGGTAACAGCTCACTCCTGTGATAAGTAGTGCCGCCCATAGGGGCAATACCTTGATGTATTCGGCTTGCTGCACCATATAGCCCACCGAAAGGATAAAAAGCGCATTGGCAGGCGTGGGAAGTCCTATAAAAGATTCATGCTGGCGAGTATCTATATTGAACCGAGCTAAACGATAAGCCGAAGCTAAGGTCACCAAATAGCCCGCAAAGGGCAGATAGAAATGTACCTCATCTCCATAAGAAGCCGTACTATAGCTGATAAGGGCATACATCACCTGCCCTGGTACCAGCCCCGAGGTCACCATATCGGCCAGCGAGTCCAGCTCTACCCCCAAAGCAGAGCTCACCCCAAGCCAACGAGCAGCAAAGCCATCTAAGAAATCAAAGACAATCCCCAAGAAAAACCAAAACAAGGCCATATCAAAGGCCTGATCCATCGCATACCGAAGGGCTACTATCCCACAACTGAGATTCAGCAATGTGATAAAATTAGGGACAAATTTTTTCATTACTTTTCATTTTTTAAATTTGCAGACTGTTTTATTATTGGCATTAATCATTGCCGACATTAATCATTATCGACAAGGATTCGCATCCAAGTAATCCACTTTGTTATTTCCATTACAGTCTGGGAAAGTGATGGTACCATCCTGATGATGTCGTATCTCCTCTATCGAGGGAATACCATCTCCATCGTGGTCGTAGCGCTTGGTCTTCACTAAGTTAATCTCAAATAGCAGCGGACTATAGGCAGGAATACTTGTGGTACCTGTATAGTAAGTAAGCCCCGATGGCATAAAGAAAACGCCTATCCCACTATCGGTAGGATATACCAAGCTACCATCCCTTTCCTCAGTGAGGGAGGTCGAAGCCGAAGCCTTCAATAGTGCCACAGCCTCACGAAAGCCCACCACGGTACCCCCTCTGTAGGCATTGGCCTCCGCGCCAAGTAGGTCTAACCAATTGCGTTGTGCAAAATGGCTGCCATCATCGTATACCTTTCCTCCTAACGATTGCACCTTATAGAGTACAAAGGAGTTATCCGCCACGGTAGCCTGCTCTCCGGTACCTTCTCGTAGGAGTAGGTAGTACATCGTATTTTCTATATAGTTCCCGTGCTGGTCGGGCACTTTAATCACTTTGCGCTTCAGCTCTGGGCTATCCCATAGGGAAGTCTTGTCGCTATGCCCCTCCATGGAGCCCAAAACCACCTTTCCTTCTCCATCCAACTCACAATAATGGCTCTTCAAGTACGCCTGTATCGCCCTATCGTTCTCCGGAATTACCTCCGTCATCTCTCGAATCTTCTGTCCTTCATCCTCATCCTTCTTACATGAATACAGGCTTAACAGCGCCAAACTCGCCAATAAAATATGCTTTTTTATCATTTGAAAAATAAATACTTTAATTTGGGTGCAAGTTACGAAAAAATCTCGTATTTTTGCATGAAATTTTTCACTTTAATTTTTTAGTGATTAATAGTTAGTGGTTAGTTATTAATGCGAATCAATAGTTAAAATAACACACTTTATATAGTAATTCATTGATATTCAATATATTTTTTTCTACATCCCCCTACCCCCCTCAAGGGGGGAATTGTAGAACGCTGAACTATAATACTGATATTCAGTATATTCAAGTGTGATTATTCTCTATTTTACTTGATGCCACTCTGTGATTCCCCCCTTGAGGGGGGCTAGGGGGATGTAAAGAAAAAAATATTGATAATGAGCTTTTTACAACTTATTTGGATATTTATGCTTCTATTTTTTAACTATTGATTCACATCATTAATCATTGACCATTAACCATTAACAATTGATAATTAACAATTACAGAAGATGCGTCTCGATAAGTACCTTTGGTGTATCCGTTATTACAAAACTCGCAGCATTGCCACCGAGGCCTGCAAGAAAGGCCATATCCGTGTCAATGGGGAGACCGCCAAGCCCTCCAAGGAAGTCTTCCCTCAGGATGAAATACAGATAAAAAAAGACCAAATCACCTACCGTATTCAGGTTAATGACCTCCCCGAATCCCGCGTAGGTGCCAAGCTCGTGAGCCTCTATTGTACCGACCATACCCCACAAGAAGCCTTCGAGCAAGCCAAGCAGCAACAACAAGCTCAAGAATATTACCGACAAAAAGGCGAAGGACGCCCCACCAAAAAAGACCGCCGCGAACTCGACGAGTTCCTAATTAACAATTAACCATTAATCATTGAACCCTTGACTACCATTCTCACCCCCGAACAGATTGCTCACAAGATCCGACGCATTGCCTACCAGATCTATGAAGCCAATATACATCAAGAAAAGATCATCCTTGCTGGCATCGAAAGCAACGGATACATCTTTGCCGAAAAATTACATCAGGAGCTTTCCCAAATCTGCCCTATCCCTGTGGTATTATGCCGAGTGAAGGTCAACAAAACCAATGTCTTAGCTCCAGTAACCACCTCCCTACCTGTGGAGGAATACACCCACCAGGCCGTCGTCTTAGTCGATGATGTCCTTAGCAGTGGCGCCACCCTTATCTATGGGGTCAAGCACTTCTTGGAGGTACCCCTCAAGCAGCTCAAAACCGCCGTACTGGTCAATCGTAATCATAAAAAATTCCCTATCAAGGCCGACTTCAAAGGACTTTCCCTCTCCACCTCCCTACAGGAACATATCGAAGTGAGCTTTGAAGGAGAACCTCACGCTTATTTACAATAGTTATGCTAATTGCACTACTGATTATCTTTATCTTTTTCAATACACTCCTCAAGCTCAGCTTTTGGAGATTGTCTTTCACTGCTTTATGGGCAGGAATCTTGACTGTTTTCCTATGGCTTGGCTACGATTTTGCCTCTGAGCAATCGCAGACCACCCTCAGCCAGTGGCTTGCCTCACCCAAAATCCTAAGCGACTTGGCCGTATTGGTAACCATCGAATCGGCTATCGGACTACTCTTTTGCTTTGTAGCGCTAAGGGACTATTACCAAAACCGACAGAGCAAAGCCCAGCGCATCCTCCGTGCTTTCCCCGGCCTGCTGCTCTTCCCCAGCCTTATCTATGTGCTGGCACAAGCCTTCTTCTTCTTCCCCGGAGCCGACTTCGCCCAAACCACCCTCTATGCCTGCCTCGCCCTATTCGCCCTTACGCTACTGGGTACTAAGGCCATCGCGTGGCTGCTACCGGAGAAAGACCTCAGACTGGAAGTACATCTGCTCATCAATATCCTCATCATACTCTTAGGCCTTACCACCACCGCAAGTGCCCAAATCATCTATGTCCCTAAGAGCGACCCTATCCACTTTGCCCTCCTTGGCAAGGTATTCCTCTTCTTCCTCTGCCTCTTTGCCCTTGGCTTTGCTGCAAACAAAGGCTACTGGTATCTCAAAGGAAAAAGAAAACTGTAGGGGCGAATGACCATTCGCCCTACTTTTATTTATTTCACACTTCACCCACATACCCTGCTCCAAGTATTCACTGGCTTTATTTTTCATTATTCATTGGTCATTATTCATTTGTCACTTGTCATTATTTATTGTCGTCTTACCAACACTATACAGAACACCCCCACCACGATAATCACCTTGAGCAGATTATAGAGAAAGGCATAATGTAGCTCCGTTTTGCTACGCCATAGAATAGGAGTAAAGACAGCTAATAATACGATTGCCGCCAAGATGAAATAATACTTCATCGCTCCAGTATCCGGGAAAGAGGTAAGGAAATACACACAGATAAGGGTCAGCCCCACCAGCAAGCTAATGAGCTGCTTCGAACTTCGCTCCCCATAGTCGGTCGCTATGGTATGATAGCCCAAGGCAAAATCCCCCTTGATATTCTGAAGGTCTTTCACAAAGTCCTTAGCCAGAAGCAGATAGTAAAGAAAGGCCGCATGTACGAAGATTACCTTCTCAAAATTATGATAATACACGAATATAGCAAAGAAAGGAATGATGGAGAGCACCCCAAAGACAATATTGCCTACCAGTACCACCTTTTTGATTCGATGCGAGTAGAACCACATCATAAAAATATAGATAGAGAAGAACACCACCGCCCGGAAGGACACATAGCTGGCCACAAATATCGATAGCAAATTCAATACAAAGTAGAGCGTCAGCTTCGTATTTTGCCCCACCAAGCGCTCAATCATCACCCGTGTAGGCTTGTTGATCATATCCTTTTCCTTATCATAGAACGCATTGATGATATAGCCCCCCGCCACAGCCAAAGCCCCAGAGAGCACGATGGCAAAGAGCCGCCCATCCAGCAGCACCTCCCTTATGGGTGCCTGCGAGAGCATAAAAATAGCCGTCAGGTATTGGGCAATACACAGCAGCAGGATATTATACCCCCTTACTACCGAGAAAAGCCCCAAAAATTGCTTCTTTTTCACCTGCCACATAGTATAATCGCGTATTTGGTTTTTATTTCCTGCAAAAGTAAGCAATTTTTCCAAGAAAAACAAATTAGCTCATCAACTCCAAAAGCTGTTTCCATCTCCGCCAATCTGGCATAAAGGATTCCAATAAACGGTAGAATGCTCCACTATGGTTATAATGTACCAAATGACAGAGTTCATGTAATATCACATAGATAATGCAGGATACAGGAGCTTTGATAAGCTCCTCATTTAGAATAATCTTTCCTCCAGTAGTACAACTCCCCCAACGCTTTTCGATAGATTTTATAACTAAGGTAGGTTTCTCTAACTGAAATCTATTGAATAAAAAAAACTGTTGCGAGAAAAGTTGACTCAAAACAATCTTTGCTCTTGTGCGATACCATGTTTGCAATAGTGCTTTTACTTGTTCTGAAGAGGGATTAAGCGTTTTTACTACCAATCGCCCCTGATAGAATTTCACTACCTCTTCTTCAGATTCCTCTACTCTTAGCATATATTGCCTACCTAAATACAGAAAAGTCTCCCCTCCCACATATTGGCGAGGAGGGAGCTTAGGTAGATAAGTCTCAAAGATCGCTTGCTGTTTTTTGATCCATCTGCTTTTAGCTTCCACATGAAGTGCTATCACCTCTAAAGGGGTATCTATAGGAGCAAATACCTTTACTGAAGTATCAGGATAGACCTTTATACCTAAGGTTTTCCTATCTGTATAAAAAAGTTCGTAGTGAGTGCTCATTATCCTATTTGTTTACTTACTTTTACGATTTCTTCTATAATGGTATCTACTATATCAAAAGAGATTTCTACACCCTGCTGTTGTTTTAGCTGGTAGAAAAAATCGTCTATAGTTTGTGCTATTTCGCTTACCAATAAACTGTTTTGTTGCCAATCTACAATAGGGGTACCCTCTTCGTAGATAATGTGGTTGATAAGCAAATCTAACTGCAAAGCCCATTCTACCTTTTGAACAGTATTAGGCAAGGTATCAAGAGTTTTAAGATGTTCGCCTAAGAGGTTATAGAAAGCAGTAGCTTTTTTATTTCCTATCAAAGCTTCTGGTAAATCGGATTGTGTTCCTTCAAAAAACTGTTTTTCATAATCTCTCACCCTGTTGAAATACTCCAATTCGTCTATGCGTTTTTGCCGATAAGCTTCAATGGTTTGCCTGATAAGGGTAGAGAGTTTTTGATAAAAAACAGGGTCTTCATCCATCTTTATACTGATAGCCTTCTCGGTACGCGAAGCGATATGGTCGGCTTTGGAGGCATGCCCTTTAATTTCTTCTAAAGCTTTGTCTCGCGCTTCTTTGTCAAACAAATCTATCTTTTCAGTGATTTGTAAAAAATCCCCATCGGTAATGATATGTTTATCAATCAGTTTCTTTATTTGCTTTTCGTATTCGGTATAATCAATCGTGTCAAAATAACGACGTGCTACATCGGTGCGCAAGGAGAGGAAGAACTTCAAATCTTTTTGATAACGCTCTATAGTAGGTGCATTCTCAGGTGTACCAAACTCCACTAACGAAAAGGCTAACTTCAGCATACGTGCAAAAAGGGAAAACCGTTCATAAAATGTTTCTCTTTTTTCTTTGTCTGATAATAGTTCCGCGTATGCTTCGGTATCGTATTTATTTTTTATGGTTTTGAAAATATCCCACAACTGCGAGTGTAGTTGCGGTAGCTTTTCAATTTCTTTAGCAGCATTGGTAACAGTTCCCTTGAGATCGTCTGCCTCAAAATCTTCCCAAGAACCATACATTTCAATGGCTTTATCAAGGTTTTCCAAGTTGCCATAATAATCTACTATAAGTCCATAATCCTTACCCTCTTTCACACGGTTTACACGTGCAATCGCTTGCAAAAGGGTATGCTCTTTGAGACCACGGGTCAGATACATGACCTTTACAATAGGAGCATCAAAACCTGTGAGGAGTTTATCTACCACAATCAATAATTCAGGCTCTTCTCGATCTCTAAATCCATTGATAAGGCTATCTTCATATTTTTGCGGAGAGCCATAGATGTCCATCATAGCTTTGTAAAAAGAGCCTACTTTATAATCATCTTCTTCTAAGAGATCGTCATTATTCTCTCTCATATCAGGGGCAGAAATCAGCACTTCACAATTAAGTTTGCATTCTTTCTCTAGATAGTATTGGTATCTTATGGCTGCGGTTTTACTGAGGGTTACTAGCATTGCTTTAAAACCTTCATTTTGTACATTGTTTTTAAAGTGTTCTGCTATATCCCAAGCACGCGCCTGAATAATCTGGTCGGCATCATTGAGCTGGGCAATACTGTTTACCTTGCGTTTTAAGCTTGCTTTGCCATAATCATTAAGAGGATCAGAGACACGATTAAAATAGTTGTCTAAGGGTTTTTCATTCAGATCATATTGGTTGTGCCTACCTTCATAGAGGATCGGTACTATTGCTCCATCGGCCACCGCATCGGTAATCGTATAGGGGGTACCAATAATACCTCCGAACTTAGCCGCTGTGTTTTTCTCTTTTTTCATCAGGGGGGTACCTGTGAAAGCAATAAAGCAAGCCTTGGGGAATACTTGTTGCATTTTTATTCCTAAACTGCCATATTGGGTACGATGAGCTTCGTCTATCAGTACAAATATCTCCGATGAGGTAAGCGCTTTTTTTAATTGATTTACTACAGTTTCAAACTTGTGAATGGTCGTAGTAATCACTCTATCTGTACGTTCTCTTAGCAGTTCTGTAAGGTTAGTGCCTGTAGAGGCTTTCACCACAGGTAGGTTACATTTTTTGAAGGTCTCACTTATTTGTTTATCAAGATCCGTGCGATCCGTTACTAATAACAATTTAGGGTGCTTAATGTTCTTATCCACAGCCAAAAGTTGTGCCAGCATGACCATAGTTAGTGATTTACCACTCCCCTGAGTATGCCAGATAACCCCTCCTGTACGCTTACCATTTTCTATATGCTTTACCCTTGCTAAGGTGTCCTCCACGGCAAAAAACTGTTGATAACGAGCTATCTTCTTGATATGATTATCAAAAATAGTATAGTACTGCATAAGGCGCAACAAACGGTCTTTGCGACAAAGGTAATAAAGCAAAAGGTCTTGCTCGACAAGTAGCACCTCCTCCTGTGCTCTTTGATGAAAAAAATCTTGAATTTCCTTGTTGTGTTTTGCAAAAAGAGCCTCCTGTTCCTTTCTAGGCAGAGGTTTATTTTTAAGCTCCTTCAGTTGCTCCATTACTTGTGCTTGCACTTCTTGGCTACCAAAGAGTTCACGCCATACTTGCCAGTATTTTAGGGGGGTCGCTGTAGTAGCATAACGAGCTTCATTCACTGACAAAGCCAACAGTAGCTGTGAATATTGGTACAGCTCGCGTATGCCATCGTCTTTCTGGTTGCGCAAGTGCTGCGAAATGGCCTCTGTGATAGGATTTTTTATCACATTGCTTTTACACTCTATGACTACTATAGGAATACCATTGATAAAAAGTACAATATCAGGTCGGTAATAATCATTACGGGCAGTACGTGTTACCTGAAATTCTTCACTTACATGAAAGACATTGTTCTCTGGGACTTCCCAATCTATATACCGAAAAGAATAACTTTTCTTGCTACCACCGATAGTTTGCTCAAAGGATTTACCAAGGGTAAGCAGATCATACACTTGTTGACTTACCGCCATAAAGCCCTCCTGAGTGGGGAGTTCTTTGAGAGCTGCCACTGCCGCATGGATATTCTCTGCTGAAAAATCATAGTCTTTCCCGCGGTAGTGAATACGGTTTATCTTGGTAAGTTGCGCCTTGAGGATAGGTTCCAGCAGTACATTACTATACTTATTAGCCCGCATAGCCAAAGCTTCTTCGGGCGACAGGTATTGATAGCCCATATTTATTAGGAGTTGCAGAGCGGGTATTTGCGATATGATTTCTTCTCGGTAGTGCATAAAGATTAAATTTTAGCTGTTGAGTAGTTTGTCTATATCTATATCAGTAGCTATTGCTTTAATAAGTCTGATATTATTTTTTTTTAAAGCTTCTTTTCCCTGTACAAGAACTCTGTCAAACTGATTTGCAGGGATTTCAAATATTTTTTCTATTCTACTTTTAAAGTACTCAGTAGTAGCTTCTGGAACTATGATGTCTATTTTCTTGTTAAAATGCAGATTTCTTAAAATATCATTGAAATGTTCGTCAGCACTATTGAAAGAATAGCCCACAATAACTATGTGTTCAGCCTCTTGAACCCATTCTGAAGCTTTAGCCCAGAGCTCAATGTATTTGTAAGAGAGTATGGGTTTTAGTCTCAAAGGCGGAACTAAAGAAGGAATGATATGTATTTGTTCTTCAATATTATTGTTGGTTACATCAATAGAAGGTTTGATAGTGGAGTGTAAAAACTCACTCACATTTAAGTGGTTTAGATCCTCTATTGGCAATAGATTTCTCGTATCCATTCTTACATATTCAGCAAGTCCTCCATGAAAATAGATAACATTTTCCTTGCCTAATTGATTCTCTAAAAAGGAAGTATAGTTGAGAGTGATAGCTCTTAAAGATGTTGGTAATTTTCCATAGAAAGGCATTTTAGCATTCCTTTTCTTGGAAAGTGCCTCTAGTACTTCTTTCTGCTTAAATACAAGATAAGCCCACAGTACCCAAGAAATATATATGTAGCTCTTAATATCAGCACTTTTATTGTTATAGAAACCTAAGAATTTTTCTATTAAAAGAAGTTCAATATTTAGCATTTCTGCCCCTAAAGCTTCTGCTACAGCGTGAGATTTACCTTCAAGGCCTAATCTTAGTGTAATTTTAAGAATTTCTTTAAAAGTATCAGATAATGAAAGCTTGTGAATGTCTAAGATAGAATCACTATCAATCAAATCATCAGCTTTGTTAGGAAAAACTTCACGAATTAAATTCTCAATTTCCTCATCTAAATTGCTGTTTTCAGCAATAGTAACTAATTTGTTAAAAAGCCTAATGATTAGCATTCCGTGCTTGTAGATTCTATCATCTTCACTTAATCCTTTTATAGCCTCTTGAACACGTTTAACCATTTTCCTTTGTTCGTCTGGCTCTCTGGTTACAATTTTATCAACAGCTGTCTTTATCATACTGTTGAAGCTAAATCTCATATTAGGAAGCATTTCTCTTAATACTTCATCAATACGTTTTCCTTCTTCTGTCTTTAGAAAACCAGTTATTCCGCCTAACAAAGTGTTTGCTAAGGGAAAATCAATACCTTTGGAGCGGTCAACTCCTGCTCCTGTAATTAATAAATGCTTCATATTTCTTTTTATTTTATTGTTAAAACTTCTCCAGTAAGCAACTTTTGCATCAGTGTTTTCTTTTGAGCTTGCAAGAGTTGTAGTTTTTGTTCGTATAGCTTGAGCTCTTGATGGGCAGTATCAAGAATTTTTGTAATTTTTTTTTGTTTTTCGATATTAGGAATAAAAAATTCCATTTCAGAAAGAGCTTTAAAAGACAATGTATCTCTTACACTTCCTTGTACATATGTAGGTATACGAACTAAAAAACTATTTGATTTTAGATGATAGTATAAGAATTTAGATGATAAATAGTCTTTTTTAGTTTCAAAAACTATGTACATAGGGCTTAATATGCCTATTTCTGAATCTTGTAGTAAATCTATAGAGCCTACATTTACTCTTGAAGGATTGTATGCAAATTGTCCTTTACTTACTATTTTATAATTAGAAACATCAGAACTAGCTAATTCCCTTCCAAATTGCTCAAATTGATTAATAAAACCTTTGCTATTTGTAACAGATAGTACTTTTTTTACTTGGAGATTAGAATTTCTATTGGATATTTCTTTTATATATTTCCCAATAGTTTTATAATTACTTTTCTCTCCCGTTAGCAACTGTTGGGCAAGCCCTTGGTTGCGCTGTTTTAGCTGGGTGATAATTTGGGTGGTAAGGCGAATAGCTTTATCACAAGTAAGTAGTATCTCGGCTATCTTTTCTTGCTCTTTTAATGGGGGAAGAGGAAGTTTTAGCATTTCTAATTGAGATGAATATATATGAACTACCGAATGTCCTTGTCCCATACTAAACTTTTGTTTTTTGGCAATATCAGAATTTAATAGATAAGACATTACAATTGGGTTTTGTTCGGTTCTAAACACTATAATATCTCCTCCTGCATATCCTATTTCATCATCAATAAAAGTAGCACACTTCCCAATGTCTTCTAAGGTTTCGCCAGAGCCTGCAAAACAAATATCTCCATATCTTATTTCTTGACTTATAAGAGCTGTTTCTTTATCAATGAATGATTTTACACCTTCTATTACAAAATTGTACTTAGTATATAAGTCTCCATAAGTTAAACATTTGAAACCTGTATCTGTAATTTTATTTTTGGGTACACCTTTCCCTTTAAAGAAAATACCTATCTCTCCTAACTTCTTTATTTTCCAATGTTTGGGTATATTTGTTATCATACTTCTTTTACTTTTGCTAATAGTTTCTTGCCTAATTGTTGGGGTAAAATGCTTATACGCTCATCATCTGGAAAAGTGCCATAAGGATAGCTCTCTTTAAAAAGCTCACTGTCTACTATTTTTATACTTAACTCATAATGTTTTTCTTGAAACTGTATTTCTATAGTAGTCTTAAAAAGAGTATCATTTTCTATATAATATCTTTGGTTTAAACAATACTCATATGTAAGAGAATCCACCTCTTTAGGCAGTTCAATCAAAGTGCTGAAATCAACTTGAATATCATTAAGGCATTCTATTTTTTTCTTCTCCTGAAATAGTTTGTCAAACTTTTGCAATACAGCTTCACAAGGGGCTATGAGCTTTTGCTGTGCCCATTGAAAAACGTTTAGCACTTGTTGAGGGGTTTTGTAAGCCTCTTGGTGTTGTAGCTGTCGAGCAAGGAGTGCAATTTCTTTGTCTAAATCATCAGGCTCTTCTATACTTTCGCCTTTAGCTGCTTTGATTGCCATTTCCAAGCTACTCACTACTTGTTCTGCTATATAGCGTATAAAGGATTCGTATTGTCCTGTATCAGCTAAGTGGAGTGCGTGCAAATAGTTCTGTTTGTCACTTGATTTGATAACCACTGGGGGCAACTTATGTGCTAAAAGTACGTAATTCATTAGCAAACGCGATACGCGTCCGTTACCATCGTCAAAAGGATGAATACACACAAATTTGTAATGAAACATAGCCGCAAGGGTTACAGGGTGCAAAGCGGTTTGCTCATCGCGATACCACTCCATAAGTTCTTGCATCTGTATAGGTACTTCTTGTGGAGCGGTGTATTCAAACAGCTCTCCATTGGGCAAGCGTACCGAATTGGGTTGGGTCTTATAGCTCCCTACCATTATTTGCCGGCGGGTGGGGTGCCCATCGGGGGTAATAGCGTTTTTCCAAAAAGGCTGTACGAGAATAATTTGATTAAGCTCCCTAATATCCTTTTCCGTAAGAGGCATCTGTGTGTCAGCTGCCCATTCTTTTATTTTCTGAAAGGCTACATCGTGGGCTTTCATTTCTTCATAGTCTCTCATGGGGTGGCTCCCATGGGTTTCATCAAAGAGTAATAGCAATTGAGTATCTCCATAAGTAAGCGTATTTCCCTCTATATGGTTAGAATTATAATTGTACTCCAACCGTACTTTTTTATCCCATCGGCGCTGGTTCTCAGGGCTCATAGGAAGTAGGCTATGGTAGGTAGCCGAAAGTTGGTCTATATAGTTTAAAATATCTGTTGTCATTACACAAGGTTTAATTCTTTTAAATATTGTTCTATTTGTTGCTCTACTTGGCTGAGCTCTTGTTTTAGTTGTCCCAGCTCACTATGTACAGTAGCTATGTCTACCAAAGTTTCTGGCTCAAAAGTATCTACATAGCGTGGAATGTTTAGGTTGTAGTCATTAGTTTGTATCTCTGCTAAAGTAGCTCGATAGGCAAAACGTTCTTCTATTACACTGCCTTTTTTACCGTTAATGGGCTTAGCTTTTTTGTAGTTCTGATATACCGAAACAATATGGCTAATGTCCTCATCACGCAAATGGTTTTGATTTTTGCCACTTTCATAAGCCTTGCTCGCATCTATAAAAAGTACATCAGTATTAGCTCCTTTTGCTCGGTTGAAAATCAGGATAGCCGCCGGAATACTGGTGCCGTAGAATAGGTTGGCAGGCAAGCCTATTACCGCTTCTAACAGGTTCTCCTCTATGAGTTGTTGCCTAATAATTTTCTCGGAGCTACCACGAAAGAGTACCCCGTGAGGCACAATCACTCCCACCCGTCCGTTAGTCTCGTGGGTGGTCTCAATCATATGGCTAATAAAGGCATAATCTCCTTTAGTTTTAGGAGGGATGCCGCGATGAAAACGTTGGTAAGGATCAGCAGCTGCATTTTCAGCCCCCCATTTATCTAACGAAAAAGGAGGATTGGCTACCACCACATCAAATTTCATCAGCGCATCATTTTCTATCAATTGGGGGTGATTCAGGGTGTCGCCCCAAGTGATGGTTGCCGCATCTTGTTCATGCAAGAACATATTCATCAGGCATAGTGCCCAAGTACTACCGTTATTTTCCTGCCCGTAAAGTGAATAGTTTTTGCCTTGTACTTCTTTAGCTACTTTTATCAGGAGTGAACCCGAACCACAAGCGGGGTCGGCAATGCGGTCGCCTGCCTTAGGAACTACCAATTTAGCCAAGAGGGTACTCACCTCTGAAGGAGTATAGAACTCGCCAGCCTTTTTACCCGCTTCACCAGCAAAGTGAGCGATGAGGTATTCGTAACTATCACCTATCACATCGTTACCTGCAAGATGTGAGGGTTTAAGGTCTAAATTGAGGAAGTCAGTAAGGAGTTTTTTGAGTATCTCGTTGCGTTGCTTGGTAGGGCCAAAAACAGCTTCTGAATTGAAAGAGATACTGCGGAATACATTGGTTAGCTTGCTGCGATTGGCTTCTTCCAAAGCGGTAAGCCCTATATCTATCACTTCGCCTAAATTGGACTCGTTACGATGGTCGTACAAATAGTCAAAAGTACTTTTTTCAGGAATGACAAAACGGTCTTTCTGTAACTGCCTATCTATCATGGTCTCATTCCCTTTGTATCTTTCCTTATAAAGAGCCTCCTTTTCCTTACGTACATCCGAGAGGTATTTTACAAAAAGTAAGGTAAGGATATAATCCTTATACTGACCACTTCCCATGACAGGGCGCAGCGTATCACATGCTTTCCATACTATACTGTTAATAATGTCCCTCGTTATCTTGTTATCTTCCATTGTATTATGATATTAATTTATGAATAATAGATTGATATAATTGTCGTTCTTTTTGTATCATCTGTTGTCTTAAAATATTTTTTTGCTGAAACAACAGATTTAAATCACTTATTTGTTGTTGTATTTTAGGAGGAGGTAAGGGTATTGGCAAGTCCTCTAACTCCTTTTTCCTTAGTGAAAAAATATTACTACCTCCTCCCATTTGCCATAATTGTTGCTGGTATTGAGGCAAATTGAGAATAGTAGCCAAATAAGCAGGCAATACAATTGCTCTGTCGACTCTCAATACATAAAAAATAGAGGAAGCCACAGCTTTACCCCATTGCGCTCGAAACAAAGTAGCAAAAATTCGGGTACCTTTAGAGGGTAATAAAATATCGTCCTCCAAAAGAAGATTTTTGTTATACTTCTCATCTTCCTCTACAAAGGCATCCACATTTGCCAAAAATTGATTATTTTCGTCAAAATTTTTGAGTTGTAGGTACAAAATTTCTCCTTTGGAGAGCGCACTATCATAACAGCCAAAGTCTATTCTACTTAATTCTTTTAAAGGTTTCATGGTGTTTTTTGAAAATCTCTACAATTATATTTTCAGATTGCAAAGTAACAACAAATAATTTAATTGTGCAAATTTTTATTGTAGATTTTTTCAAAAAATAGTTTTCCGCAAAAACCCTGATTATCAAATGGTAAAAGTTTTTCACCCATTACAATCATTGATTATTAAGCGAATCAACTTTAACAAATCGCACTATTACAAACTATTAAAATTCAATCCAGTCAATCTACTTGAGTACAAAAACCAACCGCTAAAAATTCTCAACACTTGTTAAACTTTTGTATATCTCCCCTAAACCAGTTTATATATACCAGTTTTTTACTACTTTTACGCTCATTTTCTAACTTGCCCAAAAAGTGCATACGCGAACCGAACGATACAACCGCAGGAAGCTCATCTCTTCCTATTTCTCCGTTACCCTGAGTATTACTCTGGTGCTCTTCCTATTGGGGTTATTGGGATTTTTGCTGGTCAATGCGAAAAACTTTACCGATAGCTATAAGGAAAACCTGATCATGTCTGTTTTCCTCAAGGATACCGCCAAGCAAGCCGACATACAGCAGCTCCACAAAACGCTCTCTATGGCTGGCTATACCAAAAAAGTACAGTTTATCTCCAAGGAGCAGGCCGCACAGTCCTTTATCGATGAATTGGGGGAGGACTTTATCGCTACCATCGGAGATAACCCCTTGAAAAACTCCTTCGACCTTACCCTTAAGGCCGACTATGTAGCTCCTGAAAAAATGGAGGAAATAAAGGAAACTATCCTGCAGAACGCCTCCGTCAAAGAAGTGGTCTATGACCGTGCTTCAGTAGAGAAAGTCCATGCCAACCTCCAACAGATTTCCATCGTGATCCTCTCTATTTCAGCGATCTTCACCTTGGTGGCTATGCTCCTGATCAACTCCTCCATACGCCTCTCGGTATATTCCAAGCGGTTTATTATCAAAACCATGCAGCTGGTGGGGGCCACCAAGGCCTTTATCCGCAAGCCGTTTATTATCACCAATATTGCCTTAGGCCTGCTCAGTGCCCTACTGGCCTGTATCGCCCTAAGCCTATGCCTATACTACCTCAACCAATCCTGGCCTGAATGGGGGCTTTTAGATCACTTCAGCGCTTCGCTATGGATCTTTGCCGCCCTATTCGTTATCGGAGCCTTTATCAGCTGGATCAGTACCTATTTCGCTGCACAGCGCTTCCTCAACCTCCATACCGACGAACTCTATTACTAAACTTTTAAGGTTATAGGATTTCAGTGCTAAAGAACCTAACTCATTGTTATTCAATACAAAACCCCTGCTCACTTCTAAGCAGGGGTTCTATATAAGTACTCAAAAAGTCTCCTATACTTCTCAAGAATTTAACTCTTAATCATCAGATCCACAATCTCTTCTGTAGCACGGGGACGGGCTAACTGCTTGAAGTTTTGGGAAAGGGTTTGTCTTAGGGAGGCATCTTCCAATAGGGAGGCAAACATAGGGGCAAAGTCCATCGCTATAGCCGTTTCCTTGAGCAAAAGAGCTGCCTTAAGGTCGGCTATAGCCTGTGCATTCTTGGTTTGGTGATCTTCCGCTACATTGGGGGAGGGAACAAAGATAACCGGCTTGCCTACCACGGCCAATTCACTTACGGAGCTGGCTCCTGCCCGAGAGATAATCACATCGGCTACCGAGTAGGCGGCCTTCATATCCTCGACAAAGGGAACCACCCGTACCGTATCACTCTCATAGGAGCGGTATTCGGGATAATAGTACGCCCCACATTGCCATAATACCTGTACCTTCTTCTCTTGGAATAGGGGCAAATGTGTCTTGACCAACTCATTGATCTTTCTCGCTCCAAGGCTTCCTCCTATTACTAGTAGGGTAAAGACCTGTGGGTCAAGCCCCAAGGAGGCAAAAGCCTGGGGTGCTTTGTCGGTGAGCTCCACCAAGTCCTTTCGGATAGGATTGCCGGTAAGGTACAGGGGGGTATGGGGAAAATAGCGCTCCATATGGGCATAGGCGACAAAGAGGCCTTGAGCTCCTCGGGCTACCCATTTGTTGGTGATGCCGGCATAGGAGTTCTGTTCCTGAATGAAGTAGGGTATCCCCAGCCATTGGGCAGCCTTTAGGGTCGGCGCAGAGGCATACCCTCCGGTACCGATGACCATATCTGGGCGAAATTCCTTGAGTATCTTATAGGCCTTCCATAAGCTATAGGCTACCCTAAAGGGAAAGGCTAAGGTCGAGAGGCTTAGCTTGCGCTGTAGGCCACGGATCGGAAGCCCTACAATGGGGTAACCTGCCTGAGGAACCCGCTGCATCTCCATCTTGCCTTCGGCGCCTACAAAGAGGATCTCGGCCGAGGTAAAACGCTTTTTGACCTCATCAGCTATGGCCAATGCTGGAAAAATGTGGCCGCCTGTGCCGCCACCGGAGAGTATAATTCGCATAAGTACTCCTATATAATTGTAAAAAAAAGAACTATCTCTGGAGGGAGATAGTTCCTAAAAGTAAAATCATGTCTTTCAAATGGTGGTGCCTCCAGGAATCGAACCAGGGACACAAGGATTTTCAGTCCTTTGCTCTACCAACTGAGCTAAGGCACCATTGGTGTTTTAATTCGGGTGCAAAGGTACAACTTTTTTCCGAACCTACAAGCAAAAATCCATATTTTTTTTGAAAAAATGTAATTATTTTTTTATTCGACTGTTTTTCAATGTATTAAGCAATTCATTTTTTATTGAAGGAAAATTTTAACAAGTCCATTTTATTTTTTTCTTGTATAAAAGCCAAAAAAGTTGGATATTTGCAAGCTGTAATAATAACGACTTTATGAGGTTAGCTGTAGTATTTGCCTTGTGCTTTTGCTCTTTTGTTTATGCACAGAAGGGTACCAATTCTCCCTTTTCTTATTACGGACTGGGTGAGAAGCGTTTTGAAGGAAATACAGAAAATGCCCTTATGGGAGGGATGAATGCTTTTGTAGATTCTACACGTGTAGATGTACGCAATCCTGCTTCCCTTGGCAGGCTCGCTCGTACCACCTTTTCGCTATCGACCTCTTATGATATGCGTGAGATGAGCACCCCTGCAAGTAGCTACAATGAGCGTACCTTCTTCTTGGACTATCTTAGCCTTTCCTTCCCTGTCTATAAGCAGGTAGGGGTTTCAGTGGGGCTACGCCCTTATAGCTCCATAGGCTACAAGCTACAGAGCCAAGAACAGATAAGTGGCCGCGAGCAATATTTCGCCTATGAGGGAAGCGGCGGGGTCAATCAGGCTTACCTTTCCGTCGGTTATGAGTTCCTTCAAGGGTTAAGAGTGGGACTCTCCGGAGGGTTCAACTTTGGAAAGTCCGAGTTCGACAACTATTACAGCTCGCCGTCCTTCTTGTACATCTCCCGTGAGCAGAGTCAGTCGCTCTATAGGGGCGGTAGCTATGCCTTAGGCTTACAGTACGACCGTAATTTGGGCAAGGAATATGCCTTTTCCGCAGGTCTTAGCTATGTACCTGAAGCTAAATTGAACGCTACCAATACACTCACCCTGTACTCTTTAAGACCTCATAATGGAAATTTCTTGGTCAAGGATAGCCGCACCATCACCGACCCTAACTTGGTGAACACAAAGCTGACACTCCCCTCCTCTTTCGAGCTTTCTGCAGGAGGAGGTAAGCCTTCCCAATGGTTCGTAGGCGCTAGCTTGCACTATACCCAAATGAGCGCCTTTTCCAATCCTTTTGTGACCTCCTCTATCGTTACCTATGAAAACGCTTATCGGTTTGCCTTGGGTGGATTTTTCTTACCACACAATACCGCTTATACAAAATACTGGAAACGTGTAACTTACCGAGCCGGCTTCTATTATGAGCATACCGGAATTACGCTAAAGGAGCAGCCTATCAACGACTTTGGCATAACTTTTGGTGTAAGTCTCCCTATACAAGGGCTTTCCAATGCTACCATAGGAGGGGCTTGGGGACAAAAAGGCGACAAGACTCTACTGAAGGAAAACTATTTCACCCTGAAAGTAGCCCTAACCCTTAGTGATAAGTGGTTCCAAAGAACAAAATACCATTAATAGTGACTAATTACTAGTGACAAGTGACTAATCTCTAACAACTAACAACTAATAGCTAACTATAACTTAGATAAAAAATGAAGAAGAAAACTTTTATCCCTTTACTTTTCTTGGCTGGAACCTTAGGGGTCTTTGCCCAAAAAGAGGAGTGCCAGCTCAAGGCCTCCGTATATGTAGAAGCTGCTAAGCTCAAAAACTATGACAACGCTTATGAGCCTTGGAAATATGTCTACGAACACTGTCCCGAACTCTACCAATCTACCTTCCAGTATGGGGAGCGTATCCTAAGAGACAAGATTGCCAAAGGGGCTGATAAGGATAAGTATATCAAGGATCTACAGGATCTCTATGAGAATTATTATAAGTATTTCCCACAGAAGTTCTCCTTAGCGGATAAGAATATCCGCCAGGCCTTCCTCTTGGTCGAGCAGAACAAAGGAACACGCGATCAGCTCTTCGAACTCCTTGACCAAACCTATAAGATCGATAAGGATGCCTTCTCGGATGATACCCTTATCTATCAGTACTTTGCCGCTGCTCTTGACTTATACAAGCAGAACAAAAAACCTGTTCAGGAGATTTTCGATATCTATGACAATGTATCCGAAATTATAGAGAACGAGGACGGAAAGCTCTCTGCTCTTATCAACGAGCTCCTCCCTAAGGAAGAGTCCAATAGCCTCAATGACAGGGAAAAAGCTCAGTTACAGGTAGCACGTACCCGTTTGGAAAATCTCAAAAACATCACCCAAAGTGTCGATTCAGCCTTAGGACAATTGGCCGATTGTGCCAACCTTATTCCGCTGTATCAGAAGAACTATGAGGCCAACAAGGACAATGCCGAATGGTTACGCCGTGCTGCCGCCAGAATGTCCGACAAGGAATGTACTGCCGACCCGCTCTTTGCCAAATTAGTCGAACGCCTCTATCAGCTCACCCCCTCTGCCTCCTCTGCCCTATACCTTGGTATCATGAAGGAAAAACAGAAAAATACCTCTGAAGCAATCAAATACTTCAACCAAGCTGTAGAACTAGAGAAGGATAACTTTAAGAAATCGATCTATTTAGTCAAGATAGCCTCCAAATACTCCGGAAGTACTGCCGTAAGCTATGCACAGAAGGCCTTGTCCTACAACCCTTCCAATACCTCCGCTTACCAGATTATGGCACAAGCCTATGCCAATGCGGCCAATGAGTGTGGCTCCACTACTTTCGAAAAACGTGCTGTGTATTGGCTGGCTGCCGAGACCGCTCGCAAAGGTGGATTGGAGAACTTAGCTAGCCGCTATGACAAGCTGGCCCCTTCTCGCGCGGATATCTTTAGCTCTGGCTTGGCTGGAAAAACTATCACTTTCAAGTGTTGGATCGGAAAATCGGTTAAGGTACCTCAATTATAATGAGAAAGTCTAACTTAAGAAATATATTTTCCTTAAAGAACATTGTAGGGGCCTGTTCCCTTACAATGTTTTTCTCGTGTGATACCCCTCCTGAAAAAAGACAAGCCTCCACAGAGAAAATCCCCAACGGAGAAACTTATGATTTCCAACTCATCTATACCGATTCGGCTAAGGTGAAAACCATCTTGGAAAGCTCCCTGAATAAGGACTTTTCCAACCAACAATTCCCCTATACCGAATTCCCTGAGGGACTGACCCTTAGGCTCTATGACGAACAAGGACATGAGAATATCGTTCGGGGCAGGTATGCGATTTATTACTTAGCTACTCAAATGGTGGAACTACGCGATAGCGTATCGCTCAAAACCTACGAAGGCAAACAGCTCAAAACCTCCCAACTCTTTTGGCAGGCTACCTCTGATTGGGTATTCACCGAACGCCCTTTCGAATACATCGACTCCCTACAGGGAACCATTACCAAGGGAATAGGTATGGATTTCGACAAACGTTTTACCCATCTCAAAGCGCACAAAATTACCGGCATCATCCCTATTAAAGAATAATTTTAGTGATTAGTTATTAGTCACTTGTTACTCGTCATTAGTCATTAATTATGGCCTCATCACTGATTATCATTACCATACTACTACTGCTCTCCGCCTACTTCTCGGGGATGGAGATCGCTTATGTCTCCTCCAATAAGGTGCTCTTAGAGATTGAGAAAAAACAAGGCGGAGTCATAGGTCGTATCTTGGAGAAACTCACCCATAAGCCCTCCAAGTTTATCGCTACCATGCTCGTAGGCAACAATATCACCTTAGTAATCTATGGAATCGAAATGGGAAAATTGGTCGTAGCCCAGCTACCAGAATCTTTCCATAATGTCCTTTGGCAGACGGTCATCTCCACCTTAGTGATCGTCATCACTGGAGAGTTCCTCCCCAAGGTCTTCTTCCAGATTTATTCCAATACCCTCCTTAGGGTACTAAGCCCTATTACTTATTTCTTTTATGTGATCTTCTCCCCGATCTCTACCTTCATCATGTGGTTGTCGGACAACATCTTACACGTGTTTTTCAACACTCAGGGCGATGTCACTCGGCTGACTTTCTCCAAGGAGGAGTTAGAGAACTATATCTCCGAACAAATGGAGAACATGCCCCAGGACAAGCCCGTGGATAGTGAGGTACAGATATTTCAAAATGCCTTGGGCTTCTCTCAGGTGAAGGCACGCGAGATCATGAGACCCCGCACCGAGATTATAGCCATCAGTATCAATGAATCCGTGGATGCCCTTCGTGACCTTTTCGTTCAGTCCAACTATTCCAAAGTATTAGTCTATCAGGAGAATATCGACGAGGTAATCGGCTATGTCCATGCCTTTGACCTCTTCAAGCACCCCAAGACCATCCGCGAGTTCTTGCGACCCATCACTTTCGTCCCCGAAACGATCTATATCTCCAAACTCTTAGACACCCTGATCAAAAAACACCAAAGTATGGCTATCGTCTTCGATGAATACGGCGGTACCTCCGGACTGATTACCCTAGAGGATATCATAGAGGAACTCTTCGGTGAAATTGAGGACGAACATGACCAAAATTTCAAAAAAGAATTGCAAATCTCCGACAAAGAATACGTCTTCTCCGCTCGCTTGGAAGTCGATTACCTCAACGAAAAGTACAAGCTTGACCTCCCCGAAAGCGAAAACTATGAGACCTTAGGGGGCTTGGTAGTTGCCATTCATGAGTCCATCCCTCACAAAAATGAGGAAGTCACCACCGAAAACTATCGCTTCTTGGTCGAAGAAGTTACGGACAACAAAGTGGTTACCGTAAGGGTGCTTATTAATGATTAGAGGTTAGGAATTAGCTACTAACCACTAATCACTAAAAACTAACCACTAAAAACTTAAAAACCAACCATTTACATCGTTGTTAAAAAATATCACTAACATTTTTTTCTAATTTCATAGAAAATTTGTAATTTCGCACCTTGATTAGTCTCTATGGACTCATCCTTAAAAACTAAGAACTAAAAACTATAAAATGGCCGTTTTAGAAAAAATCAGAAAAAGAACTGTATTCCTAATCCTCGTGATAGGATTAGCACTTTTTGCCTTTGTGATCTCTGGCATCTTCAATAGTCCTACCACTCGTGACCAATTGGTTATCGGAAGTGTCAATGGGGACAAAATCTCCTATATGGACTTCTCCACCCAGGTGGAAAATACGATGCGCAATATGGGCGGCAACATTAGCCAAGGGTATATCGTCAATGCTCTTTGGGAACAAGCCGTACAGAGCCGTATCATTGACCAACAGTTCGAGAAATTGGGTATCTCCATAAGCAAAGAACAGGTGATCGACATGATCTCCAAAGTGCCCAGCTATGCGCAAAACCCTCAGTTCCAAGATGAAAAAGGTGCCTTCTCCGCACCAAAGTTCGCCCAATTCATCTCCGAACTCAAAACCATGAACCCTACCGTGTATAAGCAATGGCAAGCCGAGGAGAAATCCTATATCGACAATGCCAAGCGTGAAACCTACCTCAACCTTATCCGCTCCGCACTGGGCGTTACCTTCAAGGATGGTGAAAATGAATATCACAAACAGTCCGACCAGGTGAGCCTCAAGTATGTAGCAGTACCTTACGCCTCTATCGCTGATAGCTTGGTGAAAGTATCTGACAAGGAGATTGAGGACTATATCAAAGCTCACAAAAAGCAATTCGAACAAAAGCAAATGCGCAACCTACAGTTCGTCTTGGCTTCCAATACCGCTTCTGCTGAGGATATCAAGGGAATAGAAGAGGCTCTTAAGGCCTTGGATGCGCCTAAAATCCTCTATAATGCGAACACTGGGAAGAACGATACACTCCCTGGCTTTGCTACCATGCCTAAAAAAGAGGTGCCTGACTTTGTCAATGATAACTCCGATGTACCTTTTGATAGCCTCTACGTAAGTCGTGAAAAGCTATTCGGAGAATATGCGGAAGCACTCTACAACTTGGAAGTAGGACAACTCTATGGCCCTTACAAAGAAGACAATGCCTACAAATATAGCCGCATGCTCGCCAAAAAGCCCAATGCTGAAGTAAGAGCCAGCCATATCCTAATCGCTTACAAAGGTTCTATGGCAAGCAAAGAAAACACTACCCTTACCAAAGAAGAAGCCAAAGCAAAAGCAGAAGGCCTATTGGCTCGTATCAAAGCCGGAGAAGACTTCGCTACCTTAGCTCAAGCCAATTCCGACGATAGTTCCAACGCTCCTAACGGGGGTGACCTGAACTTCTTCACTCCTGGCACAATGGTTCCTGCCTTCAACGACTATGTGTTCTCCGCTAAAGTAGGAGATGTAGGCTTGGTGGAAACTGACTTCGGCTTCCATGTCGTTAAGATTACCGACCAAAAAGCAGGGGTACAGCTCGCTACCATTGTACGCAATATAGCGCCTTCTTCCGCTACAATCAATCAGGTATATACCAATATTACTGCCTTCAACGAGGCTGCACTCAAAAATCCTAAGGACTTCGCCGCCATCGCAACCAAACAAGGATATAGCGTATTGCCTGCCAATAACTTGGAAGCGCTCGCCGAAGATATCCCCGGATTAGGCAGCAACCGACAAGTTGTCAAATGGGCTTTCGAAGAAGATACCAAAGTGGGTGATATCCACCGCTTCGATGTCAAAGATGGCTATGTAGTGGCTCAGCTTACCAAGAAAATCAAAGAAGGACTTGCCGCTCCCGACGATGTCAGAGCCATTGTGGAACCTATCCTTATCAAAGAGAAAAAGGTAAAACAAATTACTGAAAAAATGAAGGGAACAAGCCTTGAGCAGATCGCCCAAGCTACCGGACAAACCAACAATATTCAGCTAAGTGAGAACGTAACCCTCGCCAGCCCTATCATTGCCGGACAAGGCAACGAACCCAGCGTAGTAGGGGTAGCCTTCGTCCTTCCTGAAAACAAACTTAGCAAACCCATCGCCGGTAACAATGGAGTGTATGTGATAGAAGTCACCCAAAAGACCATAGCGCCTGCTATCAACAACTACACTACTTACTCCAATAACCTAAGAACCCAAAAGATAAACCGCGCTTCACAAGACCTTTCCGCTGCCCTACAAAGCACCGCTAAGATAGTTGACGATCGCGCTAAATACTATTAATATAATGGTTAATGATTAATGGTTAATGGTTAATCACTGATTATCAAAAATAGAATAAGCCTTCCCACATTTGGGAAGGCTTATTCCTTTCTCTCTCACTGCTCACTCATCATTGGTCACTGGTCATTGGTCACTCACCATTAGTCATTGGTCATTGGTCACTCGTCATTGGTCATTGGTCATTGGTCATTAGTCGTTTCCTCTGTTAATAAAAAAAGTGGGAAAAAGTGGGAGGAAGTGGGAAAAAGTTTGTATCTTTGACCCGATAATAAAAAGGTTCATGATCCATTCATCCGTAACATATGAGTGCAAGGCTGACTCGAAGGGGCGTATTACCATCCCTTCGGGGCTTAAGTGCTTATTGGACAAAGAGTTGGAAAGAGGATTTGTACTGAAGCCTTCCGTATTCAATCGCTGTATCGAGCTGTATCCTCAGGGGGAATGGCAGGAGATTATGGAGAAGCTACGCACCAAATTGAACCTTTTTTCTAAGCAACACTTGGACTATTTGCGCAAATTCACCGCAGGGGTCAAGGAAGTAGAAGTGGATGCCGCCGCGCGTTTTCTCATCCCTAAATCCTTGGTTGAATACGCTCATATCGACAAAGAAGTAGTCCTTGTCCCCCTGATCAATTTCATTGAGATATGGGACAAAGAGGCCTTCGAGGCACAGAATAATAGTATAGACGAGGTCACCTTCATGCAGATGACCGAAAAGATAATGGGAGAAGATGGACGGGAATAGTTATCACATACCGGTTTTGCTCCAAGAGAGCATAGAGGGGCTTGCCATAGTCCCTGATGGCATATATGTGGATGCCACCTTCGGAGGAGGCGGACACTCCCGCGCCCTCTTGGCTCACTTAGGCCCCCAGGGGCGTTTGTTGGCCTTTGACCAAGACCCTGCCGCCGCACAAAACCGTATTGACGATGAGCGCTTTACCCTTATTCCGGAGAACTTCAGGTACTTGAAGCGCTTCTTGCGCTTCCACGGGGTACGACAGGTCGATGGGGTCTTGGCCGACTTTGGTGTGTCCTCCCACCAGTTCGATACCCCCGAGCGTGGCTTCTCCACCCGATTTGAAGCGGCTTTGGATATGCGGATGAATCCTTCTGCTACTCGTTCCGCCTTTCAGGTGGTCAATGAGTATAGCCAGCAGGAACTCGCTCATTTGCTATTCCTCTACGGTGAGCTCTCCCAAGCGCGCTCCATGGCGCAGGCGATCGTCTCCCAGCGCAGCACAGCTCCTATCGAAACCACCGAACAGCTCAAAAAGGTCGTTCTGCCTTTCCTGCCCAAGGGAAAGGAAAACAAGGTGTTAGCCCAGCTATATCAGGCCATCCGTATAGAGGTCAATCAGGAAATCGATGCCCTCGAGGAGTTCCTGCTACAGCTAACAGAAATCGTCAAGCCTGGCGGACGAATAGCACTCATCAGCTACCATTCCTTAGAGGATAGAGCCGTAAAACGTTTTATCCGCGACGGACAATTCTCCGGAGAAGCCCAAAAGGACTTCTATGGAAACCTACTGACCCCTTTCAGAAAAGTAGGAAAGGCCATCAGAGCCTCACAAGCCGAAGTACAATCCAATAATCGTGCCCGAAGCGCCTCCTTGAGAGTGGCCGAACGTGTGAAAAATGAAAATGATGACCAATAGGATTAAAGAACGATTCGTAAATGTATTCAAGGCCGAGTTCTTAGTAGGTAAAGGCTCCTACCAAAACTGGATGATTATCTCCTTGGTACTATTGCTGGGGATTATTATGATCTATAGCGGACACCTTATTGATTACAAGGTATATACCATCGGCCGATTGGAAGCCGAAGTCAAGGATCTTAGAAGTGAGTTTGTCGAAGTTCGTTCCCGCTTGCAGCAGGTCAAGCTTGAGTCCTCCATCCTCGGAGCGCTCAAGGATAGCGGACTGAAACAGTCCCATACCCCACCCAACAAAATAAAGGTTATTGTCAAAGATGAGTAATGAAATGCCCAAAGATAGAATTGTGAACCTGCGCACCATCATGGTGGCGATAGGCCTCTTCCTCTTTGCCTTAGCGATCTCATATAAGCTCATCAGCCTCTATTTCAATGGGGATAAATACGAGCAACTCATTGCCCAATATACCATAAAAGAGTTCGTTATTGAGGCCAACCGTGGAGACCTCTATTCTGATGATGGAAGCCTACTGGCTACCTCCATCACCCGTTACGACATCCACTTTGACGCCCTATCCCCCTCCGGAAAGAACTTCAATGAGCACTTGCCTGCCTTGTGCGATTCCTTGGGAAAGTTCTTCAACCGACCCGCCTCTTACTATAAGAAAGCTCTTACCGAAGCGCGCAAGCAAAAAAACAAGTATTTCCTCATCACCAAGGGAATAGGTTACGATGAGTGTGCGCGCATCCGTAAGTTTCCCTTATTTTCCTTGGGAGCTTACAAAGGGGGTATCGTGGTAGAAGGCAAGACCTCTCGCGAATATCCCTTGGGGGCTATCGCTCACCGTATTGTGGGTTACGAACGTACCGACGGACAAGGAAATGTATTCAAAGTGGGACTCGAAGGGGCTTTTAGCAAATACCTCTCCGGAGTGGAGGGACGACATCTGAAACAGAAAATTGCCCAAGGCCAGTGGAAACCTATCGATGATAGCAATGAAATAGAACCTAAGGATGGCTACGATGTAGTCTCCACGATCAATATCAATATTCAGGACATCGCTCACCACGCCCTGCTCAAGCAGCTGGAAACCTATCAGGCCGATCATGGCTGTACCGTGGTGATGGAAGTGGCTACCGGAGAGATCAAGGCCATCTCCAACCTCGGCCGTACCAAAGACGGTACCTATGCCGAACGATTTAACTATGCGGTAGGGGAAACCTACGAGCCGGGTTCCGTATTCAAAACCGTCTCCTTGGTCACCGCTTTGGAAGAAGCCAAGATTGATACGACCTATACCGTCGATACCAAAAAAGGGGTTATCTCCTTCTATGGCAGGCAGGTATGGGACTCCAACCGAAAAGGATATGGAGTGATCAACCTCTCCAAGGCCATGCAGCTTTCCTCCAATACCGCTATTGTCCAGATGGTACACGACCTCTTCGGGAAAAACCCTAAGAAGTTTGTCGATAAAATCAACAAAATGCACCTCAACCGAAAGTTAGGGCTTTCTATATCTGGGGAAGGGGAACCCTTCGTCCCACAGCCTCACCAACGTGGATGGAGTGGTATCGCCTTAGAGTGGATGGCCTTCGGCTATGGTGTGGAAATGACTCCCCTACAGGTGCTCACTTTTTACAATGCTATTGCCAACAATGGGGTGATGCTCAAGCCGCGTATGATCCGAGAGGTCAAGCACTGGAATAAGTCCATCCAGAAATTCGACATAGAGGTGCTCAACAGCACCCTATGCAGCGAACAAACCGCCACCGTTGTCAAGAAGGTCTTGGAGAATACCGTCAAGTATGGTACCGGAAAAAGCCTATATACCCCCCATTTCTCTATGGCTGGGAAAACAGGTACCGCACAGAAGGACTATAAGGATAAGTCCAAGCTCGGATATATTTCCTCCTTCGCTGGGTTTTTCCCTGCCGATAATCCTAAGTACTCTTGTATCGTGGTAATTCATAATCCTGACAAGAAGATAGGTTACTACGGCGCCGATGTTTCCGGCCCTGTGTTCAAGAGTATTGCCCAGAAGATCTATACCAGCTCCCTATTGATTGACACCATTGAGGATATCGACTCCTCTACGGTGGAAGTGGAAAAGAAGTATGCAAAATATGATCAGATCCTTGACAAATACAAAACCATCGTCCCCAACGTCATCGGTATGGATGCCATGGATGCCATCGCTATCATGGAGAACCTCGGGCTTACCGTCAAGATCTCAGGCAGTGCCCCCAAGGTTTCTGCCCAATCTATCACTGGCGGAGAATATATAGGAGGTAGAAAAACAATCAAACTGGATTTTAACTAAGCTATGACACTAAAAGAGCTCCTAAAAGAAGTAAACACCATACAAATAATCGGAAACGATCAGGTAGAGGTGACAAATCTCACCCAGGATTCACGAAAAATATCCGATAACACGCTGTTTTTTGCCATAAAAGGAGCAAAAACAGATGGGCACTCTTTTATAAGTCAAGTAGTAGTAGAAAAAGTAAAGGTCGTTGTCTGTGAGGTATTACCCACAACACTACCACAGGAGGTAACATTCGTAAAAGTAGCCGACACCACCATAGCTATGGGGAAGATAGCGGCCAATTTTTACGGAAATCCTTCTAAAAAACTAAAATTAGTAGGGGTAACCGGAACCAATGGAAAGACTACCATCGCTACCCTACTCTACCAGCTCTTTGGGCTATTAGGTCACAAGGTTGGCCTTATATCTACCATTGCGATCTATATAGACCAACAGCGAATGGAGACGAAAAACACCACACCGGACGTGCTCACCCTCAATGAGGTTATGCACCGCATGGTCGAGCAGGGGGTAACTCATTGCTTTATGGAAGTAAGCTCACACGGAGTAGCACTCCATCGCATCGAAGGACTGCACTTCTCAGGTGGGGTCTTTACCAACCTTACCCAAGACCATTTGGACTTCCATAATACCCTGGCCGACTATCGGGATACTAAGAAAAAGTTCTTTGACTCGCTGAGCAAAACCGCTTTTGCCCTGACCAACATAGATGATAAGAATGGAAGTTACATGTTGCAGAACACCCCTGCCAAGCGATACTCCTATGCCCTTAAGACCATGGCCGATTTTAGGCTCTCCGTCTTGGAAAATACCTTCTCAGGTATGCTCCTGCGTATCGAAACGCAAGAGCTATGGGTATCACTCATCGGGAAGTTCAACGCCTACAACCTCTTGGCCATCTATGCCACCGCGAAGCTCTTAGGAGTGGACACCCTACAAGCCCTCTTGGCCTTAAGCAGGCTCACTCCGGTAGCCGGGCGCTTCCAGTATTTTGTGGCTCCTGACAAGCGTACCCTCATCGTAGATTACGCCCATACCCCCGATGCCTTGGAGAACGTCTTGGAAACCATCCGAAGCATCAAGCAAGCAGGCCAACAGCTCATCACCTTAGTAGGCTGCGGAGGCAATAGGGATAAGGGAAAACGACCCATCATGGCACACATCGCCACCTCCCTAAGCGACAAGGTCATACTCACCTCCGACAATCCCCGTGAGGAAGACCCCGAGGCCATCCTCCAGGAGATGGAAGCAGGCATCAGAGGCGAAAACCAACATAAATATATGACCATCACCGACCGCCGACAAGCCATCAAAGTAGCCTGTCACCTCGCTCATCCAGGAGACATCATCCTACTGGCCGGCAAAGGACACGAAACCTACCAAGAAATCAAAGGAGTAAAAACCCATTTCGACGACTTAGAGGAAGGGAAAAAAGTGATGAGTGAAAAGTGATGAGTGAAAAATGGAGCTAACAAATACTTGGAGTTGAAACACAAAAATAGAATACTAAGTATATAAATGATAATAAATAATGACAGAAAAGGTACTTTACTTACAAAAAGCTATAATTTTGCCGTTAGAATAGTAAAACTCTCAAAATTTCTAAGAGAAAACAACGAATATATATTAAGTAATCAAGTTTTGAGAAGTGGCACAGCCATAGGAGCTTTAGTAAGAGAAGGAACATATGCTCAGAGTACTGCTGATTTCATTTCTAAGCTCTCTATAGCCCTAAAAGAGGCCAATGAGACAGACTATTGGATTTCTCTTTTATATGACACCAATTATTTAGATAAAAAAATAAAAGATAGCTTTGAAAAAGAATGTAATGAACTTATCGCAATTCTCATTGCCTCTATAAAAACAACAAAAAAACACCTATCTGAAAATAAGGAAAACAAAAAAGAAAAGTAAAAATAGAAAGATAAAAACAAAAAAGGATAGAAATATAGAAAAATAAAGAAGACAGAAAAACAAAAGTAAAAAGGAATAAACAGCAAGACTGTTCATTTTTCACTGTTCACTGTTCACTTTTCACTTTTCACTTTTCACTATTCACTGTTCACTGTTCACTAATTATGTTATACTATTTATTTGATTACCTACATACAGCCTACAATGTCCCTGGTGCGGGTGCTTTCCAGTACATCTCTTTTCGGGCGGGTTTAGCGGCTATATTATCACTACTGATTGCCACCATCAGTGGGAAGCACATCATCAATATGTTGTATAAGCGACAGATTGGCGAGTCGGTGCGTGACTTAGGCTTAGCCGGACAGAAGGAAAAAGCAGGCACACCCACCATGGGAGGGATTATCATTATTTTAGCCCTCTTAATACCTTCCCTCTTGCTAACCAAGTTGGACAATATATATGTGATTCTGCTACTGATCACCACCGTATGGATGGGGATCATTGGCTTTTTGGATGATTATATCAAGGTCTTTAGAAAGAACAAAGACGGCCTCAAGGGGCGTTTCAAGGTCTTAGGGCAGATCTCTTTAGGGATTATAGTAGGAGCCACCTTATATTTCCACCCTGGGGTGACCGTCAAGAATGAAAATGCGCAAGCCTCTCGCATGAGCCAGGTAGAGCGACGTTCCTTACCAAGTATGGCCGAGGTGAAATCCACCAAAACGACCATCCCTTTTATGAAAAACAATGAGTTCGACTATGCCTCTCTCATCAAGTGGGTAGGCAAGGGATACAAGAACTGGGTATGGCTTATCTTCATACCCGTGGTGATCTTTATCATCACCGCCGTATCCAATGGAGCCAACCTCACCGATGGCATTGATGGCCTGGCAGCAGGCTCCTCGGCTATCATTGTCTTCACCCTCGGTATCTTTGCTTGGATATCGGGCAATAGCATCTTTTCTGAATACCTAAACATCATGTATATCCCCCACGTAGGAGAAGTCACGATCTTCATCGCCGCCTTGGTAGGTGCTCTTATTGGTTTTTTGTGGTACAACACCTATCCTGCTCAGGTATTCATGGGAGACACCGGCAGCCTTACCATAGGAGGCATCATAGCCGTATTGGCCATCATGGTACGCAAGGAATTGCTCATTCCCGTACTCTGTGGGATATTTCTGATGGAAAACCTATCGGTCATCTTGCAGGTAGGCTATTTCAAATACACTAAGAAGAAATTTGGTGAAGGACGCCGGATATTCCTCATGTCCCCCCTCCATCACCACTACCAAAAGAAAGGCTACCACGAGAGTAAAATCGTCATGCGATTCTTGATTGTAGGGATTATTTTGGCATTAGTATCTTTTATCACGCTGAAGATAAGATAGGAGATAATGATTATATAGTATAAATCTATAACCCTTAGAACTCAAAATTTGAAATTCAAAACTAATAAGAGATGAAATTAGTAATCCTTGGAGGCGGAGAGAGTGGCACTGGTGCTGCCATTCTTGGGAAAAAACAAGGTTGGGAGGTATTCCTCTCCGACAAGTCCCCCCTGAAAGACACTTACAAAGCCGAACTCTCCCAAGCTGCCATACGCTGGGAAGAAGGCCAACATACAGAAAGTGAGATCCTCTCGGCCGATTGTATTATCAAGAGCCCTGGCATACCACACAAGGTGCCCATCATCCAAAAGGCCAAGGACAAAGGTATCGAGATTATCTCCGAGATCGAGTTCGCCTCCCGCTATACCCAGGCCAAGATTATCGCCATCACCGGAAGCAATGGGAAGACAACCACCACCAGCCTCATCTATCACCTGCTACAACAGGCAGGCCTCTCCGTAGGGGTAGGAGGCAATATAGGCCATAGCTTTGCCCGTATGGTCGCCCAAGAGCCAAAGGAATATTATGTACTGGAGATCAGCAGCTTTCAGCTGGACGACATCACCTCCTTCCGACCCCATATCGCCTTATTGCTCAACATCACCCCTGACCACTTGGACAGGTACAACTATCAGTTCCAAAACTATATCGATGCCAAGCTGCGTATCTCCGCTTTCCAACAAGCCGATGACCTGCTGATCTACGATGCCGATGACCCTGTCCTACAGCAGGAACTCGCCAAAAGAAAGGACATTCGCCCACAGCTGATCCCTTTCTCCTTAGAAAAAGAATGCATACCAGGGGCCTATTGCCTCGATGAAAAAAATATTTATATCAACTATAATCAAAACCTTTTCGAAATGCCTACAAAAGACTTAACCATCAAAGGAAAACACAACTTGAAAAACGCTATGGGAGCTTCCTTAGTGTCCAAAATGCTCAATATCCGCAATGAGAATATCCGCAACAGCCTGATGACCTTCCAGGGCGTTCCCCACCGCTTGGAGTTCATTCGCAAGGTAGAGGGCGTAAAGTATATCAACGACTCCAAGGCTACCAATGTCAATTCCGTATATTATGCCTTGGACTCCATGGAGGATACCCTCGTTTGGATCGTCGGCGGACAAGATAAGGGGAACGACTATAGCCCTCTGATTCCTTATGTAAGCAAAAAAGTAAGAGCCATCGTATGCTTAGGGCTTGATAACAACAAGATTATCCAAACCTTCCAAAGCATCGTCCCTACCATCATCGAAACCCATTCTATGGAAGATGCCGTACAGGTAGGACGTGGCTTAGCGCAAGAAGGAGATACCGTACTACTCTCCCCTGCCTGCGCCAGCTTTGACCTCTTCCAAAGCTATGAGGACAGAGGTAACCAATTCAAACACTATGTAAACATGATCAAAGAATAACCCCTCATGGAACGTTTCAGGCAATACCTCAAGGGAGACATCTCCCTTTGGGGAGTTATTCTATTCTTTGCAATGCTCTCTTTCTTGCCGGTATATAGCTCCAGTAGCAACTTAGTTTATATCGAGCGAACAGGCATCAGCACTTGGGGATACCTTATCCGCCATTTAGCACTAATAGCCGCGGGATTATTTATTATTTACCTCATACATATCTTCCCCTACCGCTATTTCAGGCCTATGGCGCGCTTAGGGCTGCTATTGGCGTGGATACTGTTGCTCTTCGCCTTGCTCAAGGGAAGCACGATCGAGGGTGCCAACGCCAGCCGTTGGATCTACCTCTTTGGGGTTATCTCTTTCCAGCCTTCGGCCTTTGCCATGATCATCCTGCTGATGTATGTGGCCTCCTACTTGGCCGAAACCTATGGTACCAAGGTAACCTTTGTCGATAGCATCCTCCCCCTATGGACTCCTGTGGCCATCACTGTAGGCTTGGTTACCTTGCCTAACTTCTCCACAGGGGCTATTATGTATGTCATGGTTCTGATGCTCCTTTTTATAGGGCGCTACCCCATCAAGCATATCTTGCTCAGTATGGTCTTTGCCATCATGCTCTCTGGACTCTTCTTCCTCTTTATCAAGGCCTTCCCCGATGCCTTCCCACACCGTGCCGATACCTGGAAAAGCCGTATCGAGTCCTTTCTAAGCAAGGATAAGGAGGAAAACTACCAATCCGAGCGAGCCAAGATGGCCATCGTTTCGGGTGGTTTTTGGGGCAAAGGAGCCGGCAAAAGTGTGATGAAGAACCTCCTCCCACAGGGCTCGTCCGACTTTATCTTTGCCATCGTCGTGGAAGAATACGGCCTATGGGGGGGCGCAAGCCTCATCCTGCTCTTTATGATTATGCTCGTACGCTTTGTGGTCATCTCACTGAAGGCTACCTCTATCTTTGGCAAGCTCTTAGTCCTGGGCGTGGGCATCCCTATAGTCTTCCAAGCCTTTATCAATATGGGAGTTTCCGTTGGCCTCCTTCCAGTAACCGGACAGAACCTACCTTTCTTTACCACCGGGGGTACTTCCATCTGGATGACCTGCATCGCTCTGGGTATCGTCCTTTCGGTAAGTGCTCGAACCTCCTCAACGAACGAAACCCCCGCTCAATAATGATTATTGATTAGGAGTTTATACCTATGCTTCTTTTAACTATTGACAAGCATTGGAAATAAAACCCCATCAGCAAGTAGAGTATGGAGGCACTAAGCCGGTAAGTGGATAATAGTCAAAATAAGAAACCAATAACTATGATTCAAATAGAATTAGATAACAACAAAAAGCTCTATTTCGCCTCCGACAATCACCTCGGTGCCCCTACCTCTGCCCAAAGCCGCCCCCGCGAACTCAAGTTCGTCCATTGGCTCGATACCATCAAAACCGATGCCGGCGCCCTCTTCCTCTTAGGCGATCTCTTTGATTTTTGGTTTGAGTACCGTACAGTAGTCCCCAAGGGCTTCGTTCGTGTATTGGGCAAGCTGGCCGAACTCCGTGACAGTGGCCTGCCAATCTTCTTCTTCGTGGGCAACCACGACCTATGGATGAGTGATTATTTTGAGCAAGAACTGGACATCCCCGTCTATCACCGCCCCCAAGCATTTCTCTGCAACGGAAAGCGCTTCCTTATCGGCCATGGCGATGGCCTCGGCCCTGGAGACAAGGGCTACAAGCGCATGAAAAAAATCTTTACCAATCCTCTCTGTAAGTGGCTCTTCCGTTGGCTCCATCCTGATATTGGGGTACGCCTGGCACAATACCTCTCGGTGAAGAACAAGCTCATCTCAGGAGCGGAGGATGTGCATTTCTTGGGGGAAGACAACGAATGGTTGGTGCAGTACTGCCGTCGCAAATTACAGACCCAGCACTACGACTACTTCCTCTTCGGACACCGCCACCTGCCTATGACCATCGACCTCGGTGGAGAAGCTACCTATATCAATACCGGCGACTGGATACACTATTATACTTACGCCGTCTTTGATGGGGAGGTTTGCCAGTTAGTTGTTAGTGATTAGTAATAAGACTTCCATTGGTTAGTACTATAATGGGAGAATATTATGTCTCCATGGTAAAACTGCAACGCAGCGTTGCAGTTTTGTATCTGCTTGATAATAACGTTCATAGAAGCGTTTCATATACCAAAGATTACGAGGTGAGAGTCCCATATCGGGAAATTCTCTCTTTAGATCAACAGAGAGTTGTTTTACAACTCCGCTACCATATCCTTCTTCTAAATGCCGATCAAAAAGGAGCTTCCCTATATTCCAATATACAGAACTGATAGTAGAACTTATTTGTTTGGCGAGATAATTACGTCCATCTCGGATATGATTAATGGCTTGTAGAAGCATCTCTTCATAATCAAAATTAGGAGTTAATGTACTCATTGTGTTGATTTTTTACCTTACAAAAAAGACAGATACATTTATTTTTTAATCCTCTCGAATTCGAGAAGTTATGAAATACAAAGATAAGGAAAATTCATCAATTATCCTTATCTTTGTAGCTTGAAAACAGAACTTTCTCACTGTATTAGTCAATGAAAAAGAAAATAATTTATATCCTTATAACCTTACTGTTATTCTTGCTTGGGAGAGGGGCTTATTATATATTCCGCCCTGCGCTTTTTGCAAAGCCTACAGGCAAATATGCTATTGGTACGGTGAGCTACTGGGTAACGGATCCTGATTAGGTGTTACATGCTACAGTTGATAAATTCGTCAATTGGAGCATTCAGAAATAAGTGAATTATCCTTATCTTTGTACCTTCTTAGAGAACACAAAAGATGAATGCCATTATCAATACTACAGCCTACAGAGAATGGTTAGAAGCTCTTAAAGCAAATATTCAACAAAGCCAAATCAAAGCAGCTATACAAGTAAATAGTGAGCTGTTGCACCTTTATTGGCGAATAGGGAAGGATATAGTTCAAAAGCAAGAACAAACCCAATGGGGTGATGGTTTTCTGCAAACCCTGAGCCGAGACCTACAAGAAGCCTTTCCTACTATGAAAGGGTTTTCTTATCGGAATTTAAAATATATAAGGCAGTGGTATCTGTTTTATAATCAAGGAAATATAATTGGGAAACAAGTTGTTTCCCAATTAGAAATGACGCTATTCAATATCCCTTGGGGGCATCATATAATGATTATACAGCGTTGTAAGAACATATCAGAAGCCCTTTTCTATGTCAATAAAACCATAGAAAACCACTGGAGTCGCTCGGTGTTAGAACATCAGTTGGGCTTAAATCTCTATGATAGAGAGGGAAAAGCTATTACAAATTTCAAGCAGCAACTTCCTGCTATACAATCCGATTTGGCACAACAACTCACCAAAGACCCTTATATATTTGATTTTCTTACCTTAACGAAACCCTATACAGAGAAAGAACTTCAAAATTATTTAGAAGAAAATATGACTAAGTTCCTTTTAGAACTTGGTAAAGGATTCTGTTTTTATGGCAAACAAGTACATATAGATGTGGGTGGTGATGACTTCTATATTGATTTACTTTTCTATAATGTGCGCCTTCATTGTTATGTAGTAGTAGAACTTAAGTCTGTGAAATTCAAGCCAGAACACGTAGGACAACTCAAGTTCTATGTTACCGCTGTAGATAAACAGATGCGTACCGAAATAGATAATCCTACTATTGGTCTGCTTATTTGTAAAGATAAGAATGATATAGTGGCTGAATATACACTTTCAGATGTAAATAGTCCTATTGGGATTTCTTCCTATCAACTATATGAACAACTATCAGAAGGATATAGGTCTTCTCTCCCCAGCATTGAAGAGATAGAAGAGCAACTCAAAAATTAGCAAATTATCACTATCTTTGCACCCTAAAACCAAGAAACATTTATCAATAAAAAAAGCCATTTCTATGCTTACCATTCAGCTCAATAAATAAAAACGACATGAAACACTTCATTACATTCCTACTATTCCCGTTCTTAGCAGCCGCACATCCTATTATTAGCTGTACTGATGTGATAAAACCTTATGCTGATTTTGAGAGTCCATTGGCTTTTGAAGAGACTGTAGCGGCACTTCAGAAAACACTGAACAGCAAAGGCATTACCATTTTTGCTACTATCGAACACCACAAGGCAGCCGAGGCAGTAGGCGAAAATATGCACCCCGCGACTGTACTTATAGTGGGCAACCCCAAAGTAGGGACTGCCCTAATGCAGGAAAACCTTAGCTTTGCTATTGAACTCCCTTTGAAAATCCTCATCTACAAGGAGGAAAAAATTGTACGCATACGCTACGAGAAAATTGCTGCTATCGCCGAAAAATACCATATCAAGCAAAACTTCAGCACAGCGGAAAAGATAGATGCCGTAATGTTGCAACTCATAAAATCGTCAATTGGAAAATAGGAAATTAAGTCGTAGTACGATAGGTAATAAAACTCCCCATGATGCAAACAGCCTTTATGGCTCGCATCACGGGGAGTTGTCATTCGTAACTTGTCATTCGTAATTTCCTCAGCCATAGACCTACGCCGAGATACAGCAGACAAGGGATAATCCCCGAAACGGGCGAAATGAGTATCTCTCTACCTGTTTCAATGAGAATATGCTTATCGTATATCAAACTGTTGATGGTCGTATCCTCAATAGCGTGCATCCACACCCCAGGCCATATCGACTTGGTAAGGCGGAAAAGTTCTGTGTACATTACCGTCCACGAGGTGCAGCACACCAGTGCCATGAGGCAAAAAGTAACCTTATCATAAGGGAATATAGCAAATAGCTGTTCTGGTTTTACAAAATAAAAGAAGTAAGGCCAATGCCACGAGCACCACACTGCCCCTACGATGAGATAAAGCCACACATCTTTAATCTTCAAACTGAGCAAACGAGCCGTAAGATACCCCCGCCACGCCGATTCTTCAAAGAAATTCTTTACAAATTCGGCTACTACAAAAATACCAAAGCCCGCAAAATAGTCCGTCCAACGGATTTGTACATCTATCCAGCCTAACAGCTCCCCTATAAGCAGGGTAACGGCAATCACCGCAGGGTAAATAAGGGTTGCCACCCCATACCATCGCAGGTTTTTCTTGATAAGCGGACGCAACCCTGCATCGCGCCAACCATCACCCATAAAAGCGCGCAACAAGAGCCAAGTAAGCAGAGGGGCAATTATAAAAATACCCATTCCACTAGTACCATTGCTAGCTTCGCCAAAATCACCTATCGTTTCGCCGGTAAGAGCATCTACCCATACGCCTACCCAGCCACAACTGAGGGCTACGAAAATAAAAACACATAAATTCCTAATGGTTCGTGATTTATTCTTCATCTTTTAAAAATTTTTGATTATCTTTGGGGCAAAATTACGGCGGTGCGCATCACTACACAATACTGAATAATAACCATTTTTAAAGATGACAACCGATAAAAGCATAGAGGAAATAGCACAAGAATACATCACCCACTTAAAAATCTTAGAACAAGCAGGGAGTTTTGCGGTGTTTCTGTTAGATAGATTTGGACATTACTATTATGTAACCGAATATGTAACCGAATATATTCAAGCATCTGATGAGCTCAATATTGAAAAATTGGTGCATCCCGATGATTTAGAAGTGGTAAGACGAATTGATAAAAAAGTATGGGAGTTTTTGGACACGCTCCCCGAGGAAGAAAAGCTAACTTACAAATATATCTATGAAATGAGAGTCTTGGATAGAGGAAAGTATGTACGAATGATTTACCAAATGCGTATATTGGCATTCAAAGACGATAATTTTCTTGGAATGGGCATCATAGACCTCGCTCCTGAACAATCAGCAAACACTTCTGTCCGTTTTCAAATAAAAAACTGCCTTACCGATGAAGTGGTACCTTTCGCTATCGAAAGTGCTACCGATACCCTGCTCACCCCACGCGAAAGAGAGGTACTCGCCCTAGCCAAACAAGGAATGTTCAGCAAAGAAATCTCCGAAAAACTCAACATCAGCATACATACCGTAAACCGCCACCGCCAAAATATCCTCGAAAAACTACAAGTAGATAATATAATTGAAGCCATAAGGTCGTAACACAAATCGTAACACGACACGCAATAAGTAAAAATCCCTGTGTGGCATACCACACAAGGATTTTTTTATTACTGATAAAATTCACTCGGACTTACCCCTAAATGCTGTTGTACAAAGCGAGAGAAATAGGCAGAAGACGAAAAGCCAAAAAGGGCAGTAAGCTCGGTGATAGAGTGTGTTTTCTGTTGCAATAGTTTACGTATATGTATGGTAGTAAAGCGGTTTATCCAGAAGAGGGCATTGCGCCCACTCACCTGCTTGCATACTTCCGATAGGTGCTTGGGCGACACAAACAGCTTATCGGCATAATAGCCCACTTCTCGGTGTTGCACGTATTCTTCTTGTTCTAACAATGCCATAAAACGCACCATAAGATCGTTATCCTGAAAGGTTATTTTCTGCTTCCCAAACAGCGAGGTATGAATATCAAAATAATCTAAAATAAGCATTTGCACCGCACTGTGTAACACTTCCTCTTGAAAAGCGTGAGTGGTATCGGTCAGTCGGTGTTTTATTTGCTGAAAATCGTATTGCAGTTGGGCAAACTGCTTTTCGGTGAGGGGCATAATAGGATTAGCAAACAGTGCCAACGCCCCTCGTATGCCATAATTGCTACGCGGGGTACAATATTCAGTATATTTAGGGGTGAGGTAGATACAAGTAGCTCGCAAGTAAGGTGAAGGCACTACTGCCTCTATAAACTGCTGATAAGGAATAATCATTGTTTGCTCTGCTTCAAGCACAAAATTCTCTCCGTTGTACTCAAAAGTATACCTGCCCGCCTGGCACAGCACGTGGGCTATACAATGCCGTAACTCCTCTCCACCCAAGCGGTGAAGATTGTCTTCAATAATGATATTTCCATTATTTTCACTCATAGTGCGGCAAAGATAAGAAAAAAATGTAAAAACTACCGACTTTTGTGTAACAATCTGTTCAAAATACCGCCCTACCTTTGCCTCGTCAAACAATAAAAATTAAATGAATATGAATTTACCTATCCTTATCTTGATGAGTATTACACTTTTTTCTTGCTCTAAAACAGAAGGTACCCCCACTGTTACCAATACCCCCGAATCTATACAAACTAACAGTAATGGAAGCACTGTGCTACACGATCAAGTAATAAAAAGCAAAATAGTAGGCAGAGATATGTATTACACGGTTTATCTACCAGCTGGTTACAGCAATGAGAAAACATACCCTGTACTATACCTATTGCACGGCTATGGTGGCAACCAAAACGATTGGTTTGTGTACGATAAACTCCAAGAACAAGCCGATAAGGCTATTGCCGATGGCATTATGCCCGAAGCAGTTATCATCACCCCCGATGGCAATACGTGGATGTATTTAGACAATGTAGCAGGACGCTCTATTCGCTACGAAAGCTACTTTTTTCAAGAGTTTCTTCCACAAGTAGAAAAACGTTTTCATATCAAAGGGGAACGCCAAAGCCGAATGATAGGAGGCTTCTCGATGGGAGGCTATGGAGCCCTATATTATGGCATTACCCATCGTGATATGTTTAGCTATATCTATGCAATGAGTGCTGTTATCGAAGGCTATGGTGTACGCAATATTTATGAGGTGATACAGCAATATCCACAAAACGAATTGCCTCCTGTCACCCTTGAATTGGGTACATGTGACTTCTTTACCCGTGAAAACCAACGCCTCCATCAGCAACTCACTGCTGCAAATTACCCTCACGATTATATCTTACGTGAAGGTGGACACGATTGGGAATTCTGGAGTGCTTGCACTCCTAAAATACTTAAAAAATTTGGAGAAACTATAAAAAATAAGCCTTATGAAAAATCTCATATCACCACTAATTCTCTTAACTCTTAGCTTTACAAGCTGTGCTCAAAATAAAGACCTTATGCCTAACAATCCTCAACCTTCGACAACTACAACCGAACACCTTACAGTTGCACATACCGTACAAGACCTCATCTATCATAAAGCCTTTACAGGCTATGGCGAACTGCTTTTGCCCTTTGATGAGAATAGCAACTACTACACCCTACCGCTTTCACAAATAGCCCGTACTATGCCCTACCACAGCAATGTGCACCCCAATGTAGTACTCAACGCTGTAAACCATCTTATTGATGAAGTAGATAAAGGGCAAACTATCTTCTATAACATTTATACTGACAATGAGAAAAAACAAGATCCTCGCAAGCAAAACACAGGACTCTTCTTTTTTCGCGGCAAACAAGGGGCTCCGTTTGCTATAATATGCCCTGGAGGTGGTTTCTCGTACATAGGTTCTTTGCACGAAGGCTTTCCTCTGGCTAAACGCATTAGCGAACTGGGTTACAATGCCTTTGTGATACGCTACCGCATTGGCAGTGAGCAGTACGCCACCGAAGATTTAGCCCAAGCTATCGCTTATGTACTGCAAAATTCTAAAACGTTAGGCGTCTCAACAGAAGATTATTCTCTTTGGGGAGGCTCGGCAGGCGCACGTATGGTGGGCAATATTGCCTACTATGGAGTTAAGAAATTTACTAACGCCCACTTACCCCAACCTGCTACTGCTGTGATTATCTATACAGGACAAAGTCTTTACAGCAAAGATTTTCCACCTACTTTTCTCGCAGTAGCTTCTAATGATGGCATTGCCTCTGCCGATGGTATGCAACATCGCGCCGAGAACCTCAAACGTGTAGGTGTACCCGTAGCCTTTCATCGCTACCAAACTGCTTCGCACGGATTTGGTTTAGGCAATGGCACCGATGCTGAAGGTTGGTTAGATTTGGCTGTAGCGTTCTGGCAACAATACATAAAATAAGAACTTAGAAAAATTTGTAAAAACTACCGACTTTTGTGTAACAATCCTTTGGAAAAAGCATCGTATCTTTGCCTTGTAATTAGTTAATGAACAAATAATAAAAACATATAGAAATGAAAAAGATAATAACCCTTTTAACTCTTAATACTATTATGAACCTATCTGCACAACAAATGCACCCCGTGCAATATACCCGCAATGATGGTATTAGCATTGCCGCTAATGTCTATACTCCTGCTGGGTACGATAACACCAAAAAATACCCTGCTATAGTGGTAGCCCACCCTAACGGTGGCGTAAAAGAACAAGTCGCTGGTTTATATGCCGAGCTTTTGGCAAAGCAAGGTTATATTGTGATAGCGCCCGATGCTGCTTATCAAGGAGCCAGTGGAGGTACCCCTCGTAATGTAGATACCCCTTCCAGCCGTACTGCCGACCTTCACGCTGCTGCCGATTTTATTAGCACCTATGCAGGGGTAGATGCCAATCGTATCGGGATACTCGGTATCTGTGGCGGAGGAGGATATACACTCAATGCAGCAAAAACCGATAAGCGATTTAAAGCTGTAGCAACATTAAGTATGTTCAACACAGGATTGGTGCGCCGTAATGGTTTTAAAAACTCGCAAGTAGCTACTATCCAACAACGACTTAAAGAGGCTTCTGAAGCCCGCGAAGAAGAAGCTCGTGGTGGTCAGGTGCGTTATGTGGGCAATATGCCTAAAATGAGCAAAGAAGAGGTTGCTAAAATGCCTTTTGAACTCTATCGCGAAGGTTATGAATATTATCTCGAAACCCACGCCCACCCAAACAGCACCTTCCGTTACACCCAAAGCAGTCTTCTGGACTTGATGCGCTTTGATGCTACCGACCAAATAGAGCTTATCAACCAACCGCTCTTAATGCTTGCCGGTAGTAAAGCCGACACTCGTGATATGACCGAAGATGCCTTTGCTAAAGCCGTCAATGCACAAGCTAAAGAACTCTATCTGCTTGAAGGAGCCACCCATATCCAAACCTATTGGAAAGAACCCTACGTAACCCAAGCAGTAAAGAAACTCACAGAGTTTTTTAAAAAGAATTTGTAATAAATAATTAATCAGTCGTCAAGAATACTGACGAAAAAAGATGAATAAAAGCAAATTATTAACACTTGCACTTGCTTTTTTTACTTTAATAGGAACGGCAAGTTGCCAAAACAAAGACAAAGAAATAAACAACAAGAAGAATACCCAAAAGATTCTTTTTATCAACGGAAGCCCAAACCCTAACGGCAATACGGCTCAGTTAGCACAAACATTACTCAAAGGAAAAACATACGAAACACTTAATCTAGTGGAGTATAGAGTCAATCATTACGGACAGACTCTCTCGGGCGACCAATTCGATGAAGTATTGACGAAAATTAGAAATGCCGATATCATTGTGCTTGGGTCTCCTGTATATTGGCACAATATAAGTAGCATCGTACGCACCTTGTTAGAGCGTTTTTACGGGACTATTGCCCCAAATTCGTTTGCTCCTTCTAAACTCTTTTTTTTATATCAAGGTTTAAGTCCTTCCGAGTTTATGATTAATGACGGAGAATACACTATAAAACGTTTTTGTGAAATGTATGGTTTTAGCTATGAAGGAATGGCTAACAATCAATCACAAGCACAAAAACTCTCCGAAAAACTGAAATAATTAAAAGTATTTCTATATTTGTCATCAAAAAAAATACAATTATGAAAAAGAATACCCCCTTTAAAAGTGTTTTAACTGCGATATGTTTATCTTTGGTAAGCATAGGAGCATTGGCACAAGAAAATGAGGTTATAGCTCAACCTCCTACCGAAATGGTAAATATTACTCCGGTAGTATTCAAAAACCAGACTTCTGGTTTTCAATTAGCGGGAGTGATTTATACCCCTATAAAAATGAAGAAGAGCGACCATCTACCTGCGGTAGTAGTACAAGGACCTATGGGAAGTACCAAAGAACAAACCGCCAGTCTTTACGCACAACTTTTAGCTGAAAAAGGGTTTGTTACAATGGTGTATGATTATTCTTATCTTGGTTCTAGTGAAGGACAACCTCGCGCTTATGAAGACCCTACTATAAAGGCTACCGACATCAATAGCGCAGTAGCTTTTATAACGAAATACCCAAATGTAGATAAAAACAAAATCTTTGCTGTAGGCATCTGTGGTTCAGGGGTGTATTTACCTTACGCTGTTACTTTGGCTAAATCGTCTCCGTTGAAAGCTATTGCAGTAGTCAATCCTTTTGAAATGATCCACTTTGTCGCTCCTAATGGTAAGAGTGAAGCACAACTGCTCTCCGAAAAGAAACTGTATGAAGAAAAAGGTATTGTTACACGTGTAAACCTCATCGAAGAAGGTTCAGAAGGAGCTGAGTATTACTACAACAGCAAACGAGGGGCTACTCCTAATTGGTTGCCATTTGCTTCTTGGTCTGAACTTTCTTGGCGCAAGTTCTTTCCTGCCCAAGAAGTAAAAAAACTACATACACCTTTCTTGGTAATAGCAGGTGAAAATGCTTTTACTCGCCAAGGAGCTGAACTGATGTACAACAATGCAGCTACTAATAGTAAGGAGTTTTTTGTAGTTCCTAAGGCTCGCCACTTCGATATGTACGACAAAGAAATCTATATATCAGTTATCATTCCTAAAATCATTACATTTTTTAATCAATATTCTAAACAATAGCAAGATGAAAAGAATTTTTATTCCCCTTACAGTGATCTTGGCCATAGGCTGTGCTACTCAACACCAAGGAGATACTTACACTTCTGACAAGAGTAAAAGCGCTGTGCTTGCTATTAAAGGACAAGGTTTCTTCACCGCAGGAGGTACTGTGCTTAAAACCGATGGTACTTTCGACCCCATTAAAGGTCAGTACAACCCCGCCGGACAAACTCTCCACGCCGATTATACCAATATCTTCTACCAAGTACCTCAGCCCTACAACCATCACCGTGTGTACTTCCTACACGGTTTCGGTCAGTCGCGTGTGGGCTGGATGAACACTCCCGATGGGCGCGAAGGGTTCGCCCCTATGTTCCTCCGCAAAGGCTATGCTACTTACCTCATCGACCAACCTCGCCGCGGGGCAGCAGGGCAACCCTCAGTAGAAGCTACAGTAGCTACCTCAACCTTAGACCAAGCGTGGTTTACCCAATTCCGTATGGGATATTATCCTAAATTTTTCAGCAATTCTAAATTTCCCCAAGGAGAAGAAACGCTACATCAGTTTTTCCAGCAAATGACTCCTAACATAGGTGAGTTTGATATTCCAAAAGTAACGGAGGCTTTAGTCGCTACTTTCGAGAAAGGTGGTGACGGTATCTTTATCACGCACTCACAAGGTGGCATTATCGGTTGGAATGTTGCGATGCAAACCCCAAAAGTAACAGCTGTTGTGGCCATTGAGCCAGGTACTTTCCCCTTCCCCGAAGGTGAAGTTCCTACCATTACCAAAGAAAATACTTCTTTCCCCGTAGGAGGTTTTGGTGTACCTAAAGAACAGTTTCTCACCCTCACTAAGCGACCTATCGTTATCTATTTTGGTGACAATATTCCTGATTTTGATAAGACTGCCGAGCTACCCGCTCAAAACTTCTGGAGTGGTGTACGCGAATTGGCTTACAAATTTGCCGAAGTGATCAATACCAACGGAGGTGACTGCAAAGTTATCGATTTGCCTAAGGCAGGCATCTCTGGCAATACCCACTTTATGTTTTAAGACCTCAATAACCAAGAAGTTTTTGAACATATCTACAAATGGTTAGAAAGTAAGAAATTAGCAAATTAAAATTGTATGAAAAAAATTATCACCTTTGCAATGGTACTCTTAACAGTAGCGATGAGTGCCCAAGTGAAACAACAAAATACAATGAAAAAAGAAGCTAAAAAACAAACTGCTGGACGAGACCGCCTCGGCGATTTTGCACCTAAATTCGCTGAACTCAATGATGATGTTCTTTTTGGGCAAGTGTGGAGTCGTGAAGGGGAACTTTCTCCTCGTGATCGTAGTGTGATAACCATCGCCACCCTAATAGGAAGTGGAGCGCCTGATTTTACTATTAAGTCGCACCTTACCGAGGGCAAGAAAAACGGCATCAGCAAAGACGAAATAGCCGAGATGATTACCCATATTGCCTTTTATGCAGGATGGCCTAAGGCGTGGGGAGCTTTCCTTGCTGCTAAGGAAGTCTATGCTAGTGAAATAGCTGCCGACCTTAGCAAAGGCAGTGCAGGATATATCTTTGCCCTTGGCGAGCCTAATTCCCCCGAAAACAGCAAGCACTTTTCTGGTAAAAGCTATTTAAATGTATTGGTTGCCCCCGATAAGAAAAACAACATATTGGTTGCCAATGTTACTTTTGAGCCCTCTTGTCGTAATGATTGGCACGTGCATAGTGCCGAACAAATACTCTTGGCTACCGAAGGGACAGGTTGGTATCAAGAGTGGGGCAAGCCTGCCCAACTGCTGCAAAAAGGCGATGTGGTAGTAGTGCCTGCAGGGGTAAAACACTGGCACGGAGCTACCACTCAAAGTTGGTTTGCTCATTTGGCTATAATGGATGTGCAAAAAGCTAAAACCGAATGGAAAGAACCTGTAAGTGAAAAAGAATATACTCAATTAACAAAATAAGAATTACAAATGAAAAACATCCTATTAAACAACGGGGTACAAATGCCCCTATTGGGTTATGGAGTATTCCAAGTAGACCCCGAAGAATGTGAGCGTTGCGTAAGCGATGCTATTTCGGTAGGCTACCGAATGATTGACACTGCCCAAATCTACAAAAATGAAGAAGGCGTAGGCAACGCTATTAAGAAAAGTGGTATCGACCGCAAAGAGTTCTTTATCGTTACCAAAGTGTGGATAAGCAATGCAGGCTATGAAAAAGCTAAAGCCTCTATCGAAACCTCTTTGCATAAACTCCAAACCGATTATATCGATTTGCTACTCATTCACCAACCTTTTGGCGATTATTACGGCTCTTATCGCGCTATGGAAGAAGCCTACAAAGAAGGCAAAGTGCGCGCTATTGGGGTGAGCAACTTCTATGCCGATAGATACCTCGATTTGGCATACCACTGCGAGATAAAACCTGCGGTAAACCAAATGGAAACACACGTATTCTACCAACAGCAAGACCTCCAAGAGCTAATGAAGAAATACGATACCAAGCTAATGTCGTGGGGACCTTTTGCTGAAGGTAGAAACGATTTCTTTGCCAATCCTACGCTCAATGCCATTGGTGAAAAGTATCACAAAAGTGCTGCCCAAGTAGCCTTGCGCTACCTATTACAACGCGATATTATTTGTATTCCTAAATCGGTACGCAAAGAGCGTATGGAGCAAAACCTTAATGTATTTGACTTCCAACTATCCCAAGAGGATATGGCAAAAATTCAAGCTCTTGATACCAAGCAACCGCTCTTCTCTTCTCGCCGAGATCCTGCTTTTGTAGAGATGATACTACAATATGGTAAATAGCAAATTAGCAAATGTGCTAATTAGTAAAATTCCCGTGTGGTAGTACCACACGGGAATTTTTAATAAGACATCTAACTTGTATCTATTTGCTAAATTCTACTTCAGCATTTAGTTTAGTTATCTTTTCTTGCAATTTAGTGATGTCTTTTTGCAATTTCTCAATACGGCGATTACTTTTGGCTAATTGCTTATTAGCTTTACTAGCTTTGCGCAAAGCTTTTTCAGCTTTGTTCGCTTTTTTAGCACTTGCTGAAGCCGAACTCGCATCACTAAAAGCATCCGTACGATTGGTAGCTTCTTCATTAGCTTGCGTAGCCTCAGTTTGCAACGACTGATTATTGGTTTGCTCTTGTGTGAGTTTCATTTGCAATTCGTTGAGCTCGGTATTGAGTTTCAAGGCTTGTTGTTGTTTTTCCAAGCGTTTCATCTCTGGTGATTTAGCTGTACCACAACCCGCTAACATAAAGGAAGCTAACACTCCCATTAAAAGTACTTTTTTCATAATTATATTATTAATATTTTAATACCGCAAAGGTAATACATAATTGCCTAATATGCAAATTCGCTAATTTACTAATTTGCTAATTATCAAACTATCACTACCTTTGCATTTAGAATAACTTAAAAACAATACAATATTATGAGAAAAACTTTTATTATTTTATGCATTTGGAGCATCATTGTAGGTTGCTCTCAAGAACAAAAAGAAGAGGACACCTCTTCCAAAGAAAAAGAGGAATGAGAATTAGTTTGGGAAGACGATTTCAACCGCGATGATATTTTCGTTACCGGTATATGGTCTAAAATATGGGGATGCCCTACTTCCAAAGCCGACTGCAAACTACAAACTGATTATATCGATTTGCTGCTCGTTCACCAACCTTTTGGTGATTATTATGGCTCTTATCGTGCGATGGAAGAAGCCTACAAAGAGGGAAAAGTACGCGCTATTGGCGTGAGCAACTTCTACGCGGATAGATACCTTGATTTGGCCTGCCACTGTGAGATAAAACCTGCGGTAAACCAAATGGAAACACACGTGTTCAACCAACAGCAAGACCTCCAAGAGCTGATGAAGAAATACGATACTAAGCTAATGTTGTGGGGACCTTTTGCAGAAGGTAAAAACGATTTCTTTGCCAATCCTACGCTCAACGCCATTGATGAAAAGTATCACAAAAGTGCTGCCCAAGTAGCC
>NZ_KE992087.1:107647-115141 GCF_000466425.1 Capnocytophaga sp. oral taxon 863 str. F0517
TACAACGCGATATTATTTGTATTCCTAAATCGGTGCGCAAAGAGCGTATGGAACAAAACCTACAGCTTTTTGATTTTACCCTTACCGATAACGATATGGACGAAATCTTAAAATTAGACACCGGTAAATCACTCATTATGCCTTCTCACCACAACCCCGAAGTAACAAAAATGTTTATGGGGTTCACTCCTAAATAATAATACCGATTTTGTAGATTTTTCAATAAAACTCCCCGTGATGCAAACAGCCTTTATGGCTCACATCACGGGGAGTTTTTCGTCAATTATCAATTATTAATTGTCAATTATTTTATACCTTTGTAAGTTGAAAATATATCCTCTGAAATGAAAAAAGAAGCTATTAAATTATTTGAAGAACGCAAGGTGCGCACTATTTGGGACGATACACACGAGAAATGGTATTTCTCTATTGTAGATGTAGTAGCTATATTAACTGATAGTTCTAACCCTCAGACCTATTGGCGTGTATTGAAAAAACGACTAAAAGAAGAGGGAAATGAAACCGTTACAAATTGTAACGCTTTGAAATTAGAAGCTGCTGATGGTAAAATGCGGCTTACTGATGTTGCTGATACAAAAGTTCAATTGGGACGTAGTGTTATATCACCTACGAAAGCGAAAGACCACCTTAAAATTGAAGAGTCGTAGCACTACACACAATAAATAACACTCTCCGTATAGCACATTTGCCATATGGGGAACTTTACTCTCTAACGAATAAGCTTTACTTGGTGTGCTATTAAAGTTTTGGAAAAACAAAGATAGAGGAAAAATTTGAAAAACTACACTTCTCTATAACAATTATTTGACAAAAATTGTTTATCTTTGCAGGGTATAAAACTAAAAATATGAAAGCATTGTACACAGCAGTGGCCACCGCAACAGGTGGTCGCAACAGAAAAGTAACTTCTGACAATGGCGTATTAAGCCTTGAAATACATCCTCCTAAAGCCTTAGGGGGAGCTAACGATGATTATACCAATCCTGAGCAGATTTTTGCCGCTGGCTATGCGGCTTGTTTCGACAGCGCACTGAATTTGGTTATTAGACAAACTAAAGTAACTACTGGTGAGACCGCTGTAACAGCACACGTATCTGTAGGGAAGCTGAACAATGGCGGGTTTATTTTTGCAGTAACCTTACAAGTGAATATACCCAATGTATCGCTTGAAGAAGCCAAGGCGCTTGTAGCCAAAGCCGACCAAGTTTGCCCATACTCTAATTCCACTCGTGGGAATATAGAAGTAACTTTTGAAATAAGTAACAATTAGGTCGTAGCCCTACAAGTAATAAAAACGCCCCCTGTGGTGAATAACTACATATGGTAAAACGGGGTATCTGGATATAAGAACAATGAGGGAGTATTACTAATTAATTTTTTTAGTTCTGATAAATTTTTCGTACCTTTGTCCCATAACATATTAGTATGGGCTTTGTGTTTTTGTTTTTTCTAGATTAATCAAACTCTTACAAAGTCTGTAAAACTTAAATTAAATAGTCAGATGATGAAAACCTTACAAAATATAGAAGAAATTCCTACTGAAGAGTTAAATAGAATTTTTATAGAAGCTACCGAGAGAGCTCGCCGTGAAAATAGAGCTTTAGGGCTTAGTAATATCAGTGTAAAAGAAGGAGAGCTTGTAGAAGAAAAACCAGATGGAACGATTGTTTATTTGGGTAAAAAAGCCCAATATGGAAATCTTATAAAAGTGAAAAAAGGAGTTTATACGATAGGTGAAAAATGAAAAGATTTCGCATGTTTGCAGGTCCTAACGGATCGGGAAAGTCTACTCTTATAGAAGATGTGAAGAAATACTATAATGTGGGGTATTTTATAAATGCTGATGTTATAGAATTAGCACTAAAAACTAAGGGGTTTATCCATTGTGATGACTATTTACCTACTGAGATTAGTCAAAATAACTGGAATAATTTTTTCCTGCATGCTGAAAACAAGAAGATTGATCTGAATAAGCTACAACAAATACATATTGTTGACAATATTTTGGTCTGCACAGGAACTATAGATAGCTATATAGCGGCTTCGGTGGCTAATTTCTTTAGAGAGATACTGCTAAAACAGCAAAGTACTTTTTCTTTTGAAACAGTAATGTCACATCCCTCTAAAGTAGATTTTTTAAAGAAGGCTAAAAATAATGGTTTTAAAACCTATTTCTACTTTATCACTACACAAGACCCTACTATTAATATAAAACGCATAGGATTCAGAGTTAGCAAAGGAGGGCATAATGTTTCAGAAGAAAAGATAATAGAGAGATACTACAGAACTATGAACCTGCTTTATGATGCTTTTGTGACAGCAGATACAGCCTTTATATTTGATAACTCTTCTGAAGATGACCGTTCATTATTAATTGAAAAAAAGGAAAACAAACTCTACTTTTTACAAGAAAATGTCCCTGAATGGGTGAAAATTTATCTTTTGGATAAAATCAACTATTGATATAAGTACTGAATACCTCTTTGTGTAGTACCGCACAGAGAGGTTTTTCTATTAATAGTTAGTACATTCTACTGTTTGTTGGCGAGTTGCCCACAGGCGGCATCAATATCCTTACCGCGGGAGTAGCGGATGGTGGTGGTGATACCTGCCTCTTCCAATTTTCGTTTGTAGAGCAAAAGGGCTTTCTCATCTGCTTGTTCAAAGGCACCGTCATCGATAGGGTTGTACTCAATGAGATTGACCTTACAGGGGGCAAAGCGACAAAAGGCTACCAGCGCCTCCACATCCTTGGGGCTGTCATTGATACCTTTCCACACGACATACTCATAGGTAATCCGGCTTTTGGTCTGCTGGTACCAATATTGCAAGGCTTGGCGTAGTTCAGTAAGGGGGAAATTGACCGTCCAAGGCATAATCTTATTACGTGTCTCCTCTATAGCGGAGTGTAGGGATACCGCGAGCTTGAATTTGACTTTGTCATCAGCCATTTTGCGAATGAGCTTGGAGACCCCCGAGGTAGATACCGTGATTCGCTTGGGGGAGAAGCCAAGACCTTCTTTTTCGGAGGTGATTCGCTCGATAGCCTTCATCACATTAGGGTAGTTCATCAGTGGCTCCCCCATCCCCATAAAGACGATATTGCGCAGAGGACGACCGTAGTAGAGCCGGCTCTGCTGGTCTATGGTGAGAACTTGGTCAAAGATCTCATCCGGAGAGAGGTTGCGCATGCGCTTAAGGCGGGCGGTAGCACAGAAAGAACAGTTGAGCGAACAACCCACCTGGCTGGAGACACAAGCCGTAATACGAGTATCGGTAGGGATGAGTACCGATTCCACATAGAGCCCATCATGCAGGCGTACCGCATTCTTGATCGTACCATCCTCGCTACGCTGCATGGTATCCACCTTAATGTGGTTGATAACAAAGTGCGCCTCCAGCAGCGCCCTTGTCTCCTTCGAGAGGTTCGTCATCTGCTCAAAAGTATGAACCCCCTTCGTCCAAAGCCATTCATACACCTGTTTGGCACGAAAGGCCTTTTCTCCGTGTGAGAGAAAAAAGGCCTCTATTTGTTCTCGACTAAGCGAACGTATATCTTTCATGCTTCACTTTTCACTTAATAAACCACCACAACAGAAACCCTCCCACAATAATCCGGTAGTAGCCCCAAAGAGCGAAACCATATTTCTTGATCAGCTCTATAAAGCCTTTGATAGCGATGATAGCAACTATATAAGCCACTACATTCCCTATAACAAACATGGAGAGTTTGTTGGAGTTGCTAGCTAAGAGCTCATAGCCTTTCATAGTTACCCCACTGCCTGTGTAGTGCTTGAGAAATAAGGAATATACCGTTACGGCCAGCATGGTGGGCACTGCCAAGAAGAAAGAAAACTCTGCGGCTAGCTCGCGGGTGAGCTTCTGTTGCATCCCACCTATAATCGAAGCTGCCGAACGACTCGTACCAGGCATCATGGCCAAGCATTGCCAAAAGCCTATAATCACCGCTTTTTTAATGGATATTTCCTTTTCATGAGAGATTGTCGGATGCTGAAAAAAACGATCAATAAAGAGCAGCACCACCCCGCCTACAATCAGCATAAGGGCTATATACACCGGAGCACCCATCACCGAATCTATATAATCGTCCAAGAGCTTGCCCAAGACAAGAGCTGGAAGCACCGCAAAACCTAACTTGAGGAAAAATTGCCAACGGGAGAAGTCTAAAAATTTACGCCAATAGAGTGTTACCACGGCCAAAATAGCCCCAAACTGTATACAGAGCGCAAATATCTTAAAAAAATCATCCTCAGCAAGTCCCATCAGCTCACGAGTGAAGATCATATGAGCCGTGGAGGAAATCGGCAAATACTCGGTAAGCCCCTCCACGATAGCGATGATAATTGACTGTAGTAAGTCCATTAGTTTTCTTTAGGTTTGTCGTTATACAATATAGCTATTACCTCCGTCGCAAATCCCAAAAGCACCAAGGCAGGTGCCAAGCTGATACGTCGGAAACTGAAAATATCTGGATTGAAGACCTTAGGGTCATCACTTCCCCCGCCACTCATCGCAAGAAAACCCAAAGCAATAAGCCCCAAACCAAGGAGCATAAGTTGATAGTTTTTTCGTCTGAATATCATCTATTTAATTATTATTTGTCTCTATTCGTTCTATTTCTCTTCTAACCAGCTCCAAGTCTTCCTTATAGGTCATGCCAAACCATACCGCTTCAGTAGGCACCACCGCTACCACATAGCCTTGTTCCATAGCGTGACTCACTAAGGTAGGAATATAGAACTCTGCCTTAGGATCGTCCTTATGTTCGGCTATAAAGGTCTCAAATAGGGGAAGCCCTATACGGAAAATATCGGGGGTAAAGCCCCAAAAGTTCATCGAAACGAAGCTTGTCAAGGGAAAACGCTCTCCCGTACGCTCATCCGTAGCCTCATCTTCGGCGGTCTTGAGCAGCTTGGTACGCTCCTCTATACGAATTAGGTGGTTGTCTGCACTTACGGTACAGATACCGCGCGATACGGTACCGTTCTCACTAAGGGTATTGCCTAAGCGATACCCTGCCGAGAAGAAGGTCTTTTCCTTTCCTTCACGCAAGGCCTTAGCCATCATCTCAAATGAATGTGCCCCATAGAAGTCATCCGCATTGATGATCAAAAAAGGATTGGTTATCAAGTCCTTCAGGCACAATAGGGCATGCCCTGTCCCCCAAGGCTTCTTGCGCTCTATGGGGTTATGTTGGTCTTGGCAGACGAAGGAGAGCTTCTCTGCTGGAAATTTCTTGAGCAAGTGCGCTTTCATAGTCGCTTCGATCTCCGAACGGATAATCAGCACCACATTGTCAAAACCCGCCGCAAAAGCATCCGCTATGGAATAGTCCAAAAGGATGGAATCTCCATAGATAGGGACAATCTGCTTATCTGCTCCAAAGCGAGAGCCTAAGCCCGCCGCCAATATCGCTAATGTTATTTTCATTTTCTTAGTATTTAGTAGAGGCGAATAACCATTCACCCTTTATCTGTCTCTTGTCATTGGTCACTAGCCATTGGTCACTTGTCATTGGTCATTGGTCATTGGTCACTTGTCACTATCAAAAGGCTTTCTATCGCCAATCGGTAGCTTTCCATCCCGAAGCCTACGATAATTCCCTTGGCAACAGGTGAGATATACGAATGATGCCGAAAGGCCTCCCGAGCAAAGGTATTGGAGATATGCACCTCCACCACTGGGGTGCTAATCCCTCGAATAGCATCCTGTAGGGCTACCGAGGTATGGGTATAGGCACCCGCGTTGAGAATAATCCCATCGTAGCAGAAGCCTACCTCATGGAGCTTATCGAGCAATGCGCCCTCATGGTTGGACTGGTAATAGTGCAAATGGAGCTGTGGGTAAGCCTTCTGAAGCGTCTCAAAATACGCCTCAAAACTTACCCCCCCATATACTGTTGGTTCCCGTTTGCCTAAAAGATTTAGGTTAGGCCCATTGATGATGAGTATCTCCATGGCCTATCCTTCATTCATATGAGGAAGTACTTCCTTACCGATCTCCTCAATGACTTCTTTCATAGGACGAGAACAGAATTTCGCAATGAAGATCGTATGACTCACACCCATAAACTTAAGCGTTTGTAGCAAGTCTATCAAGTAATTACGTCCTAATCGGAAGCCTAATTCTATATTTATTGGCTCTGCATTCGGATCCTCCAATAGGTCGATATACAAGGGCTGTATATAGGGCTTATTAGGCTGATTGTATTTCTCAAGGGTAGATTTCCAATTCTGGATAATGTTTTTAGTATAAGAGAACTCACGCGGATAGTAGATCCATCCATCTCCATTTTGAGCAATCCAATCCAAGTTAATTCCTCCGGCATGTCCGGTGATATACATAGGGATATTCTTATTCACTGGCTTAGGAATCACATCGGCTTCGCCCTTGAGTTTCCCAAAAGAAGTCTCATAATGAGGGAAATCCTTACTCCAGAAGGTACGAAGGGTCTCTATCTGGCGCATGAAGTCGATACTGCGGTTCTCATAAGGCTTGTTAAAGGCAGGATATTCTATAGCACGGTCACCAGAGGCCACCCCAAGATGTAGGCGACCAGGGAAAAGCTGATCTATACTGGCTGCGGCCTTGGCAAAGTGGATCGGGTGGCGAAGTGGAAGTACCATACTGGCTGTACCCAACTTGATTTTTTTAGTCAAGGTCGCAATATGCGCCATATACACCCAAGGATCATAGATCTGTCCCACATCACGGAAGTTTGGGTCAAACAAGGGTACATCGCGCACCCATAAAGTATCAAATCCCAATTCCTCCGCTTGTAGGGCAAGCGCTATCTGTTCTTCTTTATCCATTCGTGGCACAGGCCCTTCGAAGGCTTCTATGGGAAATAACACCCCCATAGAGAGCTTATCTGTTGCTATCATATATTTCTTTAGTTTTTAGTTCTTCGTTGTTAGTTTTTTTAGTGATTAGTGATTAGTCACTAATCATTGATCATTAGTCACTATATTTTTATTGTGTTTTAACTCACGATGCAAAGGTACAAATATTTCTCCAACTGACAAAGATTTAATCAGCATATACATTTTTTTTCAAAAATCACCCAAACATTCATAAACAGCCAAAAGCTACCACTCATTTTACAAAAATATAGGTAATTTTTTTTTGCTGTTTCAGCAATTATTACTACTTTTGTCTCTGTAACCCATTCAATAACAGAACTATGGCAGTAACAGACCACAACTTTTTCGATAACTTCAGCGACCACTTGCAATCTACTGTTGGACAGCAGGTGGGGGTTAAGTTCTGCAGCACTACGGAGAAACTTAGGGGCATCCTATGGAGATAACAAACAAGCTCAACATTTAATTCCAGAAGAGGTTTGGAATGATACTTTTTTAATGACATAGGATTAGGAGATGGTAGAGATAAAAAAGAGAATGGATTAATGATGTGGGATTACTGCTGTTGCGTTGTTTTTAGATAGTAAAT
>NZ_KE992088.1:0-84883 GCF_000466425.1 Capnocytophaga sp. oral taxon 863 str. F0517
CTGGAGTAGGTTCCGGCTTGGGGGCAGGTTTTGGTTCCGGTGTAGGCACTGGAGTGGACTCTGGCTTGGGGGTTGGCTTTGGTTCCGTTGTAGGCACTGGGGCAGGCTCCGGCTTGGGGGCAGGCTTTGGTTCCGGTGTAGGGGTTGGCTCCTGCTTTTTAAGATGGATCGTAATTACCTGGATATGAGTCTCCTGATTGCCACAAGAGTCAGTGGCAAGCCATTGGTAAGTGATTTTTGTGAGTTTGCCCTCTTTTCTTTCCTCTGTTACTGAAGGGGTTACGGTAGGAATACTACAAGGACCTACCGCGCTAAGCGTTGCTTGAGCAGGAAGCGGCTGTCCTTCTTCTATGGTTTTATCTTGGGGTAAAGGAGGTACAAAGGCAAGTGGCAAGTTTTCCTCTTTTTCGAGGATAAAGCCGCCTCCTGCTTGAGGATTTTCATCTGTAACAGCAAAGGCGATATGGTCTATCACCTCTACCTTAATCACCCCTGCACCTACTTCAAGCCCTGAACTACCATAGAGCTGCTTTCTTATCGGAATATTGGGTAGGGTAAGCTCATAGCTTCCGGTATTATCCACCGCATCCGCTAAAAGGTAAGGGTAGGTCTGTCCATGGTCTTCGGAGAGCAAGATCCGCACCTTGGTATCCTTGAATAGCTCCCTATCCACCGACCAAGTAAGGCTGAGTTTGCTCCCCCCTTTATAAGTCTTATTCGCTGTAGCGGTAGTGATTTTAAAAGGGGTACCCTCCTTGAGTAGCAACTGGGTTTCAGCCAAGTCATATTGGGTGATATAGTCAGAAGTGCCATCACTTGGGGTGTCACTCACGGCCAACCAAAAGGTAAAGTTTCCTGTTTGCTGCTGCCCTAACCAACTATTGGCAACCTCTTTGCCTGTTTGCTGGCTATATTGTCGTTTGAAAGCTACCAAAGGGGAAGTCGTCGGCTGAGGAATGGTATATTGAGCTACCGAAGCCTCCTCACCCAAGCGCACATCATGTTGTTCTGCCCTATAATGGAGCTGCCTGCTATCGGGGTCGGTAGCAGGTATGGCAAAAGCAAAATAAGTATCCTTAGGCAGGGTATATTGGGGCTTTATTTTTGTCTTATCAATACGAGGAGGTGCTGTACCTAAGGCTATATCCTTAGCCCGATGGCCTCCCTGCTCGGCGAGATACTTGCGAATCAGGGCTATACTGGAGAGTGAGAAGAAGTCCCGAGGGCTACCCGAACTCATGACTGATTGTCCCTTGTCGTACTCTGTTTTCTCACTGGCATAGTCAAAATTCGTACCGCTAAAGGTATGTCGCCCTCCGAAAAGGTGGCCTATCTCATGAGCAATCACCTCCTTGGTGGGTACCGCTACAGCGGCTCCTTTATGTTCATTGTGATATACACCCCCAATATGAGAAAGTCCTCGCAATACCAGGCTTTTCCTCTTATTTGTAAAATAGGTCACACAGATGCCCACATCGTAGGCATCGCTGCCTATCAGCTCATTGATCACTTGTGTAGAGAGGCCTATGATATAGCTGGCATTATGTGCACGAGTAAAGGTCTCCTTCGCCGGATCGGTGATGATAAGTCGCTCATCGCTAACCAACTCAAAGCGCACTCCTAAGTCCCGCTCGTACATCTGGTTGAGGAAGTGCTCTGTTTGTTGCCAAAACTGCTTTACCTTTTGGGTGCCTTTATCAAAAACCCAACTACTATAGGTATTATAAGGCACATGAATTGCCAAGCGATAGACTTTTAGCGTTTGTGTATTGGCAATCGTCGGCTGTGCCCTTAGCTGGGCAATCCCCAATAATAAAATACAGATAAAAAATCTCATTTCTTAATTGTTAGTTCTCAACTACTTAGGCTTATTCACACTTATCATTCCAAATCCTAACATAGGAATATCCTTTAAAATAAAAAAATCGGTAACGGGAACTCCTTCTATGTAGTAATAGGTTTTAGCAGAGGTAAAAAGAAAACTCAAAGTAATAAGAAAAGTAATCGTACAACCTACAAAGGCTAATTTACGTACTATTGGTGAGTATATCCCTACTATCAGTGCCAGTGCTATGGCTATCTCTATTACGCCTATGAGATTGGAAACTCCTTGCAAGCTCAGTATTTTATAAAGCCATGAGAGCAGAAAGCTATGTTCTACCAAGGGTTTAATTCCCTCTGCCTCAGTGTGTGTAAACTTGAATGCTCCTATCCAGAGTAGAATAGTTGCTACTCCAAAAAGGCTGATGTAATACCCTATTTTGTAACATAGGGCGGTACTACTATTTTTCATTTTTATAATTTATTTCAATTGCAAAGTTACGATTTTTTAAGTAAAAAACAAATAGTAAATAATAAAATTTCTCATCCATTCAAAACTCAAGACTTAAAACTCAAAACCTTTCTGCCATTTTGTCAGCCTTATGCGTACGGCATTATCTTTGCTAAGGGATAGGCAAAAAACGAATACCATGAAAGGACAAATAAATGTTTCTGTGGAAAATATCTTTCCACTCATCAAAAAATTCTTATACAGTGACCACGAGATTTTCCTTCGTGAACTAATCTCCAATGCTACCGATGCTACCCTTAAGCTCAAGCACCTCTGCCAAATAGGCGAAGCGAAAATCCCTTATGGTAATCCCATCATTGAGGTAAAGGTAGATAAGGAAGATAAGAAGCTCCATATCATCGACCAAGGAATCGGGATGACCGAGGAGGAAGTAGAGAAATATATCAACCAAATCGCCTTCTCTGGAGCCGAAGAGTTCCTTAACAAATACAAGGACTCAGCCAAAGATGCAGGTATCATTGGACATTTCGGTTTGGGCTTCTACTCCGCTTTTATGGTGGCCGACAAGGTAGAAATCTTGACCCGCTCCTATAAGGAAGGTGCCCAAGCGGTACGTTGGGAGTGTGATGGTTCGCCTGCCTATAGTATAGAACCTATCCAGAAAGAAGCACATGGTACCGAAATTATCCTCCACATAGCCGAAGATTCTGCTGAGTTCTTGCAAGAGAGCAAGATACGCCAGCTTTTGGTGAAATATAATAGGTTTATGCCCATTCCTATCAAAATGGGTATGCGCAAGGAAGCCCTTCCCCGACCTGAAAATGCCCCTGAGGACTACAAAACAGAATACAAGGAAGTGGACAACATCATCAATAACCCTACTCCGGCCTGGACCAAACAGCCTTCAGAGCTTAGCGAGGAGGATTATAAGGCGTTCTACCACGAACTCTATCCCACACAGTATGAGGATCCTATGTTCAGCATTCACCTGAATGTAGATTATCCGTTCCACCTCACTGGTATCCTCTACTTCCCTAAGCTAACCAATGACTTGCAGTTGCAAAAGGATAGAATCCAGCTCTATCAAAATCAAGTTTTCGTAACCGACAATGTGGAAGGGATTGTCCCCGAGTTCTTGACCCTCTTGCGTGGGGTAATCGACTCCCCTGATATTCCGCTAAATGTCTCCCGCTCCTACCTACAAGCCGATGGGAATGTAAAGAAAATCTCCAGCTATGTAACCCGCAAGGTGGCCGATAAGCTCCAATCCCTTTTCAAGGAAAATCGCGAGGATTTTGAGAAAAAGTGGAACGATATCAAAATCGTCATAGAATATGGTATGCTCTCCGAAGAAAAATTCTTCGAAAAAGCCCAAAAATTCGCCCTATACCCTACTGTAAGTGGCAAATACTACACCTTTGAGGAACTTATAGAGAAGATCAAGCCGCTACAAACTAATAAAGACGAGCAAACTGTCATCCTCTATGCTCAAAACAAAGATGCCCAACACAGCTATATCGCTGAGGCAGAGGCCAAAGGCTATGAAGTCGTACTTTTGGATTCCCCCTTGGTATCACACCTAATTCAAAAATTAGAGACTACCCAAGAGAAAATTAGCTTTGCCCGCGTGGATGCTGATTCTATAGAGAACCTCATCAAGAAGGACGAACCCCTGCTCTCCAAGCTCTCCGAAGAGGAAACAGAAAAACTCAAAGACTTGGTAACCAACGCGATAGAGAACACCGCCTATACCGTACAGCCTGAAGCCTTGGATAGCCAAGCAGCCCCTTTCCGTATCACCCAGCCCGAGTTCATGCGCCGTATGAAGGAGATGCAAGCTGTAGGCGGAGGTATGGGCTTCGGAGGCTTCCCTGAGATGTACAACCTGGTGGTGAATACCAACAGCCCCTTAGCCAGCCAGATCCTTTCCACTGCTGACGAAGCTGCTCGCAAGGCACTTATCAGTCAGTCTTTTGACTTAGCACGTCTCTCCCAAGGACTCTTAAAAGGTGAAGCCCTTACCACATTTGTCAAACGAAGCTTTGAGATAATGACCAATAACCAATAGCTAGTGACTAATGACAAATGACTAGTGACTAATGATTAACAATTGGTGTCTTTATTATAATAAAGAAATAAACAGAGGTTATCCTTTTCGATAACCTCTGTTATTTTATGGGGGCAGGGGCTGTTTTATTTTAGATAAAGAAATCCCTTCTTTGTTTCTTGTCTGCCTCCATGAACATAGGAGAGTACATAGAAATAGGTACCCGATGGAAGGCGTTGGCCACGAGCCACTACCCCTCTTACATTGGCATAGCCTGTAAAGTAGTCTCCTTGAGCTTGGTAATGGTCATTTTCGTATACAGGAATACCCATTTCATTAAAAATAAGTACTTCTATAGGAGTATTAGGATCTGTATTTTCTACTTTGAAATAGTTTTCCGAACCATCTTCTGAAGAAACTGCATTATATACCACTATAGGACGTATTTCCTCGACACTATTAGGTAACGAGGGGATAGGGTCTGGCTTTGGTACTGGAGCTGGATCGGGCTTGGGAGTCGGCTTTGGCGCTGGGATCGGATCGGGCTTAGGCACTGGGGTCGGATCGGGCTTAGGTGTGGGAGCCGGATCAGGCTTGGGAGTCGGCTTTGGCGCTGGGATCGGATCAGGTTTAGGTACTGGAGCCGGATCGGGTTTAGGCACTGGGGTCGGATCAAGCTTAGGTGTGGGAGTCGGCTTTGGCACTGGGATCGGATCAGGCTTGGGTGCTGGTTTGGGCACTAAGGTAATCGTTTGGGTATGCATTACCTTGTTGCCACACGCATCGGAGGCTATCCATTGGTATAAGACCTTATCCGGAGTTCCTTTTATTTTTGTCTTTTGAAAGGCTACTGTTGCTTTTCCACAATCATCAATTGCGGTAAGAGTTACAGGCTTAGGTAGTGGTGTTCCTTCCTCTATACGCTGATCTTGAGGGAGTTGTCCCACAAAAGTTGGTGCTGTATTATCAGATACTACGATGCGTTGGGTATAGTGAATAGCCGTACCACAGTGATCGGTAGCGGTATAGGTACGCAAGAGGGTATAAGCCTCTGGACAAGAGCCCTGTTGCTTGACATCCTTATAAGTAAGTGAAATCGGTGGACATCCCCCCTCGGTATGTAATGTCATTACTTGGGGAAGTGCTGCGGTACAAGATAGTTCTACATCCTTGGGAAGGTCAGCTGTCAAAAACATAAGGGGTGCTCTGGGGGTAATGGTAATAACCTGTGTATAGGTGGTACTATTAGCACAATTGTCCGTAGCCACCCATTGGTAAATCACCTTAGCAAGCCTTCCTTCCTTAAGTTGTTGTTGCTGATTGGTCACTACCTTTACCTCTTGACAATTGTCGGTGGCTGTAAGGGTCGCCTGAGCAGGTATCGGTGTTCCCTCCTCTATGGTTAAGTCTTTAGGCAAAGGCCCTACAAAATTAGGAGATTGCTCGTCCTTGACCATGATTGTCTGTTCAAAAGTAAGTTGGGCTTGACACTCATCTGTAAAGGTATAAGTTCGCTTAAGTGCATAACAGAACTTAGCTATGGATAGAGACTGCTGTTGCACAGTTTTGGTAATGGCTCCACAACCACCTTGTAGGGCTATGGTAGTGGGCGAAGGAATAGCCTCTGTACAAGTGACTATGAGCTGCTGCGGTGGCAGGGAACTAGTTACAAAAGCTAAAGGAGCTTGCGCCTTATTGTTCTTCTCAAGGATAAACCCACCATCCTTATAAGGTGACTTTGTAGAAAGGGCATAAGCCAAGCCATCAATTACTTCTACCTTGATAACCCCCTGCCCTTTGGGATTTCCAAAGTACCCATGAGTGGTACCAATGGCTACATTAGGGAGTGTAATCTCACAACTACCATTATTGGGAGCTTCCTCTACGAGGACATACTTATAGGTCTTGCCTGAATCATCAGAGAGGAGAATACGCACTTTGCTCTTTTCTTGGAAAATATTGGTATCCACCTGCCAGTGAAGTGTAAGACGATCGCCCGCATGATACACCTTATTGGGCTTGTACTTAGCGCCATTATCAAAACCTTGGATCTCAAAGGGTTTGCCTTTTACGATTTTTACTTTAGTTTCCACCACATCATACTGAGGAACATGGTGAGGATCCTTCTTGTTATGGTCGGCTACACCCAACCAAAAAGTAAAAGTACCAGGGTGATAGGAGACCGTCCCTTTGGCCACCGCAAAGGTATTGCGTTCTACCTCGAACCATTCCTCTTGGAAACGGATATGACTGCTTGCTGTTCCCTTGTAAGTGAGGAACTGCGCATTAGACCGAGAAGAATGGAAGCGCCTATCGGCAGGATGAGCCATATAGGTAAGTGCATCCCCTTCAGGGTCAGTAGCGGTGAGATAGAACTGGAAATAAGTATTCTGAGGTATTACATATTCCTGCTTAAGGCGTGCACGCTCCAAGGATGGAGGTCTATTTTGGGTTTTCACACCATATACTAAATTTGTCCCGGTTCCCTCTACTCGTTTTCCTCTCTCTTGGGTATAGGCTCTATCGGCATAATAGGCCATAGAATTACCCAAGAAAGCGCGAATAATTTGGACACTCACCAAGGAGAAGAAATCACGGGGATACTCATGACCATAACTCATAATGGACTGCCCCCTATCGGTTTCCGTTTTCTCGGAATAGACCCCTCCATTGGAGAAAGTATGGTCAGCCCCAAACATGTGACCTATCTCATGCGCTATGGTAGAAGGCCCCACAGGGCGAGCGGCGGCACTGGCCTTTTGGTGTTGTTGGTAGGCGGAATATACAGCAGCTAAGCCATTGTAACGCTCCCTAAAATCGGTTAGAACAACCGCCAGGTCATAGTTCTTAGGATTGTAATACTTGTTAAAGATCTCTGTTGCATTATTAACCACCTCATTACCACTTACTTTTTTAGGGAAGAGTGCGTTTTCTTGGGAGGTAATAATAAGTCGATCATCATCGATTAACTCAAAGTGTACCCCTATATCATTGCCATAGAGCTCATTGAGAAAGGTTTCGGTAGCATACCAAAAAGCCTTTATCTTAGCCTTATTACCGTTGAAAGGTTTTTTCATGATATAGTAGCTATAATCCACTGGTAGCGCCAATCGGTAGAGTCGCCACACCCCATCGGTATGGATTAGGCTCTTGGGGTAGAGCAAGTTATATGGGGTAGGAGGGGTGATGGGAGGGTCGTTTTTATCCTCATCACTCTCGGGAAAAGCATTCCGGAACCCCACGCCACGGCTGGCTTTAGAAGTATTTTTCTTTTGAATAGCTGCTGCCCCACAACGTGTCTTCTGCTCTTGGGTGAGTTGCAGAACTCCTGCATCAGAAACAGTCAGCACATAGGACTTGCCTCCATAGAGGATTTCTCCGAAGAGCGTTTGCTCACTTAGGGTAAGTGTCCCTACAAAGGTCTCTCCATAGTAGCCCACAAAGGAACGATACCCCTTGCTGTTGAAAGTCCCTTGGCGTTCTTGCCAATGAATAGGGAGCGGCTCTTTGGTATGAGGAAGGGTAAGAGACCATACAACCGAGGAAGACTGTGCAAAGTGTTGGTTTATCGCTTGCAGATTATCCTGCGCTTGAAGCACTTGCAACCCAATGAGTAGAAACAAAAAACGAAAAATAGCTTTCATTTTAGAAGATTTTTCAAAGTGCTAATTTACGATTTTTTTTCTAAACAAAAAAGTATTTTTTGATATTTTATTTAACAATTAATACCTTTCTTAAAATTATAACAAATAGAGATTATCAAAAAGATAACCTCTATTATGTTCTTATACTTTTTTAGTAATAAGTAATCTCTCTTCTTTGAACCTTACCATCAACTTCTCTTAGAGTCCAATTCCTTTTTACATCATAATTCTTATAAATTTCCTTACTTATTGAGCTATTTTGTGTACGAATCTTACTCACCAAATTACCATTTTGATAAGTATAAACTTCTTCATATATAGTCCAACCATCATCCTTTCTTTCTACTTTTAAAAGATATCCTTTATTATTATAGGTGTTTATATACACTGTTTTTCTCTCCTGTATACCACGATCTTCCTCTATCAGATTATTTTTATCATCATATTTATAAGTTGTCCCATAGCTTTTTATTAGCAATCCCTTTTCATTATACTTTTTACTTCTTTGTGATTCTTGTCGTCCATTAAGATACCAAGTTTCCGTTACTTCTTTATTAGGTATATCATAGGTATATCTACCTACTTCTCCATTTTCACCTCCATGCATAACTGTAGTTAGGTATCCATTTCTATCATAGGTGTAAGTTGTTTCTCTACCATTCATTCGATATGTAATAATATTTCCTTCTTCATCAAAATTAATAACCTTAGAATAGCTTTGTCCATCATAGTATTGCCCCTGTTCTTTAAGAGTTTTTACTTTACCTCTTAATTCCATATCCTGTCTTTCTGTTTTTAACCACGTAATTCTATTTTGGGAGGTATCTGACCAACTATTATCTACTGGTTCGTTATTATCTGATTCATTATTGGAATTGTTATTATCAATATTATTATCTTCACTGTTATTTTTATCTCTTTTCTTTATTATATAGAATGTAATTGAGGCATATGAATTTCTCTCATGTAATACTAATATTGCATCAGTAGGGTTTTCTGTAGTAATTGAATAGTTATCTACTTTTTCTACTTCACAAACATAATGTCCAAAAGGAATATTTGTAAATTCTGCTTCATATTTTCCTAAATTTCCTTTAAAAGCATGTTTTTCTATATTTCCCAATTTCACCTTTAGATACTCTTTTTCTATCTTTTCTCCTATTGGAATAATTTGTACATTGACCCTTGCTGTTGTCGCTTTAGGTTCTTCTCTTTCTCTTATAGAATGCTTTGGTTCTACTTTTTGACACCCGCCTGCTATCATAGCAGTTGCTACAAGTAATAAAAAAATCTTTTTCATAAGTATAGTATTTATAAAATGTTCAGTTTCTAAATTCTAAAAATGAATAGTAATTCCTAATCCATTAGAAAATATCACAGGATTTATTGTTATTTTTTTATTCATCTGATTCTTATTATATGTTTCTATTGCTTCTATCTTCAATTTATTAGACTTCCTCCTTAAAAAATAAGAAGGTATAATAATTGCAAAACCTGCATAATCCATGATATTTTTATCCATCTTCATTTTTGATTCTTGTCCAAAATTCATAATATTTTGTATCAAGGATAATGTTGCCAATGTTACACCGATTGAACCTCCAATAATGGCTCCTGTTTTATAACTTTGCGATTTCTTATATATTTTCCTAGCCTGTTCATCTTGATATAATATTTCTCCTATTTTTTTCCTTTTTATAGGTTCTCCATTAAAGAAATAGCGTTTATCAAGCACTGTAATATAATTTTTTATTTCCTTCTTTTCTATCATCTCTTCTTGATTGAAGATATCTTTTGAACCATTTTCATAACGGATCAACAAAATATCAGATTTTGATATTGCATAGGTAGGCCCCTCTATATTTTCTGCTTTTTTATATTTCACCTCATGAAAAGTTATTTCTAATACTTTTGCTTTGATATCTTCACCTCTTTTAGTTGTGATCATGTCCTGTGAATAGCAAACTACCATTGTCAAGAAGACAGCTATTGTAGATAATTGTTTCATTATAATATAATTTGAAATTTCTTCTAAACAATAAAAAAGCGCAAACATTCCTATCTGCTTGATTTCTGAAGCCCGACCAAAGGCTATACTACAAAGCAAAAGGAATGCCTACGCTATGGTAGGCATTTCCACTTCACTTTCCTGTAGTATTCAAAAATTGGTCGTTTTCAGAAATCAGGAAATGATAAAGCGAAACGCTGTATGTCTTTTATATTATGTTCTCTTAATTCACTCTTTGAGAGGGTACAAATTTACAAAAAATTTTATTGTTACAATTTTTTTTGAATATTTTTTTATTCTACCTTACTAATTTACATGAGCTACAAGCTCTTCTGATGTAGACACTAGCTAAAGTCACTGAATACCTGCAAGCGAGTATGTGACTCGTCGTTAGTTGCTATCTACGGTTTGTAGACCAATGGAATGGTAAAGGTGCTTTCATTCCCCACTTTGTCGGCAACGGTAAGGGTAAAGGTATAGTCTTCCTCGGGAGTGAAGTAGCGATCGGCGAGGGTAAAGAAGAGCATCTTCTGCTTGTGTTCGTACTCCATCAGTACCCACTTGCCGTTGAGGGTGGCAGAGAAACTACCTATACCACTGAAGTCATCGGTAATGTTGAACTTGAGTTTGTCGAGCTTGGCTACATTATTCTTCGTCTTGGAGATATTCAGGGGCTTTATCTCTGGGGCTTTGGTGTCAGTGGTTAGGACAAAGCGGCCTAAGGTCTTGATCTTAGCCGAAAGGATATTATCCTTGCGGTAGGTATATTGGTAATATTTCTTAGGTGTTTTCCCCTTTACGGAAGCGATACATACATATGGGAGTTGTGCCTGGGTATATCGGGAGGCATCAAAGACGATATTGTACTGCTTCTGAAGGGGTTGGGTCGGTGCCATAACCAAGAGGGTGTCTCCTTTTTGCTTTACATCCACAAAAGTATCATGAAAGAAGGTATCTTCAGGGATATAGACGGTCATATTGTCCGTTTTGTACATATTATCTCGCTTGGCAACCAAGGGAGTACCCTTATTTACAGGGCGAAGGCCAGTGATAGGTTCCTTTTTCCCATCTATTGTCAGGTTAAGAGTGGTTACATTCTGGTTGAAGTCCTCTATTTTAACCTCTACAAGGTAAGTCATCCCATCCTCCACTTGGATGATGCCATCACTCTCGGGAGGTGTGGTATAGATAGAGAGCTTGTTATGAGGTTCGCGGTAAAGGTGCTGTACACGTGCTCCTGTCTTGATATAGAGCGGGAAGTCGATCAAGGTATTAAGGTAAGGATCCTCCCCTTTGACCAGCTCATCAAAGGTATAAGAAAGCTTTTCGGAGCCATTGACCCAAAGGGAAATACGATACACCCCATAGGTATTGCGAGTACCATTCATCTTATCCAAGGTATATACCCCCAGGCCTATACGCCCTTGGGCATTGATTTTGGAAGTGAGGTAACCCTCCCCTTTTTTATCCTTTCCTAAGAGTACATCGCGTTCCTCTTGCACCCCTTCGATCGCCGATTCCTCTCCAATGGGATAGGCTACGAGCTTGTACACTTGGGGGGCAATATCATCCTGAGAGGGATAGCCGAAGAGCAAAGGATTGAAGGCATTGGTGGTTTGGGTATCGCGAATTTCAAAATGCAGATGCGGGCCTCCGCTGCCACCTGTATTCCCACTAAGGGCTACCCAATCCCCTTTTTTGACAGGAAAATCAGTGGGCTTGAACTCTATATCCACATCGAATTTCTCCAAAAGGTATTGGCGTTGCTTGACAAATTTTTCTATCTCGGGAGCAAACTTCTGCAAGTGCGCGTAGACGGTGGTATAGCCATTGGGGTGGTCTATATACATGACCTTTCCATAGCCGTAGGTACTCACCTTGATACAAGAGACAAAACCCTCCGCAGCGGCATATACCTTAAGCCCCTCCTTACCATCGGTTTTGATATCCAAGCCACCATGGAAGTGGTTAGGGCGCAATTCGCAGAAATTCCCTGCATAGGAGAGGGGAATATCCAGGGGCGAACCGAAATAATCCTTAGGAAACTCCCTTTGTGAGGCTACCTGCTGCTGGGCATACAAAAGAGAAAAAGAGAAAGAAAAAAATGCAATAAGAAACCTTAGCATAATTGTTAGTTGTTAGTCGTTAGTTGTTTAAGAGAATCTATATGTTTTTCAAGGGTTTTACTATTATAGAAGTCTATACACTTCATGATAATAAGATAGGTTTTTGCTGTATCTCCTTCTAAGGGTTTAGCTTCATATGGTTTTTGATGCCACTTCTCTACAAGCATGCTCAGCGCTGGAATTTCCTTTGTAAGGCTACTATCCAAAGCACTACTATAAGCGGCTATGCTATTATCAAAAGCCAAATGATATTGGTCAGGCGCTTGCTGGCTGATTTGTTCCGCTTCATACTCCATACAATTACAAAAGGCTATATTTTTAAGCAGCGACCCTTTGTCCTCTATTGTTTTATGTTTTTTCTGTAAGAGAGGTCTCTTGTAATAAGGAGCAGGCGCTGTTTTTGTATCAGGAGTTATATACTGCTGATTGTCTGCATATCGCTCTTTTAGCTCTTTTCTTACCGAATCCAAATACTTCTTTAGCCCCTCACTATTGTAGAAATCCAAGCACTTCATATAAGTAGGATATGCTTTTTGTGGTGTATTCTTTTGATAAATATTGTAATAAGGCTTGTCTAACCATTGGCTTACGAGCCTATCAAGGGTAGGATTTGCTACGATCCACTCCAAATCTAAATTACTACACTGTACATACCCCCCTAAAGTGCCATCTGGTATCCAAGTATAGGTATGAGGGTTTTGCTTTTTTATACGTTCGTGTTCTTGCCCTAAGCACTTACAGAAAGCCACATTTTTAAGCATCAGGATATCATCCTCTAAGGTCTTATAGGGCTTCATGGTAAGTATCTCCTGCTGATCTATAGCTTCAGGCGGGGTAAAACTCTCTTGAGGAGGTGTTTTTTGAATCCTCTGCTCATTACTTTTTCTATCAGAACAACTTAATAAGCCAATAAAGAGCAATATAAACAAACTATTTTTCATACATTGTAACTCATAGTTCAGAATTTTCTGCAAAGGTACTAATTATTTTTCAGAACCGAGCGTATTACTATCAAAAAAATCTATAGATTTATGAGTTATAATTCCTTTTTTTGTAGTAATTTTGCTCTCAAAAAAAAGACTTATGAAAATCAGTTGGGGTACCGGCATATTGCTGGCTATACTGGCCTTTTCGGGCTTTATCATGTACTTTTTTGTCATCACCTTGGTGGATAAGAAATACGACCACGAGCTGGTTACGGAGAACTATTATGCTCAGGAGCTAGACTTTCAAAAGAATATAGATGCTGAAAAGGCAACCCTTGAAGCTCATATGCAGGTGGATCTCTCCTACAGAGAGGGTGCCAAGGAGGGTATCCGCTTGGATTTTCCTACCGTGGTAACTGGTAAGGAGGTCATTGGGGTGATTTTCTGCTATCGCCCCTCGGATAGCAAGTTAGATTTTACGCTCCCTATCACTACCCTTGATGGTTGTTCGCTGGTCATTCCGGACAACTTACTAAAGGCTGGGCGCTGGAATATCCGTGTGGAATATGCCTTTGAAGGGAAGAACTACCTAAGCCTATCAGACAAAGTCAATTATTAGATGTATCTGCTTGCTTTCACCTTAGGGTTATTGGGCAGCCTGCACTGCGTGGGTATGTGTGGGCCCATTGCCCTTCTTGTCCCTATGCAAAGACAACGCAAGGGGTACCGCTACTTGCAGTTAGCCATTTATTTCACAGGTAAGACTCTGGCTTATAGCCTAATAGGATTGCTTTTCGGAGTGGTCGGAGAAGGGCTTTTTATAGCCGAATACCAGCAGGAGTTCTCCATCTTGGCTGGTATTATCATGATAGGAATGGGGATTTTTTCGCTCTTTCATATCTCCATAGAAGGCGTAGGGAACCCATTGCTCAAAGGGTTTGCCCTCTTGAAGCAGGCCTTAGGTAAGCAACTCACCAAAAAGACCCTTATCAGTTCCCTCCTTATTGGTTTTCTCAATGGCTTATTGCCCTGCGGCTTGGTCTATACAGCTCTTTTTGGGGCTTTGGCTATGGGCAGCCTATGGGGTAGTATGGGCTATATGACTGCTTTTGGGCTGGGTACCATTCCGCTGCTACTGCTTTTGGTACTTTTGGGAGATTTCTTACCCATAGCCCTACGTCGTCGGCTTAACCAATGGTTGCCGATGGTCGTAATTATAGTTGGTATCCTTTTTATATTGCGTGGCTTAGGATTAGGAATCCCTTACCTCTCCCCTTCGGATATGCATCTGCTACTACATCCTAAAGCAGATTGTTAGGCAAAGAGGGCTTAGAAATATTCTATCTGTCTTTCGATAATCGTTATTGGCTTACCATCTTGGTATTCGAAGCGGCCTATCCAGTTTCCTTTCTTATCGTACTTATACTCAAAGCTATTTTTCTGTGCGTAATTTCGGTTGAGTAAGGAGAGTATTCTATCATAGTCTCCATGGCTGTTGTAGCGATATCGGGCTTTGTTTTGGGTGGTTTGTTGCTGGTCGATAATATGCTGTTCCTCTTCAAAAAGTCGGCCTTTGGAATCGTAAGTGGAGGTAATCTTGGCCGAAAAATCCTCTCGAAGCAAGCTACTTTCTATCTGTCTTCCCTCCTGGTCATACACATAAAAAGCCGCATATTGTAGTGTTCCCTCCTGATTATAAGCCTCTTCCTTGGTCACGTTGCCACTCCCATCACAGTTGAAGACGGTCACCCCGATACGCTTTCTATCGGGAGCTATATGCAGCTTATATTTCTTTAGTTTCTGCTTGTCATACACATATTCATAACGCAGGGTTTCGGCATTGTGCTCGTCGAAGAAGATTTCTTTGATAATATTCCCCTGTGCATCGAAAGTCTTTTCGATATTCATCTCGGCTATAAGTCCTCCCTTTTGAGCTAACTGACCCATTTCCTTAACATAATACCCCCTGATACGGAGTGTTCTGACACCTTTTTGAAGGTGTTCCCGCTGCCAATCCGTGATATCTTGCCCATAGGAGTAAGCCGCTAATAAGAAAAGTAGGTACCACCCAAGCCTATTCATAATAGAAACCGAGTTTATCTATTTTGTTTGCGTAGTTGAGCTGCCTTAATACGTTTGAGCCGATGCATTACCTCATCTCTATACAAGGCGTTTTTGGCTACCTTACCCACCGTAAGTCCCTGAACGAGGATAGAGAAGAGTACCACTATATAAGTAACCTGTAAGAGGGTTTCCTTCATCGCCCCTTGATCTTGAGGGATAGAAAGTACCAAAGCAATGGAGACCCCTCCACGCACGCCCCCCCACACCATGGTAATAAGGGAACCTCGCGAATAGGAGCTAACCTTGCGCAAGATGGTTTGTGCAGGAATATAGATGGCCAAGGCACGCCCTAACAGACATACCACTATAGCTATAGCACCCAAAAGGAACTGTTTGTCCAAATTATCAATCAGTAGCATCTCGAAGCCGATAAAAAGGAAGAGGATCGCATTCATGATCTCATCCACGATTGCCCAAAACTTACTTAGGTAATCCCTGTTCTCCTCACTACTGGCTTTTTTGCCTATATTTCCTACAAAAAGACCGGCAATCACCATAGCCAAAGGCGAAGACACATGAGAAGCCTTCGCTATCAAGAAACCTCCCATCACCACCGCAAGGGTTACCAATACACTTACGTGGTAGTCATCCGCTTTTTTCATCATCTCAGAGGCCAGCCAACCGAGGATTACCCCTAAGAAGATACCCCCACCCGCCTCTAAGAGGAAGAGCTTGGTAATGGCATTGAACGACGGCTCGAAAGAAGCATCAGTTGCCAGCTTGAGCACTACGGCAAACATTACTACCGCTACCCCATCGTTGAAGAGAGACTCACCGGTAATCTTCGTCTCGATACGTTTAGGCACATTGGCCTGCTTGAGAACCCCCAAGACCACAATGGGATCCGTAGGGGAGATAAGTGTACCGAAGAGCAAGCAATATACATAAGGAATGTCAATCCCTATCCAATGCGCAATATAATAAAGTAGTGCAGAAACAAAAAAAGCAGAAAGTACCACACTCACTGTAGCATAGGTAAAAATAGGGAGCTTATATTCCTTCAAATCCGAGACATTGATATGTAGTGCCGCTGCAAAAAGTAGGAAATTAAGCATAGCCCCCATAAGGATTTCTGTAAAGTCAAATCCCTGTAAGAGACTCTCCAATTTATGAGAAAGTCCTGCAAAAATGGTCTCTCCAAAAAGGCGTATCCCAACAGAAACAATCATGGCAACCACCATAATTCCAATGGTCATCGGAAGCTTTATATAACGGACATTCACATAAGAGAATATGGCAGCCAAGACTATAATTACTGAAAAAGCGTAGTATAATTCCATAGTATTTTTTTATTTGGGCAAAAATACGAAAATAATGACAAACGACAAAAGACTAAAGCCAATTTTATTACTTAATAATACGCTATCTCGTATCTATATAATTCTATAGGAACCTCATTTATGACAAGTCTTTCTATAGGATTATGATAGATATCCTCCTGGTAATAATACGCTCTGCTCTGGATTTCTCCTTCTTGACTGACAAAAACCTCTTTTACAAGATACTGACACTCATCATAATATTCGCTCCAAGAAAGCCTTCCATCTATAAAACCAGTCTTGCTTAGAAGATTCCCCTTTGAATTATACACATAAGAAGTATGCCCTTCTGTAGCTCCTTGTGCTATTATGCTATCACTGCTAAGATACTTATCTCTTATTTCAATGATTTTTCCATTAGTATCATATCTATAATATCTTATAGCATTATTATATATAAGTGTTCCTTCTTCATACTGCGTTGTGCTCAATTCATAAATATATTCTTCAATGACATTACCCGATTTATCATATTTCCATGTGTTTTCTTTTTTTATATCTTTATATTTGTCTATTACATATTCTTTTTTACAACTAATTTTACGATTTTCAGCATTGTATTCATACATTTCTTTATAAAAAAATTTATTTTTATCATTAAATGAAATTTTTTCTATAATATTACCATACTCATCATAAGTATATATAACTTTTTCCCCTTTGAGCAAATCCGAATCGCATTCTTCTTCCTCTATTAACCTATTTTTATCATCATAAATATAATTCGTATAATATATATACTTATATTGATTATTATCTTTTTGAGGAAAATCCCCTTCTTTGAAGATTTTTTGCATCAATTTTCCTTTTTCATTATACAAATATTTACGCTCGGATATATAATACAAAGAATCCGTTTGTCCTTTCACTTGCTGATATTCCTTTACTATATTTCCTTTAGAATCAAAGAGGTATTCTATCTCAAAGTAAGGTATCTCACTCCATTGGGAAAAAATAGAATCCTTTTGAGATAGCTTTTGGAAGACAGGGGTATAACTACGCTCCTTATAACGCTTTACCTGCCCTTTGAGTGAGGGCTTATTAGGGATTTTTGTGATGACCTCTTCTTGGTGCGACAAAGCCTCTTTTTTGTAGGAGGTCACTATCTGTGGGGAAGCACAACCCAAAAGGGAAAGATAAATCACTATAAAGGCAGCCTTTTTCATAATTTGCTTTTTTGGGCAAAGATAATAAAAAAACAAGCTCTAGTTTCACAAATTATACAACTATGTTTCCTATACAGAAGAGGCAGGTGATACACTTTTTAGACTTCGTCATCTTGAACAATTCGGCTTGTATTTTCTGAGGTTGCCATTGGCCACTGCCCAAAGGGCTTGAATAAGTTGTTTTTTTCACAAGTTATAAGGTTATAGAACTTAAGCGTTATAGCTGGCTATAACGCTTAAGTTTTAGAATGCAAAATCACAACATTACAGAAGTAAAAGCAATACGTTTCAACAATAAAGTAATGTTAATTAACAATAACACATTACTTATCGTTCGTCGTTAATAATTTGAGTGCAAACTAATCGTTAATCATTCAAAACTAAGTATTGAAGTGTTTGCCAATTGCTTTTATTTTCGTACTTTTGCCCCATAGGAGAATTATATTCCCTTCCAAGTATGTCTAAGAAAAATCAATCTAAAAGGCTCGCTACCCAACACAAAGAAACTAAGGGTGCTATAGGGATATTTGGCAATGAAGCTAAGCTACATGATCTATCTGTTCGTGAGATTTCTCTTCTTGTTATGCAACAGCTTAAGATAACATTCCCCTTGTTGTCTTTCCGACATAGAACGGAGGTAAAGAAAGAGGAGATCAATGAAGCCTTGAAAAGAGTAGATCCTGAGTTGGGGCAAACCCTTTTTGTTCCCAATGCAAGTGTGTTACCTGATGGTGGGCTTATAGAAGTAAAGGACGACTATGAGAACTGGAGAGTTATTTTAGTAACAGAGGCCAAACATCAGGGGAAAGACATAGAAAATATCAAAGCTGGAAAGTTGGTAGGGACGAAAGATAATCAAGACCTTATGGTAGGAGGAAATGCTATAGAAAGAGCTCATAAAAATATAGCTGAAATGGCCAATTTCATGTTAGCAGAATCTCATTTTCCTTATATAATATTCTTAGAAGGCTCTAATTTTCTTACTGAGACTATTTGCGTAGAGCGACCGGATGGAAGAAAGGTTACACTCGAATATAATTCGGGAATGCTCAACAGGTTGGACAGGCTTACAGCTGCTAATTATGGCATGCCTATTAACACTAACTTGTGCAAGAATAAATTTGTAAAGTACAAAGATAAAACCATTATGCTACAGGCCGCTTCTATATATACTCAGGGACATGGAAAGGCTTGGGAAAAACAAAAAATGATGAATATCATGCTTGAAGTAGCTAAAACCTCTCTTAGAGTATTAGGCAGTGATTTATTTGTTCAGCTTACTCAACAAGTAAAAAAAGATTAGCATGGCACGAAAAGCAACCAATGAGCTATTGCAGAAGGCTAAGAAATCGAAAAATGACGAATTTTACACTCAACTTTCCGATATAGAACGTGAATTACAGTATTATAAAAATCATTTCAGAGATAAAATAGTCTATTGTAATTGTGATGACCCTAAAACAAGTAATTTTTTTAAGTACTTTGTTTCCAATTTTAAAGCATTGGGTCTTAAAAAACTTATAACGGCTTGTTATAAGGAGGTAGCCTCCGATTTGTTTTCCAACAAGGAGAATGAAAAGGGCTTTTTCGTGGAATATACAGGTGCTGATGATGAATATAATACTCTTAATATCAAATATTTCAGAGAAGATGGGGATTTCCGCAGTTCAGAGAGTATTGAACTACTCAAACAATCGGATATCGTAGTTACCAATCCGCCTTTTTCTCTGTTCAGGGAGTATGTAGCTCAACTGATGAAATACAACAAAAAGTTCCTTATCATAGGCAATATCAATGCCATTACCTATAAGGAGATTTTTAGGCTTATACAAGAGAATAGCGTATGGCTGGGGATACACTTAGGCAGAGGAATTTCAGGCTTTATCGTACCTGAACACTATCCGCTCTATGGCACAGAAACCCAAGTAGATGCTTTAGGCAATAGGATTATATCTCCTAATAACTGCTTATGGCTAACCAACTTAGACAATTATAAACGCCATGAGAACATCACCCTTACCAAGAAGTACATAGGTAATGAATACCAATACCCCAAATATGACAATTATGATGGTATTCATATAGATAAAACTCAAAATATTCCTTTGGACTATGAGGGAGCTATGGGAGTTCCTATCACTTTTTTACACAAATTCAACCCTAACCAATTTGAAATCATAAAGTTTAGAAAAGGAAACAATGACAAGGACTTATCTATAAATGGAAAATGTCCTTATTTTAGGATTCTTATCAAAAACAAACGGCTACAAAGCCTTTCAATACACTAAAAAATGCTTAAACAACTCACGAAAATCCTTATTTCTACACGTCTGATGGCGGTGCTTTTCTTAGCCTATGGGGCTGCCCTTGCTATGGGCACTTTTGTGGAAACCTGGTATGATACCGACACGGCCAAAATCTGGATCTATAACGCTTGGTGGTTCGAACTCATCATGGTGCTTTTTGTTATCAACTTTATTGGGAATATAGGCCGCTATCGCCTCCTGAAGCGGGAGAACTGGGCGGTATTCCTCCTACATGCCTCTTGGATCTTTATCATCGTGGGAGCTGGGGTGACCCGCTATATCAGCGATGAGGGAAAGCTCGCCCTACGCGAGGGAGAGGAAGCCGACTTCTACACCTCGGAACTGACCTATATCACCGCTCAGGTAGATGGCACCTATGAAGGACAACCCTTGCGAAAGGCCAAGCAAACCCAAGTGCTTTTCTCCCAGCATACCTCCAACTCCTATAGTTGGGCTTCGGACTTCAAAGGAAAAGATTTCCGTATACACCTCAAGCGCTTTATCGCCCATGCAGAGGCTACCTTCGTGGAGGATCCCCAAGGAGAAGCCTATCTGAAAATTGTAGAAGCCTCTGGCGGAGAGGGACACGAGCACTATCTCAAGAGTGGCACAACGGAAAACTTCCACGGCCTTCCCATCTCGCTGAACAACCCTACCCAAGGAGCCATCAACCTACAAGTAACCCCCGAAGGGAGCTATATCCGTAGTCCCTATATGGGGAGCTATATGACCATGGGCGATCAAAAAGTATTTGAGGTAGCCCAAGATAGCCTACAACCGCTCCAGTATCGATGCTTGTACAACATAGGTGGCATGCGCTTTGTCCTTCCTGAGCCCATGCAAAAAGGGAAAATGGTAATGGCCGCTATCGAAGAGAAAAAACGAAATGCAGGCGATCGCAGCGCCCTTGTGATGAGCCTTAGCTGCGGGGGCGAAACCCAAGAGGTGGAGGTCATCGGTAGGCGTGACGAGATCAATCCTCCCACCTCGGTAGAGGTAGGTGGCCTGACCTTCCATCTGAGCTATGGTTCGGTACGTACCCCCCTGCCTTTCAAGGTAAAGTTGGACGACTTCATTGCCGACAAATACCCTGGTACCGAGCGTAGTTACTCCTCCTTCAAGAGTAAAGTGACCGTCACCTCTGCTGAGGAGACCTTCAAATATGATATCTACATGAATAATATCCTCAACTATAAGGGCTATCGCTTCTTCCAAGCCAACTTCTTCCCTGATGAGAAAGGAACCATTCTTTCTGTCAATCACGATTTCTGGGGTACCTTGCTCACTTACATAGGTTATACCCTCCTCTATATAGGCCTTATTGCCAGCATGTTTTTCGGAAAAACACGCTTTGTCCAACTGAGTCAAAAACTCAAAAAATTATATGACAAACGCCGAGGTGCCCTCACCCTCTTGGTGCTGCTCTTTTCAGTAGGTGCCTATGCCCAACATGATTCTTTTGAACTGACTCCCAAGCAGATAGATTCCCTTATTAAGGCCACTACTGTTAAGCAATCACATGCGGACCGCTTTGGGCGCTTGGTGATCCAAGACGAAGATGGCCGTATGAAACCCATCAACACCTTTGCCTCCGAGCTTCTACGCAAGGTCAGCAAGGCTGACTCTTTCCGTGGCCTGGATGCCAACCAGGTGTTCCTCTCCATGCTACTGAATCGTCAGCTATGGTACAATATAGATTTTTTCTATATCAAAAAGGACAACGATAGCCTACATAAGATTTTAGGCGTAGAAAAAGGCCTAAAGCGAGTACGTGCCTTGGACTTCTTGGACAAGGAGTATAACAACAAACTTAACCCCTACTTGGTGGAGGCCTATTCGACCAACAACCCCAACCAATTCCAAAAGGAGTTCAAGGAAGTAGACACCAAGATGCACCTCTTAGAGCGTGCCCTTTCCGGAAGTATGCTCCGTGTATTCCCACTCAAGGACAGTCCTAATAACAAGTGGATTTCCCCATTGGACATCTACGAGAATCCTACCTATACACAGGACACCCTCGAAGCGGGCTTTATCAAGCACGCTTTCCGCTGGTATCTCTCCTCGGTAAAGGATGCCGTCGAGACAGGAAATTACAGTGAGGCTGATAAGATCCTGACCGTACTCCAGCAGAACCAGCGCGCCGTAGGTAAGGCGGTAATTCCTTCCGAAAAACAGATAGAAGCCGAGCTACTTTACAACAAGTATGATGTCTTCAAGAGCCTCTTTAGCTGGTACTTATATGTAGGTACGATCATGTTTGTTGTACTCATCGCACGTATCTTTAAGGAGCGCAAGGCGCTGCGTATCACCACCCAGGTATGTACCGGATTGCTCTTTTTCCTTTTTGCCTTACATACCGCTGGGCTTGCTTTCCGCTGGTATATCTCTGGCCATGCCCCTTGGAGTGATGCGTATGAGAGTATGATTTATGTTGCCTGGGCTACCATGGGAATCGGTTTGTGTTTCGCCCGTCGCTCCCCATTGAGCCTCGCCTCCACTGCCTTTGTAACCTCCATGATTCTGATGATTGCCCACTGGAACTGGCTTGACCCTTCCATTGGCAACCTACAGCCTGTACTGAATAGTTACTGGCTGATGCTGCATGTGGCGGTGATTGTAGGTAGCTATGGCCCTTTCACCTTGGGAATGATCTTAGGGGCTATTAACCTCTTACTGATGATTCTTACCACAGCGAAGAACCGAGAAAAAATCAAGGGCGTAGTAGATGAACTGACCATCGTCAATGAGTTAGCCCTTACCGTGGGGCTTATCATGCTCACCATTGGAAACTTCTTAGGTGCCCAATGGGCTAATGAGAGCTGGGGACGCTACTGGGGCTGGGATCCGAAGGAGACTTGGGCGCTGGTGAGTATCATGGTCTATGCCTTTGTCATTCACATGCGTATTGTTCCTTCCTTACGTGGGGTGTGGGGCTTTAACTTTGCCAGTGTGGTAGCCTTTGCCAGTATCCTGATGACCTATTTCGGGGTTAATTTCTACCTTTCAGGACTACATAGCTACGCCAGCGGAGAAAAAGTGATTACTCCAAACTTTGTCTATTATGCGGCGGTGTTTGTCCTAATTTTAGGGATTGTGTCTTTTATCAGAAGGAAAAATCTAAAGGAATAAAAGTATGAAAAAGTGGTTGCTCCTCTTGTTTATAATGCTCCCCTATTATGGCCTTTGGGCACAAGAACCCCTAACCCTCAAGGGCTATATAGATAACGACCACTCCTACTATGGAGAGGATCAAATGATCCAAAACAGACTCTTTGTCTTGGAAAAAGCAGACATCACCCCGCCGAGGAATATCGTATTTGTGAACCTCTCCAAGGAATCCGCCCAGCGGGTAGGACAATCCACGATCTTATTAGTGCCTGTGTTCAAGGATATTTATAATGATTTTCTCAAATGCGGAGGAGAAATCACCTTTGACGCCATTGCTTTCCCCAACCATAAAGCACTTTATTATACCAAAAAAGCCACCTGTCTTGACTCTGACGGACAGGTGGCTACCTTTGAATATCAGGTAGAAACAGACGGGCTATATGAGCATATTATAAGTAAAAACCTCTTTACTGGTTCTTGGGAATACCGCGATATCCCTAAGTGGATCGCAGAATTGGACAATCGCAAAACTATCCAGCATCGCTATGAGTTAGATACCAGTGCTGGAAGCATTTATGTACAAGAAGAAACGAGTTCCATAGCCGAGCTTGCACTTCGTATCCTAAATGAGGCGCATGATACTTTTGATTTTATTCCTATAAAGAAGAACGCCAAAAAAAAGCAATGGCAAGCATGGTGGCAAAAGGTTATCCATACCGACCTTAGCTTATGTAACGCCCCTGCGATAGTCCCCCTTACAGAGACCCCTACAAGCTACTATGAGCAACTCGAATATTTAGGAGAAATTACCAGTGACCAAAGTCGCCTATATGCTTATGATACAGTAGCTAAAAAGCACCTTTATCTAAGCCGTTATGTTTCCATAGAAAGCGAACAATTGCCCCTAATCACCCTTGATACCGAAAGGCGTAAGTTCCTAAAACAAGCCTTAGAAATTCCTGTGAAAACCTATATCAATCATTTCTATGCCAAGAATGACACCCTCTATACTATAGATAATCGTGTCCATTGGAAAAAATATGCTCCCGTAGCTATTACAAAAGATAGCTTAGCCTATAGAGTCGCCGAAGAAAAAACACTCCTACCTGAAGCACTAAAAGAAGCCTATATTGCAAGTGCCTTTACCACTTCTGGGTATATGTATGCGATCTATAGCAGCAGGCGATCTCGTACTGATTTTAGCCTGCTTTGTATAGACCCCACCAGTGGCAAAGTCCTCGGTAACCAATCCTTAGCCGCCTTACTCCCCTCACCTATAATAGCTATCACTACGCCTCTGCTGGGGGATGACCTTACAGCTCGCACCTTGGAGGAACCTGTTTTTATCGTTTATACAGAAGCTCGAAAGACTTATCATCTAAAATTTCACAAAGATACTTGTATAGAGAAATATCTCTTGGAGGAAAAGGAAGATGAAGACTTTCAATTTGATAGCTTTTCCTATATAAATAATGATAATAAAAGCAGCTATATAGGTTATCAGTATGCAAGAAAGGGCTTTGATTTTTGGTGTTATGATCCAAAGAATTTTCCTAAAGGAAAGCAATTTTTCCACTGTAATGATTTTACAAGTTACTTTAGAGATACCTTTGTATGGGCTACTTTAGGGGATAAGAGTTACCTTATTTATGTATTCCAAGATGGGCTTTCCCAAGGGATCAAAGCACAGCGATTTGACCGAAAGACCCTCAAGCCCATAGGTGCCCCCAGCTGTGTGTTCTCAGAAATAGGTATAGTCCCCTATCGTAGTTCTGGCCTATCGGATATTATGAAAATTAGTGATTTACACGCCCTTTATAGTGACAACCAATGGCATATTACCTTTTCGCTACGCGGGCAATTATACTGGTACGCTTTAGATCTCTAAAATAGGACAGGCTATCAAAATTTAATTAAAAAACCAAGTATAGTCAGAAAAATGACGTATATTTGCAGCATAGAATTATGCTGATTATCCAATGAAATATACACAAAAAAAACCAGCAATTGTCCTCTTGGAGGACGGCACTGTTTTCTATGGAAAAGCCGTAGGAAAAGAAGGTAGTGCTTTTGGTGAAATCTGCTTTAATACAGGGATGACTGGCTATCAGGAAATCTTTACCGATCCCTCCTACTTCGGGCAAATCATGGTAGCAGCTACCGTTCATATAGGCAATTACGGGGCTTTCTCCGAGGAAAACGAATCCGATGGGGTGAAGATTGCAGGCCTGGTATGTCGCAACTTTAGCGAATATGGCTCCCGCCCTATCAGTGAAGAATCCTTAGGCGCTTTCCTTGAAAGACAAAACCTCTTTGTGGTGAGCGAGGTAGATACCCGTGCCTTAGTGTCCTACATACGCGATAATGGAAGTATGAATGCGGTGCTCTCCACCGAAGTGGACAACATAGAAGGACTTAAAGCCCAGCTCAAGGGGCAACCGTCCATGAAGGGCTTGGCCTTAGCCCCAGAAGTATCCACCAAGGAGGCTTATTTCGTAGGAGATGAAAACGCCCCCTATCGTGTGGCAGCTCTGGATTTGGGTATCAAGCGCAATATATTGCGCAACTTGGCGGCTCGTGGCGCTTATATCAAGGTATTCCCACATACCGCTACCTTTGAAGAACTCAGTGCTTTTGCCCCTGATGGCTTCTTCCTATCCAATGGCCCTGGTGACCCTGAACCACTAACCGAGGCTATTACACTTACTCAGCAAGTTATTGAGAGTGGCAAGCCCGTTTTTGGTATTTGCCTCGGCCACCAGCTCATTGCCCTCTCCCAAGGAGTACCTACCTATAAGATGCGCAATGGTCACAGAGGAATCAACCACCCTGTAAAGAACCTCCTTACAGGAAAGAGTGAGATTACCTCCCAAAATCATGGTTTTGCTGTTAATAAGGAATTAGCGGAGAAGAACTCGAATATAGAGATTACCCACCTACACCTCAATGACGGTACAGTAGCGGGTATTCGCCTGAAGAACCGCCCTGTATTCAGCGTACAATACCACCCTGAAGCAGCTCCAGGCCCTCATGATGCGAGCTACCTCTTTGACCAGTTCATTGAGTTAATGACAAGTAACAAGTGACTAATGACGAGTGACAAGTGACTAATAACTAACGTATAAAAAATATTGCCTTACGATGTGTAAGGCAATATTTTTGTATAACATTAAAATAAATAAAATGACTATTTCACTACATAATTTTGAGCTACTTCCTTAGCTACGCTTTCCAAGACAGAGGTAATCTCATCATTGATTTTTCCGGCTTTGAGCTGGGCAAGGGTATCTTGGTGGGCGGTACGAAGGTTATCCAAGTATTCTTTTTCGAACTCACGTACACGCTCTACAGGGACTTGGCGCAATAGGTTTTTAGACCCTACATAGATAATCGCTACTTGATCTTCTACCTTGTATGGAGTATTAGAAGATTGCTTAAGGATTTCCACATTGCGTTTCCCTTTCTCAATCACGTTGCTGGTAGCCGCATCAAGGTCAGAACCGAACTTAGCAAAAGCAGCCAATTCGCGGAACTGTGCTTGGTCGAGCTTTAGGGTACCAGCTACCTTCTTCATGGACTTGATCTGAGCCGATCCTCCTACACGGGATACAGAGATACCCACGTTGATCGCAGGGCGCACCCCTGAGTTGAAGAGGTCAGATTCGAGGAAGATCTGTCCGTCGGTGATAGAAATCACGTTGGTTGGGATATAGGCTGAAACGTCCCCTGCTTGGGTTTCGATTACCGGTAGTGCGGTAAGGGAACCACCACCCTTTACAAGGTGTTTGATAGAATCAGGGAGGTCATTCATATTGCGGGCTACCTTATCGTCTTTGATTACCTTAGCAGCACGTTCCAAAAGGCGGGAGTGTAGGTAGAATACGTCTCCTGGATAGGCTTCACGTCCAGGTGGGCGACGAAGTAAGAGGGATACCTCACGGTAAGCCATCGCTTGCTTGGAGAGGTCATCATAGATAATAAGTGCTGGACGACCTGTATCACGGAAGTACTCACCTATGGCTACCCCTGCAAAAGGAGCATATACCTGCATAGGAGCCGGATCGGAGGCATTGGCCGCTACGATGGTTGTATAAGCAAGCGCTCCAGCATCCTCCAAAGTCTTAGCGATACCCGCTACTGTAGAGGCTTTCTGACCAATGGCTACATAGATACAATATACAGGATTACCTGCATCGTAGAATTCCTTTTGGTTAAGGATGGTATCGATACATACGGTAGTTTTACCGGTTTGTCGGTCACCGATAACCAACTCACGCTGACCACGTCCTATAGGAATCATGGCATCGATCGCCTTGATACCTGTTTGTAGCGGCTCATTTACCGGCTGACGGTAGATAACCCCTGGTGCCTTACGCTCGAAAGGCATTTCGTATAGCTCGCCTAAGATAGGACCTTTGCCATCGATAGCTTCGCCTAAGGTATTGATTACACGACCTACAATCCCCTCCCCTACCTTGATAGAGGCAATGGTTTTGGTACGTTTTACGGTATCTCCTTCTTTTATTTGAGTAGAAGACCCAAGGAGTACCACCCCTACATGATCTTCTTCGAGGTTGAGCACCATTCCTTCTTGTCCTGATTCGAAATGGACAAGCTCTCCGTTTTCCACTTTGGAGAGACCGAAAATGCGAGCAATCCCATCTCCTACTTCTAATACCGTCCCTACCTCTTCTAAGGATACAGACGCATCGAAGTTTGCTAATTGTTTCTTTAGAATCGCTGAAACTTCAGCCGCCTTTATTTGTGCCATTATTTTGATGTATGAATATTCTTCTTTGCTTTATTTATAACTGAGTAAACCCATAGGCCATTATCCTATAAGCAACCGCGCAAAGATACGAAAAAAAATCAACATACCAAAACAATTTTTAAATTGTTAATTGTTAATTATCACCCTGAAATTAGTCTTTGATTACTTTCCCTTCGGGGAAGGAGGATTCGTTACTTGTCACTATTCTGTATTTTCTTATCATACTTGGCATAGAGGAAGGAGGCTATCATGAGCAGTACCCCTAATATAACCAATACCACTACCTTGGAGAGGGTGCTTAGGTGCGCTATATCATAGAAGAATAGCTTGAGCAAGGTAAAGAGAATCAAGCCTATACTGGCTATACGAAGATACTTCTTACTTTGGCGTATGCCCTGCACCAGCATGACAACCCCATAGAGTACCCATAAGATGCTTAGTCCCAGCTTATAATTAGCCGTTGTACTGAGCAGTTCCGACCAGTGAAGCCACTCGCTACTGGCCACCCATAGGATTACCCCACAGAGCACCAATTCTTGTGACTTTTTGTTTTTAAAACTGATAGCCTCCGATTGGAGCAACTTATAAGTCTGCCAAGACAACAAGCCGAAAGCCGAGAGGGCGATATAGCGAATGGCTACAGGCATTAGTGTATGGGGGGTATCGCTTAAGAAAAATTCTCTGAGTTCACTTAGCAGATAAAGCCCTCCGGTGAGCATCAAAAAAATAAGTACTAAGTTGGATATCAAGTTATAAAACATGATTTTCTCCTTTTGAACATAGCGCCTATCTATCCAGGAGAAAAGTGCCATATAGGCCATGGTATAGACCAAGAGCCACATATGTTGGAAACACTCCAAGTTATAGAGCGGCATGCTTTCAAGTGTATCCTCTCTGTAGGTAAGGTTAATCCTTATCTGCCAATAATCATATATTTCTATATAAAAAGTTGCGTATAGGATTACAAATAAGAGTATATTGATGATATAATCAAACTTTTCATTAGCTTTTTCCCTATGATGGCTATTGATATAAGAAATTCCGGCTACAATAGCGGAATAGACCACCGAATTGAGAAAGGTCATATTCAGAAAGGCCTTTACCTGCTCAGGTTCATAGCTGACTTGTTCTTCCATTTCTGCCCAGTTATCCCAAAGGCTTAGGGTCGCCAAGGGCAGCAGTACATAGGAGATAAGCTCATAGAGACGAATTTGCTTGACACGCCCGACCCAAAAGAGTCCCCCTGCCTCCATCGCCCAAAGGAAGGTCGTCCAGTTCCCTTCAAAATAGATAGGAATGGTAAGGGTAGCAAAGGATATGGAGAGGATCAGGCTAAGATATTTCAACTGCTGCGAGGCCTTTCTACTGCGGGTATAGTAATAGATTGCAAAGTGGAAAAGCGCATTGGCCAGGGTAAACAAAGTGGGATAGCTACGAAAATCGGTAAAAACCTTCTCGAAGCTAAAAGAAAGCCCCAAGCCATAGAATAGCAAGGTATTGGAAAGCAAAATCAGAATATCTCTGGTGGAAAAAATATCTTGAGAGAACCATTTGCGCGCTATAAAGGCAAAATGGAAGATCAAGAAATAGAGACATAGGAAAGAGAAATACATCCCTTGGTCTTGCTCATGGTTCATCACATGGAGGGAGAGGTAGAGCAGCCAAGTAAAGAAATAGGCCGAATGATAGAGCCACCGCCATTGCTTGTAGAAGGAGAGGATCAGAATCCCTACATTGATAAAAGCAACATAGGTCAGCAACACCCATACATGTCCGCCTCCAGTACTAAGCAAAAAAGGCACCGCATAGCCACCAACCATCCCAATAAGGGCTATCACTTGCTGATTGTAGCTTAAGGCAAAGCGAATGGTAGCCCCTGTGATACCCACCATCAGGGCAAAGGCTACCCCTATGGGAAACATCCCATAGAAGTCATAGGCCACATAGGTCAGGAAATAGAAGGCAGCCATCGCCCCACTGACCAGTACCGCACTGAATTTCTCATACTTAGGCTTAAGGTAATAGCCTACGCCAAAGAGCACTCCTGCGGTGAGGTACCCCAAGAGAATACGCATAACAGGGCTAATGAGGTCGTGATCGATAGAATACTTCACTCCGATAAACATCCCTATCAAGATAATGCCTATTCCTATCTTGTTAAAGAGATTACCCCCTATGAAGCGTTCCCAATCGGATTTCTTAGCCCACAGAGGAGGTTCTGTAGGCTTTTCCATAGCCACCACAGGAGTGGGTTTGGCCTCAGGCATGGGAGGAGCAGCCTTGGAATTTGGCATTTCAGGCTCGGGAGTAGAAGTTTCTATCTTAGGAGTAGAGATCGCTACCTTAGGAGTAGGGATTTCTACAATTCTTTCCTCTTTTTTATCTTCTATAGGAGCCACAATAGGTTCGGCGATAGGAGGGGCTATCACCTTCGGCGCCTCTGTAGCGGGAGAGAGGCGTTCCAATTGGCTTTGTATTTGTAAGACTTTTTGGTTGAGATAAGACTGATTGCGGAGGATGCCATCCAATTTATCATTCAACGAAGCCCATTGTTCGTCTGTAATCATACTTGCTAATTTGTCAATGAAATCATTTAAGCAAATTCCAACTGAGGAGATGTCTTGGAAGTGCTCTGTGACGTATTTTCGGTCTCTTCAGCCAGTTGGAAAACAAATTCCAATTCAGGGAATATTTTACCGGTTTCTTCGTAGTATTCCCTCATCTCATCCTTACAAAGATAAAAATCATCTATAGCCTCCTCTATAGTATTTCCATCGCCTATAAGTAAGAGATCTAATTCATTTTCATCCAAATAAACACCATAAGTACCATCTGTTCCTTTTTCTATAAATGCGGTCAATTTCATAATTCTATATTTTAATGATTACTTCTAAAACTATTTTATTTAAGTCCTGCTTTTTTTAAGATTCTATTGAGTGTTCCTACTTTCACTTCTTGGCTTTCATGGCGACTTGTAGGAAAGCTATCCTCACTAATGGGGCTATACCATATAGGGTGGCCTCCACCCTGTCTAATAACATAACAACCCGCTTCTCTTAATTTTTTATGCAGTTCTGAATATTTCATCTCTTATGACTTAGATAGGTGATGCAAAGTTACAATTTTTAATTCTTCCAAGCAAATATTCTCTTTTATTTTTAGAGATATAAGGGGCTGCCCGCAAGTGGGCAGCCCCTTATAAGGAGATAAAGAATTAAGGAAACATTATCGCCTTGGGAGGGCAGGTCTCTTTTGAGCAAAGATAAGCCTATGTGTCCTTGAATCAGAATTCATTCCCATGTTTCTAACCGCTTGCTGATAGTTAGCCACATTAAGCCCTGTATAAGTCAATGGATAGCCAATACGATCCGGAATTTCGTTAATATCCGCCTCCAAAGAGGTAAAGGTATAAGTGGTTCGTGTAGTACCATTCTCGTCTCTCTCTGGTATATTAAGATTTACCACATCTCCTACTTGGATCAAAGTTTTAGGATAACCAGTACGACGATATTCAGCCCAAGCCTCATTAGGATCCAAATATAAGGCAATATACTTTTGAGTCAGTACAGTAGCCTTGGAAGCCTCAGGTAGGGTCTCCATATAATCTGCTATTCTTGCATCACTTACTTTCCACTTTTTCATAGAAGCACGTACTCCTTCTTCGTATTTAGCCTGGTTCCAACCTCTGATTTCAGAAAGGATAAAGCATACTTCTGCATATTCCATAACAGGTTCTTTAGTATCCTTTTTAAGAATACTTGAGGCAAAATGAGAGATATTACTTCCACTTCCAAACTGTTCTCCTGTGGTTCCTTCTGCCATTCCATAAGGCATACCTGCATATCTTGACACATTGATAGGATCCGCTGGTGCTGCATTTTGGTAATACCCATCTAGAACCCACCATTTATTAAGTCCTGTTGGAGAAAAATATTTCTCTATACGAGGATCTACACCAGCAGTTACATGAGTGTCATTCGCTTTTTGGTTACGTCCTGCAAGGAGATCTACAAAACTATTGGAAGGCGTATAGTCTAAACGATTGTCTATAAAATAATCTTGATGAATAGGGCCACAATAGTCATAAGAATTTTCATAAGGAAATTCTATATTTTCATCAGATTGTAATAGTTCATCATCATATCCTGCTGCATAATAATCAATAACCTCTTTAGCAGCCGCTTCCAGATCAGCATCATTGACATAAGTACCATCTATATATCTTAGGTGGTTGGCAATACGCAAGCGTAAGGAGTTGGTAAAGTGTTTCAATGTACCTATACTTTTGAATAGGAAATCTCCTTCTGGAAAAACTCCCGAATCATCTGTTAAAGTATTAGCCTCTGTTGCTTCGTTTAAATCATTGGACACCTGTTTTAGGGTTTGGAGCAAATCCAAATAAATATCCTTTTGAGAAGCATATACTGGAGTGATATACTTATCAGTCTGTAAGGCTTGGAATTTAGGGTTATTTCTCTGAATATCAGAATAATAAGGTACATCCCCAAAGGTTGCTACTAATATACTAAAAATATAGGCCATATAGGTACGGGCAGCAGCTATTTGCGCTATATTGCTTCCTCCTTCTTCTTCGATCACATAACCTGTTTTGGGATCCCTATTCAGGTCTATGATTTTCTTTAGGTTATGGGCTCTTTTGTAGCTCTGTTGCCATATACCCTCCCCTACAGAGGGAGTATTTATAAAGCGGCTTTCCTTGGTATAGGTAGTTTGGGCTGAATATTGCATCCAGGTACGTGCTGTAGTGGCTGAATTTTGCTGTTTGTGTAGGTTATACATAAAGCCATAAGTAGCATTGGCAAACAGCGGCCCAGTTAGGAATTCTTCCGGATCGTTGGGACTAGTATTGATCTTTTCAAAGTCCTTAGTACAGCCCCCCAATAGCATTCCAGCTGTTAATAAAGATATTATAATTCGTTTCATACTTTTTCTTTGTTTAGATTATTATAATTGTATTCCCACAGAGAGGGTATAGCTTTTGGTGGTAGGAAGAGAGGAGTCACCGATACCATAATTGTAAGCGGCGGTTTCCGGATCCATACCATCCCAGTCAAGACCTCCTGTCCAAAGGTTATAGCCAGAGAGGGTAAAGTTCAAGCCTTTGATATGTTTTGTTTCAGGTAGGGGCACTGAATAAGAAAGGGATAGACTACGGAGCTTAATATAGGAAGCATCGAATACCCCTTGTTCAGCTATTTGTTGATAGAAAGACGTTCCATACTTCTTAGCGGAGATCCACTTGTCATTAGGAAGTCCAGCCTTTGGCGTGCCTGGTGCAAATACCCCAGGAAGGAGTACCCCTCTTTGTCCTAATCCTTCAGGGCCATTAGGATCCGGTTCTCGGCTACCATTGGATACTGATTCTCGAAGAGAACCGGCATTCATACCCAGCATATAAGCTCCTGAAAAGTACTTACCTCCATGTTGGTGATCGAAGGTAAAGGAAAGACTAAAGTTGCCATAGGTAAAGGTATTGGTAAGCCCTGTGGTAAAGTCAGGATTGATATTCCCTAATAGTTTTTCTTCGGAACGTAGGTAAGTACCTTCTTGATCTACCAAACGGTTTCCTTTGTCGTCATACTTATAACCTTGTCCGTAGATTTCTCCAAAAGGACGACCTTCCATAGCATAAAGATTTACATTTCCAAAGGCATCCCAACTTACTTTGTAGCGAGAGATCCCAGGGGCTAACTTGATAAGTTTATTCACGTTTCTAGAAAAGTTCCAGTCGATATACCAGCCAAATTTTTCAGTTTGTATAGGGGTAGCCGAAAGGGTGATTTCGAAACCTTTGTTGGACATTTCTCCAGTATTTACCTTTTTAGAGGTATGTCCGTTAGCTGGGTCTACTGGCATAGAGATAATCAGGTCTTTGGAAAGTGCATCATAGAGGGAAAGCCCTAAAGTAAGACGGCTATCGAAGAATTGGAGGTCAAGCCCTGCTTCCCAAGTTTCCTTTAGCTCTGGCAATAGGTCTGGGTTGTTGATCTCATCGTTGATACCATAGTTAGGTACCCCATGCAAAGGTTGGTTAACCACAGGATAATTCTTAAGTACATAAGGGTCGGCATCGTTTCCTACTTGAGCCCAACCGGCACGTACCTTACCATAAGTAAACCATGAAGGTAAGTTCTTAAAAGAATTGGTAAACACATAAGAGAAGGTAGCGGAAGGATAGAAGATGGGTTTGGAAACAGTAGAGAACCAGTCATTACGTCCAGTAAGTTCCAAAAAGGCGGTACTTTTATATCCTAAAGAAGCCATCCCATAGACACTGTTGGTACGTTTCCATGTAGATTTGGAATAAGCAGTTGATTTTTGTCGGCTATTAGTTACGGAATAGAAGTTAGGTACCACCAAACCCCCATTGGTAAACCCTCCAGCTACTTCATATCTGTTTTCTGCACGAGCTGTTCCTATAAAAGTATTGAGCGTAAGGATATCCTTGAGTGTTTCCCCAAAATCAGGATTATAGTGCAAGCGCGCTTCATAGTTGAATCCTGAGTTATAAGAGTTGTATTTACTATATTTTGATTCTTCCATAGAACCCACTGCTATCCTTTCTTCAGTCATAAGGCTATACACATCCCCATATATCTTTCCGATAAGGTATAATTGATTGGTAAAGTTATAGGTAAAACCTATATTCCCGAAAAAGCGGTGGGTCTTATCATTATTCGTTTGCTTATTGATAATCCAATAAGGGTTATCTGTAAATCGAGGACTTGCATTATCCCAAGCACCACGGTTCCAGGTACGAGGTTTTCCATCGGGATCCATATAGTACTCTTTCAGTTTTTTGTAATCCAACTGTACCTGAGTATTTCCATATAGAATACGAGCCAAAGTATTTTGGGTATAGCTGTATTGAGGATTGAAACGGGTCGTGATGGAGTAGTTCAAGCCTCCTTCTACTTTGAGTTTAGAAGAAAGATCTGAGGTAAAGCTGAAAGACATATTGGTTTTGTCCATTTCGGTAGTAGGGACAATACCAGTGGTTTCACTATTAGCTAAGGAGAAACGCAAGTTGGTTCCGGAGAGGGAACGCGTAATTGAGATGGAGTTATTGGTTGTAATCCCTGTTTGGAAGAAGGTCGTTACATCGTTTTTAGGCTTTTCCCATGGTACCAATTTGTGGTAGTGTTGGGGAAGATATTTTTGATCAAAGGCATACCAAGGGAGATACATCGTTCCATCCAATTTAGGTCCATAGTTCTCATCTTCATCATATCTTGCTACCTTTTGATCGACACCATCTATTTCTGCTGTTTTCCAAGTAGGAGCAAACCCCCCTCCGTATTCATTTTGTAGCTTAGGTGCTATGTCGGGTCTTTCGAAAGTCACATAGGAGTTAAAGTCGATAGAGGTTTTCCCCCCTTACCGGATTTGGTAGTATAGAGGATTACCCCATTAGCACCACGGCTTCCATAGAGAGCAGTAGCAGCACCACCAGTGAGTACGGTTACAGACTCGATATCATCTTGGTTGATTTCGGAGGCCGCATTTCCATATTTTTCACCCATTTCGGCCATAGGTACCCCATCAATCACTACAAGCGGTTGGCTACTACCGGCTACGGAGCTAGTCCCACGAAGGGTCATTTTAGTTTGCCCCATACCACTACCAGCGGCAGCCAATCCTGCGGTTTTTCCTTTGAGGTCATCCCCTCCTTCCAGGGTAGTATCGGAGTAGCCTTTGGCGTTGGCATCACGCTCAATACCGAGGGCACCGACGGTTTTGGCATCTTCGGAGACAAGGGCGAGCACTACATCAATAGTAGTTTCCAATCCTACTTTCCTTTGAACATTCTGATAGCCCTGAGCGGAGAATTGTAGGGTTTCTTCGGCTAGGGCCTCAATGGAGTAAGCTCCCTCGGCTGAGGTAGTGGCCGTACGGCTAGTACCCACCACAAGGACAGAGGCACCGGCCACTGGCTTCCCTTTGCTGTCCTTCACACTCCCGATGACGGTCTGCTGTGCAAAGGCCATTGTCGTAAAGACAAGGGAACAGATCAAGAATAATTTTTTTAAGTTCATATCTCTTTATGAATTTTGATTAGCGGTTCAAAGATACGAAATCTTTTCCATACCACAAGGACAAAAGCAGTGATTTTTTGTGGTTTTTTGTGTTAAATTTGCGTTTTTATTCCTATGACACACTAAATCAATTCTTTCGAAGAGAGCAGGAAATAAGGGTGTTTTTATCCTTTTGACTTATGGTTAAATCTAAATATTTAAGAAGTCTGCTTGAGGTGTCCATTCTAATTCCCACATAATATTTCACGAGCTTTTTTCCTTACTTCTGTATAGGGAATTAATAGTCCATTATCGGCTTGTTCTATACCTTTTTTTATAGTATCTATCTGAGCTTTTGTAAAATACGTCTCATCCTCCTGAGAGAAGATTTGCTTTTCATCACACCCTTTTTCAGTCAAAAGTGTATCTTTAGCACTGGGAGATTTTATTAATGTATCCATAGTATAGTTATTTTTTCTGCAAAGATACGACTTTAATTATAAATAACAAATTACAGAACTGGCCTCTGACCTTTAGTTGTTGTCTTGTTGAAAACTCGGTTGAAAACTTATCATCAGTGGGCAGCTATACCATAATTAGGATGGCCTCCTCCTTGTCTAATGATATAACACCCTACAGCTCTTAGTTTTTTATGTAGTTCCGAATATTTCATCTTGTAGCACTTAGATAAGTACTGCAAAGTTACTATTTTTTTGCCGAGACACAAAATAAATTTGATATAGTAGGATTTTTTTCTATAAAGTGCCCCTGTACTTTATTCCTTGATAAGTACTTCTAATTTCTTGGCTATATCCTCGGATGTAGGCAATAATTCCTTATACACATCGGGTAGTTCGGGGGAGAGCTTATATGTTGCTACTCCTATGGGCATTGTCGAGGTCTTGAGGGCATATTCTACAATTGTCCTGTTTTTGGATTTGCAAATGATGATGCCTATAGCAGGGTTCTCATGTGGCAATTTAACCGTCTCATTCAGCACATTGAGATAGAACTCCATCTTTCCCTTATATTCAGGCTTAAATTCTCCTATTTTTAGTTCCACAGCTATCATTGCCTGCAGGCGGCGATTGTAAAGCAATAGGTCGATAAAGTATTCTCTGCCATCCACCTCCAATCGGAACTGATTACCAATGAACGAGAAATCCGTACCAAATTCCATTAGAAAAGCACGAATATTCTGAATGACTGCTTGTTCCAACTCATATTCTGAATGCCCCTCGTTTAATCCTATAAAGTTCAATATATACTCATCCTTTACAGCAAGGACTGCTTGATTGCGAATATTTTCGGGTAGCGTAGTATCGAAGTTAGTTTGTCCAAGCAAAAAACTCTCATACGTTTTCAGTTCGATCTTATGTATCAGTACATCTTTTGTCCAACCATATTTCTTAGTTGCCAAGATATAAAACTGTCTTTGTTGTGTTTGCTTACACTTGGTTAGAATAACAATATGCTTTGACCAGCTAATTTCTGCGACTAATGGTTGCAGAATTTCATTTGACTGATATTCAGTATAAAAGCGAGCCATATCCCACATGTTTCTTGCACTAAACCCTTGTATGCCAGGAAACTCCTTTTGAATATCTTCAGAAAGGCTTTCCACAACAGACCTACCCCATCCAAGTGCTTTTTGTTGTTCGGTAATACGCCTACCAATTTCCCAATAAAGAGCTATCATCTCTTTATTGACTGCATGAATGATTTCCACCATTGTTGATAACTCGGTTGATAACTTATCAAGGCTGTGGAAAAAGCCCTTCTTTTTCTCCTTACCTTTGTCTTACCACAAAAAAAGATATAGCCGTGATTTATTATTCTGACCTACAAATAGTTCTGCAAGAAGTCCCCGGACAGATTAGCTTGTGCATTAGCGTGACGGGCTGTCCACTGCGCTGCAAGGGCTGTCATTCGCCCTTCCTATGGAAAAAGGGGTCGGGTACGCCACTAACGGATGAGGTCTTCCTCGCTGCCTTAGAGCGTTATCGGGATATGATCTCCTGTGTGCTCTTTATGGGAGGCGAATGGGAAACAGAAGCTCTTATCCACAAACTACAAATTGCCCGCGCCTATGGGCTGCATACCTGTCTCTACACCGGACTTACCGAAGCACAGGTTCCCTCCCCTATCAAAGAGCAACTTACTTGGCTGAAGGCCGGCCCATGGATCGAAGCCTTGGGGGGCTTGTCGGCTCCTACTACCAACCAACGCTTTATAGAGGTAAGTAGTGGAAAAGTACTTAATGAAATGTTTCGACAATGACCAATGACTAATGACTAGTGACTAATAACTAACCACTAATCACTAAAAACTTATAAATCAACTTTTTATGATTCGACTTACACAAAATCAAATTCAGCAGAAGATTGACTTCATTAATCAATATCTGCATGCGGTAAATGCCGCCACAGCCTCTCAAGTGGATGCCAATGCGAATGTTACAAGCAAAAACATTGCTACCATGGAGGCGGAAATCAACAAGGATATCAACATCCAAATCAATCGGGAGCTGGTACGCCGCAAGATCTCAGAACTCTTCGGAGAGGAGCTCGCTGGGGAGTACATTCGCCAAATAGAGGCGCATGAAATCTATGTGCATGATGAGACTTCTCTCAAGCCTTATTGCGTATCCATCAGTATGTATCCCTTCCTCTTGGATGGGCTGATGAAGCTGGGTGGGGAGAGCCGTGCCCCTAAGCACTTGGAGAGCTTCTGCGGGGAGTTTGTGAATTTAGTTTTTGCCATCAGCTCGCAGTTTGCCGGGGCTTTGGCTACGGTGGAGTTTCTCCTTTATTTTGATCACTTTGCCGCCAAGGACTATGGAGAAGATTACTTGGAGACACATCCCAAGGTAATAGAGAACCACCTTCAGCATGTGGTCTATGCCATCAACCAGCCAGCAGCAGCCAGAGGCTACCAGTCTGTATTTTGGAATATCTCCCTCTATGATGAGCCTTATTTTGAGAGCATGTTTGGGGAGTTTGTTTTCCCAGATATGAGCCGTCCGAGCTATGACCGCCTCTTCAAGTTACAGCACTTCTTCCTTAAGTGGTTCAATGCCGAGCGCCTCAAGGCGATCCTTACTTTCCCTGTGGTGACTGCCGCTATGCTTACGGCCAAAGGCAAACCGGTGGATCAGGACTTTGCCCATATGTGTGCAGGAGAGCTGAGCGAAGGGAACTCCTTCTTCGTGTATCAGTCCGAGAGTGCCGATAGCTTGGCCTCCTGCTGCCGCTTGCGCAATGAGATTTCTGACCATACCTTCAGTTATTCCTTAGGAGCAGGAGGGGTAGCCACTGGGTCTATCAATGTGATTACGCTCAATATGAACCGCTTGGTACAGCAAAAACGCAATTTGGCAGAGGAGGTACGTAAGATCCATAAGTATCAGGTAGCTTTCCGCAAACTCATAGAGGAATACAAGGAAGCCGGCCTTCTACCGGTCTATGATGCGGGCTTTATCTCTCTTGACAAGCAGTTCTTGACCATAGGGATCAATGGTATGGTAGAGGCCGCTGAGTACTTGGACATTGCTCCTACCAATAATGAGCAGTATAAGGAGTTTGTGCGCCACCACCTGAAGATCATCTATGATGAGAACCGCAAGGCGCGTGAGCTGTATGGTTATATGTTCAACACCGAGTTTGTCCCTGCGGAGAACTTAGGGGTGAAGAATGCACTATGGGACAAGAAAGCAGGGCTTTTCTCTCCTCGTGAATGCTATAACTCCTATTTCTATGCAGTGGAAGATGAGCATGTGAATGTCTTGGACAAAATTATCCTCCATGGCAAGGAGTTTATCGAGTACTTGGATGGTGGCTCCGCTCTACACCTAAATTTGGAAGAGACTCCGAACAAGGAGGGCTTCCTAAAACTGCTCAATGCAACGGCCTTAGCTGGCTGTAACTACTTCTGTTTCAATATACGTATTACAATTTGTAACGAATGTAACCACATTGATAAGCGTACCCTCTTTGAGTGTCCTCATTGCCACAGCGAGAATGTGGATCACGCTACCCGTGTGATTGGCTACCTTAAGCGCGTGTCCTGCTTTAGCACTGCAAGGCAAAAAGAACACAAACTCAGACATTATCACGTTAAATAGTGACTAATAACAAATGACGAGTGACTAACCCTAATAGAGGTATTAGTCACTCGTCATTTGTCATTTGTCGTTTGTCATTATCTCTTAAATAGTTTGATAATCACCGGAGCGGTAGTAATCAGTACGATAAAGAGAACGATTAGCTCCAAGTGTTTTTTGAGGTCAATGCCGAATTGGTCGATAAAGATCTTATCCAAATAGTGTCCCATGAAGACCAGAGAGAACGACCAGGCGACGGCTCCTATAATATTGTATACCATGAACTGACCTCGTCGCATGCCTACGATTCCGGCTACGATAGGGGCAAAAGTACGTACAATAGGGAGGAAACGCGCGGCGATCACCGCTACCGCACCATGCTGCTTGTAGAAGACATCGGCCTTGAGGAGGTATTTTCGCTTGAAAAAAAAGGAATCCTTTCGCTCATAGAGGGCATGCCCACTGCGACGGCCAAACCAATAGCTGACCATATTCCCTATGATGGCTGCCAGAGCGATGGAGGAGGCTATGATGGTGGTATCGAGCAGGTCACTACCGGTAATACCAAAGGTATCCTTGACCATAGGAACCGCATAGATGCCAGAGATGAACAAAAGACTATCCCCGGGGAGGAAAAAGCCTATGAAAAGTCCTGTCTCAGCAAAGATGATGAATAATACGAGCCAATATCCGCCCAACTTTATATAAAACTCTGGATTAACAAGATCAGTCCAGCTATTAAAATGTTCCATAATGTCTGATTCTTCTTTTAGTATTTCAATTCTATTAGGTTATTCTGCCAGGTCGGTGTGTATGTCATAAGAATAGTCCACCAAGTCCATTGCCTGTTCGTATATTTGTTTGGCTTCTTCGGTACGTCCGATATGGTTGTATATATCAGCACAGCGGCGCAAGAAGATAGGGTTGTCCCCTTCGTTAAGCAATACCTTTGCGACGTATTTTTCCGCTTTTTCATAGTCATTTTCTCTGGCATAATACTCTACCAAAGCCAGCCAGGCCTTGCTGGACTGGGGGTCTTCATGTACCGCCTTGAAATAATACTGTTCGGCCATCGCTCTTTCCCCTAATTTCTCATAACAATGCCCTATGCGTAGGTATGCAAAGGAAGAAGGATCGTCCAGAGAGAGGGTCACCTTGTAGTTTTCAATAGCCGCCTTGTAGTTTTTAAGGCGTTCGAGTACCTTTCCTTTTTCGAAATAAGCCCCAGTGAAAGTGTTGTCGCTTATGATTGCAAAATCGAAAGCACGGAGTGCCTCCTGATAGTTTTTCTGTAGGATATATTGCCTTCCCAAGCTATGCCAAGCCACCTCACAATAAGGATTGTTGTCTAAGAAAGCGGTAAGGAACTGTATGGCCTGCTGGTGCTCGCCCAAGAAGTCGAAGCAGTGCATCAGGTGCTGCAAGGCGAAGTAGTCTTCAGGGTTGCGTGCTATGCAACGCTTAAAATATTTCTTAGCCAAGGCATGTTGCTCCATATATACATATTCCATGGCGATCAGAGCATCGATTTCGGAAGGGGTATCGGAATAAGCGGCTGCATATTGCAGGAGTTCTATAGCCTTATGATGGTCATTTTTCTTGGAATAAAGGTGGGCGCGTTGTACATATATATCTGCATTATAGGGCTCCTGAGGGATCACCTCATCGAGGATTTCTCCGGCCTGTTGCAGGTTGTCCTCTTGGATCAGCATCTCGGCTTGTAGAAGCCTCAGGGCAGTGACAAAAGGGAATTGGCTTAGGGCAATTTCTAAGGCTTGCTTGGCCTTGGCATATTTGGCATTTTCGAAGTAATAGAGGATAATTTCCTCATACTGATAGCTATCGAAAAATCCTACTTTATGCTGGTCGAGTAAGGATTCGTACCGAGAAATCACCTCCTTGCGTTCATTATTCTTTGAATACATTGTTTTCCTTAAGTAATTATCTTGTAGCAAGCACCTCATTACCAAAAGGTTAGGCGCTTTATAAAGTGTATTTTTTCAAGGAGCTAAAATACTACTTTTTATCCTATCTTCGACAAAGTTGGTTATAACTTTCTCATTTTGTTGATAACTTTAAAAAGGCTGCCCCGAAGGACAGCCTTTTAGTTCTTAGTTTTGAGTTTTTAGTTTTGAGTTACTCAAACTAAAAATTCAAAACTCAAAACTCAAAACTCTTTTAGAGCCACTTAACCAATGGGAAATCCTGACGGTGAGGCAATAGCTCATGCTTAGGATAGAGGCGTAGGGCGATCATAAAGAGGCCTGCATCCTCGGTAAGCGCGGAGAGCTTATAGGTAGCCACACGCCCAGAGAAGGAGATGAGTTCGGCTTGGATAAGTTCCACCACCTTCACCTGTCCGTCTTCCTTGCGTGTAACGACCAATTCCAAGCCTACATCCTCAGGGGAGAGTTCGCTTAGGTAGAGCTCGATGGTTGCCTCATAGCGATTGCCCAAGGTGATGAGTTCACGATCACGCCTAGGAGCCACTACTTTTTCCACACGCAAGTGCGCCCATTCTTGGCTTACCTTCTTCTTCCATTGGGAGAGGGCAATAGCCTTTTCGAAGTGATTGCCACGGAGGAGCTTAGAGCGTTTTTGTTGTGGATAATAGTATTGGTTCTCATAATCGGTAAGCATACGATAGGTGGTGAACTGAGGGGCTACCTTTCCTATGGTATTTTTGATAAAGCTACACCACTCTATAGAGATTCCTTTGCTATCCTTATTATAGAAAGTAGGTGCGATTTGGTCTTCTATGATGTTGTAGATCATCTCTGCATCGAGTTCATCTTGGTACTTTTGGTTCTCGTAGGTACGTTCTTGAGGAAGCATCCAACCGGCATCCTTACGATAACCTTCTACCCACCAGCCATCGAGTACGCTAAAGTGCATTACCCCATTCATAGCGGCCTTTTCCCCACTGGTACCGGAGGCTTCGAGCGGACGTGTAGGGGTATTCATCCATACATCCACCCCTTGGATAAGGGTACGCGCTAAGTCCATATCGTAGTTGGAAAGGAAGATGATTTTCCCTAAGAAACGCGGTTGCTTGGATATTTCCACGATATGTTTGATGAGGTCTTGGCCAGCCTTATCGGCAGGGTGTGCCTTTCCGGCAAAGATAAACTGCACGGGGCGTTCTGGGTTGTTGACAATCGCATCGAGCCTATCGAGGTTGGTAAAGAGCAAGTGGGCACGCTTGTAGGTGGCAAAACGACGGGCAAACCCGATGGTCAGTACATCATCGCGGAGGGTATCGAAGACCTGTACTACCTCACGAGGTGTAAAGTAGGTAACGTTCTGACTATCTGTTAGGTTATGCTTTACCCGACGTACGAGCTTGGTGCGGAGTTCCTGCTTGATTTGAGCTACTTTCTCATCCGGTACATTATAGATTCCCTCAAAAGAGGCTGCCGTATAGGCGCCCGCTTCCTTTCTAAAATATTTTTCTTCTATTTCCTTCCACAGAGGCGAAGTCCAGGTAGGACGGTGTACCCCATTGGTTACATAACTGATATGGAGTTCTTCCGGCAAGTAACCCTTCCACATATCCTTGAAGATATCTCGGCTCACTTCACCATGGAGCATGCTCACTCCATTGACCTCTTGAGAGAGATTGGCCGCCAAGAAGCTCATGGAGAATTTCTCGTGCGGATCGTTTACATTAATTTTACCAAGAGCCAAAATCTGTTGCCAGTCCACATGGAGCTTTTCGGCATAGTCGCCGATAAAGGCACGTAGCATCGTTTCCTCAAAGGCATCATGCCCCGCAGGTACTGGAGTATGGGTGGTAAAGAGCGAGGAGGCTCGTACCACTTCCACCGCTTCGGAGAAGGAAAGGTGGTATTCGTTGATGAACTTATTGAGGCGTTCCAGACCGATCAAGGCGGCATGCCCTTCGTTGCAATGGTAGATATCGAAAGAGAGGCCTAAGCTGCGGAGAATCTTGATACCTCCCAAGCCCAAGAGCATCTCCTGTTTGAGTCGGTTTTCCCAATTACCTCCATAGAGGTGATGGGTGATGGTACGATCTTCATCGTTGTTATCCTCATAATCGGTATCGAGCAAGTAAAGTTCGATACGACCTACATCCACGCGCCATACACGGGCATAGAGCGTACGACCGGGCAGGTCGAGACTGATCTTAAGCCATTTGCCTTCCTTGTCCAATACTGGGGAGACCGGAATTTTAGTAAAGTCCTGCGCCTCATACTCGGATTCTTGGTTTCCGAAGGCAGATATTTTTTGAGTGAAATAACCATAACGATAGAGCAAGCCCACCCCTGTAATCTTGGTAGCCTTGTCACTGGCCTCCTTAAGGTAGTCCCCTGCCAAGATACCCAAGCCCCCTGAATAAATCTTTAAGGAAGAGTGCAAGCCAAATTCCATACTGAAGTAAGCGATGGCCGGATCGGTCATTTCCTTCTTCTTCTCCATATAGTTAAGGAAGTTGGTATATACCTTATTGAGGCGTTCCATGAAGTCCGGATCATTTTCCAAGGCCTTGAACTGACTCACAGAGATAGAGTCGAGCAAGAGGATAGGGTTCTTATGAACGCGGTGCCACTCTTCGGGGTCAATACTCTTGAAGAGCTGTTCGGCCTCTTCGTTCCAGCACCACCAAAGGTTTTTGGCCAATTCCTCGAGGGCTTTGAACTTCTCAGGAGTGGAGCGGTGTACGATCACACTACGCCAGAAAGGCGTATTGACCACACGAGACTGCTCCCATACGGCTGTATCGGTATCCACTACAGGAAGGTCGGCCAATCGAGGTTCTAACTTATTAAGGGTCAGTTCATAAGCTTTTTGATAGAACGCATAGAACTTATCCCAAAGGGCTGCCCTGCCTATCTGCTGTGCATCTTCCCATAGCGCTTCGTAAGCGGTAGGCGAAAGGCGTGCTATCTTCTCTATTTGGCTCACCACTCCTGTGACTACCTCTTGGTAGTTGCTATCATCGCGACGAAGTACCCTCAAGGCTAAGTTTTCATTAGGAAAATGAGTCAAAGCCCAAGTACCGAAGCCCGCTAAGGTGGTGGTTATGGTAGGCACCCCGAAGCACAAGCTCTCAAAAGGTGTATAGCCCCAAGGCTCGTAGTAGGAAGGGAATACGGTAAGGTCGATTCCGGTAAGCAGCTCATAGTAAGAAAGGTCGAACACCCCATCATTGCCCAAGAGATAGCTGGGGCAATAGACTACCTTCACCTTGTCCTGTAGCTGGTTGAAGAGCTGCGCCTCACGGAGCTTGGAGACGATGATATTCTGATACTCATCCTTCACCAAATGGGTTGTATAGGTCTGCCCAATAGTATTAAGCCCCTCATAAGCAGCGGGAATAAGGATAAAGGCCACCACTTGCTGATCGAAGGTGGCATCCTGATTGAGGTATCTTAAGGCATCGATGAAGACATCTATTCCTTTGTTTCTGAACTCATTGCGCCCGCTGATAGCTACAAAGAAAGGTTTTTTCTCAAAAGTAGCCCCTGTCACGCTCTGGGCAACCTCTTGGAGCTTAGCGGCTGCTTTCTTTCGTTTTTCAAGGAAGCTGGTACGGTCGCTTAGGTGTCCTTCGTCGAAGCCATTAGGGGTCACCACCTCAGGGATACGGCCTAAGAAGTGGGCTGCCTCACGAGCCGTAATATCACTTACTGTAGTAAAGACATCGGCTGCCAAAGCGGCCTTGGCCTCCAAGCCGTGCTTGTGTTGTACAGAGAAGCGGGCTGCCAGCTCAGAAGGCTTGTACTCTTCCAAGTAGTTATAAAGTGCCCAACCATTGCCCGCTATACTGCGGCCTAAGACAGTGGCATGGGTGGTGAAGACCGTTCCCACATGAGGGAGTTCCTGCTTGAGATAGAGTAAGGCGGTACCCGTCATCCATTCGTGGAAATGAGCAATCGCACGCTCACGCACCCCTACTTGGAAATGTACAAAACTCTCCAAAACCTTTCCCACGGCATAGCCAAAGAGGGCAGATTCGGTAAAGTCCCAGGAAGCATCGAGCGAATCGAGCTGTTGGGTGTTCCAGTAGTAGGTAAGAATTTCATTTTTTTCACTGATATAATGGGAGAAATCCACTAAAATAGCAATTGGTTTCCCTTTTATATTCCAATAACCCGTCCTTACCCTTAGGCCTTCCTCACGAGTACGCGCCAGCCATGAAGGGAAAAGGGATTGATCTTCGATAAATTCAGGGGTTTCCCTGTGTTGCCATAGGTCTGGGCCTATAGTGATATACTTGTCGGCAAACTTCTCACGTACCAAAGTAGCACGTGTAGCCAATACGGTATGTATGCCCCCAATCTTGTTGCATACTTCCCAGCTAACTTCAAATAAATAATTCGGATTCATTGTTATTTCTTCTTTCATGAATTATGGTTGTATCACCTTGCAAATATAATCATTTTTAAGGGAGGAAAAAAGAAAAACGACTGATTTTTAATTGTCTTTTTTCAATAAACTGATTATCAATGATTAATGATCAATGGCTAATGGTTAATGATTAATGGTTAATGATTAATGGTTAATGATTAATGACTAAGTTCTAATAATTAACAATTAACCATTAATAATTAACAATTATGGCGACTTATCCTGTCCAGCTTGGCATCTATCTTTGCCATGTGGAAGAGAAAAAGTATATAAATCCATAGATTTTTATAGGCAAAAAGGAAATACATGTCATAAAAATTTGTATATTTGTCGCAAATTTTAAAACACTTAAATATTTGAGATAAACATACCCAAAAATATAATGATATAGCGTTTCGCTTTGATTTCCTCGCTCCGGAATACGACCAAACATTTCAATAGCACAAGGAAAGCAGAGGACGAAATGCCTGCCTTATAAGCGCAGGTATTCCTTTTTGCTTTTGTGTTAGCCTTTGGTCGGGCTCCGGACGAAGTAAAAGGAAGCCTGCGTTTGATACATTTTTACTAGATAAATCAATTTAATCTTTTAATTATATGGCAAATTTAATTAACTTAGGGGACGAATTGTTGAGAATTTGTCCTACTAATGCAAAGAAGATAGAAGTTTCCATTAATAATGGTAAAACTTGGTCTACACGCTGTACTAGTATTTCATATGGTGATTTTTATGATCTAACCATCTTTGGAACAGAACTTTTAGCTACAACTTCTAAAGGAGTTTATGCATCTATAAATCAAGGAAAATCGTGGACATCTCGCTGTGTAAATTCAAACTATGGGAGCTTTCAATCTATTCAGGTAAATGGCAATGAACTTTTAGCTACTACCTCTAAAGGGTTATATGTTTCTAAAAATAAGGGAGCTAGTTGGACAAAACGTAGCTAAGAATTGTTTAATTTTAAAACTTGTATAAATATGTTATTAATTGAAGACTATTTCATTAAGGCAAATTATAATGCTAGACAATGTGATTTTTATGAACCTAAATTGGTATCAGAAAGTAATCTCAATAGATTCTTCCCTCGAGAATATCTCGGAAAAGAATGTCTTAAACGCGGAAATCTGAACCGTTTTTTCTTGATGAGAGATAGAAATAGAAGAGAAACATCTTCTTTACATTCACCTGATGTTTACAAAAAGACCGACGAGAAAGGAAATATTGTACAAATAAAATGGCTTAATGGTGATTTAGAAACTTTCTGTTACGATGAAAAAGGCTATGTTATTCAATACGAGTATTATATAGGAGGGGAATTTCTATGCCGAAAGGAAACAACTTCTTATCTCTATAGTTCTGATAGTGTTCGTATAGCAGAGGTTACTAATACTTTTTATCCCTATAAACAACAATATTGCGGTGATAAACTTAGATATATACAAGGCCAAGAATATAAGGTTGTCAGAGATGTTTATGAGTATCATGATAATGGGAAAGCTTTCAAGTCTCAACGTTTCTTTACTAATATTCCTTTTGAGATTCGTGAGTATTATAACGAAATCGATGAAGCGTATGAAAAATACACTTGCGAAGAATACTTGGCATATGAACAATTCTATGATGGTAAGTGGGACATATTAAAAAAGAGGCTTTCTTACAATCAAGAAGGAGAAATAGTAGAAGTGGCTCTTTATACTCAAAGCGGCAATGACAACAACAATGAAACAATAGAAACGCTTCTTGAAGAGGAATATAACAAAGAAGCGCACCAAGGAGTTTGGTACAGCTTCTTCTACTCTCCCCAAAAATTGGATATAGACTATCAAACGCTAAGTACTTTTGAAAATCTCAACATTGTAAATCGCTGGGGAGATATTAGGTTAGGTAGTGTAATATTCGACCAAGAAGGGAATATAGACAATGGCTATATATTGAGCTATGAAGGTTCGAATTTTGAAGACTCTGGCGACTGGATAACATTTGAATCAGGAAGAGAGAATGCAGAGGGCGAAATAGAATGGGGTTGCGAATACGATTGGCGAGGGTATAACTGGGAATTGAGCTTATTTGAAAATGGTGAACTCCGTGAAAGAATAACATCGGAAGTCCATCTGTCTATCAATGAAGCAGTAAGTGTATTTATGCCTTTGAAGTGTTATAGAAAAGATTAAAAAGTTAATATTATATTAAAATAAATTTTATATTTTCAATGTCAAACAAAAATATATTTTTATGAAACCAAATATTTTTAACATCGCTACCAAAGAACTTAGTCAGGATGCTTTTATCACTTGGCTATTGGCTTTTGCTGATAATGACAATCAGCAATATGACAAGGAATTAAACCTATGTGCAAAAGAATTTGTTTCTATGCTCATAAAAAAACAAATTCCAAATTTTAATGAGCCCATACTTACAGTTGAAGCAGGGCGTCAGTGGGAAAACATTGATGTATGGGCGGAAGTAAATGGTAAATATCTTATTATAATAGAGGATAAAACCATTAGTTCAGAACATTCTAATCAATTAGAACGTTATAAGGAAATAGCAGAAAAATGGTGTTCAGAAAACAAATATGAAACACCTATTTGTATTTACCTTAAAACAGGGAATGAAAGTTTAAGCATTTTTAATGCAATAAAAGACAAAGGATACGCTATCTTTGACAGAACTGACTTCATAACTTTACTTAATAATCATAAAGATATTAAAAACAATATCTTTATTGATTTTTACGAACGTATGACCAACTTAGAAAAGTTAAGTACAGCCTTTGAGCATAAACCTTTAGACGAATGGAATGGTAATGATTGGCAAGGTTTTTTCAAACTTATTGAAACTAAAATCAATATACTAAAATGGCATTATGTAAATAATCCAAATGGAGGATTTTGGAATGCCATTCTTAATTGGGAGTATTGGGGAGATTATCCCGTATACATACAACTTGAAGAAGGGAAATTGTGCTTTAAATTATCAACAGACCCTGACGATATTGATTTGCCTGATAATTTCGACAGGACAAACACTCGTAATGAGCTTTACAATTTAATTATTGAGAAAGCAACCGCTTTAGGATTAAACGAAATCAGAAAACCAGATAGGTTTGGTAATGGTAAGTATATGACAGTTGCTATTGTTGATAAAGAGAACTGGTTAGCTAATGAAAAAGGGTTTGTAAATGCTCAAAAAGTAGTTGAAAATCTAGCTAAATATCTAGATTTCTTACGAAAAGAGATTTTAGGATAGTCTGTTATAATCTCCCCACTCCTAAGAAAAGTGGGGATATTTTTCCCAAAAAATATTGCACATGGTCATAGTTTGTCCATTTAATATCCTATCTTTGCGGTGTAATTTTTAAAGTAATACAATGAATCTTTATTTAGATGACCTCCGCCCTACTCCAGAGGGTTTTGACCGTGTATATAGCTACGAGGAGTTTGTGGCCTATCTTGAGAGAAAGGGACTACCTGATTTTATTTCCTTTGACCATGACTTAGGGGAAGATCTATCAGGCTATGACTGTGCTAAGTACTTAGTAGCATACTGCTTGGAACACCAACGCTCCCTACCCAACTACCAAGTACATAGCCAAAACCCTGTGGGTAGGGAAAATATAGAACGCTTGTTGGAGAATTTTAAAAATTTTGAGTCTTAAGTTTAGGTGACAACAAGTCAATAATTAACAATTAACCCTCAATAATTAACATTTGCAAGGTCACAGTCTGTCCGGTTAGGCAACTATCTTTGCACCGAAAAAATTACTTCTTATGATACTCTTAGATAACTTTACCGACAAACTAAACATTGCTTATGCGGATATACTCGAGGCTATGCTCTGCCAAAATACCCGTGAAGAAAAGGATTTTGATGAACAAGAGAGACTTTCTGAAAGACGGTTATACAATGGTAAAAGAATTATTTTCAGAGAGCTATATGATTATAAGCGTAATTGTGTATATAAGAAGCTATACCCTTATGGAGGGCAGGAAATGGTACGCCTTATCTATCCTATCTATACAGAACAGGCACAAAGAACACTCTATCTGCCTATTAAGGAACGCGTGCTGGCTTTAGGCTTTCAGCCCGAAGCTATCACTAAGATAAGCGTACGTCTGAAAAACTACAATGAAAAAGGGCAGAAACTACAAGAAACCTATAATTGGTGTAAGGGATTTTTTGCTGAAAGAGGAAGTATGGGGATTGATAATATCCGCTATGATGATAGGCGAAATATCTATTCCAGTGAAGGATTTAACGCCTATTGGAACGAGAAACGAAACATACTGCGTACCATTGATTTAAATGGAAGAACCCTTATCAAACAAAGTTCTTGGGACGCAGATGCTTTCAATACAGTGGAGGTCTATGGTTATGATGATGATAAAAATCTTGATCGAAAAATCATTAGTAACAGAGATGGAATCACTAATATTATAGATTATTCTAAGGGCAAAAGTAGAGTGAGAATAGTAAAACTCAATCCTAAAAAACCTTTTGAATACAAAGAAGAAGGCTATACCCAGACTATAAAAAAAGGAGCTTATACCTACAAAGTAGAAAGATATTATTATGGGGATAGTACGGATCTTAGAAAAAGTCTTATCGTATTGGATAATGAAGAGAGAATCGTAAGAGAGAAAAAGACAAACTATATCACCAAACGTAAGAAAAACAAAGAAGGGAAGCAAACCTTCCGAAATATCAAAACAGACGAGCATATTAGTAGATATTATTATAATGAGCAAGGCGTACTTACCAAGGAAATACACCTTAGCACAGACCGCTCTGTAGAACTTGAAGTATTGCTTTACAATTCACAAGGACAGAAAACAGTACGTATTTATAGGAGTAAAGACCTCAAGCAAGAAGTCAAGTGCTTAGAAAAAACGGTTTATACCTATGATGACAAAGGGAGACTTCTGTTAGAGAGTAGTCCTACTCACCTTACCCATCATTTTTATACCTTAGCAGAAGACTATGATGAACACATGGAAATCACTATAAAAACCGAATTATAAAACTACTTGTTATGACCTTATCCTATATTTCAGAGAAACACAAAATAGCCTTTGCCGATGCTTTTGAGGCGATGACCTGCAATGTCCCTAGCAGTATAGAAACTGACTACAACGAGCCTGCTTTGGAAGAGAAGAATTTTGACAAAAATGGACGCCTATTAGAAAGACGCTTTGTACATTATGGAAAACCCAGATTAGTAGAACACTATGATTACAACGAAGGGATAGTACATAAATCATTCTATGAATTTGGTTGTGAGATTCTTCAATTTAGTTTGCCTTTATACAGTGAGCAGGAGTTAAGAGCCAAACATATGCCTATCAAAGAGTGGGTACAACGTTTGGGTTTTACACCTGAGCAAGTGACAGAAATTAACCTTAATATAAAAAGTACAGACAAAATTGGAGGTATACAGCAAGAAACTATACATGGTTGCGAGGGGTATTTTAAAAAAGCGTATAGGACACATATAAGAAAAAGCGCTTATGATGAAAAAGGTAATATATATGCTATAGAAGAATTTGTATCTTCTTGGGGAGAGCGACGTATTGAGAGCCGTACTTTTGATGTCCGAGGCAATCTGATCTTTCGAGGAGATGCTTGGAATGGAGATGCCATAGACTGTATAAAAGTATCACTATATGACCGTAAAAGCCGAGCTATACAACATATAGATATAGGCGGTAATGGTTGTATAACACATTACACCTACAAAAAAAATGAGGTGATTTGCAATGAAATAGGTCCACTTGCAGATAAAATAAGCCACAAAATTATAGAAAAAATAGGTAATAACACTTGTGAAACGATTCGTACGGAAAGTATTTCAGAGAATAATGAGACGATCAGTATCCTCGATCCTAAAGGTAGACTCTTAAAGAAAACAGAGATTCATTATGAAAATGAATATGAATATGAAAATGAAAATGAAAAAACATATGAAAGGGAAGAAGAATACACTTATAACGAATCAGGAGTACTCATAAAGAAAACGGAAAACTATGTTTATTTTCGTGCTAATAGTTATGGCTCTGAAACCATTCTCTACAATGATCAAGGTCAAAAGATAGAGCATAGTAAAAAAGAAGCACCTAAAAGGAAATTAATATCCTTAGATCCTATTATATTCGAAGATGAAAATAACTTAGAGAAATCTCTTTATTATTACAATGAGCAAGGTGACCTTATTCGTGAAGAATTAAAAAAATGGCGTGTTGATGAAGGTATTGAAACCAATGTTGAACTTCTTACTACTCATCATTTTTACGAAAGGGAGGAAGAATACGAGGCTCATTTAGAGGTTACTGTAAAAAGTAATTAATATGTACACAACTCTTAAAGAAAAAATCATCAACTCAGGATTGGTTGATATTTCTAAAATTCTTTTTATAAACATTGATACTACTTATTTGAACGACCAAAAACAAGTGGTAAAACGCATACATAGCGAGTTTACTAATTTCTTTGAAGAACGTCTTTGGGAAGATAGCATAATATGCTATGAATACGATGCTCATGGTAATTGCACTACCCAAACGGAGGAGGCGGGAGAAGGTAATATACGGAGTAAGATACAACGTTTGTACGACCTTCAAGGCAAGTTAATAGTAGAAAACCTCTGTTGGGGTAAGAAAGATATATTTAAAACCGACTCTATAATGACATTTGCTTACGATAAAAAAGGAAGAGTTATAGAACAAACTCATATGGAGAATGGTAAATTAGAGTCTATTAGTAAATATTCTTACGAGAAAAACAAAGAGCGATGCGTTACTCGCAATCGTGCTTATCGCTTTTTAGAAGAATCTTATACAATTTTTGATGAGCAAGGTCGGGAAATTGAGTATTATTATTCTGGTGAGACAGATTCTGAAGAAAGAATTTTTACTACTTATGAGAAAAATAAAATCATAAAACGATTTACCTATCCTAACGGAATGGGAAAACCATTTGATAGTGTTACCTTGTTGGATGATAAAGGTCGTACTACCGAAACCTACATAGAAAGTGAAAATGGAGAAATTTCCGATCATTGTATACTTAAATGCGATGATGAAAAACAAGTAACTTATGGCAAAGGTCCTGCTAATAGCTATTTTCTCAATACAGAACACGGTTCTTTAATCTTTTACGAGAAAGGAGAAAACTACAAACAGCAAGTTATTATAGATTATAGTTTAGAATAAAACAATGTTTAACCACCATTTAAATCAAGATTAATTATTATATTTGCAGTATAAAATAAAAACAAACCAATATGAATACATTCACCCCAGAATTACAGCAATGGGCAGCCGAAGTGATCGAGAAAATCACCCCTATTGCCGAACAAATTAATTTAGCTTACTATCCCTTACAGTCAGAAGCTAAAATGAACCCTGAACTCTTGATTATTGGATTAAATCCAGGGTCAGAGGCAAGTTATAAGAATCAACAAGAAAATCCTAATTGGGAATTCAAAGATGGTAAGATGACCACTGAACGCTTACTAAAGGGTAATCCTTTTATTGCTGAAAAGGATGAATGGAAAATCTTTAGAGGACTGAATAGAATTCCATTTATCAAAGATGCAATAGATAGTAATAACTACTGCTTTATGAATTATGTGTATTTTGGCACTTCTGATTTCAATAAAATCAAAGGACACGCTAAAGCAGTTGAAACCTGTACAGCTCTTACCAAAAAGTTTATTGAGATTATCAAGCCTAAACATATTATCGTTTTAGGGTTAGAGGGTATAGAAAGCATTTCTAAGATTGAAAAAACTTTGCTAAAAGGTAAAAGCAAACGTCTTCTTGTACAAGGAGGTGATTTGTTTGAAAAACAAGTACTTGCCATTTCTCATCCTTCTTACGCCGTGTCAGCAGCAGAATACGAGGCTATCGATACTAATATAAAAGAGTTCTATGAGGAAAAACCTCTAACTCCCTTCACTTTCAAGCCTAATGTAACAACTATTGATGTTGATAAACTTAATAATCTCTTGGCGGGAGCACTTAACTTTAAGTTGCGTGGCAAAGATACGCAAGTATATGAAGCACAAGTAAAAGGCGTTGGTGATGATATTTTGGATTTTAGAATTGATCTAAGAAAACCACCTGTTTATCTTTCTTTCCGTTCTTTAGACCGTTCTAAAAAGCTAGAAAACGAAGAGGTGTATAAAAATACCTTTAAAGAACCTTTTAGTCTTGAGGTAAACGCTTGGTTTGTAGAGAAATTCTTAAATAACTATCCTCAAGAAAAGGAGATTGAACAGGAAATGGCTGACGACCTCCTATCCTTATTAAAGGCTATTAAAGCTCAACAATAATCGCCTTTGAGTTCTTTTACAAACTGTCTAAAACCTTTTAGGCAGTTTGTATTTTTTATCTCTTTTAAGGATAGATAATCCCATCATTTACAGATAATTTTAATCTTATATGAAGTATAAACACTTTTCTCCCACCCAAGGTGCAACGCTATTCACTGGCATGAAATGCTATTTTCGTATGGCTAATAGTACCGTAGAAGAAGATTTTGACAGTAATGGAAATCTCTTAGAACGTCGTTATTACTATCCAGATACAGGGTATCTTGCCCTAAGAGAAACGGTCTTTCCTGAGAGAAACGCCATCTATTTATTCTATTACGGATATTGCTTGGGACAATGTATGTACTTTACCCTCCCCTACGATGAACATTTTGATAGGTTAAACTATAAAACAGAAGACTAACCCCTAAAACTCCTCCCAAAAAAGAGAAAACTAACTCCTAAACCCCTACACTTTCATGAAAATACAATACTTTTCCGACTTACACCTTGAGTTCGAGGACAATCTCAACTGGATTGACAACAACGCTATAGAGCGCGTGGGCGATATCCTAATCATCGCAGGCGACTTGTGCCCCTTCGTACAGCTCTCTCGTATGCTCTTCAAAAGCGAGATTGCCGACCTATGTAGGGGCTACAAAAAGGTATTTTGGATCCCTGGCAACCACGAGTACTATATCTTTACCCACTCCTACGCCACTACTCGCTACGAACAACCGCTGAAGGAGATACGAAATCTCTTTTTAGTGGACAACTATATGGAGCGTATCGGGCGTACCCAACTGATTCTCTGTACGATGTGGAGCCATATCGGTAGGAAGAATGCCGCTAAAATTAAGTATGGCATGAGTGACTTCCACTATATCACTGTACAGAACCCCGAAAAGGGAGAGGAGATAGACTCCCTACAGGTGGCTGACTTCAACGCTTTCAACAAGACGGCGGTTAAGTTCCTCAAAAAAGCCGTCAAAGCAGCTACTCAAGCCAAAAAGGCTGGAGAGATAGACCATATTATTGTAGCTACCCACTACGTCCCTACCCTCAAGTACTACCCTGAGATGTATTTGGGCAGTGCCCTGAACGATGCCTTTGTCCTTGACCTGACTGATTTTATCGAGAAGAGCGCCATTGACTACTGGATCTATGGGCATCACCACTTCAACCAACCCGATTTCAGGATCGGTAACACCATACTGACCACCAATCAGCTCGGCTATGTGATGCGCGAGGAACATGAAGCATTTGATTGGGGGCGATATATAGAGGTAGGGACGAATGGCAATTCGCTCATAAGTAACGAAAAGTGAAAAATTATATACAGAATAAATAACCCATTAAAAATAAATTATTTATGGCCAATCTAATATTAAAGCCTATTAAAGACTTCCAAAATTTCCATTTTTGGGTAAAGAATTACCAACGAGGCTACAAGTGGACAAAAGAGGAAGTTACACAGTTGTTAAACGACATCTACGAGTTTGAGCCTCAAAACGAAAATGAATTTTATTGCTTACAACCTATTGTCATCAAGGAGGATTCAGGCAAAAAAGAACTCATTGATGGGCAACAGCGTTGTACTACCATCTATCTTATCCTAAAATATTTAGGGAAAGATACATTTGAGTTAGATTACCAGACACGCGAGAAAAGTGCTGAGTTTATAAAAGAAATTGATTCTTTAGCTATTGCTGGAGAATGGAAAGACTGGGTGGAAGCCCTTCCTGATAAAGATAAAGATAAAGATAATGTAGATAACTATCACTTCTTTGAGGCTTACCGAACTATACAAGACTAGTTTGCTGATGAAAGTAGAGATAAAAAGCGTTTTTTAGATAAACTACTGAATAAAACTCAAGTCATTTGGTATGAAGTAGAGGGAAATATAGATAGTATAGAACTCTTTACACGTATCAATAGCCATAAAATACCGCTCACAGAAGCTGAACTTATCAAGGCTCTTTTCTTAATCAACTTAAAGAAAGGAACAAAACAATCAGAGGTATTACAACTTCAACAAAATGAGATAGCACAGCAATGGGATAGAATAGAAAATGAATTACAAAACAAAAACTTTTGGTATTTTATCTCCCATACAGCTCCTGGAGCAACTCGCATAGACAAACTACTATCACTCTCTACTATTTTCAAAGATCCTGACAAAATTGGAGAACATGCCTTATTTTTTGCTTTTGAAAAAGATTTCAAAGACTCTCAAAAAGAGGCTTCCCAATGGGTAACTAACCGCTGGGGAGAGATAAAACATATTTTTCAAACATTCAAGGAATGGTATCATGATTTTGAACTCTATCACCTTATAGGATTACTAATTCATTTAGGAGAAGATATAGATGATATTTTATCTGTAAAAGAAAAAAGTACTTCTAAAAAGGATTTCAAAAACCATATCAAAGAAAAAATTTGTAAAAAAATAGAAGATATAGGAGATATAAGAAAGGTTAGTTATAGTGAAAGTAGAGATAAAGCTAAAAATACTTTACTTATATTTAATATTATCTCTATTTTAAATTCAAAAGATGAAGTAAATCGTTTTCCTTTTTATCAATATCAAAACATAAATTGGGATATAGAACATATCCATGCTAAGGCAGATAATACTAAAGAGCAAAAAGATTGGTTAAAAGAATTTAAAGATTGGTTGTTACAAAGTCGAAATAATGAACTTATTGAAAAATATAGTGCTCAAATAGATGAGGCCTTAGCTGTTGAAAAGAATGATAATAAAGAGGAAGATCTTAAAGAAGAGGAAGATAAAATAGGAACACTTATTGAAGATATATATAACTATTTCTCTAATACTAAAGAAGAGGGAGAAGCATTCGATATTGATAATCTTTCTAACCTTGCTCTTTTAGATAGTAGTACCAACAGAGGTTATGGAAAAGCTCCTTTCCCTCAAAAAAGAACAACTATTATAAAAAAAGATGAGGAAGGTACCTTCATTCCACTATGTACCCGAAACGTTTTCTTAAAGTATTATTCGCCTCATACTAATAGCTTGCTCTTTTGGAGTGCTACAGATAGAAAAAATTACCTCGACAAAATAGAAGAAACCCTTAAAAATTTCAAAAGACATGAGTAATAAAACAACATTTTTGAGCTTTGCACAAAACAAAAAAATAGAAATTCCAATCTTTCAAAGAGATTATGCCCAAGGACGAAATGACGAGACAACTGATAAAATTCGTAAGGATTTTGTTAGTAGCTTAATCGAAGCATTAGATAAAAATACACCTATTGAATTAGACTTTATCTATGGGAGAGAGGTAGATAATACCATTACATTAATAGATGGGCAACAACGCCTGACAACTTTGTTTCTGTTACATTGGTATCTTGCCCAACGAATTGGAAAAATAGATGCTTTTAAGAATATCAAGTTTAGCTATGCCACTCGTGATTATGCCAAGGACTTTACCGCTAAACTTACTACAGGGGAAGATTTTAAAATAGATTTTACCCAAGTTACTTCCCAAGCTACTTTATCTACTGAACTAAAGGACAAAAATTGGTTCTATGACGATTGGCAACATGACCCTACTGTAAGTGGTATGCTCAATACACTTGATGAAATTCATAAGCAATTAAGAGACAAAACAATAGAACATTATTGGTCTTTACTTGAGCAAGGTATCATTACTTTCTATTGGCTTGACTTAGAAGAACACCAACTTACCGATGAGCTTTACCTCAAAATGAATGCTCGTGGCAAACAGCTCTCTAAGTTCGAAAACTTCAAAGCCAGTCTGATAAAGCGTATTAATGATGAGCAATGGGAAAGTAAAGAGAAGGATGAAGAAACATTCTCTTATAAAATGGACACTACCTATACTGATCTTTTTTGGAAATATAGAGGAGATGTGAATGTTATCGACTATGAGGTAACCAATTTCTTTGCAGGTATGGCTATGATAGGTTATGTACTCAAAGAGAAAAATAGTGAAGCTCAACAAAAAAGAGCCCAAGAACTATTTAGTAATCCTCTTAGTGTAGTTGCAAGTGATTTTTCAAAAGAAGATTTTGAACGTCTTGAAGAATTTTTAGATTTCTATAGTACAGTAGAAAATATTTCAATAAAGACAGATCTATGGAAATATTACAATACAAATAACAAAAGAGGCTTTTTTGAAGAATTTATCAAAGATGAAAATAAAGGCACACAGAAAGCATATCGGGGAGCTACCTATAAGCAACGCGTTTTCTTTTATGCTATCACTAATCTTTTTATAAAGGTTAAGGATAATAAAGCAAAAGTAGAAGAGTTTATTCAGGTAGTCCGTAATATTATTGAAAATGAAGCTATTGATAGTGCAGAAACTTTTGCAGGAGCAATCAAGCTAATGCGAGAACTTTTGGAAGGTTCTCAGGATATTTATAGTTACCTTAGTAAAACTGCTATCCAATCTAAGTTTGCTTCTTATCAAGTAGCACAAGAAAGACAAAAAGCAAAACGTATTGTTGCTGACAGTGAATGGAAAGAGACTATTTGGAAAGCGGAAAATCACCCTATGTTCAAGGGGGATATTGGCTTTTTACTTCTTGAGACAGAAAATAACTTAGACCTCTTCAAAAAACGCTATGAAGTAGCCAAAGAAATGTTTGATGAAAATGGTGTAAAAGGTAAATATCGAGAGAATGCACTCCTTTTACGAGCTCTGATTAGTAGACTTGATCATTGGAGCTTAGTTTGGAACTTAAACTTTGATTCAAGTAGAGATAATTGGAAAGCATATATTCTAAAGACGGTGTATAAAGAAAAGGAAAATCGTATAACCAAACACTTTTTAACTTTATTAGACAATGAAGATAAGTTAGATGTATTTATTACAGAAGAACCTTCTTTACAGAAAAACAATGAAAACTTTGAATTATATAAGAAAACACTTAAAAACCTATATCAAACAGAGTTATTAATTGCTATTTGTGAAAAATGTTATCTACGATGGGAATCTGAAAATTATATTCTATATCCATACAATGGTCGCAAAGAACAGTTTAAGTATATTGTTACTCATGAACGAAATGATAAATTAGCAAAAGCCATAGAGAAAGGTATCATTACCACAAAACAGCAGTTAGAAGTCAATGGAAAGAAAATTCCTTTCTTCTGGGGGTGGTCTGTTAGTTTTATCTATGATAATGAAGAATATTGGTACTATTACAATACAGATAAACCTAAAATCACCAAAAACGGACAGGATTGCACCGAAGAAGCCATGCAGAAAATTTTCCTCCTCTAAATTTTTTCTTAGTCGGTCATAGCTTGTCCAACATGAGCATTACCTTTGCACCGTAATCAAAAATTAAAAACCATGAATACGGTAAAAACAAACACTCTTAATGAGCAACTCCCCAAAGGGACGCTTATTTTAGGTATAGGCGGTGGAGGAGCTAATTTCTTGGACTATGTACAGAAAAATAGCCCCCAGCCTATCCACTGTATCGCTTGTGATATAGGCAAAGGTTTTGCTGAGATTGACAAACGCATATGGGGACACCTATTAGAATCATTAACGACTAAAAACGAAGAATTATGGCAAAAGTAGATCAAATATTCCGTTTGGTACGGATTATCAAGGAATTAGAAAGAAACAAAGAGAATGGAGGACTTACCTATGAAGAACTTAGAGACCGCTTAGAGAAAACCCATGAGGGGGAATATGATGCAGGAAATTTGAGAAATGAAGAGGTCAACTTCAGTGAGAGGACTTTTCAGCGCGATCGAAAACTCTTAGAAGGACTATTCGAGGTGAACTTTGTCTATGAAAACAAAAAATGGCGCTTGGAAGAAAATGATTTTGCCAACCGATATGCTTTCTTTGACAATATTCTCTTGGTGGATGCCTATCGCCGTACCCGCGAGCTTTCCAATATCCTCCTTTTCGAGCGACAACAGCACAGCTCGATGCGCTTTTTGGAGGATATCATCGAGGGTATTCAGCAGAATGTAACCATACGCTTTGTCTATACCAAATTTTGGGAGGGTACCCCTCACCAGCGCGAGGTAATCCCCTATGCAGTAAAGGAATACAAGCGCCGTTGGTACCTTATCGCCGAGGATTACCAAGGAAACGGACAGCTTAAGTCCTTTGGACTGGATCGTGTCTCCCAATTGGAGGTAACCGACACGAAAGTAGTACACCAAAATGTAGCTATTGGCACGCTTTTTGACAATGCTTTTGGGATTACCATCGCTCCCATGCAGGAGCCTGAAACGATTATCCTTTCCTTTGACCCTGATCAAGGGCAATATGTAAAGACCCTACCGCTGCACCACAGCCAACAAATTCTTGTGGATTGCGACAAGGAAATACGCATCGGCCTAAGAATGGTACCTACCTATGACTTTGTAATGGAGATCTGTTCCCGAAGCCGTTATGTAAAAGTACTCGCCCCTGATCACTTAGCCCAACAGGTTAAGGAACTGCTCAAAGCAGGATACGAACAATATAATTAGATAATTTGCCAATTTGTCAATTTGCCAATTATCTCATTGACTAATTGACTCATTGACTCATTAGCTAATTGTCTCATTAACCCTATGGATTTTACCACTAAAATAACGATTCCTCCCCTACCGGAGGCATGCCAACTTTCCTACAAGACCCCTGTGATGAGCATGGGGTCTTGCTTTGCGGCACACCTACAGGAGAAGTTTGTCTACCACAAGCTACCTTTTTTCTCCCATCCTTTCGGCACGCTCTTTCACCCCTTGGCCATTGAGCGTAGCCTGGAGCGGGTATGCAAGGGGCAGACCTTTACCGAGGCGGATTTCTTCCTACAGGACGACCTATGGCTGTCCTTTGAGCTACATTCCCAATGGGCGAACCCCTCGCTTCCCGCACTCTTAGCCCAACTAAATCAGCAGATGGCCTCCCTACAAGAGGCACTTTCCCAGACGTCCCTTATAGTGATAACCTTGGGAACGGCTTGGGTATATGAGCATTTGGATACGGGCAATATCGTGGCCAACTGTCATAAGCAACCCCAAAAGATTTTCAGGAAAAAACTGCTCTCTTTGGCTGAGATAAAGACTTCTTTGGAGCACATCGTAGCCTTGGTACGAGAAAAACAGCCCGATATGAAGGTACTCTTTACTGTTTCCCCTGTACGGCACCTCAAGGATGGCGCCATGGAGAACCAGCTCAGTAAGTCGCTGCTTCTCTGTGCGATCCATGAGCTCTTGGGAACAGGCTACCCAAAGAAGGGGGATAACCTCTTCTACTTCCCCTCCTATGAGCTACTTATGGACGAGCTGCGAGATTATCGCTTCTACAAAGAGGATATGCTCCACCCCACCGAACAGGCCGTACAGTATGTATGGGAGCGCTTCACCGAGACTTGTTTTACCTCTGAGGCACAGGCTCTTATGCAGGAAATAGCCAGTATTCAGCGCGCACTGGCGCATCGCCCCTTTAATCCCGAAGGGGAAAAACACCAACAGTTCCTCTCCAAACTCCAAGAGAGAATAAAAGCTGTGGAAGCGAAGATTAGTAACCAATGATTAATGACTAATATATTGGCACATTTTTTGCGGTCATATCAATCAAAAAACATATACTCATCTCTCTTTTTATATTTTTTGCCCGAAAAAAAGTAAGAAGATTTGCATAATTACAAGTTTATTCTTATTTTTGCTCTATTAATTAAAAGAGTCTTATGGATAAAGACAAAAGGATAGAGGATACTCAAAGTGATAAACTTAGAAGATTGGGAAATGTACCCAACCATGGGGACTTAGCTCTTAGCCTCCCTCCCTCATTCTGTAGCGCTCTAACCGATTATAACCCATGAAAAAACTATTATTAGGTTTGGCAATAGGTATTGTTGCCATGTTTGTACTACAATATTTCTTTAAAAAAGAAAAAGACGAGAGTGTGCTTACTGAAAACAGCTCCTTAATCGTCCAAGAGATCAAAAATGTAGGCAAGTTAGTCGTTACCGAAGGCTATTTCTCTGAGGTAATGACCTACCAAGATGCTAAGAAATACCTCAACAACTGGGTTTCCTTTGACAAAAAAGCTTTGGTGGTTATCAATGCCGAGGCTACTATCTCCTATGACCTACACCAGCTGCGCTATGAGATAGATGAGGCCAATAAGGTGGTACGCCTCTTGTATATCCCCCAAGAGGAACTCAAGATATACCCTAAGATACAATACTACAACCTTGAGGAAAGTTCCTTCAATCCCTTCACTGCGGAGGATCACAACAAGATCCAAAAGCGTGTCACAGAGGTCATTTCCAAGAAGATAGACCAGTCCTCCTTCCGCAGCAATGCCCGGGATCGCCTCCTTACCGAACTCTCTAAAATCCTGATTCTCACCCACTCCATGGGCTGGAGGCTCGAATATACCGATACTGAGATAGAGACGGAAAGTGACCTGTTGTTACCACTTAAAAAATAATTTGCAATTTGCGTTATGTTCTAATTTTTTTTTCTATCTTTGCACCGTATTACATAAATTATTTTTACGATGTCAACAGAATCAAAAAAAGCGAATGGTATTGCACTTTTGCCATTGATTATTTTTGTGACCGTTTTCCTCTGGAGCGGCATCCAGTATGGGAGCTTTTATGAGTTTCCTGCCCCTATTGCCGTACTAATAGGAACCATTACGGCCTTTGCGATTTTTTATCGCAATGGTATCAATGAGAATGTAAATGGGTTTATCCGAGGAGCTGGCAATCCTAATATACTGATCATGTGCCTCATTGCCTTGTTCTCAGGAGCTTTTAGTGTTGTCACTAAGAGCATTGGGGCTACCGATACCTTTGTGGAAATCACCAAGAACTACCTTTCCTTACAGTTTTTGTATGCTGGGGTCTTCGTTATTGCCTCTTTCCTCTCCTTCGCTTCTGGTACTTCCGTAGGGGCAGTGGTGAGCTTGGCGCCTATTGCAGCAGGCTTTGTGAGCTTGCCCAATGTGAATGTGGAGCTTATCGCGGGCTCGCTCTTAGGAGGTGCTATGTTCGGCGACAACCTCTCTTTTATCTCCGACACCACCATTGCGGCTACCCAATCACAAGGTTGTCAGATGAAGGATAAGTTCCGTATGAATGGAAAAATTGCTTTTCCTGCTTCTATCCTTACCACCATCCTACTCATTATCATAGGAGTTTCTATTCACCCTAGTGGACATTCTCTCAGTACAGGAGACACACCTATCCAATGGATTAACCTACTTCCGTATATCTCTGTTATCGTATTGGCCACCGCTGGTCTTAATGTTTTTGTCACCTTCCTTATTGGTACCATCCTTTCAGGTATATTAGGCTTCTGGTATGGCACTTTTGATTTCTTAGGTTATTGTAAAACCTTCTTTGATGGTTTCGCCTCCATGAATGATATCTTCTTGGTGTTTCTTTTCACCGGTGGTTTGGCTTATTTGATCGAAAGAGAAGGCGGTATTTCTTTTCTTACCCAGAAAATTGGAAAATTTGTCAATACCAAAGGGCGTGCTTTCTTCGGAATTGGCTTTTTAGTAGCTCTTATCGATGCAGCGGTAGCCAATAACACCGTTGCTATCGTCATCAGTGCTCCTGTTGCGAAGAAAATCAGTGAACAATATAAAATTTCTCCTATACAAACAGCCTCTATCTTGGATATTTCCTCTTGTATTGTACAAGGAATTATTCCCTATGGGGCACAGGTACTCTTGCTTATCAAGCTTTTAGGCACCGATGTCAATTATAGTAGCATGATTGCTCAGAGTTTTTATATCTGGCTACTGCTTCTCTGTATGATCGTCTTCTTTCTTAAGGGCGCGAAAAGTAAAGAATAATCTAAAAATACATATATCATGAAATGGTTTATCTTATTATTTTTCATCTCTTTAGAGGCTTTCTCTCAAGAGAAAAATTATGATAGCCTGCAAGTAAGTATAGACCCAGAAGTGCAGGGTACTTTACTCTCTCCTAAAGGAGAGAATCAGCCTCCTTTGGCGATATTGATAGCAGGTTCAGGACCCACTGACCGCGATGGGAATCAAGCTCTATTCAAGAATAATTCTCTAAAATATCTTGCTGAAGGATTGGCTCAAAAGGGTATTGCAACTTTTCGTTATGACAAACGTGTTATTGCACAAATAAATAACGCTACTGTACAGGAAGAGAAAATGACCTTTGAAGACGAGGTGAATGATGCGCTTTTGGTTGTAAATCACTTTAAGGATAAGTATAAGAAAATCATCCTTATAGGACACTATGAGGGAGCGCTGATAGGGCTTCTTGTTGCTCAAAAGGTAGTAGTCTCTAAGTTTGTTTCTATCTCAGGTGCGGGCAATAGCAGTGCTACACTGATAGAAGAACAGATAGGTAAAAATGCTCCACAACTCAAGGAGGAAAGTCAGAAAATCATCAGCCAGCTAAGAAAAGGGGAACTCGTGGAGAATATTTCTCCCTATCTGGCGCCTGTCTTTAGGAAAAGTATCCAACCCTATTTGATTTCTTGGTTCAAATATGAACCTACCAAAGAAATCGTTAAACTACAAATACCTATCCTCATCGTTCAGGGTACCAATTATTTGCAAGTGGAAGATAAGGAGGCACAACTACTCAAAGAAGCTCAGCCTAAGGCACAACTTCTTCTTATAGAAGGTATGAACCATGTACTAAAAAAAGTAAAGACATTGGAAGAAAACCAGCTATCTTATCTAAATCCTGACCTACCTATCTCTGGAGAATTGGTAGAAGGCATAGCAAGTTTTATAAAGTGAAAAACTCAAAACTGATACTGTCTTTCAATTTTCCTTTCAGGAGACAGACAAAAAGTATATAAGCAAAGCAAAAAGAACCACTCTAAAGGCTTCATCAGCAGATAAGTCATATTGGCTGCCCATGGAGCCTTAATTTTTTGGGAGAGGTTATACCCATACTTATCATAATTGGTACGTAGGAAATGGTGCAACTTAGGTGAAAAATCAGCGATAAGTTCCTCAAAGGCATTGGCAATCTGTAGCTGACGATTCACAATAATAGGCCTACCCCCTCTCCTGCCCCAGCGCAAGGGCTTGACCAAGCGCGGAGAGCCACAAGCGGCCACTGTACAGAGGTAGTGCCCCCTATGGTCTAAATAAGGTGGGTGATCATGCTGAGAAAACTTCCATGTAGTAGTCTCGGTAAAGCCTTTGACCACTGCGTCATAGTCTTGACCAAAAATCATCAGCAGGAGGGTCAGCAGTACAAAGACAGGAAACACTAAGAGAACCGACCAAGTAAGCACTGTAAATCGGAAAGAAAGGAGCCTATTGAGCTTGTTAAGCCATTTGTTCTTAAAGGTTTTGGTAGAAAGTTCTTCCCTGATAGCCATAAGGGTGCGACCTATGACTAATATGGCTATAAAATTGCTGAATATAGGAAACGAGGCTAATTCCTCTTGGCGATTACCCTCTCCTAAGAGCTGGCTGGCTATAAATACATTGATTACGATTCCTATATAGAGAAAACAAAGGCAAAGTACTAAGGGCAGTGGGGGCAATTTCGCTCTGCGTATCCAAAGTGCTCCAAGTGCTATGTGATACAAAAGAAAAAAGATTAGAAAAGTAAGCCTATACTGTCCCGAAATAAAGGTATAGTGATCATCTATAGGGTCTATAGCCTGAGTATATTCAGCAGAGAAAAGCGAACCAAAAAGCACGAAGAACAAAAGCCACAATCCATACAATAGCGCTATAGGATATTGCCAAATAGGAACTTTTTTCTCATACAAACGAATGCCTACATAGAGTAATATCACTAAAATGAAGAGAGCAAAAATAGAAAGAATTACAGTATCAAACATAAGAGGTCAAAATTTAAGAAAAATCGCCTTGAAAACTTCTATTTACTACTAAATAGAGAGACTTCAAGGCGAAAGAACAACAATTAAATAAACAAATATAATGAAAAAACTTTATTTTACAAGTTTCATTTCATCTACTAAATAGCCAGCTCCTGCATACTTGTCAATCACAAAGAGTACATAACGCATATCTACCATAATATTGCGACAAATCTTAGGATCGTAATGAATATCACTCATAGTACCTTCCCATACGCGGTCGAAGTTCAATCCGATAAGGTTGCCACGAGCATCAATGGCAGGGCTTCCCGAATTTCCCCCTGTCGTATGGCAAGTGGAGAGGAAACAAAGCGGCATCTTTCCATCTTTAGTACCATAACGCCCGTAATCTTTCTTGGCATATAGCTCTCGAAGGCGTGCAGGTACATCAAATTCATAATCTCCAGGCACATACTTCTCCATCACTCCATCCAAGGTGGTGGTAGCACTGTAGGTAACCCCATCGGCAGGAACATAGCCAGCTACCTTACCGTAAGTTACCCTAAGAGTACTATTGGCATCAGGGAAAATCCTATCGGAAGGCTTCGCCAACTCCAAGATAGCCTTCATATAGGTACGTTGGAGTGCTTGAATTTGAGTATCTAAGCGCTCATAAGTGGGATACACCTGGGTATCGTTCATCTGAGAGAGTTCTAAGGCAAGTTGTACCGCTACATCCTGCTTCAATTGATTTTTAAATTCCTCTGGAGAGAGCGAAAGGAGCCTAGCTACTCCCTCATAAGAGGTTACAGAAGAGTTTGCATAGAGCTTATCTGCTAATTGCTTGGCATCAAAATATTGCAAGCTCTTAATAAGTAATTGCTTAGGCATGTTGGCGGCATAGAAGGCTATCACCTTCTCGAATACGGCCTTATCTACCTGAGGGTCATTATCTTTGAACACCCCCTCGAAGATCTTCAAAAAGTTTGCTTTTCTACTTTCGAAGGACTGTACGCCTTTGTTTTCTAATACTTGCTGAAGCTGAAGCAAGCGGAAAGCGTTGGAGAGCAAATCCACATTGCGGAACATCAGCTCGCTATAGAGGTTATAAGCCAGGTTGTAGGGTTCTATCTCCTTATAAAGAGCGGCAAACTGTGGGAGCAGCTGGCCATATTGGGCTTGTTTGTTTGTTCGCTGAAGGGTTTGGGCAAATTTTTCCTCTTGTTGCTTCTTGAGTGCTACGGCATCTGATTTTTTCAGCCCCTTAGTTTCCCCTATCCATTTTTTCCAATAGTTGGCTATACGAGCGAACTTAGCTGCGTACTTGATCTTAATACCCTGATCTTTGCGCATATATTCATCCTGTACCTTTAGTGCCACATCGCGGATACCTATTCTTGCGGGATTGATAACATTCTGTATCTGCTCCACTGCTACCGCAGGCAAGTATTCTTGGGTGGTACCTGGATAACCGAAGACCATTACGAAATCATCCTCTTTGACCCCCTTAAGAGAAATCGGGAAGAAGTGCTTGGGTCGGTAAGGTACATTGTCTTTGGAGTACTCAGCCGGACGATTGTTTTTATCCGCATAGACCCTAAAGAGGGAAAAGTCTCCCGTATGGCGAGGCCACACCCAGTTATCTGTATCTGAACCGAACTTACCAATAGAGGAAGGGGGAGCCCCTACCAAGCGCACATCCTTAAAGGTCTCGGTGATAAAGAGGATGTATTGGTTTCCATAATAGAAAGGCTTTATAGTACCTTCCTGCCAAGCCTCTTTGGGAGCATCCTTGATCACCTGAGTAATGTTTTGTTCGATACGTCGGGCTTTTTCTTGCTCATTGAGGCTTTCTGTACCTTTGAGTACCTGGGTGGTCACATCATCGATACGAACGATAAAGGTCACCTTCAAGTCCTTGTTGGGGAGCTCCTCGGAGAGGTTTTTTGCCCAAAAACCATGCTCCAAATAGTCGTGCTCTAGGGTTGAGTGTTCCTGAATCTGCCCGTAACCACAGTGGTGGTTGGTTAGCAGCAATCCCCGATCGGAGATAATCTCAGAGGAACATCCCCCATTGAAATGAGGAGCCGCATCCTTGAGGCTTGACTTGTTCACATTATAGATGTCGGTAACGGACATCTTCATACCCAAGGTCTTCATTTCCTTGGCGTTCATCCCCTCTAAGAGCGAAGGAATCCACATACCGCCCTGCTGTGCATGCAGTACCATTGCACTTAAAAACAGCGCTATTCTAAAAAATCTCTTCATATAGTATAGTATTTATTTTAGTTAATAGGTGATAGTTTTCAGTAAAATCAGTATATTTATTATGGTAACTATTCCTCATAAATGTCTCTTTCCCATCTTCCTCCTACAAACTCTCTATTGGCACACTCCCCATAATCAAGATCAAAAACATCATTGAGAGTAGGATCAACTTTTATTAGTTCTTCCAAGGACACTATTTTCCAATCAGGTTCTCCCAAAGGAAGAAAAAACCAATGGCCCTCTTTATCATGTATCACATCTACAATAGGTTGCTGTTTTTCTAACCAAGCTGATGTTGTGAATACAAGACAGAGTTTGTCTTCTCTGAATTTGAAATCAGCATTCCTATCTAAGAGCGGTTGTAAGTAGATAAGATCTTCTCTGAAATCTGATTCATATGGGAATATTCCTTTGTCATCAGGCCATATCAGTTGCAGAGCTGGAAAATCGACTGTTTGGTAATAACTAATTGCCTGTCCAAAATAATCAGGGATATTACGTTTATCCACTGTTAAGAATTGTACAGGATATTTTTCTACTATATCATGATAATTCCTACCTATTTCTATCAGTTTTTTTCTTTTTATTACTTCAAATACTACAGTATTGAGCATAGTATGGAGTATATCTATAGGCAATCCTAAGGAAATAAGTTCAGGATGCTTGTAGCTTTTCCATAGACCTACAGTATAGGCAAAAGATGGCAAGTAATTGGTTTGTGGAACCATTATTACCTCAAAACCATACTTTAGAATATCATCTGTCAGTTTGTTAGAGTATTGATCTGACATCCGCTAATTTATTGATTTGTTACTATCTCTAAGATCACTGTCCATTGCTTACTGCTCCCTGACTACTGACCATTTTATAGAGTTTGTCAGAGGGGCGGGTGCGGAATTCGGTATGGAAGGTACAAGAATCCCCTTTTTTGGCTTTATCAGCAAGGACATCATTCACATACATATCCTCCAAGACCAATTCTTGTACCCCAGTGGTGGGGCCTGTGATAAGGAGTTTGTCGCCTCGCTTGATATCAAAAGCTTCAATCTTGAACTCTGAAATACCTGTCTTAGGGAAAAAATGCATCGCCTTGCCTATATATACCTTCTTTTGAGTGGCTTGGGAGCCCGGCGAACCGCTCCACTCCCCTAATTTCTGTCCAAGGTAATAGCCTCCCCAAAAGCCTCGGTTATAGACAGTAGCCAAGGCCTCCATCCATACGGCCACCTTTTCCGGAGTATATTCTCCTGCATAGTAGGCATCTATGGCTTCTCTATAGGTTCGAATTACGGTAGCTACATATTCAGGCGCACGTCCACGCCCCTCAATCTTGAGTACCTTAGCCCCTGTATCAATGACTTGATCCAAGAAATCTAGGGTGCAGAGGTCTTTGGGAGACATCATATATTCGTTGTCCAATTCTATCTCGAAGCCACTTTCCTGATCTATCACGGTATATTTCTTCCGACAATTCTGCTTGCAAGCACCCCTATTGGCCGAGGAGTTATGTGAGTGTAGGCTTAGGTAGCACTTTCCGGATACCGCCATACAGAGCGCCCCATGACCAAAGATTTCTATCTCAACCAACTTCCCCGAAGGACCTTTCACTTGGTCTCGCTCCACCTGTTCGCAGATTTTCTTAATCTGGCGAAGGGAGAGTTCTCGGCTCATGACCATCGTATCAGCAAAAAGTGCGTAAAACTTGACCGTTTCTATATTGGTAATATTGATTTGGGTGGAGATATGCACCTCCATACCTATCTGCCGGGCATAGGCTATTACGGCCTGATCCATGGCAATCACCGCAGTGATATCGGCCTCTTTGGCCTTGTCCAACAAAGTTTTGATAATAGAAAGATCATGGTCGTAGATAATCGTATTGAGTGTGAGATAAGTACGCACCTGCTTTTCCTTACAACGACGGGAAATCTCCTGAAGGTCGTCCAAGGTAAAGTTGATACTGGAGCGTGCTCTCATATTGAGCTGTTCCACTCCAAAGTAGACAGAATCAGCCCCATTGTCCAAGGCTGCTTGTAAGGATTCAAAGCTCCCCGCAGGAGCCATCAGTTCTATTTTTCCTGATGAAGTCATTAATAATGGTTAATAGTTAACGATTAATGATTAATAGTTTTAATCATTATTGTAAAAATTCATAATAGTATTTCTATGTAGGAGGGTATCTTTGGAGGTTTCTATCTGTTGTTCCAATTCCTCTGGGGTAGCCTTAGGGTTCTTATAACCTAAATAACGTTTCATGAGTTCGCGGTAGAGAAGTTGGGCTACCTTTTTGGTACCCCGTGCGTTAAAGTGGGTATAGTCCTTCCCTGCCAATGAAGGATTGGCCTTTACCCATTGGAGCATAGAGCCTTTGCCTCCCATCAGTTCATAGAGATTGATAAAGCCTGCATGGACATTGGTTGCATAGTCCTGTTGGGCTAAGGAAAGCGGCTCTACAGCTGTATCTGTTCTCATCTCCATTCCATACTTGGAGGACTTATCAGCAGTAGAAATAATCAAGAAAGAAGCCTTAGGAAAACAAGTTCGCAGCTGTTCCACCACCTTGGTCATTCCCTTTTCATACCAACTATAATCTAAGGAACCATAGTTGAGTACATTGGCTCCGAAATGCAATACAATGAGGTCATAAGTACCCAAAGCGGTATCGAAGTCCTGCATCAGTGCTGTGTTGAACAAAGAAAGTGGCAAACCCGAATTACCTCTACTGGAAAAGTTATCTACATATACCCCCTCAAGCCCCGAAGAGTTGACCCCATAGATAGGAATGGAATCCGCCTTGAAGAAGTTAATACGTACTCCTTTCACTTCTCCTTCAGCTAAGGTAAGGGTATTGAGCAATTTATCTGTAGGCAATGGCTTTACGACCCTTGTCGTATCCCCTGGGTAACGTATCTCTACATAAGCCTCATGATTGCCCGATTTTCCATAGAACAAGGTAGGGGTATACATTTGAGAAATATGTACCTGCTGGGACGCTTGGTATTCTACCCAAGCAGGCGTCCCCTTGACGAAGAAAACCTGTCCGGCCACCCCAAAAGGACGGGTAGGGCGCTTTACATTTACATAAGACTCTCGTTTCCAATTATTTGAATAGGTATGTCGCACACTTCCTCTGGAAGCCGCCGACTCGGAGGTGATAGGCAAAAAGCCGATTCCATTCCCTTTAAAATTTGTTTGGAAAAGTGCCCGTAAGTCCTGTACGATGAAGTCACCATCGGTCATGGAATCTCCAAAGTAACCGATACGTATATGCCCCTCCCCGGTATGCTCCAAGTGCTGTAGTTTCTCAAAGAAAGGTGTCAGTGGATCCTCCTTCGAAAGCTCCTCTTCAGAAGAGGACAGCCCCTTAGAAGGGGGCAAACTATCCTGCGATTTATGATCCAAGACTTGATCTATATCCTTTCCTGCAAGCGCCTCCAACATCAGGCTATCCACCACTATATGAGTAGAGGATATCCCTTCGGGGAAAATACGTGCTGGCAAGTAAGGCTTCAACCCTATAAAAATAAGAGTTGCTAAAGCTAAAATATAAAAAGATTGCTTGAAATAAGAAGGTTTCACAAGGAATAAAGACTATAAAAACCAAGGGACAAAAATACGAAATTAATGATTAATGATTCATGATTAATTTGTTAATTTTTTCCTTGATAATTTCGCATCACTCCAGAGGCAAAAGGTGTCCATACACAAGCGCGTATACCGCTGTTTTTAAGCATCTTATTCGTCCAGCTATTGCAAGTAAAAAATAGCTGATAGTGCCCCTTAGCTTCATAAAAGGCATCGGTGTCACCATAGACCGCATCGGTAGGCACCAGTACGCCCCTACCCTCTTGTAAGACAAAGGTTTGCGCAATATGGTCAACCAACTGCTTATACTGGGCTGCACTAAGCGAGAGTGATACGACTTGTTCATCGATAGGAATTTCATTGTAAAAGGTAGCATGCATCAGGGTACCTCCTTGCCCGGTAACCGCCTGAAAGGCAGTAGTTAGTTTCAGGTCTGCCCAAGTGGGTGTTTCCAAATAAAACTTCCTACATCCCCAGCCCAAGGCAATATAGCGACTTTGGCCTTTGCCTCGTGTATCTTGCTCACTAACAATTGTTTGCCAATCAAAGAAAGTGTTCTTGACAGGCATCACAATATCAGTATGTGCGCCATTGGATAGTAGCCAAATGGTCTCTTCCTGCTGAGGTACTTCTTCCGTATTAACCGCAATACGAGAGAGTACCGCTGCCGAAAGCAAATAAAGCAACAGAAAGGCCACGAAGCCTGCTATACCATAACCGAGGTATTTTAAAGTTTTGAGAAATATTTTCATCAAGCAAATTGTAAATGTTGTAATTCCTTACCAAATGCTTGTAGATGATTTTGTATTTTTTCTACAGTTTTAGTACTTGGTTTGCGATACCCTTGCACATATTGGCTCAATTGTGCCTGATTAACCCCTGTGAGTCGTTCAAGCCCCGCAAAACTAAGGATATGAGAATAGTGCTGCAAGAATGAAGGCAGGTCGTATAGAAACTCAAAAGTAGCCTCCTGAAACTCTTTTCCTTCTTCTTCGTATAAGGTTTTCATATCTGCATAGGAAAGTTTAAAATCTTCTATAGCCTCCTCTACTGTATCTCCTTCTCCTATAATCCCATAGTTAAGCGTATCATCTGCTAAATCTATATATACACTATAGGCACCATCTGCTGTTTTTTCAATAAATGCTTTTACTTTGTCCATAATATTTGTTTTTATTTTTTTATTCCTGCGGCTTTCAAAATACTACTAAGAGTTCCTGTAGCCACTTCTTTACTTTTATGATTACTCAATCTGAATTTTTTATCTGTAATAGGACTATACCATACAGGATGCCCATTAGCCTGTTTGTCTGTATCATAACAACCAGCTTCCCGTAGTATTTTTTCCAACTCTGAATACTTCATAAAATTCTCCTTTATGCCCACAAAGATAATGCTATTATTTTAAATAGCAAAATATTTTTTTACCCCTTACAGATTTCCATTTCTTCTTCAAGCCACTGAGAGAAAGGCATAAGATCTGTATCCTCTTCCCATTCTTCGGGAGGGACATCGGAGTAGAACACCCCAAACTGATCACCTTTTCCTAAGACAAATCCTGCCTGATGACCTACATTGGGATAGCAGACTAAAAGGATATGAGGGAATAAATAGACCCCTGTCCCTTCAAAGACCTCTTTAGCATAGCTCTCCCATTGATCAGGTGCATAGAACTGGTCGGAAAAACCTCTTTCGTCCTCAAAAAGGGTACAAGCGCCTAAGGTAAGGAGGAAAGTTTTGAAGTCCTCAGGTAGGCGAACATTATATTGCTGTTCAAAGCTGGCAAGTTCTTCCTCGGTAACCTTTGCTTGTTGGGTAAAGCGATAGGTCTCATTGCCATAATGAATAGGCTTTCCTGCACTTTGCTGCAATAGGTTTTGTAGTATTGTAAGATTTTTTTGAAAGGTATTCATGGTCTTCTATCTTTGTGATACGCTATACTCTCTTATGTTCGTTGAGTAAGCGTACTAACTGATATACTAAGGTTACTGGTTTTTGTTGGTGATAAGGCAAATGTTTTTGCTTAAGGTGCAACTTTTCAGCGCGTATAATAGCTTGTGATTCAGAGGAATTACTATCCTCATGTAATAATGTATAGAGTCTCTTACAGAAGTCAATCTTTTTGCCATTCCTTACATAGTTCATCTTAAAACATTTTCCTAATTGCTCATAGTAATATTCTCTATTTTGAGTGCTTTGTATATCCTTATAATGTAGCAATAGCCATAGTTCAAAACAATCATTGGAATAAGCTACATTGTAGTCTAAAGATTTGGCCTTATCTATAGAATTATCAAAGAGGGTAAAGTCCTTATCCGTATTTTGCACATCCATATCAAACACACACCATACCTCATCAAAAGTAAAATCCTCATTTTTTACAATCTCTTGAGTGGCTTGTACCAAACTCATCTTAGATTGTCCTTGTAGGTTTACACATCTGACAGATAGGGAAATCACAGGAAATCGGTTAAAATACCATTCCTCTGTTTGTCCTTCACAAACTATTAATATGGTTTTATTAGCCTCTCTATCAGCCTTATACTGATAGCTATTTTTTCGTTTTTCCCAAGGTTTCCCTTGGTCTGTAACTTTTACCGCTTTTATCTTCTTACCCATACTACTTAGGAATTGGCTGCTAATTCTGAAAAATCTTCTACCAAGGGTATAGCCCCATACTTGCCATGTCTGTAATCTTTCTCAAATGAGGCTTGGGCTCGTATTCCATTTATCTGTGCTAAGCTATATAAGTGGCTCGCTCCTGCTTCGTCCTTTTCAACAAATTCAATCTGGTCTCGCCTTAGAAAGCTACTTGATAACAAAGACGTGTCATGGGTGACAAAGATAAACTGCGTTTGTTTATTTTCTTCTGAGTTAAATAACTGCACTATTCGCTTGGTCAGAAGAGAATGAAAACGTGCATCAAACTCATCAATTACTAATGGGCGACCTTCTTTCACCGCTTCATAGATGTAGGAACTCAGTTCAAAAAGCTTACGAGTACCCTCTGATTCGTATCTTTCAAAAGAAAACGTCCCATGAGTTAATCCTCCCATATATTCCTTTTTAGAAACGAGTAGTTGTGGTTTTTTCTTTTCTTCAAAGTTAGCAGATTTTTCAGCTTCTATGACTTCTAAGTCTTGGATAGAGGTATCTCCTTTTCTTAATATATTGAGAATAAACTCTTTCTTAGACGCTTCTTTCAAGGCTTCTGTTGCATGACTCATCATGGTAGGGTTACTTAATCCACTAATGATATTAATGCTGCTTAGATTGCTTGTAATCTGCTTGGATATCTTTCCAAAACCAAAGGAAGCCAATACGGTAAGAAATAAATTAGTAGGCAAAAGCATTTCGCCAGAGTCTTCTCCTTGTTGGGTAAGGTTCATATAAACGACCCCTTCTGCAAAATTTGTCTTATCTATCTCATTGATAGTATTGTCCTCACGAATAAAATAGCAAAGTTCTCGCCTTCCTTTCTTCCCATAGAGCCATTCGGAGGTAATCTTGCCTGTCTTGGCTTCAAATCCATAACGATATCTTACCTCATCTATATAGAAAATCATCTGAAAGAAAGTCGGTTGGGCTATGGTTTCAGCACTCACAAAAGAATCTATAAGAGAAAGCACCTTGCTATCTCTCACTGAATCGGATACGATTTTTAGAAAAGCCTCCAGCGCTTTCACTACATTGCTTTTTCCACTGGCATTCGCCCCATAGATAGCTTTTGTCTTTAGGAAAGCCCCCTCTTTGTACTTGAAAGTATGTGTAGGTTCCAAAGCAATATCCTGAACTGAAGTCAGATTTGCTTTAGAAAGGCTTAGTGTCTGTATCTCTTTAAAAGAACGGAAGTTACCAAAACTAAAATCTTGCAGAATTATCATAACATCGTTTTTTGCATATTTATTGCAAAAATACAAATAAGAAATGATTTGACAAAATTTTTCTTAGGGTAGGATCTATTCATAACGTCCTTTATAGAGTTCTTTAGCTATTTGTGTGTATTTTGTTATAAAATCGGTCTTATGAGCCGTATAAGCATCTCTATCATGTTCATAAGGTTTCCACAGGGAAATCTTAAGCGCCTCATATTGTCTTGCTACTAACAAATGATCCTGCAAATAGTCCCGAAAATACAACTCATCATTATCTCCCCAATAGCGCAAATGCAAGTGAAATACCTTATTAGCAAAGCCCTGTAGGGTATATCCTTTGTTAAAAGAGAGTCTTGTGGGAGTCTCATTCATACAAAGATAACCTGCTTGAAGAAATATCTCTTTTATCTGTAGAAGTGAAGCAGTCTGTCCCGCTTCTACAAGTATATCTATAATTGGTTTTGCCCATATTTCACCAATGGCAGTGCTACCTATATGACTTATCCTAAACGCTTTATCAGAAGGTAATCTTTGCAGAAGAAATGTTTTTTCTTCCTCAAACCATGCTTTCCAAAGCGGATTAAAAGGTGAAAGAATGATGGGAAATAGTTGCCATAGTTCTGCAAGCGACATTCTTAACAACGGATTGGTCTGTTCATCATTAGTCATTTGTCATTATTTAGTGCGCTTCTAACCAGTTGTTTCCTGTTCCTATCTCCACGATAAGAGGAACGGAAAGCTTGTAGGCCTGTTGCATTTCTTCACGAATAAGGGGTGTTACGAGTTCCAATTCTGCTTTGGGAACATCGAAGAGCAATTCGTCATGTACTTGTAGGAGCATGCGGGTAGACAAGCGTTCCTTCTCAAGGCGCTGGGCTATCCGTACCATAGCTATTTTGATAATATCGGCCGCGCTTCCTTGTATAGGGGCATTTACGGCGTTGCGCTCGGCAGCTCCTCTAACTACCTGATTACGAGAATATATATCTGGTAGGTAACGACGACGGCCTAAGAGGGTCTGTACATAGCCATGTTCGCGGGCAAAAGCGATCTGTTTTTCTATATAACCCTTGAGCTTAGGATAGGTTTGGTAATAGGTATCAATCAGTTCCTTACTTTGACTACGGGTAAGGGAGGTCTGTTGGCTTAGCCCGATGGCCGATACTCCATAGATAATCCCAAAGTTAACCGTCTTGGCATGACTACGCTGCTCCTTGGTTACCGCTTCCAAGGGCACCCCAAATACTTTAGCTGCGGTGGAGCGGTGGATGTCCTGCCCCTCAAGGAAAGCCTCTATCATATGGTCTTCCTCACTCAGGGCGGCGATGATACGTAGCTCTATTTGGGAATAGTCAGCCGAGAGGAGGGTATAGTCCTCATTGCGCGGTACGAAGGCCTTGCGGATTTGGCTACCTCTTGGGGTACGGATAGGGATATTCTGCAAATTGGGTTGGTTACTACTAAGCCTACCGGTAGCTGTTACCGCCTGCATGAAGGTCGTGTGTACGCGCCCTGTACGTGAGTTTACCTCACGAGGAAGGGCTTCTATATAAGTGCTTTGGAGCTTCTGTAAGGCACGGTATTCCAATACCTGTGCTACGACGGGGTGTTCAGCAGCCAGTTCGGAGAGCACCTCTTCGGAGGTCGCATATTGTCCCGTCTTGGTCTTTTTGGGCTTGGCCAGCAGCTTGAGCCTATCGAAGAGTACCTCTCCCAACTGCTTGGGAGAAGAGAGGTTAAAGTGTCCCGTTTGGGAGAAAATAGCCTCCTGCAGCCCGATAAGGTCTGTATTAATCTGCTTGGATAGTTCACCAAGGAAATTAGTATCCACTCGGATACCCTCGTACTCCATCTGTGCCAACACTCGTACCAAGGGCGCTTCTATATCGGTAAAGAGAGCGGTCATCTGGTCTTTTTCTAAAAGCGGCTCAAAAACCTGCTTGAGCTGTAGGGTGACATCGGTATCCTCCACCGCATATTCCTTCTGCAACTCTGCAGGAACTGCACGCATGGTCAGCTGCCCTTTGCCTCGCTTACCGATAAGTGATTCGATAGCGATAGGCTTATAGTCGAGATAAGCCTCGGAGAGCAGGTCCATATTATGCCGCATATCCGGATTGAGCAGGTAATGGGCAATCATGGTATCGAAGAGCTTTCCACTCACCTCGATGCCATAGTTGGCCAATATTTTTAGATCATACTTGAGATTTTGGCCTATCTTGAGAATCGTTTCTGACTCAAAGAAAGGCTTCAGCAGCGAGAGCCATTGCCCTGCTAAGGCCATATCTTCCGGAAAGAGAATATAATAGCCCTTATGTACCTCCCAGGAAAGTGCTAAGCCCACTATTTTGGCTTCCATCTCCTCCAAGGAAGTCGTTTCCGTATCGAAACATACTTCTTTTTGTGCCAAAAGCTCTGGTAATAAGGCTTCTACCTCTGCCTGAGTGGTGAGTAACTGGTATTGATGGGGTATATCGGCTATGGTTTTGAGTTTCTTAATAGGTTCTACAGGGGTAGAGGCCCCTTCTGTAGGTAATAATTGTTGATAGTTAAACAAATCAGGGACTACAGGCTGCAACTTAAAAGCTTTCTGTAGGGTGGTAAACATATTGCGGAACTCCAATTCCTCAAAGATTGCTTTTATCTCGTCCATCTTGGGTTGGGAGAGTTCAAAATCTTTTTCATCGAAAGTCACCGGAACGTCTAAGATAATACGGGCAAGGGTTTTGGAGAGTATTCCTTTTTCCTTATTATTCTCAATATTTTCTCGTAGCTTCCCTTTGAGCTTATCGGTATTGGCCAATAAGTTTTCCATAGAGCCAAATTCCTTGAGGAGCTTTTGGGCGGTCTTCTCCCCTACTCCAGGTAGGCCAGGGATGTTGTCCACTGCATCACCCATCATTCCCAGCAGATCGATCACCTGCTCGGGGCGCTCTACTTGAAAATTCTCTTTGACCTCTTCCACACCCCATATCTCCACTTCATTCCCCCCACGGGCAGGCTTATACATAAAGATATTGGGAGAGACCAACTGTCCAAAATCCTTATCTGGGGTGACCATATATACGGTATACCCCTGTTTTTCAGCCTGTTTGGCTAAGGTTCCTATGATATCATCGGCTTCGTAACCTTCCTTTTCGATAATAGGAATCTGCATGGCCTCCAATATTTGGTGGATATAGGGTATAGCCAGGCGAATCGCTTCAGGCGTTTCGTCTCGGTTGGCCTTATATTCAGCAAACATAGCGGTACGCTCTTGGCTTCCCCCCTTATCAAAACATACTGCCAAGAGGTGCGGTTGTTCCTTACGGATGACCTCCAGCAAAGAGTTCATAAAGCCTACTATAGCCGAGGTATTCAGTCCCCTGGAATTGATACGGGGATTTTTGATAAAGGCATAATAACCTCTAAATATCAAGGCATAAGCGTCTAAGAGAAATAATTTTTTCATTATAATACATCTTTTTAAAGAAAAACCTTTGGCAAATCAGTTTCACCAAAGGTATTTTCTTTCAAATATAGAAAGGTTTAACAAACACAACCTAGAAATTAGGCAACACAAAGGTATGAATTGTAAAATTGTCCTCAATAGCCTTATCCCCTAAGTTGGAGAAGAAGCTACCAGAACCATACTTGATGTCAAATTGGGTACGGTCAATCACTATGGTAGAGGCAAATCCTTCGACTGTAGTTCTTAGCATATCAAAGGTTATAGTCTTGGTAATCCCTTTGATAGTAAGGTCTGCTTCCACTTTATAGCCTGCTTGTGTTTTGGTTGTCTTTTTGATAACTAAGGTAGCCACGGGAAACTTCTTTGTATCGAAAAAGTCCTCGGACTTGAGGTGTCCTTCGAGCTTTGCTCTTAGCTTGGCATCCAGGTTATCATCGGTAACGGTCAAGGAATTCATCCCCACCACAAAAGAGCCTCCCACAAGTTCCTTATCCTTATAGATAAACTCTCCTTTGCTAAAGGCAAGGGTACCCTTATGGCCTCCTGCGATTACCTTTTTGGCCTCCCATTGGAGATTACTGGCTTGCAAGTTGATTTTTTGGGCTTGCCCCATCACTATTGTAGTGATCAGTAGCGCGAAAATGCTTAGTATTTTCCTCATAAAAATTAGTATTTGAATAGGGGCAAAGGTAATTATAAAAATGGAATTAACAAACTACTTATCAGAAAAATTATTTTTCTGTGAGGACTTGATCCTCGAACTCCACCTTAAAGTTCTCTGTCACATAGCGTTGTATCTGATCCTTATGAGCTTCATCGGAATAGAGGAGTACGGCCTTTAGTTCCTTATGCTGGGCAAGGAAATCCTTTGCCTTCTCCACCCCTCCCAAGGCCATAAGTGTAGTGGCATAGCCATCGGCCAGCATAGCCGAAGGAGCTACAACGGTGGCACTGAGCAGGTTACTGGGCTGGGGATAGCCTGTTTTGGGATTAATCGTATGGACGTATTTCTGCCCCGTGATGGAGTCCGTCCATAGCTTGCGATAGTTCCCTGAAGTGGCCAACCCACAATCGGTTAGCTCCACAGTGGCTACGATTTCCCTATCCTCATCAGGCTTTTGCAAGGGATTGTCAATTCCTATCCTCCAGGACTTGCCCTTGAGGATATTCTGCCCATGGATGACCAGTTCTCCTCCTACCTCTATAATAAAGTTGTCTATCTGCTTGGAGTGAAAATAATCGGCTATCACATCGGAGGTATAGCCTTGAGCTATCGCATTGAAATTCAGTTGTATATCAGGATTATCCTTCCTAATGAAAGTTCCCTTGGGCGTAGCATTGATATGCACCTTATCCATCCCTGTGAGGGCCAGTAGGCTGTCTATTTGTTTTTGGGTCGGAGGGGTGTGGTTCTCCCTTTTGCCAAAGCCCCAAGCGTTGATCAGCTGCCCTATAGAGGGGTCGAAGATACCATTACTCTGCTGATATATATCCATAGAGGCCTGAAGAACTTTCTGAAAATGAGGGTCTATTGGCAAGTTTTCTCCCTTGTTTATTTGGGTGATCAAAGAGTTCTCTATATAGGTAGACATAGAGAGATCTATCACCCTTAGGATGGAATCTACAGCAGCCTTCTCCACCGGCTTGGTAGCGATATAGGTAATCCCATAGGTGGTACCCTGTGCCTCACCCCGTATGTAATAGACATTCTCCTGGGACGGCTGTTGGCAGGCAACCAATAAGATTGCTGCCCATAAGGTATATAGGTATTTCATTTATTCAATCTTTAATAATCCTCTAAAATCAACTTGGTAGGACTTGCCTTGCTCCAAGGGAGCGGTAGGATCGGCTACATCATAAAGGCCTACGCCTGCCCAATAGGTATCTCCCTCATGCTCCACGGCCTTTTGGCGTACCTTTTCCATGAAGGTGGGGTCATATACATCGGGATCATCTCCGCCTAATATAGGGCGCACGATGATGAAGCTCTTCCTTCCCTGTGGGTCTATACAGACAAACTGTGGGTTCTTCTTACGGTCGCTATTGACCAACAAAAACTCCCAGCCCAGCTCTTGCAAGGCCTCCCCTACGATATTCATCGCTAAATTATGTAATTCTTGTTCGGTAAGTGCCAACTTATATAATAGTTAATGATTAATGACTGTGAGGCCTTTTAGAAAGGAAACCTTATCGTTCTTTCGGTATGGTCTTCATCAAACTGTACATCATAATAGAGTACTGTAGGATAAACTAAATAGCCGTAATTCTGCTTGATAGTAATTCGGTAAAGATTGTTGTAGTCCAAATAAAGAGTAGTTTGGGTACCGCCCTCTACCACTACATCCCCTCTGACCGAACTTACAGTGTAGGCATTACCTGAATTGTTAATTAGGGTCAAGACACCTTGCTTGACTGTATTCCCCTTTGGAGAAGAGGGAGGCAGCGGAGTCGTTGCCAGGAACTGTGGCGTACCATAGGTACCTAAGAGTTGCCAACGAACACCCTTAGGCACAGTGGTCTTGTAGCCGCCGAAATCATCCATTGCATAATATACATTAGCGGTAGCCATATCATAGGCAGCCGCTATGTTGAAACGATAGCCTGTACAATTCTCTTCATTATCACAATAGCTAAAGAGAATGCACTCATTCCCATTGATAAAGGTAGCCCCATACTTGGAACTCATAGAGCGATAGATAGGCCTGCTTAAGCGCTTGCTCAAAGACTTCTCTATCGCTTCGGAGATGGGCTCCAAGCCTTTTAAGGGTACCAACTGCCCTCCTTTTAGCTCAAAAGGATATTCCATCCCATACTCACTACTGCTTATAGGCATCACTACCTCAAAATACTTGAGGGGTGTTCGGTCATTATCTCCATAAAAAGCTTCTATAAGGTAATCCAATCCGTTCAAGCCAATAGCCTCCGGAAGTAGATTCTCGAAAGCACTTTTACTAGAGGCTTTGCGAAGCCCATCTGTATACTGGGAATCAAACGAATTATTGATTACCTTACTCATCCCTTCTACAATCGCCTGCTTAGACACATAGGAATAATTCTTATTCCCTTCCTCTGCCTTGGTAACCAAATAAAAATGATAAGCATAATCCCCATAATTGCTATAAGGCACCTGCTTTCTTATTTTAAAAAGTTCCTGACTATCATATATAGAAGAAAAATTCGTAGATTGGGAAAAACAAGTCATCAATGAAGCTACAAAAGCTATGAATGATAAAAGATATTTTGTTTTCATAAAAGGTTTTTTTAGCCTGCAAATATACTAAATTTTCCTTTAAATATCTACTATATTTATGATTTTTTTAGTGTTTTGAAAACGAAAATCTGCCTTCTTATTCTATTTTCTCTCCAGACTAATCTTACACAAAACAAAATTAATAGGTATTGCCAATAAAACACCTATAGGAAGCGATAACAATGCTATAGAAAGAACTGCACTGATATAAAAAAAAGCTATATATCTCTGTACAAAACAAAACAACTCTTGATAAGCATAGCAAATACCCCATACGATAGGAAAACGCATAGAAGCACGAGTAAGTTCCTCTTCGCCATAAAGAAAAAATCCTATGAAAAAGACAATCAACACGGACAATAGCACTCCCATAAAGTAAAATAGCCCAAAATCCTTTAGCAATTTACAGCTCATCTGCTCCTGACAAATCAACTATTATATTACAATTGTATTATTTAAGATGATTAGGCACTTCCCCTATGACAAAGGTATGCTTACCCTTATCGGCTATCTTGGTAATCGTCTCCATATATTGGAAAAACTTAATATTCTCATCGCCCTTCATCAGTTCAGAGGCATTCTTAAGTGCTCTGGCTGTGGCTACGGCGGTACGAGCATTTTCAAGTTCGGAAGTAGCACGTATTTTACTTTCCAAGACACGTGAGAAGAGGTCTTGTACGCTCTTGGGGAAAGTAATATCTATCAGCTGTGCTTTCATGATCTTCAGTCCCCAAGCAGCCACTTCTGTGCAAAAAGCCTCCTCTTTGAAGTCAGTGATATCATTTCGACATTCGTTTAGCTTTTCACTCGTAAAGGCCGATATCTTCTGGCGTAGCAGCACTTGTGCAGCAGCGGCTATTTGTTGTTCTGCTACTGAAAAATGACCCTCTTCTACACCAAAATTATCGGTGAATAGCTTGGCATTGTCCAATTTGTAAAGCAAGTAGAACGAAAACCGCAGCGCAATATTATCTGCCGTTAGCACCTCCTGATTGACAACCCTTATGCTCCTGAGCTTCTGGGATAGGGATATGATATGTACTTTCTCCCACGGACTGAATTTATAGACTCCTGCGGAGAGTTCTCTCTGGAAAACATTCTTCTTAAACAGTAACCCTATACAACCAGGCGCTACTTCTAATTCTTTGTAAAACATATAGATACAATTGATGATTCATAAAATAAGAAAGAGAAGACCTCTAAAGAGCGGGAAAGCCAATTAAGCCTTTCAAAGAGTGAAAGACGGTATCCTCAGCCTTGCAAACGCTCCTTAGAGTGAGCCGCAGCCCTGTCTTATCTTTCTTCCCAAATAAATAAATGATTTTTTTGGAGTCATCTTCCCCTTTTGTTGTCCGCAATACCTTATTTTGATAGGAAGACGATATATAATAAGTGGCGGTTTGTTTTTCCTCTGCAAATATACGATTTAAAACCAAAAAGGCAATCCCCTATGTAAGTGGTTTTTCTTTATACCTCCAGCAGCCCGTAAGCCATAAGGTTAAGAGTATAAGCGTGATGAATAGAATGGTTTTTATCATAAGAATAGGTTTTTATTTAGGGTGTCCGATAGCAATTACGCCCGCTGGCGCGAGCTTGTAGCTCGTGCCCAATTCAAAATTCTCTCACTTGTCCTACCAAACCAAATGATAAGCGAAGAATTAACAAAAAAAGCTGCCCAACAAAAGGCAGCTTTTTTGTTAGGGGTAGTAATAAAAGTTTACTCTTCTACTATAGGAGAACAGTATTTCCAGAGATAAGCATTTTCATAAAGGTGCTTAGTACCTTTAGGAACGATGAGTTTTTTATTATAGCCTAAACTTATATTTGTCTCTGGTGGAGTAGTTGCCTTACATATTATTTCTTGCAAAGAATTACAATATGAAAAAGCATAACTTCCTATACTTGTAACCGAATTAGGAATTGTTATAGAAGACAATGAACTACATTTATAAAAAGTTTCATCTCCTATACTTGTAACCGAATTAGGAATTGTAATA
>NZ_KE992088.1:84983-88323 GCF_000466425.1 Capnocytophaga sp. oral taxon 863 str. F0517
GAAGACAATGACTTACATCCTAAAAAAGCACCCTCTCCTATACTTGTAACCGAATTAGGAATTGTGATAGAAGACAATTTACTACATTCATAAAAAGCACCATTCCCTATACTTGTAACCGAATTAGGAATTACTATAGAAGACAATGACTTACATCCTAAAAAAGCACCCTTCCCTATACTTGTAACCGAATTAGGAATTACTATAGAAGACAATGACTTACATCCTAAAAAAGCACCCTTCCCTATACTTGTAACCGAATTAGGAATTGTAATAGAAGACAATGAACTACATTCATAAAAAGCACCCTTCCCTATACTTGTAACCGAATTAGGAATTACTATAGAAGACAATGACTTACATCCTAAAAAAGCACCCTTCCCTATACTTGTAACCGAATTAGGAATTGTAATAGAAGATAATGAGGAACATCCTGCAAAAGCAGACTTACCTATATATCTAACAGAATTAGGAATTGTAATAGATGTTAATGATTTACACCTTTCAAAAGCACCATCTCCGATAGTTTTTACGGAATTAGGTATTGTAATAGAAGACAGTGAGCTACAACCATAAAAAGCCTCTTTTTCTATATTTGTAACTGAATTAGGAATTACTATAGAAGACAATGAACTACATTGATAAAAAGCATACCATCCTATACTTGTAACCGAATTAGGGATTGTAATAGATTTTAATGAGCTACAACCTAAAAAAGCATACCATCCTATACTTGTAACCGAATTAGGAATTGTAATAGAAGTTAATGAATCGCAATTCCAAAAAGCAGAACTTCCTATACTTGTAACCGAATTAGGAATTGTTACATGCCCATTAGTAGGTATTTTGTCACAAGGCCACTTTACAAGTATCCCATCCTTAATAATCACCCCTTCAGGCACTTCAGTATTCTCTTCTTTAGGGCTTACTTTTACAGCAATGCTAACGGTTTCTTTACTTTCTTTGTCTTCTAATAGTACAGTAGTGTTGCCTTTGCTTTTACCTACTATATCAATAGCATTTCCTGAAAGGGAAGCGGTGGCTATATGGCTATTTTGGCTGCTTACACTGTACTTGCCACTACCAGAGGTTATATTAATACGATACTGCCCACCTACCATAAGTTCAGCAGTTTTAGAAGTAACTACAAGGCTTGGGTGTGCTTTAGTTACAGTTACCTCTATCGTCTTTTGTTGTTTAGTAGCTTTATCTTTTACTATTACAGTAGCGTTCCCAGCTCCTTTAGCAATAATTCCTATTACACCAGCTTTTACTTCATTAGCCAAAACTACACTTTCATTATTACTCTTTACAATATAAACACCACTTCCAGAAGTGATATTTACTACCTTATGTTCTCCTTCTTTTAAAGTAATTGAATTAGCTGATAGTACCAAGTTATTATCAGCTTCTGTTACAGTAACTTTTATCTCTTTTTTTGTCTTGCTTACATTATCTTCTACAATAATAGTAGCAGTACCTTTGTTATGTGCTACAATTACAATTTCTTTTTCATTGGTATCAGACACTGAGGCAGTAGCTACAGTCTTATTGCTACTGCTTACTACGTAAGTACCATTACCAGAAGTAATTTTCACAGTACTGTTTTCACCTTTTTTTAGATTAAGAGTACTGACTGAAAGGTTAAATTCTTTAGGTTGCTCGGTATTAAAAGTAAGTTCACTGCCGTAATAAGTACCACCCCAAAAAGTATAATAAGGACGTATGCTGTAGGTGCTATTAGGAAGCAGTGTAGGAAGTTTTACTTTCATTTCATAAGCATCTAAATCAAGTATAGTTCCAGCAAGCTCTCCTAATTCAGAATGTGCATCTTCAATAGTAGGTTTTCTGTTTTGATTTGTCCAGCAAAAACCGTGTTGTGAAACACTCCAAAGCAGTCTAGAAGGCATTCTTTCCACCTTGCAAGCAACCACTTTATTCCCTTCTGGGTCTAACGAAGTTACAAGTTCAGAGAACTTAGGGAATATATGATGTTCTGCTATCTGCCATTTTAAAAATTCTTTACTGCCTTCTAATTCTGCTTTAAATCTGAAAATATTTAACTCTGTTTTATAAATAGCTTCAATACCTGCTGAAAGGGTTATTTTTGGGTCGAATTCTAAATCTTTTATTTGTTCGAAAGAGGGTTCTACTTTAACAGCTAAATCACTTTTTAATTTTCCATAAAAACCTATACCTAAGCCTGCTCCTGTATCAGAATTATAAAAAGTATAATCGGCTATAATTCTTGGTCCTATTTTTAGTTCACCTGATAATCCAAATTTTACTTCTTTAAAAAAGTCCACATTTATTAAGTCTTTATTATCACCCTCATTCATTCCTAAGAAAGACCAATGACCATTTTTATATACAGGTCCAAATTTTGGGGAAGCCTCTACTGAGAGTATTTTTCCTGAAAGTTCTATTTTCCCTTCAATATCTACGTGAAGAATGATTATTATTTTAGGGGTTATTACTACTGGAATACCTGATATAGGAACTGTTATTGGAGCTAATTTTATTACACCTAATTCATAATTTTTTCCTTCTTCCTTTCCTTTAAGTTTTTTCGACCAAGCAACTTTTATTTCTCCTTTTATTTGAGGGTTTACGATTAAGGCTAATTCCTCTACTTTTAAAAAACCAATTTTTATTTTGAAATCTAAACTGATACCAGCTTCTACACTTCCTTTTAATTTCAAGTTCTTTTCTAACTCTGTGTCAATTTCAAACTTTATAGAACTCTCTAATTTTGTATCATAAGCCTGCACATCATAAGGTGGTCTTTGTCTAGAGGTATTTAGAGGAGAAATTTTTATCAAATTTTCTACTTCTTCTCCTTTTGAATTGTAGATAGCTTGCACATCGCGCGCGGAAATAACGATAGTTTGTTCAAATTCTCCATCACCGATAGCCTCTTCCAGATAGGCTTTTTCAGTAATAATAGTTGTTTTGCCATTCTTTTCTTGTATGTCTTTCACTTTATACAAGAATCCTTGAGGGGCACCTTGTGCTACCCCTGAGCAAATAATATCGCCTACTTTAGGTTTTTCTTTTTCTGAAAGTGAAGAGAAAACAAGCGTCCCATTATTGGTAATAGTATCTATTTTCTTTTCTACAACTTCTTTGTCGAACACTACTACATTTTCAGGAGTTTTTGGTTGAGGAGTGGGGGCAGGCTCCTCTCCCTCATCTTTCTTACAGCCATTAAAGGCTAATAACACCATACTTAGTACGGCAATAAATTTTAAAAATTTAGTTCTCATCTTGTTATTTTTATTTGTTTATAAACGCCACAAAAGTACATACTATATTTTAACGTGAGTTCGATATAAGAAAG
>NZ_KE992089.1 GCF_000466425.1 Capnocytophaga sp. oral taxon 863 str. F0517
ATTCCCCCCTTGAGGGGGGCTAGGGGGATGTAAAGAAAAAATATTGATAATGAGCTATTTATAAATTATTTGGATATTTACGCTTCTATTTTTTAACTATTGATTCGCATTAATTAATGGTTAATGGTGGGATAACTCATAATTCAAAACTCATAACTCAAAACTTTTTAAATATTATTCGTATTTTTGTCCCCTGAAACTTAAAACACTCATGATAAGATCCTTTTTTCTATCTCTTGCTGCTATAGGCTGCTGTGTGAAGGTCTCAGCACAATGGCAGCAACATATTGACTACCAAATGGATATCCAAATGGATGTAAAGACCTTTCAGTACCAAGGCAGGCAGGTGGCCACTTATGAGAATCATTCGCCCGATACGCTGCGTACGGTCTTCTATCACCTCTACCTCAATGCCTTTCAGCCTGGTAGCCAAATGGATAAGAACATGCAGCAGGTACCCGATATGCCTATCCGCTTTATGCACAATGCAGGCACAGATGCCGAACCTAAGTATGAAAGCAAAATAGCACAACTCAAGGAAAACGAACAGGGCTTTATCCGCCTGCAATCCCTTACCCAAAATGGCCAAGCAGCCTCCTATAAGGTGGTAGGCACCATCCTACAAGTACGCTTGCCGGAGCCTATCCTTCCTCATGGCAAGGCAACCCTTGTGATGGACTACACGGCTCAGATTCCTACCATGGGGCTGCGTATGGGGCGAAACTCTTCCGATGGGGTGGCGCTCTCCCTCTCCCAGTGGTATCCGCGTATCTGCGCCTATGACAGCCAAGGCTGGCATCCTTACCAATATATATTTGGTGAGTTCTATGGAGATTGGGCTAACTTTGATGTGAAAATTACCCTCGACAAAAACTATATAGTAGCAGGCACCGGTACGCTCCAAAATCCTGAACAAATAGGCTTTGGTTACAACAATATCAAGGAAGTAAAAACCCGCCAAAAGACCCGTACTTGGCACTTCAAGGCCGATCGGGTCATTGACTTCTCTTGGGCGGCCGACCCAGCCTATCAGCACGATATCGTAAAGACGAAAAGCGGAATAGAACTCCACTTTTTCTATAAGAATTTCCCGGAAAACTGGAAGCAACTACAGCAAATCATGCCCGAAGTCTTGGATTTCTACCAGGCTAAGGTAGGGCGCTATCCTTGGAGTCATTACTCCTTTATCCAAGCCGGACAAGGCGCGATGGAGTATGCCATGTGTACCTTCATCGAGGGAGGCAAATCCCCCCAAATCCTTATCCGAACCGCCTGTCATGAACTGGCGCACAGCTGGTTTCAGCATATTTTTGCCATCGATGAGCAGCAGTATCCTTGGTTCGACGAAGGCTTTACCTGCTTCCTACAGCTATGGGCTGATGCCGAGGTAGTAGAGAAAAAGCCCTTGGTCAATTTTTCTGACTTCCGTCGTAAGGCTTTTTTCAATTATATATTAGAGCAGGAGGAAGACCCTTCTATCCGTGCCGACTTTTTCGAGCGTACCCGCTCTTACTTTGGTACGGCCTATGCCAAGGGTACTATGTTCGCCTCCCACTTGGACTACATCATCGGTCGCCAAGCGATGGAGCGTACCCTCAAGCGATTCTATAGGGAATACGCCTTTACCCACCCTACCCCTGAGAACTTCGTCCGCTGTGCTGAAAAAGAATCGGGCATGCAGCTGCTATGGTTCCTTCAGGAGTTCATGCACACCACCCATCACATAAGCTATTGCATAGAGAAGGTGGAGGCCAAAGGCGACAAAACCTTGGTTACTCTTTCCAAAAAAGGCCGTATCCCTATGCCCTTAGACCTGATTGTCATCCCCAACGGGCAGAAACCTTTCTCTCTATACATTCCTATCGACCTTACCTTTGGAGAAAAGCCCAATCCGTTTATTAACATGGAGCGCATCGTGTTGCCGGTATGGAACTGGGCGGAGAATACCTATCAGTTCGAACTGAACCTCCCCTTAAGCCAAGTGAGAAACATCAGCATAGACCCCTTGGAGTTCTTAGCCGACCCGAATGCAGACTGCCATAATTACTGATTAGTTTTGAGTTTTGAGTTCTTAATTTTGAGTTCTTAGTTTTGAATTCTTAGTTTTGAATTCTTAGTTTTGAGTTCTTAATTTTGAGTTCTTAGTTTTGAATTTTATAAAATAATTATCACATGAAAAATAGTATTATCAAAGAGAAAAGCTTCTCCTTTGCTTTAGAAATTATTGATTTATATAAGAAATTACAGGAACAAAAAGAATATATATTATCAAAACAACTTCTTAGAAGTGCCACAAGTATAGGAGCTAATGTAAATGAAGCTTTAGCAGGAGAAAGCAGAGCTGATTTTGTTCATAAGATGACTATTTCCAACAAAGAAGCTCGAGAATCACTTTATTGGTTAGAATTATTAGACAAAAGTAGTCTGATAGAACTAGATTTGTCTGAATACATCAATCAATGTCAAGAGATTACAAAAATACTCACTAGTATTGTGAAAACAACAAAAACAAGTTAGTTCTGAGTACTTCATTTTGAGCATGCGAAAAACTCAAAACTCAAAACCCAAAACTCAAAACTTTTTTGTATTTTTGCGCCCAAAAAAAGATGACCATCACCGAAATACAAAACACTATCATTGAGGACTTTTCATTTTTAGAAAGCTGGGAAGACCGCTACGAATATATGATCAACTTGGGCAAAAGCCTCCCGCTGATCGACCCAAAGTACAAAACGGACGAATACCTCATCAAGGGATGCCAAAGCCAAGTATGGCTACATGCGGAGAACAAGGGTGATATCATCCACTTTACCGCCGATAGCGATGCCATTATCACCAAAGGGATCATCGCCATACTAATCAAAGCCCTCTCCGACCAGAAAGCAGCTGATATTCTGGCGGCCGATATGAGCTTTATCGATAAAATAGGACTCAAGGAACACCTCTCCCCTACCCGTGCCAATGGGTTGGTGAGCATGATAGAGCAGATGAAGCTCTATGCCAAAGCAATAACCTTAAAAAATAACTAACAAACCATGTCTGAAGAAAAAAAACCTATTGATACTGACCTCATTGGCGAGAAAATCGTCGAGGTACTCCATACCATCTATGATCCTGAAATCCCAGTAGATATATATGAGTTGGGGCTGATCTACGATGTGTTTATCAATGAAAACCACGATGTGAAGATCCTCATGACCCTCACCTCGCCCAACTGCCCTGTGGCGGAGGTACTCCCCCAGGAAGTCTATGAAAAAATAGGCAGCATTGACGAGATCAACGAAGTAGAAGTAGAACTCACCTTCGACCCACCTTGGGGACAGGAGATGATGAGCGAAGAAGCAAAACTCGAACTTGGCTTCCTATAATCCCTATGATCCATGAAAAAAATAGCCGTTATCCCTGCCCGGCTGGAAGCCACTCGCTTCCCCAAGAAACTCCTACAGGACTTAGGAGGGCGCTCTGTCATTGAACAAACCTACCTTGCCACCGTGCGTACAGCCCTCTTCGATGAAGTATGGGTAGCGACCGATAGCCCCGAGATTGCCGAAAAAATCAAGGCAACAGACGGTAAAGTATTCTTTAGCCAAATCGCCCATAGCTGTGGGAGCAACCGCATCGCCGAGGCCGTGGAAGCACTCCCTGCCGATATCATCGTCAATGTACAGGGTGATGAGCCTTTTATCCAAAAAGAAAGCCTACAGCACCTCTTGGAAGTCTTTGACCATGACCCCCAGCAGCAGATCGATTTAGCTTCGCTGATGACCCCCCTTAGGGAGTGGGAAGAGATCCAAAACCCTAACAATGTCAAAGTGGTAGTGGACAAAAACCAATTTGCCCTCTACTTCTCTCGCAGCCCTATCCCTTTCCCAAGAGGGGAACAAGATACTTATAGCTACAAAAAACATATAGGAGTCTATGCCTTTCGCAAGCAGGCACTTATGGCCTTCTACCGACTTGCCCCTACCCCCTTGGAGGAAATAGAGAAGCTCGAACAGCTGCGCTACTTGGAGAACGGACGACGTATCAAGATGGTTCTCACCGAGGTAGAAAATATTGGTATAGACACCCCTGAAGACTTAGAAAAGGCACGATTTTTGTGGAGAGATCACATAGCCACTTTTTAGCTTTTATTCACTCGTTTAATTCTAAAAGAAATGAAACGTATTCTTTTGGCCAGTGCCCTGCTGGCAGCCTCTATCAGCAATGCACAAATGCAAGACCGACAAGAGATGATCCGCAGCCAGAATTTGCAGAAATCCTGGGTTAAAAATATTCCTTTTCAAGCCCTTGAAATCAGCCGAGGGGCTGGGGAAATCATTCAAGTGGAAAGGAACCCTAAAAATCCTTACGAGCTATATGTCGCCTTAGCCGAGTCCGGTGTATGGTACAGCCAAAACAATGGGGTCAGTTTCACTCCTACCTTTGCTGACACAATGGCACCGCAGACTGACGCAATGGCGGTAGACTGGGACAGCCGTACCCTATGGGTGGCCAATCACCAAGGGGTATTCCTCAAAGAAGGCGACCAGCCCTGGCAGGCTACAGCCCCTGTGGGCAATGTCATTGTACGCCAAATCACGCTACTCTCCCCTACTCACGTTTGCCTTAGTGCCTTAGGAGAAGGAGGTAGCATGCAAGGGGTGTGGGCTTCTACCGACAAAGGAAAAAGCTGGAACCAAACCTTCGGACAAGTGGGGGTCAATGAACTTAAAAAAGCTCCTTCAGCTGATGAAACCCTTTACTTAGCTGCTTGGGACTACCAAATATCCCCTTCCAATATCGTACCCGATGGCAACCAGTCCGGTATCTACAAAAGTAGCAACTCAGGGGCTACTTGGGAGCTGATCACTGGCGCCGAATCTGGTTTCCCTCAGGGGAATATTGGCAAAATATCCTTAGCTGTATTCAGCCCTACTTCCCTATATGCCTTGGTGGACAATCGCAAGGAAGCTACCGATGGAATAACTGAAATCAACTTCCAAAAACTCTCCAATAAGGACTTCTTAGCCCTCGAAGATGAAAAGATAAACGAATATATATATAATCACTCCTTAGAGAATAAGTATTCGCCCGATAACCTCCGCGAAGCGGTGCGCTCCGGTGCGGTAAAGGTAGCCGACCTACCCAAGTTCACCGATGCTTCCCCTCGTGTGGTCGGTGCCGAAATCTATTATTCAGCCGATGGTGGAAAATCTTGGGTAAAGAAAAATACCCGCCCCCTTACCAATGTCTTCTATAACAAAGGCTACTTAGTAGGAGCCTTAGCGGTAAACCCCAAACAGGAGAACGAACTCTATCTATCAGGAGTACCCTTGCTTCGCTCCAGTGATGGTGGTATCAGCTGGACACTTATCAAAGACAATCCTAAAGACCAAATAGTTCATCAGCTTTTTGCCGATGAGAGGCAGCTTATCTTGGTGACCAATCAGGGAGCCTTCCAATCCCTTGACCAAGGCCGTACCTGGGCTAAACAATCCATGCCACAGACCGTTACGGCAACTTCCCTTTCCATAGGCAAGCCACAGAACCATGTCCTCTATGCGAGTATCCTCAACGAAGGGGTATTTAAGTATTCCTCCAACGGATGGGCATTTATCAGTCCCGAACAAGGCCCCTTGGTAGCTACCCCTGAGAACAAGCTGTTCCTCTCCCAGTCTTTAGGCCGTATCCTACAGCCCAAGCAAGGAAGGGTCACCCTGCCTTATAACCGAAAAGTAAAGCAGCGCTACCCCTCTCAAACCGCTTTGGTACTCTCCCCTCAGAACAATACCATCCTATATGCGGGTACCAATACGCTATTCCAATCCCTTAATGAGGGAAAACAATGGAATGCCATCTCCCCCGACCTTACCAATGGGGACAAAGGAGGAATTCGCTCCTATGCTACTATCTCGGCCATTTGCGAATCCCCTTTCCAGTTCGGCCTCCTATATACGGGTAGTGATGATGGGATGATCTATACCTCCCAAAACGGTGGGGTCTCCTGGCAGATGATATACTCCTCCTTCCCCTCTCCCAATCGAGTGAGCTACTTACTTGCTTCCAAGCACGAAGCGGAACGCATATATGCCATCTTGCAAAACGACCAACACCATACCCTGCTCTTTAGAAGCAACAATATGGGAAAAAGCTGGGACAACCTCAAGGCCAATCTCCCAGATGAGACTATCAATACCATCGTGGAAGACCCTGTCAATGAGCAAGTCCTCTATCTTGGCACAGAAAATGGTCTCTATGTATCTTTCGATATGGGAGAAAAATGGCATCCTTTCCACCAAAACCTACCGCGTACCTCTGTAAGTGCCATCGCTATCAACCCCGAAACCAACGAGCTATATATAGGTACCCGAGGAAATGGCTTCTTCATGGCCAACATCGGCTCCTTAAGAGAACTAAGAGCCGCCGTGCAAAACCAACTATTCTATCCCTTGAAGGAGACCTATTCTATTGCCTATTCCCCCAAGTGGGGAAATGCCCCCAGCCCATGGCAAGCTCCTGAAGAACCGGTGCTGTATATAGAATCCTTTGCCTCCAAGGCCAATAGCAATATCACGATCAATATTATAAAGGACGATATCACCTTAGCTAAATTCTCCTACCAAACCAAGGAAGGGTTTAACTTTATTCCTTTTGACTTGACCTTTATCGAAAATGGACGGGTCGAATACGAGAAAAAACTTCTGACCACCTTCAGAAGTTCTGACAATGGAAAGTATTACCTCCCCAAGGGTACTTACCGAATGGTCTTCCAGAGTGACACCTTCGACCAAGAACGTACCTTGACCATCGAATAAAGCAAAAGCATAATGTGTTAAAAAACAAAATTTTCTTTTAGGAATCAGAAAAAAATTGTACCTTAGCCTATCAATATAAAAACTGATTTCCCCTTAAAATACGCCTATGTACAAAGTTTTTTTGGATAATAAAAAGATATGGGTCACCCACTCGCTGAAGAAACCTTTGAAGAAAAGATACAAAGTATTCCGCCAGAAGGATATTTCTATTGAGGCCTTCTTGAAGAAAATAGAGGCCTACAAGGCGGGCAAATTCGTTTTCCTTATGGAGGGGAAAGACCCTATGAAGGAATTTGTGAAGGCTTTTACCCTTATACAAGCAGGAGGTGGCGTGGTACGCAATGCGAAGGGACGTATCCTTTTTATCAAAAGAAGAGGTAAATGGGACTTGCCCAAGGGAAAATTAGAGAAAGGAGAAGATATCCAAGAATGTTCCCTAAGAGAAGTCAGTGAGGAAACAGGAATCAAAAAACTGAAACTATTAGGAAAACGTATCATTACCTACCATATCTATAAGCAAGACGAGCAATGGTGCCTGAAGGAAACCCATTGGTACAATATGTACTGTGACCATAAGGAGGACTTGTGTCCCCAAACGGAAGAAGATATAGAAATATGTGCTTGGAAAAAGCCTAAAAAGCTCAAAAAACTATTGAAAAACTCATTCTCCAGCCTCCAGGAGGTATTCAAAGGAGAATACTAATCAAGTGAAGAACGAAAAGTGAACAACTAAAAACTAAAAACAGTAAATATGTATTGGACATTAGAATTGGCCTCTTATCTCAGTGATGCCCCATGGCCTGCCACTAAAGAAGAAATCATTGATTATGCGATGCGTACAGGAGCACCTATGGAAGTGGTGGAAAACCTCGAAGCGCTTGAAGACGAAGGAGAAATCTATGAATCTATTGAGGAGATTTGGCCTGACTATCCCACCGAGGAGGATTATCTCTGGAACGAAGAGGAATATTAATTTTAGTAAAGAGATGAAATTCATCTCTTTTTTTATCCATGAGTTATATTGATATTGTTTTAGGTATTTTCCTCGCTATTGGGATTATACGTGGATTTATGAAAGGCTTTATCTGGGAAATAGCCTCCCTTTTGTCCGTTTTTGTGGCACTATGGGTGGCTATACACTTCTCAGCAATGACGGCAGGCTACCTCAGTGGGCTGTTTTCGCTCTCACAGAAGACCAACCAGCTCATTTCTTTCGTCATTGTCTTCCTCCTTACCTTTGTTATGGTAAGATGGGCAGGGAAAGCATTGACTAAAGTCTTAGAAAGTGCCTCCTTAGGCCTTCCCAATCGGATTGCGGGAGCTGTTTTCGGTATGTTCAAATGGTCGCTGATCGTAGGAACCTGCCTGATGTACCTCAATCGGGGTGCCCTTGAGCTTATCCCTAAGGAGACTACCGAGCAGTCCCTTTTCTATAACCCCATGATGGAGATGAACGACTGGATCCGCACCTATATTTTCCAATACAAAGACCTCTTACCGAGGCTGAATACCACAAACCAACCGAGTTAAAAAAAGATTAATTGATTAGTTTTTTACTCCAAATTACTGTAACTTGCACTACTTTTGTGTTCATTTGTTAAACATGATTAAAATGTCTTGGAAAGCTCTCCCCTTCTTCCTTATAGGTAGCCTTTGCCTGAGTGCCTGCCAGTGGTTCAGCCCTGCACAAAAAGATAGCAAGATCGTCGCCAAAGTGGGTGATTATTACCTATATCAAGAACAAATACAGCAACTCCTCCCCCAGGGATACACTCTGGAGGATAGCTTGCGCATCGTTACACCTTATGTTAACAATTGGGCACTGAAGAAACTGCTCTTCCTCAAGGCCGAGAAAAATATCCCCAATCACAAAAAGGAAGAATTTGAACAATTGGTAAGCCAATACCGTACCGACCTCTATACCCAGTATTACTTAGACCTACTCACCCAGCAGGTGGATACCCTGATTAAGAAGAAAGAAAAAGAGGAGTTCTACCAAAACAACAAAGCTATTTTTAGGCTCAGTGAGGACTTGGTACAACTGAGATATATACAACTCTCCTCCAAGGACTTAACCACTAAGCTCTCCAATGCTTTTAGAAATTACACACCCAAGGATAGGCACTATGTTGATTCGCTAAGTCCCATCTTTACCTCCTCCTTTCTCAATGATAGCATTTGGATAAGAGCCAGCCAGGTGAGGGACAAAGTCCCTTCTCTTGCCTCAAAATTGAATAAGGCCTCCATACAACAGCTTATAGAACAAAGAGACTCCACCTCGGTTTATTTGCTCAAAATCAACAAATACTTGGATAATACCGACTATGCCCCTGAAGAATATGCTGCCCCTACCCTAAGGCAAATCATCTTGAACAAACGTAAAAATAATTATATCAACAACTTAGAAAAAGAAATTATCAATAATGCTATCGAGAAAAAACAACTTGAACTCTATGAATAGATTCCGTATTACCTTCTCCCTATGGATCGTCCTCTTGCTCCCCATCCATGCACTATGGGCACAATCTGCTAAAACAAAGATAGATGGGGTGGCCTCCGTCGTGGGGGATTACCTTATCTTAGAAACCGACATTGACCGCGCTTTGGTGGAACTCCGCTCCCAAAATGTAGATACTAAGAACATCACACGCTGCCAGCTATTGGGCAAGCTCATGGAGGACAAGCTATATGTAAGCCAAGCCATTCAGGATAGTATCAAGATCTCCGACACCGATATACGTGATGGCGTGAGCCGCCGCTTGGAATTCTTGGTAGAACAACTCGGCGATATGAAAAAAGTAGTGGCATTCTACCATAAGGATGACGAACAGTCCCTACGCGATGAACTCTTCGATATCCTTAAGCAAAACGAACTTAGCTCCCGTATGAAAGCTAAAATCGTCGAAAATATAGAGGTAACCCCCGAGGAAGTAAAACAATTCTTCAACAAAATACCCAAGAACGAACTCCCTACCATAGGTACCGAATTGGAGATAGCCCAAATCGTTATAGAACCTAAAGCCCCACAGAATGAGGTAGATAAAGTTATCGAACAGCTCAAGGAAATCAAAAAAGACATCATAGAGAACGGCGCGAGCTTCTCCACCAAGGCCATTCTCTACTCGGCTGACCGCGCCACTGGAGGTAAGGAACTGACCTTCAACAGGCGTTCGAGCTTCGCCAAAGAGTTCAAAGATGTAGCCTTCTCCCTACAAGAAGGAGAGATATCCGACCCCTTCAAGACGGATTTTGGCTGGCATATCCTACAAGTGGTTAAGATAAGAGGAAAGGAAGTCTCCGTTCGCCATATCCTTATGGTACCTCAGATTCCGTCTTCTTCCTTAGAAGAGGCCAAAAAGAAAATTAACGACATACGCGATAAGATTATCAATAAGGAATTCACCTTTGCCGAGGCTGCAAAGAACTTCTCCGACGAGAAAGAAACCAGAGAAGATGGCGGCCAGCTGCTCAACCCTGAAGACTATTCGACCAAATTCGAACTTACTCGTATGGAGCCGACCCTATACTCCCAGGTAGCTTCCTTGGGCGAGGATGAAGTCTCCTTCCCTATCGTAGATGAGGATAGAACCGGAAGAAAGATGTTCAAGATATACCGTGTCACCAATCGCATAGGGGAACATACCGCCGACTTTATCAAGGACTATACCCGCATCCGTGAGCTTGCCCTAAAAGAAAAGCAACTCGAAGCGGTACAAAAATGGATCAAAGAAGCCATCAAGAAAACCTTTGTATCGGTAAAAGGAGAATATCGAAAATGTAACTTCTCCAATAATTGGCTTAAGAAATAAGCCGAGAGCTGTTTGTCAGACATAAAATATTTTACCTTTTTATTGTGTATGTTATTTTTTTTTCGTAATTTTGACATCATCAATCATAATCACCTGATAAAAATATTTTTATGAAAGTAACCGTAGTAGGTGCCGGTGCTGTCGGCGCCAGTTGTGCAGAATACATTGCACTTAAGAATTTCGCATCAGAAGTTGTTCTGGTGGACATCAAAGAAGGATTTGCTGAAGGTAAAGCCATGGACCTTATGCAAACAGCTTCTCTCAATGGTTTTGATACTCGTATCAAGGGCGTTACAGGCGACTATTCCCAAACTGCCGGAAGCGATGTAGCGGTGATTACCTCTGGTATTCCTCGCAAGCCTGGTATGACTCGTGAGGAACTTATTGGCACCAATGCCAATATCGTAAAATCCGTAGTAGAACAATTGGTAAAATACTCTCCGAATGTAATTGTTATCATCGTAAGTAATCCTATGGACACCATGGCTTATTTGGTACACAAAGCTACCAAATTACCTAAAAATCACATCATAGGTATGGGAGGTGCTTTGGATTCTGCTCGCTTTAGATATCGCTTAGCAGAAGCCCTCAATGCGCCTATCTCCGATGTAGATGGTATGGTCATCGCTGCCCACAGTGATAGTGGTATGCTCCCACTTACCCGCTTGGCTACTTATCGTGGTGTCCCTGTAAGCCAATTCCTCAGTGAGGAACGCCTCGCTCAGGTGGCTGAAGATACCAAAGTAGGAGGTGCTACCCTTACCAAACTCTTAGGTACTTCTGCTTGGTATGCCCCAGGAGCTGCGGTTTCTGCCTTAGTACAAGCCATCGCTTGTGATCAGAAGAAGCTATTCCCTTGCTCTGTACTACTCGAAGGAGAATACGGACAAAAAGAGGTATCGGTAGGGGTGCCTGTAATTATTGGTAAAGATGGCGTTGAGAAAATCGTAGAAATAGCACTCAACGACACTGAAAAAGCCAAATTCAACGAAAGTACACAGGCTGTACGTGAAGTGAATAAGGCTTTGGATGGTATCATATAAGCAAACACAACATTTTATCACCAAGAAAAGAGGCTGCCCCATCGGACAGCCTCTTATTGTAAATTATATACACATAGAAACAATTAAGAACCACAATTGATGTAAAGTACTGGAGTACCATCCTCCTCATAGCCTTCGATATCAAAACCTTCAAAGAAGATATGATCTCCTAAATCCTTGTTGGACAGCGTGTTATGTATCAACCATAGCAACTCTAAGGCTCCAAAGGAAGCCCCATCCCCAGAGGTGAGTTCCGAGACGATCAGTGCCTGATAGAGGCCATTGGCATCCGGCTCGCCTTCCAAGAGGTGTTCGTTGGCAAGTATCTCAAAATCATGTAGTTCTCGCTTGCTTTTGATCCAAGCCTCATACATGATCTTCACCTTAGGAGTTTTGAATATCGTACCAAATGGATTGAAATTAGTAAGTCTGTTTTCCATATCCGTGTTATAGGCCTTGACTGCCTCCCAGAAAATCATCAAACCGGGGAAGTGTTCTTGGGTAAAAGCCCAATATACTTGGTCTAAAAGGCCTGTATTCTGGATGGGGGCATAGTCCTGACATACATTGGGACGATTGACATCCACCACAGGAGGGTAAGGAATGTCCTTCTCCGAGAAAAGTTCTAAAAGTGCAGTGGTATCATTCTCCAATTTGTAAAGCATTTCCTGTTCATATAAGGGCACTACGGTATAGAAATACACCTCTTTTCCGGTGGGGAGCTTCACGATGGCCTCCTCGTCCTTCTTATCATCGGTGCCCAGTAGGAGCATACAAGTAAACAGCGTACCTTCCAGAGGCTCTCCTGTGGGTACGGTATGTCCCCAAGCCAAGAAAGTATCTTGCTCTATAGGTAAGCGTGCCAAGATCTTGAGCCAACGCATAGGCCAATAATCCTTTTCTGCCTCACTCTTGACATTCCAGTCAGGAGGTAGGTTGATCACCATTTCGGCAAAAGGACTTCCGGAGAAGCCTTCGGGTATATTCATCTGATAAGCGCCCATTCCTCCAGTTATCAAGGTATAGTAATTGCGCTCTGGAGTAGGCTTTACAATATAGATATCACAGTGAATATCATCGGATACCAATTCATGGAATACCTCATCGAACTGGCCGAAATTCTCCTTGATATATTCCTCCAAGGCCTCACGCTCCTCCTGTTCATAGTAAGCAGGCTCGAAGCTACGGGAGAGGAATTCTATAGTATTTTTCTCTTCGGAATAGGCCATACGTCCGGTCTCTATTCCCTCTATAGTACCCGATAGCCAGTGGAAAAGCCCAGGAAAGACAAAGGATACTTCGTATTGCTCCAAGTCCTTATGAGGGGTCACCCCGATAAGCTGTCCGAAGGTACCCTCTTGGTCATTATCAAAATCAAAGCATAGGTAGCTTTTTTCACCCTCTATTTCCTGCATCATAAAAGGTAGCCACTTGCGGCTGAAAAGCTGGTTTTTGATCTCTCCTTCGTCCATAAAATTATCTTCAGGGAGCTGTTTTTCCATCCAGTTGGCACCGAAATTCGCTTCCAAGAAAGCCACGATGTCTCTTTGTGCCTGTTCGATTTGTTCCAAGTTGAGGAAGCACTGCCCTACTCCGAAGAAAGGCCCTTGGCCAAGCTGTCCGCTAAAGGTTCTGTGGAGCTGCTTAAACTCTTCTGGTAGGTCGAAGCCCAAGTGGTCTTGAAAACGCGCTATTTGCTGCTCAGTGGCGGGTGCTCCTAAGCGAGCTTGCATGGCAGGGGCATACTGGTGGAGTGTTTCTACGAAATCCTCTAAGATATATTCCACCTCCCCACGTCCACCTTTGACAGCTTCACGGAGGGAAATGCCCTTCTTGTCGGCCAAGGCTATATAGTGTAGTAGTTCCTGAGTTCCAGAGAGTGAAGGGGCACGCTCTAAGTATTTGCGCGCATTGTCTATATCATTGAGGTAGAAGTAAGAATAGCCAATACGATAATTCCAGCTTTCGGTATCCCCTATTTCTTCCTCCAAATACTTAAAGACCTCAATGGCACGGCGTAAGTACTTTTCATTCTCTGCTGTTGGGTCTAACCAATACAAATTATTGTAGGCACGTCCTAACTCACTGAGTACCTCGGTAGTTTTGCTCTCATCGGGGAGTTTCTCTATAAAATCAACAACAGCCTGGATGTGGTCATCCTCATTCCATTTGTCTATTTTCTTTAGGATTTGTTGCTCTGTCATCATTTGTAATTATTTATTAAAGAAGAAGTTAAGATAAAGTACAGGCAAAAAAAAAGTGGCAAGCTACCTACATCGCACCGCTACAACCTTATACCTTTGCTGCGTTCCCACCCTGGAGGATTCTAAGGGAGCTGGTCGTGTAGGACTTGCCGATGCAAAGGTACAAAAAAATCTACTATTTCCAAGCTAAATCCGGATTTTTTTTGTACTTTTACACAAAAATTTTTACGTTGTACTTTTCTATTGGAAAACAAAAACACAACTTATTGATAATCAATAATTTATTTAATTTTATAGCTTATGACCACCCAGGAAACTTTCACCATGATTAAGCCCAATGCCGTAGAAAAAGGGCATACAGGGGCTATTATTGACCAAATTATCAAGGGCGGCTATCGCATTTTAGCGCTCAAATACGTATGGCTCAGCCAAAGAGAAGCGGAGCAGTTCTATGAAATACACAAGGAACGCCCTTTCTTTGGGGAGTTGGTCGCTTTCATGTCACGCAGTCCTATTGTCGCCATCGCTTTGGAAAAAGAGAATGCAGTAGAGGCCTTTCGCAACTTCATCGGTGCAACCGACCCTGCCAAGGCAGAAGCTGGCACCATTCGCGCCAAATATGGGGAAAGCCTCGGTGAGAATGCCATTCATGGCTCCGACTCGGAAGAAAACGCCCAAAGAGAAATCGCCTTTTTCTTCTCTAAACGCGAAATATATAAGTGAAAAGTGAAAAATGAATAGTGAAAAATGATTAATGACTAGTGATAAGTGAAGAGTGGGTAACTATTGTTACTATTCACTCTTCACTTTTCGTTATTCACTTAATTTAATCAGGAAGAGGTAGACTGGGAAGTGGTCGGAATAGCCTCCTGTATAGCTCCCATTGGCGTAGCTACGGAAAGGATATTCGGCAAAGCGACCGGAGGGGTTGGCCAGCTCTGGGCTATTGAAAACGCCCGCTCTCCAATATTTGTAGCCCTTCACCTGCTGGCCTATATAGCCATAGGTCAAGATGAATTGGTCGAAGAGGCTCCAGCTATCGCGGTAAGCTAAGGTACCTATTCCTTTTTTGAAGAGATGTTCCATAGGATTGTATAGGTCACCTGGGGCCACCTTCTTCTTATCGGATTTGGTTTTGAGAACCTTTTTGAAAGCGGAGTTGGTAGGGTCATCGTTGAAGTCGCCCATGCTAATGACCTTGGCATGGGGGTTTATCGCTGTCAAGGAATCAAAAATATGTTTGTTCAGTGCGGCAGCAGCTTCCCTAAAAGGGCGGGAGGCAGCCTCTCCCCCTGATCGAGAAGGCCAGTGATTGATGATAAAGTGTAGCTCCTCGCCTTCCATTTGTCCAGAGACAAGGATTTGGTCGCGTGTATAGCGCTGCTTTCCTGTAGAAGGGTCTTTGATATCCAAGAAGTGCTTGGAGGTATGAGTAGGAGTGAATAGCTCTTTTTTGTAGAGAAAAGCCACATCTATCCCGCGGGCATCGGGCGAATCGTAATGTACGATGCCGTAATTGTAATCCTTGAGGGCTTCGCTCTGGGCTAAGTCCTCCACCACCATTCGGTTTTCGATCTCTGCAAGGCCTACAAAATCAGGTGCTGTACCGGTAACATCCCTCCCTATCTTAGCGATGGTAGCGGCTATTTTATGAATATGGTCATGATAGTTGGCACTTGTCCAGTGGTCTTTGCCCTCTGGGGTACGGTCATCATCAAACTTATTAGGGTCATTGATGGTATCGAACAAATTTTCGACATTGTAGAAAGCCACGGTACGGACTTTGTACTGCTTGGTCTGGGCTTGACTTGATAAACTGTTCAAAATCAACAAAATAATAGATAGTAAATAGATTTTCTTCATGTAAATTTCTTTTATACAAAGATACGTTTTTTTCTTGAATTAAAATATATTATTTTTCAAGATCCAATAACTCATATCCTCCTTTAATAATTCCTCCTTAATTAATTCAAAAATATCTGATATAGATTGATTGGTTTCCACTTTCAATTCATCAAAACTTAAAGTAACAGCTTCTTTTAAATTATTTAAGTTTCGTAAGCTCTATAACTTACTGATTTTCAAAACATCCCCCTCACATACTCCGCTCTCGCGGATACACATACTCTGCTCCAAGTATTCGCAGACTATCCTCAAGGAGGGAGTTAGTAAGTAATGGAGGTTCAATAAGTTATAGAAGAGAAATTTTCTAATTTGATAAATAAATTAGGCCATTTCAACGCCCTCAAAGCTCCCCCTTTGGAGAGGGGTGGGGGGAGGTTTTTACAAATAATTGATTATTAGTTATTTATAATTGCAATAATAGCCTAAAAACGACTTGCGAAACTTAATAAGTTGTTGGGATTTTAACAACACATCTGATACATTACCCCCACTTCTGATACATTAACCTAAAAACAGAAAAAAATTCCTGTTTTATACTCAATAGCTAACTCTACTAAATGAAGAATTTTTTCTGTTAGGTAATCAGTATTATTCGCTTTTATAATCTCCTTCATTTTTAATAATTTTCCATAATCAGTAATTTCTTCCCATTCATAATCATCAATAAGAATATCTAATTGTGAATTTAACTTAGCAAATAAACCTCTTCTCCACAAAGATAATACCTCTTCATCTGTTACTATTATTTCTACTAAGTCACCTTCTATATTTTGATCGTAATCAAGACGAATCATAGCTTCTTTGTTTATAGGAACAGTAATATATTTCATAATTATTCAATATTAAAATGTGTTATTTTTTGATATTCCCCCCGCTGGCGCAAGTCACATACCCGCTTCCAAGTATTCAGCGACTTTAGCTTGTGCCCAATTCAAAATTCATAATTCCCCTCGCACTATTTAGAGCACTTTATAGGCTTGAAAAACGCTTGTCTCTATGATGGGTAAAGGAATATAGATTTTTGTTTTCTTTTGTATTTTACTGATTGTAAAGCTATTGAAATTTTAAAAACACATCTGATACATTACCTATTACCATTTCTCCCATATTTTATTATAAATCTCATTAGTATTAGATATATAAAATTCAACATTATCTGCTATTATTTCAATATAATATGCATTATTTTGAACTATATAATGCTTATAATTTCGTTTGTCATAATCTTCCCATTTCTTATCATTATTTTTTCTTTGAGATTTTAATTCTTCTAACCAAGAAGAATTCGGTATTATCGAATAATTAGAACGAAAAGAATGCTCTATTTCGTCTTTGTAGTATCTGTATTTATTAAATCTACTAAACTTCATAGTCCAAACTCCTTTGAAAAATAGATTAGCTATTTTATCTACTACTTCCAATTTATTCTCATTCCAAAATTTAAAACTAAATAATAAACAATCATAATATTGTGTCATTATTCCAAATTCGGAAGGAATTTGCCAAACTTTTAACTCTATGGGGATTGCTATGTCTTTTTCTATTTGCATACTTTTATCATTTACATATAGGCAGTTCAGAAGTTCCTTGACTACCTAATCCATTTTTTTTCAACCTTTTTTGTAATTCATTTAAACGTTCACTATATATTCCCTCGCTGGCGCAAGCTTGCAGCTTGTGCCGAAATAATTCCCCTCGCACTATTTAGAGTGCTTTATAGGCTTGAAGAACACTTTCCTCTATGGTGAGTAAAGGAAAATAGTAGGCAGTTCTTTTGTATTGTGTGTTGATTAGTAAGTTGTTGAGATTTAAACAATATATCTGATACATTACCCATTTGATGCATTACCTAAGTTTTAGTGGTTTAAACTTGGGTAATAAAGGTTCTTGATGAAAAGTAAGAATTTTTTTATACTTATCTTTATCAGTAAGGTTAACAATAAATTCCTTAAAGTTTCCACCTGCATAATAAACACCTACAGGAAAGTTAGCTAAATATATAGGATATTCACCATTCTTAGGCTCTCTTATATCCCAAAAAACAATTTCTCCATTTTCACTAAACATAAAAGGCTCTGCATTAGCAATTAAATTATAGTTATCAGAGTTTTTAAGCATTCTAAGGGGTGTTTCAAGATATTTCTTTAGAATATTTTTCAAATAAATATTTTGATTTTCCAAAGAATCACAAAACTTATTCCCCTTACCCATCGGAATATAAGTTAGAAAAAGCTCTAATAATAACCCATATCCCAACTCTTTGGAAAATTCATAGTATGATGGAGGTACAACCCAATTACCTATATTATAGCTTGGGGCTAAATTATTACTAGTTGTTAATATTTCATTCTCTATGGTTAATAATTTGTTATACATATATGTAAAAATTAAAGTTTAATATCCACAGCCACATTCTTTATGTTTTTGTAAATACTCATCATCAATAGTTACCCCCCGCTGGCGCAAGTCACATACTCGCTT
>NZ_KE992090.1:0-631 GCF_000466425.1 Capnocytophaga sp. oral taxon 863 str. F0517
TATCTTTATTGTCTATTTTATTTATAAATAACTGGCTGTATAGATTTTGAGATATAAAAAAAGCAAATACTATTAAACCGAGTGTTTTTGTCGTCTTATTCATTATCAATTGGTTTTAAATCAGAGTCTTTTATCATTGTTTCCCATTGCTAACAAGCGAAACTAAAAATCTTTTAGAAACGCTTTTATATCTTTCTCTTTTATTAATGGTATAAATATTTTAAGAAATTTTTCTGTACTCTGTTTATCTTTTTCTCTTATAAGAATAGGCTCTTTTTCATCTATATCACTATAATTAAAATATTTGATATATAATACTCCTTTTTCTTTATCAAGGTTGCTTTTTGATAGCAACGTATATTCTCTATATTCTCTTCCAGCATATATATATAGTTTCCATAATTTTCCTTTGCAATAATACTTAACTATGTTGATATCATTTTCGATTCGAATATTACCCTCTTCAAAGAAGGTTTTGTAATACTCATCTTTATTTACAATAACTTTATACTTTCCTCTTAAAGGTTCTTTTGTACGTTTATCGATTCTTATATAATCGTACAGACTTGAAATACATTTGGCAGGAATAGCTTTTTCAACAATCTCTATATCTTTATTGTCTATTTTATTT
>NZ_KE992090.1:731-1895 GCF_000466425.1 Capnocytophaga sp. oral taxon 863 str. F0517
GAGTCTTTTATCATTGAAGCTGTTTAAACTTTTTCTCATAATAAAATAAAAGTTCCCAAAAATTAGTAATTTTGTGTTTGAGAAAAAACACCAAAATTCAGGAACTTTGGGCAAAGATACAATAAATAAATGGATTATTTCCTTTTTAAGTGTAGGAAAAAGAGGATTTAAAAGTAATTTTGATTTAGCTTCAATATTTTTATTGATTCTCAAGAGGTTAAAAACAGGGGTGCAATGGAGAGAACTTCCAATAGGCGCATTTGTGCCTCGTAGGGGTCTTGTTTGCTCTTTCCTACGAGCTCAGCTTTAAGGCTTTCAATTTCCTCTTTAAGGCGGTCTTGCTCGGCGGTTTTATCGTCCTCATAGAAGCTACTGAGCGAACAATGAATATCGCGATACTGCTGCATAGAGGAAGCAATCGCATTGTCCCCTGATGCGCTCCCCTGCTACCTGCAAGGCTGTTAGGATATGCCTCAGCGGGGAGCGGTTGGGCAGCGGTGGTAAAGTTAGTAGTGGCGGCTTAAAAAGAAAAACAGCAAGCGCGGGGCTTACTGTTTTTTTAATTGATTTGGTATTCTTAGGAGAATTATACTGATAATTTATTTTTCAGTTGGGCTATACCAGCGAATGGGCATATCCCAATAGAAAGATTTAAAGACTTCTTGCATTTTCACTAAATTAAAATAACCATCGTCCTCTTTTTTAAACGCAAAGAGGTAACCTGAGTAACGAGGTCCATCAAAAGAAAATTCAAAATAGAAAAAATTATTTCTATAGAGTGCGTTTGTATCCTCATCAATATAGTTAATGCATTTTCCTCTACATTTAACAATAACTTGAACATCATTTGCTAACCAACTGTTTTCTTTTTTTAGAAACGAGATGAGAACATTTTCTGTAAGGTCTCCATCTTTATCTTTAAGGAAGTCAGAGTGGAGTACGACATTTGCTCTTAACTTATTATTATACTTTGACAGCACAAATGTTTTATAAAAACCATTTTCTTTGGGGAAATTTCTCAAGTGTTCTTTAGACAATTTCTGAGCAAAAGATAACGTGCTTATTAGAATGAAACAAATACTAATTATTTTTGTGAAATTTATCATATCCTATAGCTTCCTTAACTTTGAAGCTGTTTAAACTTTTTCCTATAATAAAATAAAA
>NZ_KE992091.1 GCF_000466425.1 Capnocytophaga sp. oral taxon 863 str. F0517
AAAAGAATTGCCGCTTAAGTCGAACTCACGTTATATTATGATAGAGGAAATTTCTGAGCAGGGAGGAAACAAGAATATAGCCCTTGAGTATATAGATGACCTGAATCTATTTGATATGAAGAGAGAAGAATTGGAAACTTTTTTAGGACAGCCTATTACACATAATATACTTAGAAAGAATCATATAGAACTCTATTTGTCAGAAGAACGAATAGATAGTTTGTATTATTTTGACATCAGTTCAGTATAGAAATTCTTTGTAAATTCGTCTGAGGTCATAATGTTATTGAATAAATTTATCAAAATCTGATTGAAAAAGTAAAGACGCCCTTGCTATAAAAAATGAGTGATTACTCCGCTAGATACTTTATTTCATAAGACAAAACACATACGTTATTCTTCTTTTTAAAGCAGATTGAAACTATACCTAAGGGGACTTCCTTTTCAATTGTAATACTATTTTTCTGTACTATGTAATTTATATAGTAGTTGTTATCATAGAAACTTTTTAGAGGTATTTTTTGCAGTAAATTTTCAGATTCGTAAGGGAAATCAGTTAGGAAGGAATTATATGCCTGTTGGAGGTTGCTAAAGTTATATTCGCCTTGTACTTTCCAATAATTTCTATCATCGCCAGGTATTCCTTCTATATGAAAGTTTTTACTTGCAGAATCATCTTTGTATTTCTTTTTAAAATAGAAAAAATAACCTCTGTCACGGAAAATAATAGTTGTATCGTTTAAATACAATCTATCAAAAATATTATCACACTCCCCTTCATCTTCAATTCCTTTGATAAAACTAATACTATCCTGTTGGGGTTTTAAGAATATTATGTAGCTACTTTCCTCATTAGGTTGTTTTAATTTTGTGGGGAATTTGTACTGAAAAACATATTTAGAACATACGTTAGGAGCTATCAAAGAATCTTTTTTTAGAGAAAATTGTGCAAAACGATAAAATTGCTTAGCATATTTCTCACTAAAGGTTTCAATTCCATTATCTCTAATATATTTAAAACATTGCCATTCTCCGTGATATCTTTTATCTACAAGATTTTTCTTTATCTCAACATCGTTAGAGCTTTCCGTTTCTGATATACTTTTTATTTCACTACTTTCCTCTCTTCCCACACATATTTTCTCTATGTTATCTACATCAAGTAATTTTTTATCAAAACTTAAAGCTGTAGGATTTTCTATATCGAGAGTTATATCGTACAATTTTTTTTCTTTCACACAAAGTAATAACCAAGCAATGGTATTTTCAACGACTTGTTTGGTATTGGGTTCACGCTCATCAGTGATATCCATATCAAAAAACACTTTGATAAATATACTATCTCGCTCAATGCGATCTATTCTTGTGAAAGCTTCAGGGTAATGTTGCCAATCTAAAGAGCTTGATTGTACGATTTTTGATATGATTTCTTCACAGTCCAATTCATCCTCTTGTTTATTTTGATTGTTACTACTTTGATTATTAATAAAATCACAAGAGATAAGTATTCCTATAAGGAAGAAAAGATAAATTATTTTTCTAATCATTTTTGATTGTTTTTTAATTATCATTTAAACGATATTCCTTTTTCAATGTGTCACAAAGTTTGCCTTGTACAGCCTTGCGTATTTGGGCAAATTGCTCAGGGATTAAAGTTTGTTTCATTCCTCAATAATACTTATGACCCCTACTTCGGCACCAAAGAGAGCCAATACTTGATTTACTTTATCCAAACGCAAGGTTTTTTTACCCTGTTCCAATTCGCGTACAAAGCGCAATCCAACGCCCGCTCGCATGGCCAACTCAGGCTGTGTAAGGCGTAGCTGCTTACGCCTTTGCTTTACAAAAGAAGCGATATTCATAATTAACAAATGGACTAATTAGCATATTTGCTAATTAGTTTATACCTTTTCGGGTGCAAAGATAGGTAAAATAATTAAATATACACCCTTTCGGGTATAAATAATTTATCCATTAGCACATTGGCTAATCTGCTAATTCGTTTTGGTTCTCCCATTTCTCTTCTTCTAAGTCTATCTGCCGTTCGAAGGAGCGTAGGAGCTGTTCATTCTTGATAAGGAAGGGGAGGGTAAGCCCCTGCCAAGCCTAAGCCTCCGAAGACCAATAAGATGGGGTAGGCAATCCTAAGGAGATTGGCCAACATAGTGAGCCCCACAATGGTAATGAGTAGTAGTAAAAGATATGGAAAATAAGCAACCATAAAAAGGATTTGTTTGTATGCTAAATTTGGGCAAAGATACGAAAAAAAATATAGGAAAGAACATGGTTATATAAGAAAAAAAACGTACCTTGGCAGCACTTTTTTAGATAGTATAAATACATTATATAATGAAAGAGTTTAGAACAGAATCAGACCTCATTGGGGAATTACAAGTACCTAAAGAGGCTTACTATGGGGTACAGACCCAACGTGCTTTGGAGAATTTCCATATTTCTAACAGCAAGATGAATGACTATCCGGAGTTCATACGTGCTTTTGCTTATGTTAAATTGGCAGCCGCTCAGGCCAATGCTGCTTTGGGGGTTATTCCTAAAGAGATAGGTGCAGCGATAGAAAAGGCAGCTCAGGAGGTGATTGATGGTAAGTTCCATGACCAATTCCCTGTGGATATGTTCCAGGGAGGCGCCGGTACCTCGGTGAATATGAATGCCAATGAGGTAATCGCTAACCGTGCGTTGGAGATTTTAGGCTATGAAAAAGGAGATTATGTACACTGCTATCCTAATGACCATGTGAATGGTTCGCAATCCACCAACGACTCTTACCCAACTGCTATTAAGCTTGCGGTATTCAATATGAATAAAAAGCTCGTAAAGCATGTACAAGCCTTGGCGGATGCTTTCCGTAAGAAAGGAAAAGAGTTTGCCGATGTGATCAAGATGGGACGTACCCAGCTCCAAGATGCGGTGCCTATGACCCTTGGCCAAGAGTTCGAGGCCTATGCGGTGAGCCTTGAGGCAGAAATTGCTAGCTTGAACAAAACAGCCCAATCACTACTTGAAATCAATATGGGAGGTACCGCCATCGGTACCGGACTGAATGCCCCTCATGGTTATGCTAAACTCTGTACAGAGAATTTAGCCAAAGCCACTGGAGAGGCATTTGTGCTTTCTCATGACTTGGTTGAAGCTACTCCTGATACGAGTGCTTATGTGTTCTACTCCTCAGGATTGAAGAAATTTGCGGTGAAGCTCTCCAAAATATGTAATGACTTGCGCCTATTGGCCTCTGGTCCTCGTGCAGGCTTGAGCGAAATCAATCTTCCTGCTATGCAGCCAGGTTCTTCCATCATGCCAGGAAAGGTGAATCCTGTGATTCCTGAAGTGGTGAACCAAGTGTGCTTCAAGGTGATAGGGAATGACCTTACCGTAACCTTTGCGGCCGAAGCAGGTCAGCTGGAACTCAACGTGATGGAACCGGTAATCTGCCAGGCTATCATGGAGTCCATTACCCTCTTCCAAAATGCAGCTGATACGCTTAAAGACAAGTGTGTGGAAGGTATTACCGCTAACCGTGAGGTGTGCCTCAATATGGTGAAGAACAGTATCGGTATCGTAACTGCGCTCAATCCTCATATAGGCTATAAGAACAGTACTAAGATCGCGAAAGAAGCACTACAGACCGGTAAGGCAGTGTATGACTTAGTGTTGGATCATGGCTTGCTCTCCAAAGAGAAATTGGATGAGATCTTGGATCCAAAGAATATGATCGTAGCGAAATAGAAATCCTGTAATTTTTTTAATGGTTAATGGTTAGCTCTTGTGAGGGTTAATCATTAACCATTATTGTTTTTTATCCCTTCTCACCACCCCTTCTGCTTCAAGTATTCACCTCCTATCCTCAAGGAGCATATAATGAGAAGGCATAGGAGCATACAGGGTAGTGTAAAGCTCAATAGGCTATATGTAAATCAAATGAATAAAATGCAATGTTAAATATGTATTGCTGTATATAAAATATAAAATTAGTAAAATGTTGCAATATATTCATTTTTGCAAAAACTAATATTCTGATAATCAATATGTGTTATAAATCTAACTAAATAATGTGTTATAAAAAGTTTGTTTTAGTGATTTTTATTTAATAAAATTGCTATTTTTATCGAATTTAAAATATTAATTGTATGGTAAAAATGAATTTTTTATTTTGTAGGTTTGAGAAAAATAACTACTTTTGCATCTGTTATTTTATTTCTTAAACAATATCTGATGAGATTAAACAGACTTTTGTATGCATTGTTGTTGGTGATAACAATGCAGAGCTTTTCGCTTGCACAGGAGCGGGAAGTGTCGGGTAGCGTCAAGGACGCTAATGGAGATCCGCTTTTTGGAGCAGCGGTAGTTGTAGAAGGGGGCGGTAAGAGTACCGGAACCGATATCGATGGAAAGTTCACCATTAAGGTAGCCCCAGGTAAGAACTTAGAATTCAGCTTTCTGGGGATGAAGACCAAGCTGGTGAAGGTAGGTAGCTCCAAGCGAATTGATGTGGTTTTGGAAGAGGAGTCGCAGGACTTAGAAGAGTTTGAGATGGTCGGCTATGTAACGGTGAAGAAAGACCAATATGTAGGTTCTGCCTCTGCTATAGATAATGAATCGCTCAAGCGTAAGAGTGTATCGGATGTATCACAGGCCTTGGCTGGGGAAGCCGCAGGGGTGCGAGTGGTGAATACCTCTGGGCAACCTGGTTCTTCGGCAACGGTGCGTATCCGAGGTTTTGGTTCGGTTAATGGGAACCGCAGTCCGCTCTATGTGCTCGATGGGGTACCTTTTGATGGCAACTTGTCCTCTATCAATCCCGATGATATAGAATCCATGACAGTGCTTAAGGATGCGACTTCCACTTCGGTATATGGTTCTCGTGGTGCCAATGGGGTAGTGCTCATCACCACCAAGAAGGGGCGTGCTAACCAGTCTAAGATACAAGTAGAGAGTAAGATAACGTGAGTTCGACTTAAGCGGCAATTCTTTT
>NZ_KE992092.1 GCF_000466425.1 Capnocytophaga sp. oral taxon 863 str. F0517
CCTTAAATAATTCCATCATACATTAATTTTCAGAGAGCAAATATATGAAATTATTTTGATGCCTCAATTAAATAATTAGCTAATAAAAAACGTATTAACCATTTGGTTAATTCAAATATTTAATGTACCTTTGCTCCCGAATAAGTGAATAGTGAACAGTGACCACCGAAGAACGTATCAAAGCTGCTGCCCGTAAGGTCTTTCACCAGAAAGGCTATGCAGGTACCCGCACCCGCGACATAGCCGAGGAAGCGGGGATCAACCATGCTATGGTCAATTATTATTTCCGCAGCAAGGAGAAGCTCTTCCAGATCGTGATGATGGAGACCATGACTCTCTTTTTCAAAGGTGTATCGACTATACTCAATAATGAAAACACCTCCTTGGAGGAAAAAATAGAACAAGTAGTGGCTAATTATATAGACTTGCTCTTGGAAGAACCTGAATTACCGACCTTTATGTTCAACGAGGTACGCACTAATCCTGAGCCTTTTGTTGCCAATACTCGTATCCTTCAGGCACTAGAGCACTCCGTCTTAGCCCGCCAATACGCCGAAGCTGTAGCACAAGGGCGAATCACTGAACCCAACCTTATACACACTGTGCTTAACGTGATCAGTTTGGTGATATTTCCCTTCATCGCTCAGCCTATCTTTACCGCCCTAAGCAGAACCGACAAAGAGGCGTACAAAACCCTCATGCTTGAGCGAAAAAAATTGATTCCCCAGTGGATCAAGGCTATGTTGTTTGTAGAGGAAAAATCCAAAAATAAGCGGAGTATATGAGCCCTTTCGCCCTTTAAAAACAACCCTATTTTTTTACCTATATATTAACCAATTGGTTAAACATATTGATTAACAATTAACAATTAAAAAGATGCGACTCTTATTTTTACTTTTATTCCTTCCTATAGCAGTCTTTGCCCAAGAGAGGATTAGCTTGGAAAGCTGTTATGCACTTGCTCGCGAGCACTATCCAACCATACAGAAGTTGGACTTGATTGCCAAGAGTGAGGACTATACCTTAGCCAATGCTAATAAGGCTTATCTACCTCAAATTAGTATCACAGGACAGGCTACTTACCAGTCGGAAACCATTGATTTTTCGCAGTCTATCGGGCGGTTGCCACTGCCTATCACTTTACCTAAGGTAAGCAAAGACCAATACAAAGTAGTGGGTGAAGTGAGCCAACTCCTCTATAATGGGGGCGCTACTCGCACTCAAAAGCAGCTCATCAAAGCCCAAAGTGCTGTGCAGACCCAAGCGGTGGAGACCCAACTCTATGCCCTAAAACAGCGCGTGAGTAACCTCTATTTTGGGGTATTGCTCATAGAGGCACAACTAACTCAAAACCAGCTAAATATAGAAACTCTCCAATCCCAATTGGAGAAAGCCACAGTAGCCCTCAAGTACGGCACAACCCTGGCAAGTCAGGTAGCCGAACTCAAAGCGGAGATTGTACGCCTTTCGATGCAACATACCGAATATGAAGCTACCAAGACCCTATACCTTCAGATACTTAGTACTTTTATTGGCCAACCACTCTCTACCAATACCATCTTAGAGCGCCCCCAAAGCCGTAGGATAGGCAAGGGCAACCAACGTCCTGAACTCAAGGGCTTTGACCTACAGCAGGCGGTATTGGAAGCGCAAGAGCGACAACTCTCCTCGGAGTATCTACCTAAGATAGGTTTGTTTGCCCAAGGAGCTTATGGTCGCCCTACACTCAATATCATCAAGAATGAGTTTGACTTCTATTATATAGCAGGGGTGCGCCTACAGTGGCATCTAAGCCCACTATATAGCTTGTCCAACAGGAAGCAACTCCTTCGCTTTCAAGGAGAATCCCTCTCGGCTGACCGACAAGCCTTTATGATGAGCACCGAGCTGGATCTTACCCAGCAACAAACACAAATCAGCAAGCTCCAGCGCCTGATGGAGCAGGACAAAGAGAGCGTTGCCCTACGCCACCAAGTGGCTCAAGCCGCTCAAGTACAATTGGACAATGGGGTCATCACCACCCACGAATACCTCCAAAAGGTTAATGCCGAACACCTCGCCCAGCAGACGCTCCTCTTACACGAGATACAGCTCCTCCAAGCACAAGAAAACCAACACTTAGTGACCAATGACCAATGACTAGTGACTAGTGACCAATGACTAATGATGTAGCTCGTGCTTAACTCAAAACTTAGAACTCAAAATTCAAAACTCAAATGAAGAAAATATACCTCGCAAGCCTCCTTATTCTAAGTGCTTGCACTTCCAAAAATACCTTTGATGCCTCTGGTAACTTTGTTGCCGATGAGGTAATTGTATCGGCTGAACAAAATGGCCGTCTCTTGTCTTACTCCGTGGAAGAAGGTAAGACCCTCCAAGAAGGGGAAAAAGTAGGGCAAATCAATGTGGAAGTCCTAAAGCTCCAAAAGGAGCAGGTGGAAGCCTCCATCTCCTCCCTCAAGGAGAAAACGCTGTCTTCTGCCGATCAAGTAGCTCTTATTCGTAGCCAATACGAGGTACAGAAAGCGCAGCTTGCCCAGCAAGAACGCGAGCATTCTCGTGTGCAACAGCTTGTGGCAGGCGGAGCCGCTACCCAAAAACAGTTGGACGACCTCACCGCCCTGACCGACCAACTGCACAAACAGCTTGCCGTAACTGAAAACCAACTCAAGCTGAGCCTTACCAACATCGACAGCCAAAACCGCAATGTACTCAGCCAAGAAGCACCCTTACAGAAGAGTGCTGCCGCTGTCCAAGCACAAATCAACCAAGGTGAGATCATCAACCCTATCACGGGTACCGTCTTGGTGAATTATGCACTCAAGGGAGAGATGCAGACCTTCGGCAAGCCGCTATACAAGATTGCCAATATAGACACGCTCACCCTCAAAGCCTATATCACTGGTGAGCAATTGCCCCAACTCAAATTGGGTCAGCTCGTAACCGTTCATACCGATGCAGGAGCGGACAAGCAACGCGCCTATGAGGGTACCCTTACCTATATAGCCGACAAGGCCGAGTTTACCCCCAAGACCATACAAACCCAATCCGAGCGCGCCAACTTGGTCTATGCGATCAAAGTAAAAGTCAAAAACGATGGCTACCTGAAGATAGGGATGTATGGGGAAGCGGTGTTTAAGTGAAGCCTGCGAATACCTGGAGCAGGGTATGTGGGTGAAGAGTGAAAAGTGAAGAAATCAGTGCCCACTTGTCTTTGAAAAGAGGTTAATCACCACTACCCCTACGATAATCAGTAGGGCGCCCAGTACAAAAGGGAGGTCTATTTTACTTTTGAAAACAAGAACACTCACGATAGCGGTCAGTACAATCCCTACCCCTGACCAGATAGCATAGGCTACCCCCAGCGGAATATTCTTGAGGGCTAAGGATAAAAAATAAAAGGAAACCCCATAGGTCAAGAGCGACCCCACTGCAAACAAGCCCTTGGTAAATCCTTCTGACTTTCCTAAAAGAGTGGTAGCGAAGACCTCTAAAACAATAGCTAAAGTGAGGTATAAGTAGTGCATAAGTATCATATCTAAATCCGTGGCAAAAGTACAATCTTTTTTAACAATAGAAAACAAAAATAGCTTATGTGGCTCACCTCCGTGTGTGTTTGTAGCTCATAACCAAATTGACTTATTGGCAAATTAACAAATTAGAAAAATGACAAGCATCACCATACATAATCTCAGCAAGTCCTACGGCGATACGAAGGCCGTGCAGCACCTTTCCTTAGAGGTCAAGAAAGGCGAGCTTTTTGGGCTGATTGGCCCAGATGGCGCAGGCAAAACCACCGTCTTCCGTATGCTCACCACCCTACTGTTGCCTGATGAAGGAAGCGCTACAGTGGAGGGACTTGATATTGTAAAGGATTATAAGCAAATCCGTAAGATCGTAGGCTATATGCCGGGGCGGTTCTCCCTTTACCAAGACCTCACTGTGGAGGAAAACCTCTCTTTCTTCGCAACTGTCTTTGGCACCACTATTACCGAGAATTACGACCTTATCAAGGATATTTATGAGCAGATAAAGCCTTTTAGTGCGCGTCGTGCAGGCAAACTCTCGGGGGGTATGAAGCAGAAGTTAGCGCTCTGTTGTGCGCTCATTCACAAGCCTAAAGTCCTTTTGCTGGACGAGCCTACCACAGGGGTAGATGTAGTCTCCCGTAAGGAGTTTTGGCAGATGCTCGCCAAGCTGAAAGCGCAGGGTATCAGCATACTGGTTTCCACCCCTTATATGGACGAGGCCAGCCTATGCGACCGCATTGCTCTTATGCAGGAGGGCAAAATCCTTTCTACCAGTACCCCTCGGCAGATTGTCAGTGATTTTGGTCAAACACTTTATGCAGCAAGTACGCCCAATATTTACCCATTGTTCCAGCATCTGCGTACTTGCCCCGAAATAGATAGTTGTTATCCCTTTGGCGAATACTTACATATCACCTTAAAGCAAGCGACAGATCCGCTCCAATTAGAGCAACAACTGAAAACCACCTTCCCTCACCTTGAGTGGAAAACGATTACCCCTACCATTGAGGATAGTTTTATACGATTAATGAGACAATGAGATAATTAGATAATTAGACAATTAGCTAATTAGTCAATGAGATAATTGATTAATGGCAAATTGACTAATTGACTAATTGCAAATTAGTAAATTAAAGAATTAGAAAATGAATGCCATAGAATGTAACAACCTTACCAAGCAATTCGGTGATTTCAAAGCCGTGAATGGTATCTCTCTATCCGTCAAGAAAGGCGAAATCTTTGGCTTTCTCGGTGCCAATGGCGCGGGGAAGACCACCGCTATACGCATCTTCTGTGGGCTTTCTTACCCTACTTCGGGAGAGGCACGAGTGGCTGGCTTTGATGTCTACCGCGAGCAAGAGCAGATCAAAAAGCATATCGGCTATATGAGCCAGAAGTTTTCCCTCTATGATAGCCTTACCGTTACGGAAAACATTACCTTCTACGGAGGGGTATATGGGCTAAGCCGCCAGCAGATTAAACCCCGCCGCCAGCAGCTCATTGAGACACTCGGCCTTGAGCAGGAAGCCAACAAGCTGGTAGGCTCTTTGCCGCTGGGCTGGAAACAGAAATTGGCTTTCTCGGTAGCAATCTTTCACCGCCCTGAGATTGTCTTCTTGGACGAGCCTACCGGTGGGGTTGACCCCATAACGCGCCGTCAGTTTTGGGATATGATCTATGAGGCTGCCGCTCAGGGCATCACCGTTTTTGTAACCACCCACTATATGGACGAAGCCGAATACTGTAACCGCATCAGCATCATGGTCGATGGCAAGTTGGAAGCCATGGACAGCCCAAGCCAACTCAAGAAACAATTCAACACCGATTCCATGGACGAGGTCTTCTATGCCCTTGCCCGCCAAGCCCAACGTAATGAATAACCCCTTGTAGGGGCGAATGGCAATTCGCCCTTCATAGAATGGCCATTTGCCCTTTTAGAATATGAAACAGTTAATAGCCTTTATCCGCAAGGAATTCTATCATGTATTCCGTGACCGTCGTACGCTTTTGATCCTCTTCGGGATTCCTATCGCGCAGATTATCCTTTTCGGCCAAGCCCTCAGCAGCGAGGTGAAGCATATCGGTATTGCTGTGCTAGATGAGGCACACAACACCTATTCCCAGCAGCTTAGCTCACAGCTGGCGGCCAGTGATTATTTCAAGATGAAAGCGCCCCTACTCAGTTACAAAGAGATAGAAGACCCTTTCAGGCGTGGGACAATAAAAGCCGCCCTTGTCTTTCCCTCTGATTTTGGCAATGACCTCTATACCCCCAAGGGTAGCACCCTACAACTCATCACCGATGGAAGTGACCCTAATACTGCCAAAACGGTAGAGAACTACCTCTCCGCTATAGTAGCCCGCTACCAGCAAACGCTGAACCCTACCCTGCGACTGCCCTACCAGATAACGGTAGAAAACCGCATGTTGTACAACGAGGAACAGAATGGCTCTATGAACTTTGTCCCCGGGGTGATTGCGCTCGTCTTTATGATTGTCAGCACCGCCCTGACCTCCGTGGCAGTGGTACGCGAAAAGGAGTTAGGCACCATGGAGATCCTTTTGGTATCGCCTTTCAATCCCTTGAAAATACTCGTAGCCAAGGCCGTTCCCTACCTGATTCTCTCGCTGATCAACTTTACCGTGATTCTCCTACTCTCGGTCTATATGCTTGAGGTACCCATACGTGGTAATCTGCTGTTACTTTATGCGGAAAGCACCTTATTTATCATAATCTGTTTGTCCTTGGGGCTACTGATTTCCACCAGTACCTCCTCCCAGCAAACGGCCATGCTTATCTCCATGATGGGAATGATGTTGCCTACGGCCTTTTTCACCGGCTTTATGTTTCCTATAGAGAACATGCCTCTTGTCTTTCAAGGTATCTCCAAAATCTTCCCCTCAAGCTATTACTATAGTATTGTAAAGAAAATAATGCTCAAAGGACTGGATTTCAGTTATATATGGAAAGAAACCTTTATTCTTATCACCATGGCAGTGGTATTTTTAGGCCTTGCTATGAAGAAGTTTAAAATACGATTAGAATAGAAGAGTGGTTAGTGATTAGTGGTTAGAATTAACCCATTAATCACTAACAACTAACAACTGACAACTAACAACTGACAACTGATGAAAACCTTATCATTCATACTCCAAAAAGAATTCAAACAGATATTCCGAGATAAGACCATCTTGGCCATGATGTTTGTTGCCCCTATGATGCAGCTGATTATACTGCCTTTGGTGGCCAATTTTGATGTGAAGAACATCAACCTCGTCTATGTAGATCACGACCAAAGCCCCTATTCGCAGCAGTTGATTCAGAAGATCAGCTCCTCAGGATACTTTCGCCTTGTCGATGCTCCTTTCTCTTACAAAGAAGGGCTTGCTTTGATAGAAGACGGTCAGGCCGATGCGGTCTTGGAGATCCCTGAAGGCTTTGAACGTAGCCTTATACGTGAAGGAGGGCAAGCCCTCGGGCTCTCCATAGATGCGATTAACGGCAGCAAATCCTCCTTAGGGGGCGCCTATTTGCTCTCGGTCATACGTGAGTTCAACGCTGAGCTGGACGTAAATGTAAAGGCTCCCCAACGCATAGGAGCGGTAGCCAAGCTCAATGTGGCCACGACCCATTGGTACAATTCGCATCTGCAATATACACGCTATATCGTCCCTGGTATCTTGGCCATCCTGCTTACCATTATCGGAGGCTTCCTCTCAGCACTCAATGTAGTGAAAGAGAAAGAGATAGGCACCATTGAGCAGATTAACGTCACCCCTATTCGAAAGTGGCAATTTATACTTGGTAAGCTCATTCCCTTTTTGGTCGTAGGTTTAATCCTCTTTACCTTGGGGCTTACGGTGATGTATGTCGTCTATGGTATCTTCCCGGCAGGCAGTTTGCTTACCCTATACACCTTTGCCACCATGTATCTCATTGCAATTTTAGGCTTTGGTCTTTTGGTCTCCACCTATGCCGATTCGCAATTGCAAGCCATGTTCATTGCCTACTTCTTTATCATGATTTTCCTTCTGATGAGCGGTTTCTTAACCAGTGTAGATAGCATGCCCGCCTGGAGCCAAGTGGTAAGTCGTTTTATCCCTGTAACCCACTTTGTCAGTGCCATGCGTCAAATAGTTCTCAAGGGTAGTAGCTTGGTACAACTAAGCCATGAATTTCTGTATCTATTAGGCTTTGCAATAGTACTGAACAGCTGGGCTGTGTGGAATTATAGGAAAACAAGTTAACAGGAAAAGTGAAAAAGTAATCCTTAGTTTGTAAATTAATTATTTGTTAATAATATTAAAATCTTAAAAAGAATAGCTTACTTTTGTAACTTCCTATAAGGCTGCATTATGAGAAGTAATTTTGAGTTTCTAAAAGCTATTGAACCTGCTATACTCTATCGAATCGCTTATTTGGCAGAGACCTACTTATATACTGACCCCAATGGTTGCTTGATGAAGCTACGCCAATTTGCCGAAGTGATGGTCAATGAGGTCTTCCAAATAGAACATATTGCCTTACCTCATGATAACAATCAGGCCAATAGAATCAGTGTCCTTAAGCGGGAAGGAATTATAGAACACCAATTAGGTAGTATTCTTAACCAATTACGGCAGCGAGGGAATGAAGGCGCTCATGGGGGCTTCGACTCGGTTAGCTCCGCCAAGACAAACTTGCAAATGGCCTACAAGCTCGCCCAATGGTATGCCTTGAGTTATGGGGAAGGAACTGGAGGCCATACCTTTGTGATGCCTCAAGAGGGGGATAACCCCAATATTGCCGAGCTACAAGCCGAAAAAGAAGCCCAAGAGCAGCAAATCAAAGCCCTTACCGAGCAACTCCTTGAACTCCAAAAACAGCAAAGCTATTGGCAGGCCGCTCAAACTAAAGAGTTTATCAACGCCCAAAAAGAGCGCGCCCGCCGCACCCAGCAATATGTAAAAAGCCTTCAACTCTCCGAGGCCGAAACACGTCAGCTCATTGATGCACAGCTGTGTGAAGCAGGCTGGCAAGCCGATACCGAATGCCTACGCTATAGCAAGGGTACCCGCCCCGAAAAAGGGAAAAACCTCGCCATAGCCGAGTGGCCAACCGACAAGGGAGTGGCCGATTATGCTCTATTTGCAGGCCTACAACTGGTAGGTATCGTAGAGGCCAAAGCCAAGCACAAAGACATTTCAAGCATCCTCTCCAACCAATGTAAAGACTACGCCACCCATATCAAAAAAGAACATGCCTGCTATCTCATTGGTCAATGGGGGGATTATCAAGTACCTTTCCTCTTTGCTACCAATGGCCGAAAATACCTCAAGCAATTGGATACCAAGGCGGGCATTTGGTTCTTAGATGTACGAGATAGTGGCAATATCTCCAAAGCACTCCAAGGCTGGAAAAGTCCCCAAGGCCTCTTGGAGGATTTAGCACAGGATATAGCCAAAGCCACTCAAAACCTTGCTCAAACCCCTTATGACCTACTAAGAGACCCCAACGGACTCAACCTACGTCCTTACCAAATCCGCGCTGTAGAGGCTACCGAAAAAGCCTTAGCCAACGGTCATCGTTCGGCTCTCCTCTCTATGGCAACAGGGACAGGAAAGACACGTACCTTGCTTGCGATGATCTACCGCTTTTTGGCTGCCAAACGCTTTAAGCGTATCTTATTTTTGGTAGACCGTAATGTCTTAGGAAAGCAGGCGCTCGATGTGTTCAAAGATGTAAAACTGGAAGACCTACAAACGCTTTATAATATCTATCCTATCAATGAACTTGGTGAAAAAACAATAGCGAAAGAAACCAAAATACAATTGAGCACTGTACAGGCTATGGTAAGGCGTATCCTCTATAATGAAGCGCAGGATATGCCCTCAGTATCGGATTATGACTTGGTAATCATAGATGAGGCACACCGTGGTTATATACTTGATAAAGAGATGAGTGAAGATGAATTTGCTTTTCGCGATCAAGACGATTTCACCAGCAAATATACCATGGTTATAGACTATTTCGATGCGGTGAAAATAGCGGTTACTGCTACCCCTGCCCTACAAACTACCCAGCTCTTTGGCAAACCTGTCTTTGAGTACTCTTATCGTGAAGCCGTTTTGGATGGTTTTTTAGTAGATTATAACCTACCTCACCATATTTTCACCCAACAGCGTATAGAAGGGATTCACTATGCTAAGGGCGATACTATACAAGCATATGACCTTGAGAAAAATGAAGTGATAGATTTGTCAGAAATACCTGATGAGCTGAACTTCGAGGTAGAGCAGTTCAACCGAAATGTTATCACAGAAGGGTTCAACCGTGCCGTTTTGGAGGAAGTGAGCCTCTATTTAGACCCTACTGGCGAAGGAAAGACCCTTATTTTTGCGGTAGATGATGCCCATGCCGATCTTGTGGTGAAGCTCCTCAAAGAAATCTATGCTGAGCAAGGGGTAGATAACGATGCTATCCAAAAGATAACAGGTAGCATAGGAGATAAAAAGCGGGTAGAAGAAGCAGTTAATAAGTTCAAAAACGACACTTATCCCAACATAGTGGTAACGGTAGACCTACTTACCACAGGGGTAGATGTCCCTGAAATTACCGCCTTGGTATTCATGCGTTTTGTAAGATCACGTATTCTCTTTGAGCAGATGATAGGGCGCGCTACCCGACTTTGTCCTAAGATAAACAAGGAGAGTTTTGAGGTATATGATCCCGTAGGTGTCTTTGATTTCTTTGCAGAAGTCTCTGAAATGGCACCTATTGTAGTGAATCCTACCACTACACTGGAAGATATCATCAATGGCTTTGAACATACTGAGAACCCTAAGCTGATTGCCAAATATACCCAACAGCTCTTAGGCCGATTGCAACGACGCGCGAAGAATATTAGCCAACAGGATTTTGATTATTTCTGTAGCCTAAGTCAGGGGGTATCCCCTAAGGATTTTTTAGCCACCCTTAAAAATACACCCACCGAACAGGTAAAGACTTTTATCAAAGAGAATGTAAAAGCTATTGCTTGTTTGTTCTATTCCCACCCTAAGACGGTAAAGTACAAATATATCAGCGACAAGCCAGATGAAGTACGCGAACACTATGTAGGCTATGGCAAGACCGAAAAACGCCCAGGGGACTATATAGAACAATTTTCTGCCTATATAGCCGAGAATCGCAATAAGCTCACCGCCCTGAACCTGCTTTGTACGTGCCCTTCGGAGCTTACCCGTAGCGACCTCAAGCGCCTTTACTTAGAAATGGCGCAAGAGGGCTATACCCTGAAAGAGCTGAATAAGGCATGGAACAATGCCAAGAATGTAGAGATCACCGCCGACCTCATTGGTATGATACGTACCTTAGCCCTAGGCAATGCCTTAGTGGATTATAAAGTACGCTTAGACAATGCTTTTGAAAAACTCAAACAAACACACAGTTTCAATGCTATGGAAACCAAATGGCTCGACCGTATCAAGACCTTCCTAGAGAAGGAACAATATATCGAAAAGGCAGACTTTGATACAGGCGCCTTCCAAAATGCTGGCGGCTATGAGAAGATTAATAAGGTCTTTAAAAACCATCTGGGAGAAATTGTAGATGAATTAAAGGAATATTTGTTTGAGATTGCGTAATATAATATTTTTATGAAAAAATTTGACTTGTTTAGGCTTAATTGTTTTTTGAATGATGTAAAAGCTAGTGATTTTAAATTAATAATAGTTTCATTGGTATCAGAATATATTTTTGATAAAAATAATGAATGTATTGATATTGAAGATTGTTACAGACATATTATTGATTTTCATAAAATTAGCATAGATAAAGATTTGTTTGATACTATCATATCTAAAAGTAGTAATTTTAAATTAGAAAAATTAGATAATAATGTATTTTTATCACTAAAAGTTGAAAGGTTTAATAAAATAAATGATGATTTAAATAATCATTCAATAGAAATCTACATAAGACACTTTATTAAAGATAATCAATATGATATCAAATACATAGATGTAATCAAATCAATATTATACAAAGCTGTTTATGAAAATATTAATAGCTTTTCTCCTGAAAATTTATTATCTTTAATATCGGATGATATAAAAGAAGATTTTAATCAAAATGAGATAGAAATATTTAATAAATTTCTTGAATATCAAGATAGTTCTAAAAATACTGCTATCTACAATGTTTTTCTTAAAGCAATTGAATATGCTATTATCACTTCAAATAGAGGAATAAAAGAGTTTTCTAAGGATATTTTTAAAGGGAAAAAATATTTACTTGATACAAATATTTTATTTAGACTTTTAGGAGTAGGTGGAGAGGAAAGGAAGCAGAGCATATATGACCTAATAAAGATATGTATATTACAAGGAATAACATTTGAATATACAGGAGAAACCTATCAGGAGTTTTTCAAAACACTTTCTGGAACAATCAAATTTTTAAAGACAGCCGATTCCAAGTATGACATAGACACTCTTGGTTATGTTATCGAAAAAGAACCTAATTTAATTAAACAAGATTTTGTTTCACATTATTCAAGACTAAAAGTATTAAAAAAAGTAAGTACACCAGAACAATATGAACTACTAATTCGTTCAGAATTATCTACTATTTTTGATAGTTTAAAAATCTCATTAGCAAAAAGTATTTCAAAGGATTCTAAAAAAGTTGATATATTATCACAAGAACTACTCAATAATAAAAAGAAGTTACCTTATGAATTAAAATATACAGAAAAAGCATCTAAGGTTGATGCATATAATATCATTTATGTAAGAAAATTAAGAGGAAACAATAACTATAATTATAAAGATGTTATTTCTTTCTATCTCACAACAGACAGATCATTGAATAAAATCTTATCAAAAAACGAAAGTAATACAATATCAGAAACTATTCTACCATCACAATTATTTCTTCTTCATTTCCCGTATATGTCTAATGAAGATGGAGAGATAGATTATACATTATTTTTGAAATTTATAAAAAGAAGAACTACTGAATACAATCTAAGAGGTAGCCAAGTTTTGAATTATATTAAAGAGATAAGAACTATAACTAATTCTGAAGAAAATATTTCTACTATATTGAAAGTTTATGCAGATCAGAGATTTGATAATTTAAAAACGGATAAGAATGAGAATAGAATTTTTTCAATAAAAGAAATAACAGAAAAAATTACAGACAAAAAAATACAAGATGGTAAAATAGCTCAAGATAATCTAGATGCAATAAGAGAAAGTGCATATAATAGATTACCTAAAATTTTTAATAGTACAAAGACTACAATTATAATATTAGATATAGCTATTATGGTTATTTTTATTCCTTTTATATCAATTTTACTTAGAAAAATAATAACTAATTTTACGATTATCACTTCAATATTTATATTGTTAGAATTTATTAAATATATAGTTCTGAACAAAATGAAATTTATAAATCATATATGGAAAAAATATTTTATATATCGGTTAGAATCAGCAGAATATTTTATAGATAGTAAAGATTCTAATTTTGTAAAAGAAGGAATGAAATTGTATGATTCAGTAGATGGTGATGTTTGGAAGAATGTTTGGAAAATAAAAAATAGTACAAAAAGATGAACAACCAAGAAATTGTAGCCAAACTATGGGCACTGTGTAATGTGCTCCGTGATGATGGTATCACCTATCACCAATATGTAACAGAACTTACCTACATCCTTTTCCTAAAAATGGCTAAGGAAACGAATTCCGAAGGAGAAATACCTGAGGCTTATCGTTGGGACACTCTTGTGAGCAAAGACGGTATAGAACTAAAGAAATTCTATAAGGAACTATTAGAACACTTAGGTGATCAGTGCACTGGTAGAATTCAGGAAATCTATGCAGGGGCTAAATCCAATATAGAAGAGCCTAAAAACTTGGAAAAAATCATCAAGACCATTGATGCCCTTGATTGGTATTCTGCCAAAGAAGAAGGCTTGGGAAACCTCTATGAAGGTTTGCTGGAGAAGAACGCCAATGAAAAGAAATCAGGAGCAGGGCAGTACTTTACCCCTCGTGTGCTTATTGATGTGATGACGGAACTTACGAACCCCCAAGCGGGTGAACGCTGTAATGACCCTGCTTGTGGTACTTTTGGCTTTATGATTGCTGCTGACCGGTATATCAAAGACCAGACTGATGACCTTTTCTCCCTTTCGCAAGAGGTGCAAGAGTTCCAGATCAATGAGGCTTTCTCAGGGGGCGAACTGGTACATGAAACCCACCGCTTGGCACTGATGAACGCCATGCTACACGACATCAAAGGACCTATACAGCTTGGTGATACGCTTTCCTCCTTAGGCAAGCAAATGACTGGTTATGATGTGGTACTGACCAATCCGCCCTTTGGTTCCAAGAAAGGGGGAGAACAACCTTCTCGAGATGATTTTACCTTCCCCACTTCCAACAAACAGCTGAATTTTTTACAACATATCTACCGCAGTCTTAAAAGAGGCGGACGTGCTGCCGTAGTACTCCCCGACAATGTGCTCTTTGTAGATGGCGATGGCGAGCGTATCCGCAAAGACCTCATGGAAAAGTGCAACCTACATACCATCTTGCGCCTACCTACAGGGATTTTCTATGCCCAAGGGGTCAAGACCAATGTGCTCTTCTTCGAACGAGGCCTTTCGGACAAAGGCAATACCCAAGAGGTTTGGTTCTATGATCTCCGTAGTAATATGCCTAACTTCGGGAAAACCAATCCCCTCAAGCGGGAACATTTTGACGAGTTTGTACAGTGCTATCAGCGTGACGACCGCCGTAAGCGCCAAGAAACCTATAGTGAGGAAAATCCACAGGGCAGATGGCATCGATACACCTATGAAGAAATCTGTGCCCGTGACAAAACAAGCCTTGACCTAAGCTGGATACGTCAGGGAGAAGAAACCGAAGACATCCCCTTGAGCGAACTCATAGCCACTATGGAGGAAAAAGCAGCCAAAATCACTGAGGCTATTGCACAACTAAAAGCCATTATGGGAAATGAGTAGTCCAAAGAAACCTAAAGACATGCTAAGGGCTTCTGTAGCGGAGTATCTGACCTTTGTCACCGCTACAGGAGAAAGCAATATCCAAAGCCTCTATGCCGACGAGAATGTTTGGCTTTCCCAAAAAATGATGGGACTACTCTATGGGGTGGAATCTCATACCATTACCTATCATTTACAGAATATATTCACTGACAATGAGTTGGAAGAAAGTTCAGTTACTCGAATTTTTCGAGTATCTGCGGATGATGGGAAGACCTATAATACGAAGCACTATAATCTATCAGCGATAATCGCGGTAGGCTATAAGGTCAATTCGGAAAGGGCGGTGCAGTTCCGCAAATGGGCTACGCAGGTCATAGAAGAATTTACCATCAAGGGCTTTGCCATGGATGATGAGCGCCTGAAAAACGATGGAACCCTGCTGGGAAAGAAGTATTTCGAGGAACAGCTACAGCGTATAAGAGAGATACGCCTGTCCGAACGCAAGTTCTATCAGAAAATCACTGACATTTACGCAACTTCCATTGATTACGACCCTAAATCCTCCGCTACCCAACGCTTTTTTGCCACCGTACAGAACAAACTGCATTGGGCTATTCATGGGCATACCGCTGCCGAGGTAATTTACGAGCGTGCCAATGCCAAAAAACCTCACATGGGACTGACCTCTTGGAAGGATGCCCCCGAGGGGAAAATCTATCCCTTTGATGTAGTTGTAGCTAAGAACTACCTTACTGAAGATGAGATGGCACAGCTACAGCGCTTAGTCTCTGCCTACTTGGATATGGCAGAAGATATGGCACTGAGGCATATCCCGATGACCATGAGCGATTGGGAAGTACGCCTCAACCGCTTTTTAGAATTTGCCGACCGAGAGGTCTTACAAGACGCTGGTAAAATCACCGCCGAGATTGCTCATACCCATGCCTTAGCGGAGTTTGAAAAGTATCGTATCGTACAAGACCGCCTTTTCCAATCGGATTTTGATAAATTTCTTGAATCATGAACACTAAGCAAATACGACAAAAGATATTAGATTTAGCTATCCGTGGGGAGTTGGTGCGCCAAGACTCCACCGATGAACCTGCCTCCGTGCTCCTGGAACGTATTCGTACAGAGAAAGAGCAGCTTATCAAAGATAAAAAGCTCAAACGAGATAAAAAAGACAACGAACCGATTGATGAAGTCCCCTTTGAACTTCCAGAGGGATGGGAGTGGTGTAGGTTGGGGGATATAGCTAATATCTCAATGGGACAATCTCCCAAAGGTGAAACTGTAATGAGAAATTCTAATGGAATTGAGTTTCATCAAGGAAAGATATATTTTACAGATAAATATATAGACAAATCTCCTTTTTTTACAAGTGAACCTACAAAAATAACATCTAATAGTGTCCTGTTGTGTGTAAGAGCTCCTGTTGGAGAAGTTAATTTGGTCAATAGAGAAGTTTGCATAGGAAGAGGGTTATGTGCTATAGAACCTCTTGGCAATATAAGTATAGATTTTTGCTTCTTTTGGCTAATATTATTGAAGGATTATTTTAATGAGAACTCTACGGGTTCTACTTTTTCATCTATTTCAGGCGAAATTATAAGAAATGCTTTTATTCCCCTCCCTCCTCTTGCAGAGCAGCATCGTATTGCCCAAAAAGTAGAACGGCTGCTCACCATTGTAGATACTATTGAACAACTTCAAGAGGAGCTCAAAGCCCTTGTTAAGCAGGCTAGAAATCAGGTGCTTAACTATGCCATAGCGGGCAAGCTCACTCATCAAGACCCTAACGAGGAACCTGCAGAAGAACTTCTTAAGCGTATAGGCAAAACAACTGCCACTGATACCCCTTATGAGAAGTTGCCTAAGGGGTGGGCGTGGTGTAGGCTGGGGGATATAACGAAGACCATAGCTACAAAACCATATCAGATTTTGCAGTCTGAAATAGAAAAAAATGGGGATTTTCCTGTAATAAGCCAAAGTGCTAATTATATAGAAGGTTTTTCTTCTGATGAAACAAAGGTTCTAAAGGTAGAAGATTTTATCATTGTCTTTGGAGACCATACGAGAGTAGTAAAATATATAGATTTTGATTTTATTGTTGGTGCAGATGGGGTTAAAGTTATTCTACCTAACAATAATCTATCAAAATATCTCTATTATCTCATTCTCAATGCTTCTTACAAAATTGAAAACAGAGGATATAGTAGGCATTTTCAGCTTCTACAGAAAGAATTTTTCCCTCTCCCTCCTTTACAAGAACAACACCGTATTGTCCAAAAAATAGAGACTTATTTTTCTTTTTTAGATACCATAGAAAATAGTTTGTAAAAACTTCGTTTATTATCATTTCTAAATTTTAAAGAAATGATAGAACAATTCAAGTCTTTTCTACAGAAAAGCAATTTAGCGCCCAATACGATAGACTCGTATGTGTGGACAGTGAGGTATTTCTTAGAAAAATACCCTATTATCAACAAGCCCAACCTGATGGCTTACAAGAATTTCCTACTGGACAAGTACAAAGCACAAACCGTTAATCTGCGTTTGCAGGCGATTAACAAGTACTTGGACTTCGTCAAGAAAGGCGCTCTGAAGATGTCCTTTGTAAAGGTACAGCAAAAGAACTTTTTAGAGCATGTGATTAGTCATGCGGATTACCTGTTCCTAAAGGCACAACTCAAAAAAGATGGGTATCAAGATTGGTATTTTCTCGTATGGTTTCTCACCGCTACAGGGGCGCGTGTGAGTGAGCTGATTCAGATAAAAGCAGAACACCTCACTCAAGGCTATCTAGATCTTTATAGCAAGGGCGGAAAGGTACGCCGCCTATACATTCCCAAGCTCTTGCGCGAGGAAAGTAGCCAATGGCTTAAGGCAAAGGGAATTACTTCAGGCTATATCTTTCTCAATCGCTTTGGCAAACGTATCACCCCACGAGGAATTGCCCAACAACTCAAGGTCTTTGCTCATAAGTACCAGCTTAATCCTAAAGTGGTATATCCTCACTCTTTTAGACATCGGTTTGCTAAAAACTTCTTAGAGCGTTTCAATGACCTTACGCTCCTTGCCGACCTGATGGGGCATGAAAGTATTGAGACCACTCGTATCTATCTCAGGCGTACTGCCAGCGAGCAGCAAGCCATTGTAGATACCATTGTCGATTGGTAAGCTGTAGGGGCAAATTTGCGTTAGCAAGTATGTGAGGCTATTTGCCCTTATGTTAACATCTTTTCTATTTGGTCAAAGGAAGCAAAAAAACTTTCTATTTTTTGGACGATACGGTGCTGCTCCGCAAGAGGAGGGAGAGGGAAAATAAAATTTGTTATATCTTCATTGTTAATTGAGGGTGAATTATCTCCTTTCATATGTTTATTCAGTCCTTGAACTACATAATCAGATACCATCAGATAAAATAAATACTTAGGAAACAGAGCTTCATTAGGACTACACACATAAAAGCCTGTTGAAGCTATACAGTTTGAGTATTCTTCATCTACAAAAGCTATATTTTTCAGATAAGGTCTAACCATAGAAAATAAGGAGTCACCAAATTTCACTTTCCTACTGGCTCTACTTGGGGCATCAGTTACAGCTATAGTTTTTACATCAGTAATTTTGTTTTGTCTATTATCTATAGAAGCAATGTCTATATAATTAAATTTTTCACCTGAAGGCTTTTGAGATTTCATTGTATTCAAAATTTGATTTCCTTGACACCACGCCCACCCCTTAGGCAACTTCTCATAAGGGGTAATATCCCTTCATTGGCAAATTGACCTTACATACTTCACTTAATTGTGGCACTATTTTTGTGGTCTTTGCAAAAGACCTAAATCAGCATTTCAGGGAGAACTGCCCATAGCGCCTTGTCCGATAATATCAACCACTATTCACTGTCCGTTATTCTCTTATGAAAAAACTCCTTCTATGCTTCCTTATCACCCTTATGGCTTGCCAGTCCCCTAAAAAAGAGGAACAAGCCCCTACTACTATTCCCTCTGCTTCGTCCGAGCAGGCAACGACCAAGCAAAACTCTGATAACTTCGAAAATACCACACCAACTCCCACCGCCCGCCCCGACTTCCCCATTGGTTCGGTCGTATATGTTCTATCCAAAGTGGAGAAGCAGGCCGCTGCACTTGCTGAAAACCAGTCCCAAGCGACAGAATCTTTCGCCTTAGGTAGCAAATTGGTAATCTTAGGAGAAGAAGGGCCTTATTACAAGGTAAAGAAGGACAGTCATGAGGGCTATATTCTCAAAAGTGAGGTAGGCTATCAGGATGAGGCCTTTACCCATAAGGAATTAGAGCAGGTCTGCTCCCTTATTGAGTACAAAGGCTCCACTCACACCCCTAAGGACTTGGATAATCTATCGGAATTCTTTTCTATAAGCCTTATCAGTGAAGCCGACTACCAGCAGGCACTCCAGCATAGCCCAAAGCCCTTTGACAAGGGAGAAGAAATTGAGAAGAAAGGGAAAATCCTATCCCTACCTTGCCAAAAAAAGGTAGCAAAATACGAAGATAACAGCTTAGAAGGCTTGGAGGCCGTCTATACCTATGTGGGGGAACATGAGGCTATAGGACAATATATCGTTCAGGTAACAGGCTTCCAGGTAGTGCCTTATATACTTACGGACAAAATTACTGGTAATGAGCTCTATATGGATGGGTTCCCCTTGCTCTCGGCCGACAAAAAGCATATCATCACCCTCCATACCGACCCTATCCATGGGGTGAGTGATATCGCTCTCTACCATATCGAAGGGACGACACCCCTGCGCCTCAAGGCGTTGGTCAAGGCTTCCTTTGCTTGGTGGAAATGCGCTATGAGTCCGCAAACTCCTATCTTTTTAGGCGAGGACAACGCCCTCTATGCGGCCATCTATCCCTTGGGGCTTCCCGAGGAACATCCTGCTAAGCTACTTTATATAAGATTAGTGATTAAGGATTAGTCTTCAGAGAACCTTATTCCTCTGTAATCGTTTCGAATTGTTGCCAGAAATCAGGGAAAGATTTCTCGACCACCTCCGCTTGGTTGATGGTAATAGGCACCATAAGTGATAAGGGTGCAAAAGCCATAGCCATGCGGTGGTCATTATAAGTATCAATAGCTACATTGGAGCGAATTTTACGACTATTGCCTATCCATATTTCTTCTTCAGAGATACGCACTTCTCCTCCCAGCTTGGTCAGTTCCTTTTTCAGCGCTTCCAATCGGTTGGTTTCTTTGATATTAAGGGTATGTAGTCCGCTTAGGAAACACTCCATCTTCAAGGCAAAACAAGTCACCGCAATTGTTTGGGCTAAATCAGGGCAATCCATAAGATTATAAGAAAAGATGGTAGAGAGCGGCTCTCGTTCCTTTAGAATCAGTATCCTGTCCTCTTGGAAGATTGTCTTAATCCCAAAAGCTTGGTAAATATCGGCTACGATACGGTCGCCCTGCAAGCTCTTCTCCTTGTAGTGGTTCAGGATGAGGGAAGTCCCCACAGGGCTGATGGCTACGATACTATAGAAATAGGAAGCCGAACTCCAATCGGGCTCCACCACCACCGTCTTGGGAGCTATATCGGGGGTATAGTTCACATAGAACGTATTATCCTCGAAGGAGGCTACAATGCCCAATTCATTAAGCAAGGAGAGGGTCATATTCAGATAAGGAAAGGAGGTAATCTCACCCTCGAGATGCAAGGTAAGTCCTTTGGGGAAGGAAGGAGCCACCAGCAGTAAGGCCGATATATATTGGCTACTTACATGGGCATTGATCGATAGTGTTCCCCCTTGGAGTCTATTCCCCTGAATGTATAGGGGCGGAAAGCCTTCATTTCTATCGTAATGGATGGTTCCCCCTATTTTTCGCAAGGCATCTACCAAGATACCGATAGGGCGTTCCTGCATGCGCTCGGAACCTGTAAGCAAGACATCTCGGTTACAACAAGCGGTATAATAAGCCGTCAGGAAACGCATAGCCGTCCCTGCATCCCCTATATGGATAAGGCGATCTGTATTGTGTAGGCCTTTGTACATAGCCTCTGAATCTCTGGATGGGGAGGCATTTTCTATCTGCAAAGAAGGGTAGAGCGCCTGCAACAGAAGCAGCCGATTGGTCTCACTCTTGGAGCCCCCTATGGTTAGCACAAGGTTATGTTCACTCTTTAAGTGTCTTTTTTTCAGTTGAATATTCATGTCTTATTTTAGAAGCTACAAAATTACAGAATATTCCTAAAAATAAAGATAGAAACCCTTATTCACTAAGAAAAAAATAACTTTTTTAACATTTTGTTATTTTACACTTCTATAAGGCTTCGCTTTCCTAAAAAATGTACTTAAGACAGAAGTGTGCTTAAAAATAAATATAGAGAAATATTTCTTAGAATCGGTATTTTTTATTATCTTTACCCCTTGAAACGACCAATACCAAAATAGAGGATCATGATAGACCCTTACCATTGATAACTAATCATTGATAATTAATGTACTGGCTTAAGAATTTTGTCAACTGGATTTTCAAACGGAAAGTAATCACTATCAACGACTATATAGAAACCCCCAAGGAAGACCTACCTATAGACGAAGCTTTTGTAAAAAACTTCAAAGCAAAGGGAGGTATTTTCATATATGTAGATAAAATAAGAGACCTACCCGATGTTTTCCAAACGATTGTATCCCAAGAAGGCGAAGATACCTTAGTCTTTGGGCACAACATCTCCTTAGAAGAATTATTTCTAAGTGATTTCCCTGATTATTTCACTGCTGATGACCAGCAGGCGACTCATTTTTTAACGGACTGCGAATACTTAGTTGCCGAGGAGGGTTCAGTGATGTTCTCGTCACGTCAGCTGGGGCAGAAGCGATTGGACGAGCTTCCCTCTAAGCTAATTGTAGTGGCCAAAATCAGCCAAATTGTAGCCACCCTCATGGATGCTATGGGCGGGCTGAACCTCCAGACATTCCTCCATGCACGTCCCAACAATATCCGTACCCTAAGGGCTTTCATGCCTCAGGATAAGGACTCCATCTTCTGTGAAAACTGTTACCGAACCACTTATCTCATCCTCTTAGAGGACTTAAATACAAACGAATGAATGAATTACTCAAACGCTGTATCACAGGTATTATCTATGTGTTCCTGCTCCTTACGGCTATCATGCTCTCCAATGCCGAGGCCTTTGGCTTTCTTTTCCTTATCTTTGCCTTAGTATGCTTGTTCGAGTTCAAGCGCTTGGTACGCTTGGGGGGAAGTGCCATCTACCTGCTATTCTTAGGCCTTTGGTGGTGCTTCAACTATCTGATTCCTATCAACGAATTGGGCGAAAACCTTTTTGTCTATCTACTGCTTTTGGCGGTAATCTCCACAGACACCTACCTAATCCTCTACCTGTATAGGAAAGAAGAAGTAAAATATACCACCTGGCAGAAATACCTCTTAGACCTGCTCTATGTAGGAGGGGGGTGCTTATTTATTTCCCTGCTTTACAAGGCAGAAATCTACCGAAATGAACAGGAACTTTCCAGTCCTTTTGCTTTTTGGGAACTCTCACAGTGGCACCTTTCGGAGGCCTTTTCGGAGGCACAACATACTATGATTGCCCTTTTGGCGATTATTTGGGCGAGTGACAGCTTTGCCTATGTATCGGGGCGCTTTTTGGGGCGTACCAAGCTCTTTCCTTCGGTCTCTCCCAAGAAAACGGTGGAAGGCTTCGTAGGAGGCCTACTCGGCGCCCTACTTGTAGCCGCTTGGCTATCCCTCTATAGCGAGAAGGCCTTGTGGAAATGGCTCATCATAGCCTCTGTATTGGTCATAACAGGCACCTTGGGCGATTTGGTAGAATCCAAGTTCAAGCGCGTAGCTGGCAAAAAGGATAGCGGCACCATACTCCCCGGCCATGGCGGATTGCTCGATAGGCTCGACAGTCTTATCTTTGCCTCACCCTTTGCCTTTCTAACCCTATGGATACTTTCGTATTGCTAAACTCAAGCCCTATAGAAAAATATCCTGATTGGATAAGGAACTACAGGATTAAGAAAATAGTTTTTCTTTTCCTTGTTTATTTCTATAATATTCCGTAACTTTGTAGAAAATTTAGTTGTTAGTTGCCGGTTGTTGGCTATTGGTTACCACTGACTGCCAACCACTAACTACTAACCACTAACAAATCAAATAATAATGGACGTACAAAAAATTATGGCCTCTTTGGAGGCAAAACACCCAGGAGAAAAAGAGTACTTGCAAGCAGTACATGAAGTGTTGGAATCCGTACAAGAGGTCTATAACCAACACCCTGAATTTGCAAAGGCTAAAATCATTGAACGTATTGTGGAGCCAGACCGTATCCATACCTTCCGTGTGGATTGGGTAGATGACAAAGGAGAGGTACAATCCAACCTCGGTTACCGAGTACAGTTCAATGCGGCTATTGGCCCTTACAAAGGGGGGATTCGTTTCCACAAGGCAGTGAACCCTTCTATGCTCAAGTTCTTAGGTTTCGAACAAACCTTCAAGAATGCCCTCACTACCCTACCTATGGGCGGTGCTAAGGGAGGTTCTGACTTCGACCCTACCGGCAAGTCCGATGCTGAGATCATGCGTTTCTGCCAGGCTTTCATGCTTGAATTGTGGAAATACATAGGTCCTGATACCGACGTACCCGCCGGAGACGTAGGGGTAGGTGGCCGTGAAATCGGTTATATGTACGGTATGTACAAGAAATTAGCACACGAATACAACACTGGGGTACTTACCGGTAAAGGCATCAACTGGGGTGGCTCACTTATCCGCCCTGAAGCTACTGGTTATGGTGCCCTTTATTTTGTAGACCATATGCTTAAGAAGCTCGGCCGTGATATCAAGGGACAACGTGTGGTTGTTTCTGGTTTTGGTAACGTAGCTTGGGGAGCTTCTGAAAAGGCTACCCAACTCGGCGCAAAGGTTATCGGTCTTTCTGGCCCTGATGGCTGCGTGGAAGTACCTGGTGGTATGACTCAAGAAATGATCGACTACCTACTCGAACTCCGCGCTTCCAACCGCAATATCGTAGCACCTTTCGCTGAAAAATTCCCTAAAGAAAGCAAATTCACCGCTGGCAAAAAAGCATGGGTGATCCCTTGTGATATCGCCTTGCCTTGTGCTTTCCAAAACGAATTGAACGGTGATGATGCCAAAACCCTTATCGACAATGGCGTAAAACTCGTAGCTGAAGTATCCAACATGGGTTGTACTCCTGAGGCTATCAAGGCTTTCCAAGATGCTAAATTGCCTTTCGCTCCAGGTAAGGCAGTCAATGCAGGTGGGGTAGCTACTTCCGGATTGGAAATGACTCAGAATGCGGCTCACCTTTCTTGGACTTCCGAAGAGGTAGATGCTAAGCTACACCAGATTATGGAGTCTATCCATAATGCTTGTCTCAAATACGGACAAGAAGGAAACTACATCAACTATGTAAAAGGAGCCAACATCGCTGGTTTCATGAAAGTAGCACATGCTATGCTTGACCAAGGAGTGATTTAATAATTGAATATAGTTGTCTTCAAAAAAGGCTGTCCCGCTTTCGCGGGACAGCCTTTTTCTTATAGCTTGAGCTTAATACCTCCGTTGAACACAAAACCGTCCAAGGGAGCATAGATATCTTTGAATACGGGAGCACGCTCACTACCTGTATAGATACTTCCAAAACGGGTCTGACGTACATCCAAGAAGTTTTCAAAATTGATATAAACAGAACAATGTTTCCATAATTTCTCTACTATAAAACCTGTCATCCAGTAAGGATGCCCACGCTCTCCATCACTCAGCAGTTGTGAACTGAAATAATAGGCTTCTAACCCGATTTTCCACTTATCTTCCACTTCGTAAAACAAAATAGAGTTGGTACGGTGCTTAGCAGTAAGCAGATTGTCCGTAAAGACATCTCCCTCATGGAATTGAGTGTTGGTTAGGGTGTAACCCAAGAAAAGTTTGAAGTCCTTGTAACCTATTTTTACATTGGTTTCCAATCCTTTGGTGAGGATATGCCCTTCTATATTGGTTAGGTGATACTTCTTAGGTGATAGGTTTTCCAGCAATAGCGGATGGTCTAAGTAAGTATAGAAAAAGAGTTGATTGATACTCAGAGTCCATTCCTCTCCTAAAAGGGTCTGGTAATTAATATCAAAGTTGGCGCCATAACTCTTCTCCAACCGATTCTTTTGGCTACTCACAGGCAAGATGTTTTGATAATGAAATCGTTCGCTTTCCTCTGTGAATAAGGTAGGTGTTTTATACCCCAATCCGCCTGATATGCGGGAAGTGAGTTTCTCTGATAGGTGAAAGAGGCTGGCTAGCCTAGGAAGTACTACCCATCCATAGTCTTTGACAAAATCGGTGCGCAAACCACTTTCTATCTCCAACCATGGGGCGGTTTTCCAAGTATTTTGGGCAAATCCTCCTACAATCATCTCCTGCTCATCTCTCAAAGGGAAGGTAGTAAGAGGCTGTTCCTTAAAACGATGATCTAAAAGGGTTACTCCTATAATCCAGTCTGTTTTTTCTCTTTCCAAACCATAGAACCCTTCTGTAAAGCTGCTTAGCTGTGTTCCTGAAAAACGATAATCAGGCAGGACAATTTCTCTTTGGAAGTAGTTAATACTACTCTTTAGCTGGAATCGGGAATCCTCACTTATATGGTGGTCAAATGTTAGCTGGCCACCATAGCGATGAGTATTGTTTTCCTCAAAATAGTGATAGGCAGGGTCGGTATTGCCCCTTAAGTACTCTATATGTCCTCCTAACCGCTGCTCCACCATGGCATTTATCCCTATGTTCAGCGAGGTGTCTTCGTCAAAATAGAGGAATAGCTTGGGATTCACTACCCAGCGTTCAAAGCGAGGAATGGCAGAAAAGGGAGTGTCACTTGGTGCATAGGCTTGGTTTCTGCTATGAGAAGCAAAAAGAGTGGTACCTACATGATTGAATTTTTGTCCATAGAATGCATTCAAGTTTAATCCCTTAGCCGATGTGCCGTCTATATGAAAAAGTAGCTCTCTCGCTGGGGTAGGGGTCTTAGAGATCAAATTGACCAATCCTGCTATGGCACCTCCTCCATAGAGGGTGGAGCTGGTACCCTTGATGACTTCCACCTGCTTGAGGTCCAAGGGGGGCGTTTGCAGCAAACCCAAGCCACTGGCAGCTCCAGAGTAAGCAGGGAATCCGTCCTTGAGTATCTGGGTATAGCGCCCATCCAATCCTTGGATACGAATACCTGCATTGGCACTGATTGGAGAGGTTGTCTGTACTTGTATACCAGTGCTTTCACTCAGTAGCATCCGCAAATCACTGGGGCGCATGTTGCCTTTTTCATCTAGCTCTTCAGCTGTAATAAGCTCAATACGAGTAGGCACTTTCTCTATGGTACGGCTACTACGTGTGGAGGTGATAGTCAGCCCCTCCAGCTCGGTCTCTTCTTCCTCTAATTCAAGGATAAGGGGAATATTAGTCTGTGTAATAGTGTATTCAAGGCTTCTAAATCCAATAAAGGAGAATACCAGTACCTCTCCAGAGGCTGCTTTGATAGAGAAATCTCCTTGTTCATTGGTAGTAGTGCCTCTTGGAGTATCTTTGATGCGTATGGAAACGCCAAAAAGAGGTGTTTTATCCGTTGCGGAGGTAATATGTCCGCTTATTTTTTGCTCCTGCCCATAGAGGATACTACCGCCAAAGAGAACAAAGAGCAGTATAATGATATTTTTCATGGAATTTTATATGTAATAAATAGATAATGTTGGCACAAATTACAAAAACGCACCAGTCAAAGTAAAGTAGGGGCGAATGGCAATTCACCCTTATGTTGAAGAATTAAGCTATTTTAGGAGGAACCCAGATATTTCCCAAGTAGGAGGAATCTATAATAATATAGGGGTAGGAAATCAAGTGTTTGGTTTCTATAATAGGAGAAAGTGTTTCCAAGGGCGTCTCTTCAGAGACAGGAAGAGAAAGTACCATTTGGCAGCAATTGCAGATACATAGCGGGTTGCATAGGTCTATATCACCAGAAGAATGAGAGTGAGATGCACTCATCTCAGCCGTATCATTGCCCTCATATATAGGCATATCACTACATGGCAATACCAACAATGCCACAAGATAAAGACCTAATATGAATGCAATACTTTTCAAGTTCTGAGTTTTTATTTTGAGTTACTAATGCCAATCAAGAATTGAATTTGTAGTTCTGCTCTTGAAACCACTAACCACTATTTCTTCAGATAGTGGCTTACTATTCCCCAAGTGATAGCCGCCAATACAGCGGTTACTCCAGAGATAAAGAGAGCACCCATAGCTAAGTAGCCATTGACAAACATAAGGGCTAAAAAGAGCAAAGCAAATAGTCCTACGCCAAAGATAACCGCTTGTGTTACAGCTTGTTTCTTTACAGTTGCATTAGGTAATGAATGTCCCATAGTACAAAGGATTTTATAGATGATTCTTTAGCTACAAATTTACGTATTTATCTCTAGGAAAACAAGATATTTTTCGTATTTTTGCGCTTTATCATAACTAAGTGGTTAGTGATTAGTGGTTAGTGATTAATGCTTGGTCATTAGTTGCTAATGGTTAGTCATTAGTCACTCGTCATTAGTCACTAAAAAATGGACACTATCTTATCGCAGATTGAAGCGCTTCGCAAGGAGCTTAACGAGCACAACTACAATTATTATGTGCTCGATACCCCCTCTATTTCCGATTTTGAGTTTGACCAAAAACTCAAAGAATTACAAGAATTGGAGGCTAAATACCCCCAGTACAAAGACCCTAATTCGCCAACGGTGAGGGTAGGGGGAGAAATCAATCAATATAATAGCTGGTGCACCAAATATCTCCACTCCCTGTGAGACACTTATAGAGATATCGGCTACTGAGTTTTTGTTGATATTCCGTTGTCTATTGAAAAAAAATAGAGAAGAGAAAGGAGCCCAACAAGTTGAATCTATTGTAAGATGTGGATTATTCTTATCAGGATTATGATAGGCAATTCTCTTATCCCACATAATGATGTCATACAAATGTGTCTCATCAAAATTAGATAAATCTTCTTCAAAGAAGAGAAGTTTATCCTTATCATCTAGAATATAAAGATGTAACTGTGGAAATAATTTCTTGATTGGAGAAAGCAAACTCTTGCAATAGGCAATATATTGCCCTGCATTCAGTGATCGAGAACGAAACCGAGTGATGATTTCTATAGTATTCATAGTCAGTATTTTTGTTTTTTTATTCTCACCTCACTTAGTGATTGTATGTAATATACAAAAAAAGAGCTAAGATATTTATTAATAACACTAAGAAACCTTTATAAAAAAGAGATCTTTCCCTTTTTGTATATAGATAGACCAAAAATATTACCTGTATACAAGCAATTAAGACAAGGAAGAAAAGAGAAAAGAAAAAATAAGATAACATAGCCTATTTGATTTTCTTTTAATAGAAAAAAATTCTCTATTATCCAAGTTCCTAAAATAAAAAATATCACATGTGATGATATTATAAAACACATGTATTTATACAACCATACTTCTCCTTTTTCTTCCTTTATAAGAAAAAAAGGGAGTATATAGACCAATAAGGATACAACTATTACTATTACAAATATATACAAGAATGGTATACGATATAAAATTTATAATGAGTGATTTAGTATGCCACAAAGGTGTCATGTTCTAGAATTAGCTGATACTAACCCTATCTCTTAACAAATCCCTTAGTGTCCTTGATTTTTTGATAATTTCTCTTGCTGGTGTGAGCTTGCAGCTCGTGACCATTACCAGTAGAGCTTACAGCTCATTTTAAGGAGCTATAAACTCCCTTTATCATAAAGTGCGAACTATACTCATACTTCATAAGTAATTTCTCTGTTTTTGGAGAATTTTTCTCGTTTTTGGAGAATCGGATTTTATTTAGGATTATCGTTTGTAATCTTAGCCTTACCTCTTAATTAAGGATCCTATCAGGAGATTTGTTCTTCTCCCACTTGAGGTCGGAGAGCATAGAGGCCTTTATCCCAATAAAGAAATGCCAGGAGTTGCGGTCTCCGAAAGGGGAGAAACTGAAAGACATTCGGAAACTGTTCAGGTCGCGCTCAAAACGGAACTGGGTATAGGTGATACCTTTGTCCTTGAAATCGTAACCGGAGGACATCCCCACTCGGAACTTAGGAGTGAGATCTATATTCCCAGATACCATTAGGGAGTTATTGGATATCATAGGATTACGATTCGAATTGGCATAGGAGAGCGAATAAGCGAGGGTCAAGTCCCATGGCATAGCAGCGTTGTATAGGCGAGGCTTCTCGTCCTTTTCCTTATCTTTCCCTTCTTCTTCCCCTTTCATGGGCTTGCTCAGGTCGGTATTCATAGCTGCCCCAAAGAGGTCATCGGCACGGCCTCCAGAAGCAGTATTATCGGTATTGGCGCCCTTCTTGAAATTCTTGCTGGAGAAGGTATAATTCAGGGTCATATTGGCATTGGTAAAGCGGAAAAGGCTTCCTCCGTTATTGATATTGAACTTCTCCAACTGTCGGCCATTGATATCGATCGCATAGGGGTTGAAAGTAGCCCCGAAGTTGACCCCCAAGGTATTGTTGAAGAGCTGGGTACCTCCAGTCATATTCAGCGGAGAGAAACGTTTGTTCCTTAGGTCATAACCCGAGGAGAAGTTGAGGCTATTGAGTAGCATCACCTTTTTGGGCTTGGCCTCCTCTATAGAATCTTTGCTTCGTTCCCGTACCTTTGCCTCAAAAGTATTGCTCAAAGAGAAGCTCATAGAGCTGGACTCGGTACGGCCAGGTGCCCCATAGAGGCCTCCTTCGAAACGGCTATAATCGCGATGGGTACCAAAGGCATCGGCTATGTAGTAGTCGTAATATTTGTCAAAAGAAGGGGTATAGCCATAATTCACAGAAGGGCGCATCACATGGCGGATTGCCTGGATTTTTTTATCTTTTCCAAAATCAAAAGTCCCATAGATAGTCGTTCCCAGTCCCGTCCCGAAGTTATAAGTCATATAGCGATCGAAGCCATTGAGGGTATCCTTACTCACCTTGTTAGTCAGCTCATTATAATCGTTATACTTGACCGTCTTGAACTGCCAAGTCTCGTTGATTGAAGCGTTCAGCGACATACTGACAAACTTGAGTATCTTGAAATTGGTCGATACAGGGATACTATGCCTGAAGCCCGTTTGCCCCTTGTCGAACATCGTCTTGGAGAAAAAGTCCCTATCGGTGGTATTGTAACGATTGTCTCCCTGTAAGCTATAATTGAAGTTGATATTCTGTATCAAGCCCTTCTTACTCATTCCCTGTTTTACAAAAGGATAGATACGATCCATACTCACTCGCAGGGCAGGGAGGGTCATCTGGATACTCTGCGTATTGGTATTCTGAGAGTGAGAAGCGGTAAGGGACAGATTCACCGATGGATAAGCCGGGAAGGTACGCGAGTAGGAGATGGAAGAGGAGAGTGTATTGTTCAGAAAGTTGGCCGAGTTCTGCTGATTGTATGAGTTCTTATAATAGGTAGAGCTACCCAAGTTCACCGAAGAGGAGAAAGTGGAGAGCGGGCTGGACTTACTATCCTGAGAGTGAGACCATTGTATATTATAAATAGAGCTACGGCTATAGTCGGGAAAGCCCCTTTGGCTATAGATAAGGTTCTCATAGCGCACACTTAGGTTACCGGAATACTTATAGCGCTTGCGATAGGTAGAAGCCCCCCGAAGTCCATAGCTTCCGTTGGTATAATAATCCCCAGTAAGGGCTAAGTCCAGATAATCAGAGATGACAAAGTAGTAACCTCCATTTTGGATATAGTAGCCCCTATCGTTGACCTCCCCAAAAGTAGGAAAGAGGAGCCCAGAGGTACGTGAATCCACCATGGGGTAGTAGGCGAAAGGCAGCGCTATAGGGGTAGGCACCTGAGAGATATACATATTGCTGAAGCCGGCAACGATTTTCTTTTTAGGGACAAACTTAGCCTTGCGCAAGCGAATGTAGTAATCAGGGTCATCGAGGTCTTCGGCAGTAGTGATCATCCCTTCCTTGAAGAAGTAGGTAGAATCATTTTCCTTTTTGATGATTTGGGCACGTATCTTATTCTCATCCTGCGTGGTATAAGCGTTGCGGATGATTGCTTTCTTGGTCACATAGTTAAATCGGATCGAGTCGGGTTCGATCACCTGCTCTGCCTGCTTGAATACCGGCGCCTGTACCAGCTCCCCTACACTATCCTTGATACGACCTGCGTAGGCCTCGCGCTTCTTATAATCGATGACACTAATCCCCGCCTTCAGGTCAGTATCCTCATAAGTAATCTGAGATTGGTTATAGAGCGATACCTTGTTGAGCGATCGGCTGATGACCACACTGTCCTTGGCGTGATAGCGCACCACATCGGTAAGGGTCGATTTTCGTTTGGGCAAAGAATCCCGCTTGAGCGTATCGGCACCTTCCTTGGGGGGAATAGCAAGAGAATCTGGCTTAGTGAGCGAGTCCAAAGGAGGAAAAACCTCCACTAAGGGGGTACGAATAGCCCAAGACCTATTCAGCCCTTGCTGGGCTGAAAGTCCTATAAAACAAGCCATCGTACTAAGGTATAAGATATATTTTTTGTATCTTTGCAAAATATAAACGAGCCAGTGTGTGGATTCAACATTTTTTATTTACCTTTGCATTTTGAAAATCAAAGTTTTAAGCAATAGGTAAAGACTTTATTTTCAGAGGTCAAACTTACGGATATTTTTTGTATCACGAAAGCGATAAAGGAAGTTTGTGAATGTTTTTAAAGAAATTTTATAATTAATGAAAAAATATTTTTTCTATATCTTTTTACTTTTTTCTCTCTCTATCGAGGCACAGACGGAGCCTTTTAAGATTGTTTTGGATGCGGGACATGGAGGAAAAGACCCCGGAAAGGTGCATAAGAAAATCTATGAAAAGGATATCGTACTGAAAATCATCTTATTGTTAGGCAAAGAATTAGAGAAAGATCCCCTCTTCAAGGTAATCTATACCCGGCGAGATGACCACTTCATAGAGCTATATGAGCGCGGGACTATTGCCAACAAGGCGAAGGCTGATCTTTTCGTATCGGTACATTGTAACTCCTCTCCGAGCAAGGATGCCCATGGTTCGGAATCCTATGTATTGGGCTTACATGTCAATGACATCAACTTTGAGGTTGCCAAGGAGGAAAACCAGGTGATTTTCTTGGAAAAAGACTATAAAGAACGCTATGCTGGCTACGATATTAATTCGCCCGAATCCTTCATAGGGCTTTCTATCATGCAAGAGGAATACCTCGAACAGAGCATTCAGGCAGCCAAGCGGGTACAATCCTCCTTAGCCGAGAACACCCAGCGCCGTGACCGTGGCGTGAAGCAGGCCGGCTTTATCGTACTTCACCAAACCTATATGCCTGCCCTGCTGATAGAAACTGGCTTTTTGAGCAATCAAGAGGAGCGCGAGTACCTCAACTCCATCGCTGGACAACAACAGATTGCCATCAGTATTGCTAAGGCTATCAAAAACTATTACCATTGGCTAAAGAACAACAGCCAGCTTAGCAAGGAAGCCGCTGCGGCTGCTCGTGGTGATATGTACTACCGTATCCAAATCGCTACCAGCAACAAGGATTTGGCTGCGGTACCCTCCAACTTCAAAGGACTTAGCCCCATTCTCAAAGAAAAGATAGGTAACGCCTTCCGCTACTATTATGGCAAGGAAACCGACCTGAAGAAAATGGAAAATCTACTACAAATCGCTAAGAAAAAGGGCTTCACCGATGCCTTTATCGTAACCTTTATCAGTGGGAGGAGAGCAAACTAAAAAGTGAAAAGTGAAAAGTGAAAAACTAACAACTAACCACCACTAAAACTGTGAATAAAAATGAACTTAAAGATGTCCTTTGCGGAGCGAGCCAAGTTAGCTATGGAGCTCCTATCCAAGCAATCGCCTGTTACCTTAAAAGAGGCCAGATCTCAGGCTATAAGAGTCAAGAACCGAAGTCAATCAAGGAAGAAGAAACAGAGAGACTCTGTCAGTGGATAGAGGAGCACCACTTTTGGTATTCTTCTATTGATATTGCCAACTTTGTATCTGCTGGAGCCGAACAAAAAGTCTATTTAGATGGAGAAAAAGATGTTTTAAAACTTAATGACAGCATCTATTATGCTTCATGGCTGGATTATTTGTATAATCTTTTGCTTAATAACTATCTTTTTCCTGATACTGCCTATGAACTTTTAGGCTTTTACAGAGAAAATAAGACCCTATATGCCGTAGTGAGACAATCCTTTGTGAAAGAGAATGAACCTACTTCTTTAGAAAAAGTAAAAACCTATTTAAAAAATAATGGTTTTGAGACTATTCGCAACAATGATTATAGAAATAGAAAATTAGGCATTATTTTAGAAGACCTACACGATGAAAATGTTCTAACTAAAGATGGAGTCTTATTTTTTATTGATACTGTCTTCTATTTAGAGAGTGACTTTTGGAATGATTAGCACCTCTTACAAACTATAAACCCTATAATTCTAAAAGCAATGAACAACGCAGAACTTATTGTCTCTGGAGAGGGACGTATCTATCACCTGAATATTCATGCCGAGGATATCGCCTCTACCATTCTCTTGGTAGGTGACCCACAACGAGTACCTATGGTGAGTGCTCATTTCGACAAAGTAACATTCACCGCTCACAAACGGGAATTTGTCACCCATACAGGCTATCTGAATGGCAAACGTATCTCGGTGGTTTCCACAGGGATAGGCCCCGATAATATAGATATCGTGCTCAATGAAATAGATGCACTCTTCAATATTGACTTCGAGCGCAGAGTTGCCAAGGAAGTACATACGCCCTTAACCTTCATTCGCTTAGGTACTTCTGGAAGTTTGCAAGCCGATATTCCTGTAGATAGCATTGTCCTTTCGGCTTTTGGCTTGGGCATGGACAACCTTCTACACTCCTACAAAGATAGCCCTAAGGTACGTGAGCAAGCCATGGAAGAAGCCTTTATCGCTCATACCCAATGGTATATGGACAAGGGACACCCCTATATTGTAAAAGGAAGTGAGGCACTCTTGCAGCGGTTCGACTCTCCTGCCGTTTTCAAGGGAATTACCGCTACTGCCCCAGGCTTCTATGCCCCTCAAGGCAGAAGACTGCGCCTTACACCTCAAGACGACCAACTCAATGAGAAATTAGCCTCCTATTGCTTTGAAAGCCATCGTGTTACCAATATGGAGATGGAGACTGCCGCTATCTATGGTCTTAGCAAGCTCTTAGGTCATCAGGCACTGTCCATGAACGCTATCATCGCCAACCGCCCCGCAGGTACCTTCTCCGCAGATCCTGGAAAAGCGGTGGAGAAACTGATACAATATGCACTTTCTATAGTGACCAATGACCAATGACAAGTGACTAATGATGAGTGACAAGTACTAATAACTAATGATAAAAAAATCCTCACGGGTGGTGAGGATTTTTTACTTAAAACTAACTGATTTCTAATGAGGTTAAAACAACTGATATAAAAACACTAAAAAAGAACTTGCTCATTAGAAAAACGTAATGGAAATGAAATACTAAAAACATTCCTTTACAGGCGGATTTTTACATCCAAACAACAACAGTGCAAAGATATAAATTTTTTCTGAATAAACAAGCGTTATTTTTAATTATTTTAAATAAAAGTTTTTACTCATTGATTATCAATTAGTTACAACTCAACACTACCGACTTAACCCCTACAAGTAGGTATGTTACGCTCGCTGGTATCCGAGCATGTGAATAAAAAATATTTTTTATTTTTCCCAAAGATATTGTACTTTTGCACTTAGAAGTAACGACCACAGATGAAACGACTTGATTTTTTAGATTTTCTCAAGAGCTACGCCTTCGTTATTGGGGTAATGAAGTCCTTCGCTATTCTTACCTGCGCTATAGCAGGGTGGCTGTTGGGCGGTGTATATATATCGGCAGGGCTTACTGCGGCTACGACCATTATCATGATTGCCCCAAGTGATATCCCTGGTAACCGCAAGCACCACTTAGGCGGGATTGCCATTGCTACCCTTTTTGTGGCTATTAGCTCCGTATCGGTGAATTTCGTTCATGCCTATGGTTCGCTGTGGCAGCTGCTGACCGTCATGGCCATACTGACCTTTTGCTATGCTTATATCTCCCTCTATGGGGCGAGGGCAGCGATGGTCTCTATTGCGGGGATCTTCACCCTCACCTTGGCCTTGGTGCGCCCCCAGCAGGGGATCCAGATCCTCTACAATGCGCTGTATATCTTTATGGCAGGGGCTTGGTATATCTTTTTAGTTCGGGTACTGATGTGGATTCGTCCGCGCCAATATAGCGAGCAGCTCTTAGCCCAGTGCATGACCCTTACGGCTAGATATTTGCAGACCCGCGCCTTGCTCATTCGCAATACTGCTCACCGTGTGGCCAATAAGCAAGTACTCCTCTCCCTACAATCCTCCCTGAATGAGGAATATGAGAAGCTACGCGCGGTGCTTTTGGATTCCCGTTCCAAATCAGGTAAGACCAACTACTTACAACGCCAGTTCCTTATCTTTATCGAGATGGTGGATATCTTCGAATTGGCCATTGCCAACCCTATCCCCTATGAAAAAGTGGATAAATATACCCAAAAGAACGCTGTTTTCTTTGAGAAATATACCCACTTCTTAGAGGAAATCTCCCAAATTCTCCTTAAAATGGCCGAGTATATAGGGGAAAGAAAGAAAGGTACCTTCTCCATTAGCCTTAAAAGCCTTTTGGAAAAGCAATTGGAGTTCAAGCAGGCTTATATCGCTATCAGTCAGGAAGGTTCTTTCTCCGAAGAACAGATGCTTTTGGAGAAAATGTACCACTATTTGGCCAAGCAGACCCAAAATATCTATAACGTACAACAGATATTCAACAATTACTATACCCAGGAGGTGAGTTTCCGCGATGAGAAGAGCTACCGCCGCTTTGTCAGTGTGGACAACTACTCCATCAAGCGCTTGGCCGACCACTTTTCGTTTCAGTCGTCTTTTTTCCGCCATGCCTTGCGCTTGGCCATTGTAACGGTAGTGGGATACCTTATCGGGGAAGCCTTTGAGGTACAGAACCCCCATTGGATTCTCTTTACCGTATATGTGATCATGCGTCCTGGCTATGGCCTTACCCTAAGTCGCTCCAAGGACAGAGCTTTGGGTACGCTTATCGGGGCGGGATTTGCTTTTATCTTGGTCTATATCTGTCAGTTTGTCCTACACTTGGACTACGAGATTTACAAATATATCTATGGGCTAACCATTCTCATGAGTATGCCCTTTGGTTATGGGCTATTGCAGGAGAATTTCAGTATAAGTGCGATTTTCCTCACCCTCTACATTGTCTTAGCTTATGCACTCTTTGTCCCCAATGCGATGAGCGTGGTTCAGTACCGTGTGGTGGATACCCTGATTGCCTTTGCCCTTTCGGTGAGTGCCAACTACCTGCTCTTCCCCTCATGGGAGCATAAGAACTACAACCTACTGATTATCAAAAGCCTTAGAGCCAATTTAGGTTATACCAATGAGCTAATCAAACGGGCAGACAAGCCTGAAATCACCACCGAGTACAAGGTAGCCCGTAAGAAGGCTTTCTTAGCTTTGGCCAACCTGAATGCGGGTTTGCAGCGTATGCTCCAGGAGCCTAAGTCTCAGCGGAAGAACTACAACGTCTGCAACGAGATACAGGTGCTTCAGCAGGATTTCCTCTCCTGCGTAGCGACCCTTAGCACCCAGCTTGTTGAGCCCCCCTCCCCTATTGTCCGTGACCTTTTTGTTCGCGCCATACAGGAGATACAGCACAAGCTACAGCACTGTGTAGCCCTCTTGGATGGCAAGCTGGATGAAGAAATACGCCCCTTTGACCCCCAAGTCTTCTACGAAATCCGCCAGACAACCCTTGAGCTATTTGCTGAGCAAGACAAAACCAATGCTGTCGATAGCCCCTTAGCCGCCATTCGCCCCCAAGAGATGCTCTTTTTTACCGAACAGCTGAACTACCTAAGGGAACTGACCGAGAATATTGAAAGACTCATTGGGCAGTTGGGTAATTAGGTAATGAGTCAATATGCCAATTAGCTAATTATATCTTGACGATGGTAATACCTTTATCAATATTGTCAAAATCATTATCGGAAGTTACCAATATCCAATCATTTTTAGCACATAGTTCAAGATAATAGGCATCATTGTAGTCTATATGGAAGTTTTCAATGATATGATTGCTATTAATAGCATTGAAGTTGTCAGGATATTTTTGCACAAAATCTAAGTTATAGATTTTATCGAGCATTACTTTCACATCTTCAAGATTATTTCTATAATCTTGGCTTTGTTTGTAATCTTTTTTGTAATCTCCTGACACATTTTGAGGATGTTTCTTCCATATATTATAGAAAAAGCGCATAGAAGTATTAGCAAACTCACTTACCACAAGGCTTACTAAGGCAATTTGTAAATTATAAGTACGTATATTTCTGAAAAAACTTGTTGCTTTTTCTTGCTTTTTCTCATTACTATTAATCATAGGAGCTAATAGCATGATCCAGATATTATTGTCAAAGAAATATGTTTTATTAGCTTTGAACTCATGTTGTGAGTAGGGGATAATAGTATTAGGCATCTCTATAGAATTTCTTCAACAGCTTGTTCAAAGGCTTCTTGATTGGCAAAATATTCTTTAGCATAGGTCGCTACCATCTTAAAAAGGGCTTTATCCTTATCATCTACATTTACTAACTTAAGATGAAGATTAAGAAAATCTCCCTTAAAATCCTGATAGAGCTTGCCTATAGCCATATTAAGGAAGGCAGTAATGACAATAGTAATCCCTTGAAAGTCCAATTCTACTATATTCTCTCTGCGAAGTGCTTCTACTATAGCCTGATAGACCTTCTTTCCATCATCGGAGCTAACTGCCAAATCCGAATCTATGATGTTTTTAACTATCAAATGTTGCTTTTTTGTTTCCATACTTAAAATATATTGTCTAAGCTTTCTTCTTTTAGCCTATAATGCTGCTTATCATTTAGATTAAATGACAGATTTATCAGTGTTCCTCCAAAAGGAGCGGTTAACCATTTAGTAACAACCTGTCCATTGGAAAATTCATAATAGCCATCAGAAGAGACAATATGTATTTTCCCTTTATTGAGCTTGATAAACTCAGATATAATACCCAATCCCAGTCCTCCAACCTCTCTTTTAGTAGTATTGCCCGAAACCATAGCCCATTGTATCGCTTCACTTGCTGATATTTCTCTTTCTAAGAAAGAAGAAACATTCTCCTTAATTGTAATCCCTCTATCTACAATTGTGAAATGAAGCGGTTTCTTAGGATTTCTTGGAAAAAATTGTCCACAGACATGTATGTAATCACACCTTCCATGTGTCCTTGCATTCTCGTATAGTTCAAAAATATTTTTAGCAATCTCATTACCTAATTGGTTGCTAAGAGAGGGAAATTCCGGTTTAGCAAACAATTGCTTAATATAATCATAAAATAAGGCATCATCTTTAGGATTTAATCGTTGATACTTCAAAGAAGTATCATACCTATCAACCAATTCAGAATAACCATAATTCACTAGAAAACTATTTTTTCTCAAGATATTAGAGAGCTTATGAGGTATATTTTCTAAGCCAATAGTATTCCCATTACTTTCCAATTTTTCAAAGAGTGCCCCTATAAGCGCACATAGGTTCGCCTCCATGAAATCAATTTGGCTGAAATCAAATATAATAGTTTGATTGTGATATCGTAGGGATTGGTTATACAAATCACACAAATAATTATATCCTTGAAAGTCGCTTTTTATTTGTCTTTCAGATAAGAACACCCTTTCCACAAGCCTCTGATTTAAACTGCAAAAATACTATTTTTTTCAGTACTCCACAAGGAAAAGTTTTGAATTCTGAGTAATGCCCCCATCACTACCCGACTGCAAAATTACAATATTGGAAAAGCAAAGTCAAGAAAATGAAAGGCGAGAAGTAAGAATTTATACGATAAAAGAAAATGTTAAGCCCTCAAATACCAAAAAGCCTCTTCGCAAAAAGGAAGAGGCTTATAGTTCGCTTTTTAAGTGCCTGTTTTACTGCTTGTGTAAAAGGGCAACTATAGACGAAAATGCTATTGCATTTTCACGGTGCAAAGGTACAATTATTTTTTTAGCAGACAAAGGGATTTTATTCGACATTCAACTAAAGAAGGCAACTTTCTGAAGAATAAAATGCAAATTTTATTTGTGTATATGGGAATATTTTATTAATTTTGTATCGTTTAAGAACTCTTTGTTTTTTCATTTTGTGAAATCATTTTAATCTCTAAAAAAACTATATATGATTCAAAGAACTTTTCATCCAGTAGGCCAAGGTGCTTTTTATTCTGAAAGACATGAAAATCATAACATTGTCTATGATTGCGGGAGTATGAATGTTAGTAAGGGTAAAAAAGTTGTATCGCAAAGTTTCAGCAAAGAAGATGTAATTGACATCCTTTTTATTTCGCACTTTGATTATGATCATATATCTCTGATTGAAGACTTAAAGACAACAGTAAAAGAAATCAGAAATGTTGTAATACCATTGTTACATCGCAATGAAAAGATTTTATTATCTAATGTATTTAAGGCTTTAGGAGAATACTCTTTAGCCTCCTTAGTGGATAATCCTAACAAATTCTTTGGAGCAGAAACTCGTATTATTAGCGTCCAAGTATATGAGGAAAAGGAAGAGATAAATTCTGAAGAAGAGAAGGTTGCGAATATAGAACTCTCTAATGTATCTAATGTAATAGGTATAGAGCAAAACAAAGAGATACCAAGCGGAACTCCTATAACTATAGAAAATTATTCTGATTGGGTATTTATCCCTTTTAACTATAAATACAAAGACCGAAGTAAAGAATTTCTTGATAAATTAGAAAGCGATGACATCAAAAAACTTAAAAGACACTCTAAGCACATTCTCGACTCAGAATTTAGAAATAAAATAAAAAAAACATATAAGAAAGTAAGTGGTAATATTAATGAAAACACCTTGTTTTTATATTCAGGCCCAACCCCTAAGGAAAAATCTAATCATCCCTACCTATATTGGACAAACAAACTTTTTTGTGGCTTTTCTTTTCTAGAGTCCTGTGATATACCTTTTTTAGAGCAAAATAGAGTTGCTTGTTTATACACTGGTGATGGTGATTTAAACAAAACTAAAGTAAAGGATATATACAAAAAGTATTGGAAGCTAATAAAAACTATACAAATTCCTCATCATGGAAGCCTATACTCTTTTGTTGAAAATGTATTGGAGAGTAGTTATTTTTTTTGTCCTATTTCTGTAGGAAAGAACAATTCATATGGACATCCTTCTACAAAAGTAATTAGTGAAATATTATCACACAAGAGTTACCCTATATATGTAACAGAGGATGTTGATAGTATATTTATTGAAATAATTAAAAAAAACAACTAAGAAATACACAATAAAACTTATTAAAAAAATTAGACAGTATCTAACAATAAGAGACTATACAACCTTAATATAGTCTCTTATTGTTATTATTAAAATTAGTTAATTTCTTCAAAGCCAATATCTTGAATGTTTTTAGGGTTTCTATACCATTCTTCTATCTGTACTTTCATATTAGAGATATTCTTATCTTGAGAAAGCATATCATTATACATATTTTTCATTTTTTGTAAAGCTGGAGCAAACTCTTTAATTAATTCTTCGTCGCTTCCCCTGAATTGCTCTACTATATTCTTTTCATAATCATTCAAATACGCTATAATATCTTCCCTCGCCTTATCTAACTTCTTAGCATTCTCATGTTGTTTGAAAAGCTCAATAACTTCAATACCTACCCCAACAAAGGCTAATGCTGATCCAAGATTCTTAGCCAGTTTAACGGCACCCCAAGGTTTAAATTTCATAGAGATTCCAGTAAGAGAACTGATAGTATTCCTACCACTTAAAATAAAATCACGCATTTGTGAAACAGGAACTAACCTAAGTCCATTTATTCCATCTTTAACCAAACCATTAATCATTTTATTAGACAAATTTTCTCTAAAGGCTAATTGATCTGAAATAGTTTTTTCTAAATTGGTTATCTTTACACTATTAAAAGAAGTATATTCAGTATAGATATTCTCAATACCATCATTAAAAAGATTTCCTTCATTACCTATTTTATTCATAAAGATTTCCCCAAAAGTGCTCGCATCAGCCCCCATGATATCTATTCTAATATCTTTTATATAGTTTAGCAATTCCGTTTTTAAGTTTTTCAGATTTTTCCTTATTTCTTGGGTTGTCTGTGTAAGTTTATAATCTAATTCTCTTATAGAATTCTGATTATTAACAAGTTCTTTGTCTATTTGATTAAAAACAGAGTTAATACTATTGAGCTTATTAGTAAGTACATCCGTTATAATACTTTGTTGCTGACCTGTAATAAGAGCTGTTCTATTCCCTGAAATAATCTTATTGGTAGCCTCTTTAAGTGTATTTATTTTAGATATTTCTTCATAATTCTTATCTTTTAACCAAGTATCTAAGCCTCTTCCATAAGGATTTGCAGAAATAGCTACTACTTTCAAGTCTGCTTTTTCTTGAGTAGTAAGTCTTATAAAATTATCTAATTGATTTACCAATGATTCCTTTTTAATTTCAAGTAGCTCTTTATAATCATCATCGTCTTCTATATCACATACATCATCAAACTTGTTTAATACAAATATTGTGCTACTGAGTTTGTTAAGATCCCTAAAAAGCCATTTAAAAACTTCCGAATGACTATTCTTTAGTGGATTTACAGAATTAAGAACACAAAGTACTAAATGAGCCTCAGAGATATATTTCTTCGTAATATCCTCGTATTTAAGTCCATTTTCTTTAGACTTGAAACCAAAAAGCCCTGGAGTATCTACAATCTCACATTTATCCTCTAATCCTTTGGGACGATATATCTCTATTGCATCCGAGGATTCCGATTGGTCTATCTTCATATTATCCATAACTCTTTCTAACCAAGCTGCAGCAACTGTCGTTTTCCCTTCTGAAAACCCTCCTACGAGTACCACTTTTATCTTTTGTTCCTCAATATTTCTGAGAGCATTCTGTATTTTTTGAATGTCATCTGAAAAATCAAGCCCAAAATTATTTCCCTTTTTTGCCCATTCTAAAACTTTAAGCAATCCTTGCTTAGATTGCTCCTTCAGAATTTCAAAATTCTTAATAGCGTCTATGTTTTTCATTTTCTAAGTTATTTTTTTGATCATTTAAAAATTTAATATTTTCATTGAACATATTTTGTAGGTTTCTATAACGCACCACAACCTGCTTATTTTCTTCTATAACAGGCTGTATGATATCTTTTTTGATTTGTGCAATAATTTCACCTCTTGAATTACCAATTTCATTTAATATATGTCCTCTTATTTTATCAAGTTCCACACTGATATTATTTTTAATTTTAGCTTTTCTACTTTCCTCTCCACCAAATATGTTTACTAAGTACTCTATTACTGCTCCTATGGCCGCTCCTATAGCTGGTCCCCATGGTCCAAAAAAAGCTCCTACACTCATTCCTATACCAACAAACTTGCCCTTAATTTCTATTTCAGGAATTTCAATCTTTGGCATATAAGATATATTAACACTTCCATTAGCATTAGATCTTTGTAAATCATTTATTCTATCACTCAAAAATTCTATTTCTTTATTAATATTATTTTTCTTATATTCTCTCTGTTGTCTAACTTCTTCCTCATATAAGTTTATAATCTCTTTTATTCTGCGCTTAATTGTACTTTCACAAAATGATTTAATTCGCTCTCTATCTATTTTAAATTTATCAATATATCTATTGATTTCCTCTTTGCAATCATTAAAGACTTCCCTTACAATTTGAGCCTCCTTATGTTTTAGTCCATTAGATAAATCTTCAATATTTGAAATTCTTCTATTAGTAGAAATAACTTGTTGATTGATTTGCTCTATAAGATTATCTGAATAATGTTCATCCCGAATTTTCCTGATTTCTCCTATAAAAAAATCTAAACAAGCAATTATTTTATCAATATTTATATTGTATATTTTTCTATCTATATTGCCTAAGCTACTTAAAATCAGATGAGATATCCTTGAAATATTTGATTTTTCAATAAGTGTCTCCTGCCTCTTAAACACTTCTAAAAATTTATTCCTATTTTTGATATGCTTTTCATTCAGACTATAAGGAATAGTTTTTGAAGCTCCATAAAAAGCAAGTAGGGCTTGAATAGTTATACTCCCTTTATAAAAATCTCCTAATACTTCTGTCATTTTATAATCTACCTCCCTTGCAAGTTCTGGCTCATAATTTAATTGATCAGAAGTTTTATTAATATCCTCTGGAGAGTATTTAAAACCCCTTTTATTGATAATACAATATACTTCCGCTTGTTGTTTTAAATACATCTTTATTTTCTCAATAGTCCCACTTTCAGGAACTTTTCCAAAAACAACATAAAAAACAGTATGAGAAGGTGAAACTGCATTTATAATCATATCCTTATATTTGCCTTCATCACCTTCTATCCCTGGTACATCTATCAGAACAAAATCTCTATTTTTATAAAAGAAATTATAGGCTTTACTGGATTTTGTAAAATCTTGACGACCTGTTCCTATAATTTCTCCATCCTTAAACTCCGATAGTTTTTTGAATACTTTAGAGATTTTATTATTCAGTGACTTATACTTTCTATTTATAAAAAACAGAGGTATAAAGTGTAAGAATTTATTTTTATCCTTATATGATTTTATTTTTAATTCTACTTCTTTTATTCTATCTTCTATTTGTTTTTTACCTACTAATATTTTTTCAAATTTCTCATATTCTTTTGTTTTATCTTTATCCTTTAATAGAATTCTTAGACTTTCAATAATAGTACTCTTCCCCGCATTGGTCTCTCCAAAGAAAGAGATTGTATATTTACTCCATTCATGAATATTTCTTAAGCCTAATATTTTATTTTTCAGTTCATTATTAAGATTATTAATATCTTCTCTTGACTTATTAATCCGCTTAATAATATCTTTATGCTTGAAATTAGATTTAGCTAAACTATCACTAAGTTGTCTAATTCTATCATTTAATTCTTTTCCAATATTTGAAGATAAGTTATTATATATTTGTTTATACCCACTCGCGTTATTAGGAATAGAGCTTAATGATTTTGTGTTATCTTTATATACAACTTCTTTCTTCGGAGCCTTCGGAATAGATCGTCTATATTTTATATAATCTATAAGTTTTTTTATAAGTAACTCTAAAACAATCATCCCTACTAAGCCTATGGCTATATAGATCTTATATTCCCATACCATGCACCACCACTTGTAAGTATAGGTGTCTTTTTTGAAAGGTAGCGTATGAGTAAAAATTCCATCATATATTGCTGTAAGAACGAAAGAAACAATGGTAAGAATCACTAAAAAGTAAGATATAACGGCTTCTGCTTTTATGATGATTGCACATATCACTGAAAACAAAAATACCCAATATCTATTTTTATAGAATAAGAGAGTAATACTATCAGGCTCATTAGGCCAGGTATAAGTAGCAAAATCAATTACTATAATTAGCAAGAAAATTATTCCAAGAATAGTTCCTATATATTTCAATATATCCTTCATAAAAAGAGCTTTTCTAAATCTAAACAAGATATTATTTTTTTGAATATACACCAATGGTAGATAAATTACCATTGATGTATATTCTTAATTTTCTACTTCATTAGCTTTCCTAATAATCCAAATATAGGAGAAATAATATCAGAAATTTGTTCATCCTTATTTGCTTGCTTAGTACCAGACTGCAAGAATACTTTATTACTACTCGTAGATGTACTCTGTGTACTAGAGGTTGTTTTACTTGCATTATAAGCCTCATAAGCTTTTGCTGCAACTTTTGCTGCTTTAAAAAGTTGATCTAAATTCATATTTTTAAGTTTTATAATTATGCTATTTTCACTACTTTCAGTACCGCTCCCAAAGTATGGTAGATACTGCTGATATTGATTCCATATACACGCTGGAAGGCAGCGATTACGTCTTTTCCGCCGTTTACTGAAACGGGGTTGGTGGTGGTCTGAGTTGGGATCACAACTTGCATCCCTGGTTCTAAACGGATACCATTGGAGGCTACCGTCCTACTTACGGTTACTTGATACAGAGGCATAAATTTAATGGTTAATGGTCAATTGTTAATTCTGCTATTCGTCATTAGTCGTTAGTCACTTGTCACTAACATTGTTTCTTGGGGCAAAATTACAACCCTACCCAGCCAAACTGTGACCGACATAAAACAAATTTCAAACTTTAACATTTCGTTGTTGATAGGACATAAAAAAGCGCGGCATTCCTTGTTGCTTGTACACGGAAGCCCGACCAAAGGCCTACACCAAAAGCAAAAGGAATGCCCACGCCTGAAACGTAGGCATCTCCACTTTACTTTCCCTTGGTGTTGAAAAAATTGGTCGTATTTCCGTGCAGGGGAAAATATAAAGCGAAACGCTATTTTAATGATTAATGATCAATTGTTAACGATTAATAATCGTTATGATGAGTTGTTATTTCTATATTTTTCTAATTATAATTAGTTAGGGGCAAAGATAACGAAAATTTTTTTAAGCAGAAAGAAAAAATTTATATTTTTTAAGCGGACAAACCGTGTCCATTTTGTTAATTTGTTAATTTACTAATGAATTTGCATTTCTATTGACTGTTCATTAAAAAATTAATGTTCACTAAAAATGAACATGCAAAATTAGTGAACATTTTTGTTTTATGCAATAAGGGTGAATTGCCATTCACCCCTACATTATTAAAACTTCGGTCTGAGGCTATACTTGAGGTAGAATTTCTCAATGATGTCTTCCACTTCGTCGGCAGTATCTACAATGCGGAAGATGTCCATGTCTTTGGCGGAGATGTTGCCAAACTTGTCCAAGAGGACTTCCTTGATCCAGGCTACCAAGCCACTCCAGAACTCGGAACCCACCAAGATAATAGGGAAAGGCTCTATCTTGGTGGTCTGTATCAGCGTAATGGCTTCGAAAAGTTCGTCCATAGTACCAAAGCCTCCCGGGAAAACAACAAAGGCTTGGGAGTAACGGACAAACATCACCTTGCGGGCAAAAAAGTAGTTGAAGTGTAGGTTCTTATCTCTATCCACATAAGGATTGTCGTGTTGTTCAAAGGGAAGTTCTATATTGATTCCTACCGAAGCCCCCTCACCTTGGGTAGCGCCTTTGTTGGCGGCTTCCATGATCCCTGGGCCTCCGCCGGTGATCACCCCAAAGCCCATGCTGACGATGCGTTCAGCGATCTCTGTAGCCAAATTATAATACTTGCTATCGGGCTGGATACGAGCAGAGCCAAAGACAGAGACACAAGGACCTATGGCACTAAGACGTTCGTAGCCGGTAACAAACTCGCTCATGATCTTGAAAATACCCCAAGAGTCATGCTGCTGTAATTGAAATTCTTCGAATTGTCGTTTTTTTGTCATCTTTTATAATTGTTAATTATTAATTGTCAATTGTTATACAACTCTCATATACAAGCGCTATCATGAGGAGCCAAAGGCTCTAAATATAGTCAGGCACGAGCTACAAGCTCGCGCCAGCATATGACTTTGCTACTTCGCCAATGCATGTGGTAAAAGTTCTCCCCAACATAGCGAAACGAGAAAGCAAATATACCACTTTTTTTTGAGTTAAATATATTTTCACTAAAGTATTTTTTACGTAAATTTGCCCTTAATTTTCTATTTATTCCAATACATGTTATGGCGGTTATCGTAGAACACTTAAGCAAACAATATGCAGGGCAAAGGGTGGTGGATCAGCTTGATTTTGAACTCCGTAAGGGGGAGATCACGGGCTTTTTGGGGCTGAATGGCGCCGGAAAGACCACCACGATGAAGATGATCAGCGGTGCCCTCTTACCCGATGAGGGGGAAGTGCGTATCTTAGGCCACTCTATCCTCTCGGAACGCGAAGAGGCGCAGCGGCATTTGGGCTATCTGCCTGAGCATAATCCTTTGTATCCTGATATGTATGTGAAGGAGTACTTGGGCTATGTGGCTGATATCTACCATGCCCCTCGAAAGAACATCGCCGAGAGTATCGCCCTGACACGCTTGGAAAGCCACGCTCATAAGAAGATACACACCCTCTCGAAGGGGTATCGCCAGCGAGTAGGACTGGCCGCAACCCTACTGCATGACCCCGATGTGCTGATCTTGGACGAGCCTACCAATGGACTTGACCCGCAGCAAATCCTGGAGATACGCCAGATAGTGCGGGACTTAGGAGCGGAAAAGGTGGTCTTGCTCTCCTCCCATATCATGCAGGAGATACAGGCCGTGTGCCAGCGGGTGCTGATCCTACACAAGGGGAAGATTATCCTCAACCAGCCGATGGCTCAGCTTCAGGACAAGGAGCAGACCATAGAGGTGCTCTTTGACTTCCGAGTGGAGGAACAGCTATTGCGCCGTATACCGCACATCAAGACCATTCGCAACAATGAAGAATTTTTCTTCACCCTTACCTTTGATACCCAGGAGGATATGCGCCCCAGGCTCTTTGATTTTGCTACAGAAAATGGCCTAAAAATCCTACAGATGAACCACCGCCATACCGACCTGGAACAACTATTCACAGAACTTACTAAAGCCAATTCGTAATGAGTACACCGCTATTACAGATCACCGACCTAAGCAAGCAGTATGGCAAGCAGGCTGCCCTCTCGGGGGTGTCCTTGGAGATTCCACATGGGAGTATTTTTGGGTTATTAGGCCCTAATGGAGCAGGAAAAACGACTCTGATCCGTATCCTCAACCAGATTATCTCCCCCGATGCGGGAGAAGTACGCTTGGAGGGCGTTCCCCTAAGCCCCATGCACATCACTCAGATAGGTTATATGCCCGAAGAAAGGGGGCTCTATAAGAATATGACCGTCCGTGAGCAGCTGTTATATTTGGGACAACTCAAGGGATTAAGTCGTCAGCGTGCTGAGGAGCAGTTGGATTTTTGGCTTAATCGCTTGGAGATAGCTCACTGGAAAGGAAAGAAGCTACAGGAGCTTTCCAAGGGGATGGCACAGAAGGTACAGTTTGTCGCCACGATACTCCACGAGCCTAAGCTACTGATATTTGATGAAGTCTTTAGCGGTTTAGACCCTATCAATGCAGAGCTCATCAAGGAGCAAGTGCTTTACTTGCGCGAGCAAGGGGCTACCATTCTCTTTTCTACCCATCGGATGGAGTCAGTAGAGAGTTTGTGTGATCGTATTGCCCTACTGAACCGCTCCCAGCTGCTACTTAGTGGGGAGCTAAAGGCCATCAAGCGACAATTCCAAAAGAACACCTACGAGGTTGGGATCATCCCCAACGAAGGGGCGTCCTTTGAGGAGTTCAAAAATCGTTACCAAACGGCTCCTGCCCAATTTCCTGCCATCCACAACGAAGAGAAATGGTTGGTACATCTTAGTGAGGAACAAGACCCTCACCAGGTACTGTTCTACTTAGCTGAAAGGGGTAAAATCACCCACTTCAACCAGCAAATACCCAGTGTTAGTGATATCTTTATACAGACTATTCAATCAGTGAAAAGTGATTAGTGGTTAGTGATTAGTTATTAGTAGTTAGTGATTAGTTATTAGTAGTTAGATTTTCTTAGAATAAAACACACAGCTTATTGACTATAAATATTTTGGGATTTTTCAGACATGTCTGAAAAATCCCAAAATTAGTATAAGAATAATTAGTACATACAGGCTGAGACTGATTCCTGACCTCTGACAACTTAGAACTATATCAGGATTGCCGAAGCCCCGATACGGCTTGCACCCAAGGCGATGTATTGTAGGGCGGTTTCTCGATCTCGGATACCGCCTGAGGCTTTGATTAGGGCATTGTCGCCTACCACTTCTTTGATTAGCTGTACATCAGCAAGAGTAGCACCGCCTGTACCGAAGCCGGTGGAGGTCTTGACAAAGTCTACCCCAGCATCCACACAGAGTTGAGCGGCTAAGCGTTTTTGGTCATCGGTGAGATAGCAAGTTTCTATGATGACTTTCAGCACCTTATCAGCGGTTTCCTGCTTGAGTAGCGCAATTTCGTCCCGTACTTTAGTAATTTGTCCAGAGAGCAGGAGCCCCAAGTTGATCACCATATCGATCTCATCGGCTCCCTCGGCCAAGGCAGTAGAGGTCTCGTGTAGCTTGCCCTGAGTACTCATCGCCCCTAAGGGAAAGCCTACCACGGTACATACTTTTACATTGGAGCCTTTAAGCTCGAGGGCTACCAAAGGAACATAACTACTATTGACACAAACCGAGAAGAAGCCATATTGGCGTGCCTCTTGGCAAAGTTTTTCTATTTGAGCAGGTGTTGCTGTTGCTTTAAGAAGCGTATAATCAATATATTTTGCTAAGTTCATGGTTGAAATATTAGAAAAAAGGCTACCTGATATACAGATAGCCCCATAACCTTATGAATTTTAATAAATTATAGAAGTGAATCTAAGGCATCGGTATAGATTTTCTTAGCTGCAACCCCTACTTGGCGGCCTACAACTTCTCCATCTTTGAATACCAATACGGTAGGGATATTTCTCACCCCATATTTGGCGGCAAACTCTTGGTTGTTATCCACATCCACTTTGCCTACCACTACTCTACCCTCGTATTCAGTAGCAAGTTCTTCAATCACTGGGCCAAGCATACGGCAAGGACCACACCATGTTGCCCAAAAATCTACTAATACAGGTTTATCACTCTTGAGTACTACTTCATCAAATGAAGCATCAGTTACTTGTAATGCCATGTCTTTTAACTTTAAAAATTATGAATGCAAAGATACAACTTTTTCAGGAGAAAAAGAAAGCCTTTTTTATAGATTTTTTCTATGTTAGTGATTAGTAGGCCTATTGGTTAGTAACTCAAAACTTTTTTGTATCTTTGCAGTCCAAACAAAACAACAACACCATTGACAATTAACAATTAAAAAATGTCTTCTTTATTTCAAAAATACAATGTACCAGGCCCTCGCTATACCAGCTATCCTACGGTGCCTTATTGGGAAGATAGTTCCTATTCTTATGAAAAATGGCTCGCTTCGGTACGGACTTCTTTTACGGAAAGTAATAGCACTCAGGGTATTAGCCTCTATATACACCTGCCTTTTTGTGAGAGCCTTTGTACCTTTTGCGGCTGCCATAAGCATATCACCAAGCGGCATGAGATGGAAGATCCTTATATCAAAAATGTTCTCAAGGAATGGCAACTCTACTTGGCAGTACTGCCCTCACGGCCACGTATCAAGGAAATTCACTTAGGAGGGGGTACCCCTACTTTCTTCTCTCCGGACAACCTGCAATACCTTATTGAGCGTATCTTTGACGGAGCGGATCGTGCCGAAGGTTTCCAGTTCAGCTTTGAGGGACACCCCAATAATACCACCCTTGAGCACTTAGAAAGGCTCTACGCTTTGGGTTTTACCCGTGTGAGCTATGGGGTACAAGATTATTCGCCTGTGGTACAGAAGGCTATTCACCGCATCCAGCCTTTTGCCAATGTGGAGCGTGTAACGCTCGAGGCACGGGAAATAGGTTATACCTCTATCAGTCATGACCTTATCTTTGGACTTCCTTTCCAAAAGGAAGAAGACGTACGCCACACTATAGAATGCACCAACCGCCTACGTCCTGACCGTATTTCCTTTTATAGTTATGCCCATGTGCCTTGGGTTAAGGGCACTGGCCAACGTGGGTTTGATGAAAACGACTTACCTACCGCTGATCAAAAAAGACATCTCTATGAGATAGGTAAGCAGCAACTGTTAGACAATGGCTATATAGAAATTGGGATGGATCACTTTGCCCTACCTACGGATGAGATGTACGAATCCTTCGTCAGGGGCACCCTCCACCGCAATTTTATGGGCTATACTGCCTCCAAAACCCAGCTGATGGTCGGCTTGGGCATCTCGGCCATTAGTGATAGTTGGTATGGTTTTGCTCAGAATGTGAAGACAGTCAAGGAATACGAAGAAGTCTTGGCCACCGATAGGATCCCCGTATATCGCGGGCATATCCTCTCGGAAGAAGACCTTATCTTGCGCCGCCATATCCTCAACCTCATGTGTCAGTTCTACACCTCTTGGGCGGCACCACAGCTACAATTCCCTGAAGCAGAAGCGGTCAAGTCACGCCTTGTGGAAATGGAAAAAGATGGCCTGATACATATCAAGCCACAAGCTATTGAGGTGACCGATGCGGGCAAACCTTTTGTACGCAATATTTGTATGGCCTTCGACCTAAGATTGCAGCGCAATGTGCCCACTACACGGATTTTTAGTATGACGATCTAAAAATTTATTCTTGTATAAGTAGAGACCTCTTAGTCATCAAAGAGGTCTCTTTCTATTTCTTCCATTTCGATGATATCCAAGGCCTCTTGTAGGGTGGGGCAGGCGACAAGCTCTTCGGGGAAGTCATCGGGATTATAATGCTCATAGACCACCACGAAGGAGTGTTCGCCCTCGGCACGCACCATTTCGGAGAAGTAGAAGAGGGCATCGAGCTGCTCTTCGTCCAATTCGGTTACTCCCTCCAAGTGGATAATGATATGATTGGGCTTCAGGGTAGGATCCTTCAGTAGCTGATTGACAGTATCCAGATTGATTTCCTCTGCATTGAGCTTAATGGTGGCGATAAGGTCTTTTTTGTGAATGTGCATACTATATGTTTAGAAAAGGTTATTTGTTACCAATGATACGCAAGATGTCTCCAAATACACCACGAGCAGTTACCGCAGCACCGGCACCGGCACCTTGGATCACGATCGGGTTCTCCCCATAGGACTCGGTGTATATCTCAAAGATGGAATCGGCTCCCTTCACTTGGCCTAAGGCACTGGTTATAGGTACAGAAACGAGCTTCACCTCCAGGCGGGCGGTGCTGGTATGGGAGAGGTCTCCATGGAGATCCCCTACATAGCGCAAGACTGTTCCGGCTGGTGCCTTATCCTTGATCTGCTGATAAATAGGATCAAATTCCCTCAGGCGAGTGAGGAACTCCTCTCGGCTGCCTTGGCGCAAGTCCTCAGGAATAAGGTTCTCAATGGCTACTTCCTCGAACTCGTTTTCCAAATCCAATTCTCTGGCTAAAATCAATAGCTTGCGCCCTACATCGTTACCACAGAGGTCTTCTCGTGGGTCGGGTTCGGTATAGCCGCTATCGATAGCCTTTTGAAGAATTTCGCTAAAGGGAGCGTCACTGGCTGAATAGGTATTGAAGAGAAAGCTCAAAGTTCCGGAGAAGATCCCCTTAATGCGGGTGATGTTCTCTCCAGAGTGGTGGAGGAGCTTGATGGTATCAATCAGTGGCAGACCTGCCCCTACATTGGTCTCATAGAGGTATTGTTTTTTGTATTGGGCGAGCGTCTCCCTAAGTTTTTTATAGAAAGGATAACCGATGGTATTGGCAATCTTGTTGGCTGAAACCAAGTCAAAACCATTTTCCACCAGTGGCAGATAGTTCTCTACAAAGTCCTTGCTGGCTGTAACATCGATGGCTATGAGGTTTTCCAAGTGGTGCTGTTGCACTTGTTCTATAAAAGCACCTATTTGGCAAGGTTTCTTCTGGGCATCAAAGGCTGCGTATTGCTCAGTGGAAATTCCTTTATGATTGAAAAGCAACTCTTTAGAATTGGCGATAGCGATGAGCTGCAAGTTGATATTTCTACGCTTGAGGATATCGGCACGTGCCTCGAAGATTTGTTCTATAAGGGTTCCTCCTACGGTGCCACGTCCAAAGATCGCCAAATTGATGCGCTTGGAGATTTCGAATATTTCCCCATGAATCACATTGACCGCCTTGGGAAGGTTTTTCTTATGCACTACCACACTGACGTTGCGCCCAGTAGCGGAGTTATTGATTAGTAGTGGAATTACTTGGTTGCGAATCAGCGCATTATAGGGTTTGTCAAAGTCTGCCAAGTTCTGTCCAACGATGGAAACCACCCCTACCTGCTCCACTAAGCTCACCCCACTCACATCATGACTATACACATCCAATTCAAACTCTCGCTCCAAGGCCTGTTTGGCCTTTTGGGCATCCTTGTTGGCCACCAAAAAGCCGATACCACGCTCAGAAGAACCTTGGGAGATGATACTCACACTGATCTCCGCCTGCGCCAAGGCACGGAAGATACGCGCATCCACCCCGACTTTCCCCAAAAGACCACGCCCTTCGAGGATTACCAAGGCATAGTTCTCCAAAACGGAGATGGCACGAATTCCCCCCTTGTTGCTTTCCGCCTGACAAATCAGCGTGCCGGATTCATCCGGCTTGAAGGTATTGAGGATACGCAAAGGGATTTGCTTCTCCAGCAGTGGGATAATGGTTTTGGCATGAAGGATAGAGGTACCGAAATTGGCCAGCTCGTTAGCCTCCTCAAAGGAGAGCTGGCGGATAATTCGAGCATCGGAAACCAATTCGGGATTGGCAGTAAAGATCCCATCCACATGGGTGTAGTTCTGAAGTTCTTCTGCTTCTAAGATAGAGGCTAAGATAGAGGCCGAGTAATTGCTTCCGTTACGCCCCAGAGTAGTGGTTTGCCCCTGGGCATTGGCAGCGATAAAGCCGGTCACAATGGGGGTCACCCCTTTAGGGATTTGAGCGAAATAAGCTCGGGTTTTCTCTTGTGAGGCCTCCTCTACCAATTGGGCATTCCCAAAATGGCTATCGGTAACATAGAAGCGACGGCTATCGGCAAAGGTAGCTCGGATACCGCGCTTGCCCAGTAGATGGGTAATATATTTGGCCGAGAGCACCTCCCCCTGTGCCATGGCGTTATCCTTGATCTTATCATTATAGTCCCCTAAGAGGGAAACTCCATCAAAAATACGCTGGAGCACCGAAAATTCTTCGGAAAAGTCAATATCCTCCCCTGCCATTTGGTATTGCTTAAAGGCCTGGAAGTCTGCCGAGATATCCGCTCCATGGGCAGCCCGCTCCAGCATAGACTCCAACTGATCGGTAGCCTTATCACGAGCCGAAACCACCACGGCAATCTCTTGTCCTTGAGCGACCTTGTTTGTAATAATGGAAAGTACTGTTTCTAAGCCCTTTCCGTTGGCGAGGGACTTCCCTCCGAATTTGAGAACCTTCATAATCAATGATTAATGACAAATAAAGTGCAAATATACAAATTTTCTTTTATTCAGTTGTAAATAGAGAAAATTTTTTTATCAATAAGCTGATTTTCCAATTTTCTAATTTACTTATAAGCCAATTAAGTCAGAACTGAATAGGAGTGCAAAGATACAACATTTAACAGCGCCTTGTCAAGGAAATTTTGAGTTTTTAGTTAGCCGCTTTTCACTATTCATTAGTCACTAGTCACTAGTCATTATTCATTGGTCATTATATAGTCGTATCCTTTAACCGAAAATGGAATTCCTAAGCGCTTGTTCAGTGGGCGTATACTTCCGTCAGCAAAGCGGATATAGCAGGTATTGATGGTAGAGGGGAAGACAAACTTATCATAGTCCTTGCCTCGCATCTCTACAAATTGTATCCCTACCCAGGCCTCCCCCTTGGGGACGAAGACAGAGAGCTTGCGGGAGAAGGTTTGAGGCTCTCTACTGGGGAAGACTTCTATGTAAATCGGTTCTTTGAGCAGAGGGGTAAAAGTCTTATGCTGCTTATCGGTCTGATAGACCACCACCCGCAGCACTGCCATATAGAAATCACTTCGGTGCACATCTATGGTTAGTTCGGTAAGGCGGGCATCATGCTTGAAGGAAAGGAAATCCCCAATCTCGGCATTGAGATACTTTCTTTCGCTTGTTGGCTCAAAACCGTCCTTCATCTCACCATAGAGCCTCATGACCGCAGGAATCCCCTTGCCCCTGATGGTATAGTATTTTGGTTTTTGAAGTGTGAAAGAAGCCTCGGGAAGCTGTATGTCTGCCTCCTGTAGTACAATTTTATTTTGTATCTCCCTGGAGAGTAGCACCTTACGCTTATAGCTCAAGTGTGAGAAATAGATACTATCGGTGGGGGCAGCCGAGAGCCGCTCCAGGGAAAACTGTCCATATTCGTCGGTAATCAGTCCCTTGGAGGTGCCTACCACCCCTATATTTACATATTCTACAGGGGTACCCTTGGGAGAGACCACCTGCTGCTGTGCCAAGCAAGGCAACGCTAAGAGGAAAAAGAGAAAACGCATAAACTAATGGTTAAAGGTTAATGATTAATGATTAATGCCAGCAATGATTAATCATTATTGGCATTAATCATTATTATCGTCCTGCTCGTATACCTATCATAAAGGGATATTCCCCTTTGCTATTGCCCGTAAAAAGGGGCGCCAAGCTATAGCGCGCATAGAGGCTCCAGCCCTTGACTCCAATATGAGCAGAGAGACCATAAGTCCATAGGTTGGTGGTGAGATCCTTGCGGATAATTGTCTTATAGGTATCACCCTGCTGTTGGTAATTAATTTTCTGATTGGCATCAAGGAGAACTCCAACAAAGGCACCCACGCCAAGGTAGAGTCCTTCATGGTTTTGGAAATAGGAGGCGTTTCTATAGACCTTATCTTTGGAGAAGTCCCATTCCAAATCCACCGGAATCATCAGGTAGTGCAGGCGGAGTTTGGATTTGGTCAATTCGTTGTGATAAGCTACCAAACGCGTATGGTCTCCCTCTCGATCATAGAAAAGATTATTCCTTATCTTAAAATTCTGGTAGAGCCAAGAAACCCCAAAGTTCAGATGTAGGAGGTTATCATTTTTCTTTAGTCGGAAATTGGTATAGAGCCCCAGTTCGAAGGACTTAGAGCCAAGCGGGCTGAGGCGCTTGTCTCCAAAGTGTTCGGCCGAGCTAAGGTTCAGTACTCCCAATGCCAAATAAGGGTAGTAAATATCCCATCTATTGACATAACGGCGCAGATAGGTATCGGATTCCTTCCGGCGTGATAGGGAATCGACCTGTGCCACCACCTTTTCATAAGCCTGTGCTGGGGCTAAGGTATCTTTTGTAGCGAAAAGGCTATCGGCAGGAATCGCTTTTAGCGCCTCGTCCAGCTGGCCTTGGAGACACTGCGCTTGCTGATATATCAGCTGCTTGGTTTGTCGCTCGGAGCGTGTCTTAAACCCTTTTTTCAGTTGCTCGGCTTCCTCTTGGGTGATTTTCCCTTGTTCCAAGAGGTCTTCCACCGAGGCCAACTGCTTGAGCAACATCGATTTCCGCGCCGCTACAATGGAATCGATGGCGTATTTGCTCTCTTTAATTTGCTTCTCCAAAGGCTGCTGCGCCCAAAGGGTACCCCCCACTAAGAGGAAATATCCTATAAAAATCCTTTTCATAATTGTCAATGGTTAATTGTCAATGATTAATAAGACACAAAGCTACGATTTTTTTATTAATTTTCCTATTTTTTTGAAGGATTTTTTGTTGATCGCAACATGAAGATTGTTTTCTTTGTAGCTCAAAAAGGAAAATAAGAGTATTGTTTATTTTCTTTTTTTTTGTATTTTTGCAAACAAAAAAACATGGAAAATTTTAAGTCTGGGACTATACACTGTTTAAAGGTAACAATGAATAACCCTAAATCTATGAAAAAAGTATTACCTCTTTCCTTGGTAGCCCTATTTCCCTTTATCTTCCTCAAGCTCCCTAATGAGGAAGTGTCAGCTCGTGTATTAGCTCCTATTTTCTTTGCCCTTTTTGCCCTTTCTTGTATCACAGAAATCTATAAAAGAGTAAAGCATAAAGAAGAAAACATAAAAAACTCTTAGAATTTTATTTGACTTTTGCTTTTAGAAATCGTATCTTTGCAAAGTTATTTTTCACTTTATTAAAAACCTTTCATTATGTCCATTTTATTAGAGAAACCAAAGAAAAAAACTACAAAGAAAACTACATCCCTTGTTATATCTTCTAAGGAAACAAAAGCACAAGAACCTACCCAAAAGGATCCTGCAAAGAAAAAGACACTTTGGGATATAGCGGAGGAGTTAGCTAAAAACCCCCTTTTCACTATTGATGAAAAGGATAGAGACCTTATATATGGTTCTAATATGATGACAAAATTATTACAAGAGGAAGAACTATGAACTACTTCTTAGATACTAATATCATCATCATTCTATTTGAAGGAAGAAAAGATGAAATTCGGAATAATGTGAGAGAAATTTTAATGAATGAGGAAAATTCTTTTTATGCAAGTACTATTTCTTTATTAGAAATAGCACAATTATATAGAAAAAAGCGTTTCAAAAACATTGATTATAATCTTTTTGATAGGGGAGACAAGCTAATTGCACACATCCTTGATGTCGTATCATTGGTAAAAATTCTCTCATTTGAACAAAAGCATACATTTATAGTAGGTCGTTTAGGGTTCGTTCCTAATCATAATGATCCTAATGACTTAGCTATTATAGCTCATGCCATTGCTGAAAATATGCCTATTATTTCTTGTGATGATAAGTTCCCTGCTTATCAGGAACAAGGGGCCATTGTAATACATAACCCTAGATAATACACTCTAATCTCAAAAACGATGAAACCTTTTTTAAGAAAAGATGGTAGGAGTTTTTACTTTCTATTCTGCGTGCTCTTCCTCGGCGCTATTGTCATCTATCGCCTCATTAGCGACGAGAGACCTTCTGTGCTTAACAGTATTCTGCTGATCTCTGTAGCCCTGCTCAATCTCAGCTCGGCCTTCTACTCTCTCTACGATGTGAGAAAGAAAGAACGAAATAGAGACTAACGAATGGTCATTACTCATTATCCGTTGGATATTGATTTTTTTGTATATTTGCATCATACTAAACATTAAATATAAGGATAATAAATATGAATACACTGACATTTAAAAACAATTTGGACTTTCATCAGTATCAAATGCTTATGAAATTTCTGACACATATGAAGATTGAGGTAGCAGAACCTCAAGGATATGATTTCTATTATGAACTCTCCTTAGAAGAATTGGAGGAACTTAAATGCTCTGACGAGGAAATAGAAAAAGGAGAAACTATCAGTAGTGAAGATTTGTTTAAAGAGTTAAGAGGTGAATACACTACAAATAAGATGGACTAAAACAGCTTCCAATAATATAAGAAAAACACTTGCTTATTGGCATGAGCATAATGATTCTTTTGCTTATTCTGAAAAGATTCTTGACGAGACAGAAAAAGCAGAGAAGACTATTTTGGATAATCCTTATAGGAAGCAGGAATATAGTGAAGTCCTGAATTTGTATAGGAGCTATTTCTTTAAAGGAAAATTTGTCCTATACTACAGAATAGATGAAATAGCTAATATTATTTGGATTACAAATTTTAGGAGTGCAAAGCAAAAACCTCTGTTTTAAAGAATTATAATACCAACAATTATAAAGGGATTTCTTTTAGCCTACTGATTGTCAGCCCTGCGGCTTTGGCTTTTTGGATAGGTGTAGAAGGGTAATTATGTAGTGTATTGTTGCCTTGTCTGGCTTTCTATCTAAGGGCATATCACCACAGCCTATCACTCGCGCCTGATGAAGGTCAAGGTGATAGAAGTCCAACCACTGTTTGATAAAGGGCTGTAAAAGAGCTATATCCTGCTCATCGATTAAGGGTTTCTGATAAAAATCTTGTAAGCGCTCTGCCTCTCGCTTCTTCCAAAGTGCCTCTGAGTATTGCTCCCTCCAATATTCATTATCCCCCAGCCTGCTAAAAAGGGTAGGTTCCTCATTTACGGGCACCTCCCTTTCAGGCCTACAACTGCTCAAAAGTACAAGCAGTAATAGTATGGATTTATACAAACTATTCACTATTCACTATTCGCTATTCACTTTTCACTGGTTCTCCATATAGGTCAAAATCGGTAGCTTCTGTAATTAGAATGTCCGCAAAGTCGCCTATTTTTACATAGTGCTTGGCAGCATCGATGAGCACCTCGTTATCCACATCGGGGGAGTCGTATTCGGTACGGCCGACAAAGTATTGCCCTTCCTTGCGGTCAATAAGGCAACGGAAGGCCTTACCTACCTTGGCTTGGTTCAGCTCCCAGGAGATTTGGGACTGTATCTCCATGATCTCGGAGGCACGGCGCTGCTTGACCTCTTCGGGGACATTATCCTCCAGTTCATAGGCCGCTGTGTTTTCCTCATGGCTATAGGTGAAGCACCCCAAGCGCTCGAAACGCATCTGGCGTACAAACTCCTTGAGAAGTTCAAAATCCTCCTCTGTCTCGTTCGGATAGCCTACAATCAGGGTGGTACGAATGGCTATTTCGGGCATCGCCTCGCGGAAGTCCTTCAGTAGTTGAGTGGTTTTGGCCTGGGTGGTACCGCGCTTCATACTCTTGAGGATAGGATCGGCAATGTGCTGAAGTGGGATATCCAAATATTTGCATATCTTAGGCTCCTCTTTCATCACTGTAAGGACGTCCTTAGGGAAGCCTGTTGGGAAGGCATAGTGAATACGTATCCACTCAATGCCCTCTACCTTGACCAAGGCACGAAGCAAGTCGGCTAATTTGCGCTCCCCATAGAGATCTAAGCCATAATAGGTCACATCTTGGGCGATAAGTATGAGTTCTTTTACGCCCTTCTTGGCCAACTTTTCAGCCTCTACCACCAAGTTTTCGATAGGAGTACTCTTGTGGCTACCCCGCATGATGGGAATGGCACAGAAGCTACAAGGGCGATCGCAACCCTCGGAGACCTTCAGGTAGGCATAGTTCTTAGGCGTAGTGGTCAGGCGCTCCCCTATCAGCTCATGCTTATAGTCTGCCCCCAAGACCTTGAGCAAGGCAGGGAGTTCAGTGGTACCGAAGTACTGATCCACATCGGGGATTTCCTTTTGCAAATCAGGCTTGTAGCGCTCCGAGAGGCAGCCCATGACAAAGACCTTGTCCACCAGGCCTTCCTCCTTTTTTTGGATATATTCCAAAATGGTATTGATACTCTCCTCCTTGGCATTATTGATAAAGCCACAGGTGTTGATGACCACAATGTTACCCTGATCCTCATGGACGACCTCCTTGCCACTGGCTTTGAGTTGTCCCATAAGTACCTCACTATCATACACATTCTTGGAGCAGCCCAAGGTAACTACATTGATTTTATTTCGTTTGATGGATTTTGTCCGCATGATGTTGTTGCTTATTTCAGGGTGCAAAATTACATCTTTTAAAAGAATAAAAGAAATATTTTGTTTGTTAGAGAAAAAATTCCTACTTTTGCGTGATTTATAAAAAAGAAATATTATGAAAGTAGCTGTAGTGGGCGCTACCGGAATGGTAGGCCATGTAATGCTGGAGGTCTTGGCCGAACGCAATTTTCCAGTGACTGAACTTATCCCGGTGGCTTCCGAAAAATCAGTCGGCAAGACCATCACCTTCAAGGGAAAGGAATACAAAGTTGTAGGGATGAACCAAGCGATCTCCCTCCGTCCTGATGTGGCTTTGTTCTCCGCCGGTGGGGATACCTCCAAGGAGTGGGCGCCTAAGTTTGCCCAAGTGGGTACCGTCGTGGTGGATAACTCTTCGGCTTGGCGTATGGATCCGACCAAAAAACTGGTCATCCCAGAGATCAATGCCGATGTGCTTACCGCTGAGGATAAGATCATTGCCAATCCGAACTGCTCTACCATCCAGATGCTCGTAGCCTTGGCACCTTTGCGCAAATATGGAATCAAGCGCATCGTAGTTTCTACCTACCAGTCTATCACCGGAACTGGGGTGAAGGCGGTTACCCAATTGGAAAACGAGTACAAGGGCGTACAAGGGCCTATGGCCTACCACTACCCTATCCACCGCAATGCGATTCCTCACTGCGATGTATTCGAAGAAAATGGCTATACCAAGGAGGAGATGAAGTTAGTAAGAGAAACAAAGAAGATCTTCGGCGATGATTCGATACGAGTGACTGCCACTGCGGTACGTATCCCTGTGGTAGGGGGGCACAGTGAGTCGGTCAATGTGGAGTTCGAGCAGGAATATGACTTGGCCGAAGTGCGCAAGCTCCTAAGCCAGGCCCCAGGGGTGGTCTTGCAGGACAATACCGATACCAATACCTACCCTATGCCTATCTATGCCCATGGCAAGGATGAGGTATTCGTAGGCCGTGTGCGCCGTGACGAGACCCAACCCAAGACCCTCAACCTATGGGTGGTAGCCGACAACCTCCGCAAAGGAGCAGCCACCAATACCATCCAAATCGCTGAAACACTCCTTAAAAAGGGATTCCTCAAATAGTGCCTGATGACAAATAACGAACGATGTAGGGGCGAATGGAAATTCGCCCTTACTTTCCTTTTCATTTTTCCCTTTTTCTATATCAATACCGCGATTGCACAGGAGGTCGTGATGGGTGCCTTGTCCGATACCATCCCTGTGGATGAAGATTGGATCCCTAAGGAAATCGAAGGGTCTCATTACCAAATAGAACCTGACCTCTATTTTACCTATCAGAAGCCTAAGTTTTGGGACTTGATCAACAAGGCGCCTCGCAATGCCCTCAATACCCTCAAGGATTTTGTAGCCAAGCCTTATTATCCCTATGGTATAGCAGCTTTAGGAGCTACGGCAGCCCTTATCCCTGCCGACCCTTGGCTCATCCAAGAGAGTCGTAGCTTAGGCGAGCAGTTAGGCTTTAGTTCGGCTCATACCTATAAGAAGTTAGGCTTTCTAAAGATTGTCCCAGCCGATGTCAATTCCGCGCTGTACTTCATAGGCAATGGGACGACCTTTATCCTGATCAGTGGTGGACTGGCTACCTATGGTCTCATCACCGACGATTATAGGGCAAAGAGTACCGCCATGCAACTGATCGAAAGCATCCTCGTCACAGGGGTATTTGTCCAACCCATCAAGCGACTTACCGGTCGGGAAAGCCCCTTCATTACCGAAGAGAATGGAAGATGGCACAGCTCCTGGCACTTTGCCCCCAGCTTTGCCGCCTACCAGCGTGATACCCCTCATTACGATGCCATGCCTTCAGGCCACCTGACTACCGCTATGGCTGCCGTGACGGTCTTGGCCGAGAACTATAAGGATTATAAGTGGATCAAGCCGGTAAGCTATACCGCCCTGGCGCTCATGTCCTTCGAGATGATGCAGAGCAAAGTACATTGGGCTTCCGACTATCCCATCGCCCTCTTTATGGGCTACCTTATCGGAAAAAACATTGCCGAGTCACGTATTGAAATCTCCGATTACCGACCTAAAACAGCTCAGAAATACCATTGGAACCTCTCCAGCTCCACCGCTTGGGACGGCACACCACTGTATGGGGTCATTTTGAGTTTCTAATTTTGGGTTAGCCATAGAGGCTAATGGCAATTAGCCTTCAAACATTGATCATTAATCATTAACCATATAATTTATGAGTTTATTCCAACTTTTACAAGAAAAGCAGTGGGTAGACCTTACCCATCAGATAGACGAACATTCGCCTAAATTCCCCGCCCTACCAGCCTTGGAGCAGAAAGACCTCTTCACCCTCAAGGACGGTTTCCTTGTACAGCAATTCTTGGTGGTAGGCCAATATGGCACCCATATCGATGCCCCTATCCACTTTGTAGAAGGAGGGCGCTGGCTGGACGATATTCCTCTGAAAGACTTACTCCTACCCCTTTATGTGATTGACAAATCCCAAGCAGTAGCCCAAAACAATGACTATATCCTGACCCGTGAGGACATCTTAGCCTTCGAAGCGCAACACGGACAGATTGCCTCAGGTGCTTTTGTTGCCTTCCGCAGCGACTGGCATAAGCGTTGGCCTTCCTATGAGCAAATGCGCAATTTAGACGACAAAGGGGTACAGCACACCCCAGGCTGGAGCCGTGAGGCCTTGGAGTTCCTTATCCATGAGCGCAAGGTCAAAGCCGTTGGCCACGAGACTTTGGATACCGATGCGGGCGTACCTGCCGCCGCCAAGGGATTGGTTGAGGAATACTACCTCCTCTCTCAGGATATCTACCAAATAGAGGTCATGGCGCATCTTGATCAATGTCCTGCCACAGGAGCGATCATCTCCATCGCCTATCCTCATTGGAAAAAAGCCACCGGCTCTCCCGTACGCGCCATAGCGATTTTTTAGGTTTTTAGTTATTAGTGGTTAGCATCTGACCACTAATAACTAACAACTAACCACTAAAAATGTTGAAAAGTTAATTTTTTTAATAAATAAAAAATCGTATCTTTGCCCCGGTAAAACAATTATAAGTATAAATTATAAAACCATGAGAAAGTATTTATCTACGCTATTGGTAGCGAGTATGTTAATTGCCAGCTGTAGCAAAGATGCTGAGGTAATCCGCGAGAAGATTTTCTCTCAAAGCCGCCCTATACTCTCAGGGCAAGGCCAGCCTGACAATGGTAAAGGAGAGGATGGAGATTATTATTTGGATTTAACAAATGCCAAACTCTACGGGCCTAAAACCCAAGGAGCATGGGGCGATCCTTCTCTCGATCTCAAAGGGTTGCCTGGGACTAATGGAATAACCCCTACCATTTCGGAGGATGGTTATTGGGTAATCAATGGAGTTAAGACAACTACTAAGGCTCAAGGAGAGAGAGGACAAAATGGACGTACTCCTGTATTCTCTATAATAGATGGTTATTGGGCAATCGATGGTGT
>NZ_KE992093.1 GCF_000466425.1 Capnocytophaga sp. oral taxon 863 str. F0517
CAATAAATCCACCTCTTTCTATATAAACCCAAAGGATATTGTTATATATTCCTACAATTTGTTCTACTTCATAGTCAAATTCTTCATCTGTACTGTAATCTTTACCTTTACCAAGTGAAGCAAGAGGAAACTCCCAAAGAATTAAATCTGAATCTATTTTTCTACAAGCTATTTTCTTTTTAAAATCACGAAATATATACTTGTCTATAATACTTCTTCCTAACCAACTTGTAGCTTCAAAAAGTATTTCTTTCTTTTCAAAATCATAAATCCCTTCTTGTGGTTTATCATCAACTTCATAAAAAGAAAAGTAAGGGTAATTCTGAGCTTCTATCCTATAATTATTAATAACAATAATTAAATCGTTAATATTGATTATGGCAGAATCTCCATACACAATCTCTCTTGATATCAAATGGTCTTTTCCAAAGGGATATAGTTCTTGCTGTCCAGAAATTTCTAATAGACATTCATTTGATTGAGCATTAAAGAGTCCTTTGCTATTAATGTAATATTCATTCACATAAGCTATTACATTGTTTATTGTTCTACTTTCACAAAACATAATTATTCAGCTTTTATAAAGTTAAAAATAGAAGTAAGAACTATATTTTTTTCTCTTCTCTTTCAAAAATATGTAACGTATGATTACTATCTAAGATATACACCTTATTTTCTGAGACTTTTAAATCTCTAAGGCGAGTAAAACTATCATCTCTTTCCACTACAGCAATAGGCTCTGAAACATAGATAATTTCCTTGGTGTTGATGTCTAAAATGCCAAATTGTAATTCTTTGTCATTATAAAAATACAATAAATCTCCTTGTAGACTTGTATTCCCACTAACTCCATATTTTTTTAGGTTCATTTTTTCCATTTTATCCCACATACCATAT
>NZ_KE992094.1 GCF_000466425.1 Capnocytophaga sp. oral taxon 863 str. F0517
TGAATAGTGAAAAGTGAAAAATTAATGGTCAATTGTTAATGGTGACCCCTAAAAACTAACCACTAACCACTAACCACTAACCACTAATAACTGACTCTGCAAAATTACAACATTTGAGGGGGTGAAGTCAAGGAAAGCAGGAGGGAGAAGTAAGAATTTGCACAATAAAAAGATTTGTTAAAAATTGTAGAAATAAGGAGTGATAAAAGTTTTAGTTGGCTTAAATTCTTCGACTCTGACCCTCTTTAATTCTATAATCCAATAGCCCTTAACTCACTATGATACTTAACAAAAAAAATATAGGAAAATGCTTTGATATTGCGAAAAAAAGTTGTACCTTTGTCCTACACAAAATCCTTCAAATGGATTGCTTTTTAACTGATTATATTATAATTAAAAGTTTTTTCTATGAGTACAAAAACTCTTTCCATAGACAAATATGGAATCAAAGGCGCTAATGTGCGTTACCAACTTTCCGCAGATGAGTTACATGCAGAAACACTATCTAAGGGATTAGGAAAAGAAGCCTCCTCTGGAGCTTTGGCAGTGAATACAGGAAAATTCACAGGACGTTCTCCTCAAGACCGCTTTATTGTGGAAGATGCTATTACCAAAGACCGTGTATGGTGGGGAAAAATCAACATTCCATTTGCTCCTGAGAAGTTCGATGCTCTTTATGAAAAAGTAGTAGCTTTCTTATCTAACAAAGAAGTGTATGTACATGATGGCTATGTATGTGCGGATCCTAAATATCGCACCAATGTACGTACGATTACAGAGCTTCCTTGGAGTAACCTCTTTGCCAACAATATGTTCCTTCGTATAGAGGACAGCGAACTGGCTGGATTCAAAGAAGATTGGTTGGTGATCAATGCTCCTAGCTTCTTGGCTGATCCAGCAGTAGATGGCACTCGCCAAGGTAACTTCGCTATCTTGAACTTCACTCGTAAGATTGCCCTTATCGGTGGTACAGGATACACCGGAGAGATCAAAAAAGGTATCTTCTCTGCCATGAATTTTGAACTACCTGTATTCCGCAATACAATGCCAATGCACTGTTCTGCTAACGTAGGTAAAGATGGGGATACCGCTATCTTCTTCGGTCTTTCAGGTACTGGTAAAACCACTCTTTCAGCTGACCCTAACCGCCACCTCATCGGTGATGACGAACATGGTTGGACTCCTGAAAACACCGTATTCAACTTCGAAGGGGGTTGCTATGCTAAGGTAATTGACCTTACTGCTGAAAAAGAGCCTGAAATCTTCGGAGCTATCAAAAAAGGAGCGATCCTTGAAAACGTAATTATGGATGATAAGGGTGTGGTGGACTTCTCTCGTACTGATATCACTGAAAACACTCGTGTTTCTTACCCTATTTATCACATTGCCAATATTCAACCAGGCTCTATAGGACATAATCCTAAAAACATCTTCTTCCTTACTTTCGATGCTTACGGCGTATTGCCTCCTATCTCTAAGCTTACTCCTAATCAAGCTGCTTACCAATTCATCTCTGGATATACCTCTAAGGTAGCAGGTACAGAAGTAGGTATCACCACTCCTCAAAAAACATTCTCTGCTTGTTTCGGTGCGGCCTTCATGCCATTGCACCCAGCTGAATATGGAAAAATGTTGGCTGCAAAAATCAAAGAATCAGGAGTAAATGTATGGCTTGTCAATACCGGATACAACGGTAAGATGAAACGTTGCAGCCTCAAAGATACACGTGCCCTTATCACAGCTGCCCTTACAGGAGCGCTCAACCAAGTAGAGTTCAAGGAACTTCCTATCTTCGGATTCCAAGTACCTCAATCTTGCGCTACAGTATCTGACCAAAGCATCCTCAACCCTGAAAATACTTGGGATGACAAAGCACAATTCGCTGCCAAATCTAGAGAATTGGCCGAAGCCTTTGTAGAAAACTTCAAGAAATTCGAAGCTGGTGCTGATGCAGAAGTACTCAAAGGAGCACCTAAATTATAGGAATAATTATGATTTAAGTTTTACAAAAGAAAGAACCTATCGAAATCTTCGGTAGGTTCTCTCCTTATTTACGAAGGCTCTTTGGAAATGGAAGCCTCTATAAATTCTTGAAGAATAGGGAGTTGGCAGTGATTGACGTCCTTGCTTGCGGTAAGGAGCGTAATGACCTCTTTCCCCTGAAGGAGTTGTAGGAAATCAGCAGTATGTGGATTGCCAGAGAGCTCCTCCCAGTAGGAAGTCTTGAAAGTTTCAAAGTCATCACTTGCATGGAAAGCCTTGCGCAGCGTATCGGAGGGGGCTATCTCTTTGTCCCACAGATCCACATCCAAGTTCTCCTTTTTGATACCACGAGGGTAGATTTTATCCACCAAAATACGAAAACCATCCGAATTCTCTTTGGCCTGATAAATACGTTTTAAGTTGATTTTCATAAGTTAAGCTGTTTTAAAACACAAAAGTACTACAATTTTCCCAAAAAAACTACTCCTATATCATTATTTTTTTATACCTTTGCAGCGAATTTAATACAACATCCTATGAAACGTTTGTTCATGTTATTCGTGATGGCTATGGCACCTCTTGCCATGAGTGCACAGGACAATAGCCAACAAGTACAACCAGAGAAAGCTACTACTAAAGCTTGCTGCAAAGACAAAAAAGAAGGAGCTTCATGCCATAAAGAAGGCGCAGAGAAAGTAGCTTGTCACAAAGATGAGAAACCATCTTGCGATGAAAACAACAAAAAATGCTGCAAAGACAGCAAAAATTGTTGTAAAAATAGCAAAGATGAAAAATCTTGCTGCAAGGAAGGTAAAGCCTGCTGCAAAGATGGTAAAGAAGGCAAATCTTGCTGCAAAGACGGCAAAGGTAAAGACGGCAAGTCTTGTGGAAAAGACCAAAGCGGTGTAGCTTCCGACAAAAAAGAAGATTGCAAGAAAGACGGTAAAAAATCTTGCTGTGCTTCCAAAAAAGCCGCTTAATCGTATTTTTTACAAAGGAACAAAGAGCTATCCTATGGGGTAGCTTTTTTCTTTTATAATCCAAAAAAATAATGTATCTTTGCCCCTTGAACAGTTATTAGTTGTTAGTGATTAGTTATTGGATACGAACAACTAACAACTAATGATTAATAACTAAAAGGAACGAATGAAAAATATCCGTAATTTCTGCATCATTGCACATATCGATCACGGCAAGAGTACCTTAGCCGACCGTCTGCTTGACTTTACCCAAACCGTAACCGAACGTGAAAAGCAAGACCAATTGCTTGACAACATGGATTTGGAGCGCGAACGTGGTATTACCATCAAAAGCCACGCCATCCAAATGGAATATGTGTATAAAGGCGAGAAATATATCCTCAACCTTATTGATACCCCAGGCCATGTGGATTTCTCCTATGAGGTGTCCCGCTCTATTGCTGCCTGTGAGGGGGCGCTCCTTATCGTAGATGCTGCTCAAAGTATTCAGGCACAGACCATTTCCAACCTTTACTTGGCCTTGGAAAACAACTTGGAAATCATTCCTGTCCTTAACAAAATAGACCTACCGAGTGCCAACCCAGAGGAGGTGAAAGATGACATCGTAGACCTTCTCGGTTGCTCCCCAGAGGATATTATCCCAGCCAGTGGAAAAACAGGCTTAGGGGTAGAGGCTATTTTGGAGGCCATTATAGAGCGTATCCCTGCCCCTAAGGGTGACCCTAAAGCACCGCTACAAGCGCTTATCTTCGACTCGGTGTACAACTCTTTCCGTGGGGTGGAGACTTACTTCCGAGTGATGAATGGTGAGATACGCAAGGGGCAGAAAATCAAGTTCATGTCCAATGGCAAGACTTACGATGCTGATGAGGTAGGTACCCTCAAGCTCAACCAAGTACCTAAGCCTGTGATCTCTACCGGCGATGTGGGCTACCTTATCACTGGTATCAAGGATGCGCGCGAGGTGAAAGTGGGGGACACCATTACCTCGGCAGTCGATGGCTGTAAGGAGGCTATTGACGGCTTTGAGAACGTGAAACCGATGGTCTTTGCAGGTATTTACCCCGTAGATACGGAAGACTACGAAGAGCTACGCGCCTCTATGGAAAAGCTCCAGCTCAATGATGCTTCGCTTGTCTTTACCCCCGAGAGTTCGGCTGCTTTGGGCTTTGGTTTCCGCTGTGGTTTCTTAGGAATGTTGCATTTGGAAATCGTACAAGAGCGTTTGGAGCGTGAGTTTGGCATGACCGTGATTACTACCGTGCCCAACGTAAGTTATCATGCCTTCACCAAGAAAGAGCCTGAAAAACCTATTATTGTCAATAACCCTTCCGACCTTCCCGATCCTTCCAAAATAGACCGTGTAGAGGAGCCCTATATCAAGGCAAGTATTATCACTAAGGCCGATTTTATCGGTCAGGTCATGTCGCTCTGTATAGAAAAGCGTGGGATCATCACCCACCAGCACTACCTCACCCCTGAGCGTGTAGAGCTGAACTTTGATATGCCCTTGGCCGAAATCGTATTTGACTTCTACGACCGCCTGAAGACCGTCAGCAAGGGGTATGCCTCCTTTGACTATTCGCCTATAGGCATGCGCGCTTCTAATCTGGTAAAGGTAGATATTCTTATCAACTCTCAGTCGGTAGATGCACTTTCGGCCCTTATCCATGCTGATAATGCTTATAACATTGGCAAGAAGATGTGTGAGAAGCTCCGTGAGCTAATCCCACGTCAGCAGTTTGATATCCCGATACAGGCGGCTATTGGGGCTAAAATCATCTCCCGTGAGACTATCAAAGCCTTGCGTAAGGACGTTACTGCCAAATGTTACGGAGGGGACATCTCGCGTAAACGCAAGCTCTTAGAGAAACAGAAAGCCGGTAAGAAACGTATGCGCCAAGTCGGCAACGTAGAGATTCCACAAAGTGCCTTTATGGCGGTGCTCAAGCTGAATGACTGAGGGTTATGTAAACAAATAAATCTAATTTAGTATGAAACATTTAGTTGGAGAAAAATTACAAAAAGCCATATATAATACAATATCTATGGCTGAAAAAGAACTAATAATAGTTTCCCCTTATATTCAATTAAGCAAAGACCTGAAAGAAAAAATTTTTAAGGTACACCCTAATAATTCAAGCCTACATATTATAATAGTATTTGGTAAAAATGAAAATGATATGGAGAAAAGTTTTAAAAAAGAAGATATAGAATTCTTTTTAAAATTCCCTAATATCACTATTGTTTATATTCCAGAATTGCATGGTAAATACTATTATAATGGGAAACAATCAATTTCTACATCAATGAATTTGATAGAGTATTCCTTAAAAAATAATATAGAATTTGGAGTCCTTTCAAAAAGAAATTTCCTTAAAAATATTGTTTATAAAAATAATTTTTTCAATTCTTCTAAAAAGGATATATTGAATATAATAGAAAAGGAAGGGAAAACAATATTTGTAAAAAGACCTAATTATCGTAAAAAATATTTTGGTCTTCTAAAGGATCTTGTAGGATTTACAATTCATTTAAACTTATTTGAAGAAATATGGAATGGAAAGGGTTTAAAAGATTTGAAAAAGATTAATTATACCTCCTTTCCAAAAGAAAATTATGTAAATAAGTCAAATGAGATAGAAATAATAAGCAAAAAGGAAAAAGGGCATTGTATTCGATGTAATACAGAAATACCTTTTAATAAAAATATACCTCTTTGCAAAAGATGTTTTTATCAATGGAATGAATACAAAAATCCAGATTATATAGAGAGCTATTGTCATTGTTGTGGGAAGAAAAAAACAAATATAAGTAAATCCACTCCTCTATGTTATGATTGTATACTAGAAAACATATGATTATAATGTATTAATTTACAATTTTACAATGTTTTTAAATTGAATTTAATGATTATAGAGAATATAGGTGATTTTTTAGAACAATTAAAAAAAATAGAAAGTAAAGAAGGAAATTCTTTATTCTATAGAGGACATTCTAATGAAGCTTATGAATTAGAGCCTTCTATTTATAGAAAGAATGAAAAAAGAGTCTTTCTTTATATAGAGAATGAAGATAAAATCTATAGAGAGACTATTGCTAAAATACCTTATGATTTTAAAGGGAAAAATACCATAGAATCATTAGTACTAATGCAACATTATGGAGTTCCTACACGGATATTAGATTTAACAACCAATCCTTTAGTAGCTCTTTATTTTGCTTGTGTTGGAGATGAAGATAAAGATGGAGAAGTTATAGTTTTTGATATACCTGAAGAAACTACTTGTTATTTTGATAGTGATAAGGTTACTATTTTAGCTAATCTTGCTAAATGTAAGAATAATTTCAGGTACAAGAAAAAAATTTTTTTAGATTTAGAAGAGAATAAAGAAAGAATAAAGAATTTATTTAAAAAGGATATAGAAAAATGCTCTAACACTAATAAGGAAAGTATTATTTCTTTTTTAGAAAGTAAAAGGGATATTATTGCAAAAAAAACAGAACAATTAAAAAAGGAAGATTTAGAAAAGAATGTTGAAACTATAATAGAGAAACTAATTATTGAATATAAGGGAACAAAATTATTAGATTTACCAAATTTATCAGATTTAGATTGTTTATATAATAAATTATTAGTAGAAATTAGTAGTGCATATAACTATAGAGTAAAGGAAGTTATTATTCCTGCTTTAAATAATTACTATTTTTCCAATTTATTACATTATATTAGAGAAGACAAGTCCTATTTCAAACCTATTATAAATCCTAATGATATAAGAAGTGTTTTTGCTATCAAACCAAAATTAGATAATCCTCGTATTGTAAGACAATATGGAGCTTTCTTAATATTTGGTGTTAAAGAAAAAAATAAAGAAATGCCTAAAGTAGAAAACAACTGGATAATAAGAGGAAAAAAGTCTACATCAAAAGAAAGGTTGATAATTAAAAGTTCAAATAAGAAAGATATTAAAGACGAATTAAGCAATTTAGGAATAAACAAAAGCACTTTATTCCCTGAAATAGATAAAGTAGCTGATTATATTAAAGAAAAGTATACTGCTAAAAATTAAACACCCTTATGCCCATCCTTATTGGCAATAACCTATTTATCGAAGAACTCCCAGTAGATTACAATGGGAAGCTGTTAGATCTTGATCCTTATATTGCACTGCTAAATGCTTTTTTTGATAAGTTGGAGGTAGAATGTGTAAGGGAGTGTTGTGGTATTGAGGCGTTTTCGTTTATGCCTGAGGATATCCACAAGGCGCTTGCAGGACTCTCTGCTGAAACTGTGATAACACAACTCAAAGCTATGCAAACTGCTATAGAAGAACAATGGTGGTACAAGACCGTTGGTAGCACTATTCTAAACAATAATTTTGATAGGAAAGTATTTTTACAACTATTGGGGCATATTATAAAAACCATTTCTACAAATCCCTCACTATGAAACAGAAACTCCGAAAGTTAGTTCATAAAGACAAGGAATATTTGTATAGGGTAGATACCGCTTATAATAGGAAAGGGGATCATAACTCACTACTTTCGGTGCATATTTTCTTAAGTGGTGAGAAGAATACGCCCTTGTGTATTGATTTTATCACTTTTGAAGATGAGTTTATGGGGCAACCCCTCAATGGAAATATCAAATTACTCAATAAAACTACACAAACCGAGGATCTCATCAATCTTAATGAACCTAAATATATCCCCAAACTTATAGATTGGGCAGAAATACAAGGTTGGACAGGTACTCAAAAAATAGCTGCCTTAAATGGCTTACTTTTCTTACAGTCATTAGGATATGATATCACTCCCTTGCAAAAATAAGAATGATACAAAGTGCTTTTCCCTCTTATTTGCATAGAGAAGCTACTAAAATAGCAGATTTCCTACAGCAAAATGACCCTAAGGACTTTAGGACTGTAGGGACAGAGGTTGTTTGCCTCAATGGGAAAGCCTTGGAGCTGCCTCAAAGAGTTTATTTTGGGGAATACAATACCCAAAGTCTGACTTTAGTTCAGGAGCAAATGCTTAATTGCTTGTATTTGTGTCATTACAATGGTCATTTAAGAGAACATTATCTAAGGGAATTATTGGCATTAAAAGAAGATTTTGCTTTGCTCTTTATCTCCAAACTTTTTGGGGATTATGTGATAGAAATAGTAAAAGTGCTTCACCACGAACTTCCTAATGATACTCGTGATAAATTAAGGGATTTCTTTCGTGCAAATCCTCTCTACCAAAAGCGTATAGAGAGCCGTATTGCCAGTTATTGGGATCTTTTCTATAGAAATACATACCCCGATTTTAAGAAACATATAGGCTGCCAATTATTTCAAACCATCGTAAAATAAGAAATCTATATAGTTATGGAAACAAAAGAGAAAAATATTGCGATTCTGTTGGATACAGATAATACGCAACTGGAGTATCTCCCTTTGATTATAGAGGAAGTAAGGCAATATGGAAATCCGATTATCAAGTGGGCTTTTGGTGACTGGACAACGCCCCAATTCAGTTCGTGGAATGTGCCTCTGTCCCATCTTACCTTTAGGCTTATACAAAGCCCTACCCATGTGAGGGGTAAGAATACAACAGATATTTCCTTGGTAATCAGTGCGATGGAGCTTCTCTATACCCAGTCTCATATTACGGGCTTTTGCATCGTCTCCAGTGATAGTGATTTTATGCAACTGGCTATGAAACTTATAGAGAATAATAAGTTTGTCATGGGAATAGGTAGAAAACAAACGCCGACTCCCTTTGTCAATGCCTGTCATGTATTCAAATACATAGATGATTTTGCCTACCTTATTCCAAATGTATCTCCTGTAGAGGAACCCAAGCCAGAGGTTGCACCCGCTACTCCTAAAGTAGAGACTCTTAAGCCTGAACCGATTACTAAAAATTCTAAGTTAGATATATTGATACAAGCGGTAGAAAACCAAATGGAAGGTGAACGGGGTGCTCCCTTCAATAGTGTGGTCTGTGAATTAAAAAGATTAAATCCTGACTTTACGCCTAAAAGCTATGGAAAAGAAAACTATGTAAGCATATTCAAATCCTTACCCTCTTATTTTCAACTGATTAAAGGCGAAAATAATTATCATATTAAGTTGGTAAAATAGTCTTTCAATACACCAGCATTTACTTCCTTAGGGGTGAAAATCTCCAAGAGCATAGGCCTTTCCTTTTCCTTAAAAAACACTTCTAAAGCCTTGAGTACCTCCTCTTTACATTGTGCTTGGAGGTAGCTAAGGCCATACATCTTGCAAAGATGTTCAGCAGTAAGGGAATGGGTAGTCTCCTGGAAAGTTTCGAAGAAGGATGTCTCCTTGTCCGTAGGTAAAATCCTGAAAATACCACCTCCTGCATTGTTTATCACTATAATTTTAAAGTTTTTGGGTATGTAATTACACCATAAGGCATTGCTATTATAGAAAAAGCTTAAGTCCCCTGTAATAAGTAAGGTGGGCAATGGGCTTAGTACACTGGCTCCAATGGCTGTAGAAGTACTGCCATCGATTCCACTAGTACCGCGATTGCAATACACCTGCCAATCTGCTTTGCTATAAAAGAGTTGAGCATAGCGAATGGGCGCACTATTGCTGATTTGGATATGGTAAGCAGTAGGAATATGTTCAAAAATAGCCTTATAAGAGGCCATATCCGAGAAAGGAATAGTATCTAAGAACATTTCCCTTTTTTGAAGCGTTTTTCTATAGAGAGACAGCCAAGTATCTTTGTAGGAAGAAGCCACAGGTGATAGCTTGGGGGCAATAGCCTCTAAAAAAGTATTGATATTGGTCTTAAAATGATGGGTAAGGACAAAAAAAGTGTCATAGCCTACCTGTTCATCTATACAATAGTGGGCTTTGGGTGGGTATTTACGAAGAAACTCCTTTATCTTCTTGGATACCACCATACCTCCGACGGAGATTAGAATATCGGGGCGTAGGAGTTCCTGTAGATTTTCCTTTTCAATAGGGGTGAGAAAGGTGTCAATCATGCCGATAAAAGAATCAGCTACTACATTGGCGGTGTTCTCGGTAAGTACTAAAATAGAAGGATCTTTCTCAAGCCAAGCAATCCATTTTTGTTCAATAGCACCAGGGGGCAATACTCCTATGAGTACCATTTTCTTAGGATAGCTTCCTTCGTTGATAAATTGAAGAAGCTTGTCAGGATCAAGAGCTGGTTGTTTGCTGACTTTCGGCTCGTTATGGAAACGGACAGTTGGCGCGGGGAGTGTCTGATACAGCGGTTCCTCAAAAGGGGCATTGATATGTACAGGCAAGCGCTGTAAGGCTGCTGTATTGAGCGCCTCATTAAGCAAATACGCATTGTATGAGAGTGCCTTATCCTCCTCGGAAAGGTTGGCATTATAACCAGTATGCAAGGCGAGTGCATGCCGCTGATGGATCGTCTGTCCGTCGCCTATATCAATCTTGGAAGCAGGGCGATCGGCACTAATGACCACTAAGGGGATATGACTATAATACGCCTCACTGACCGCAGGATAATAGTTCAGTAAGGCTGATCCAGAGGTGCAGACCACTACAACCGGCGCTCTAAGCTGCTGGGCTAAGCCAAGGGCAAAAAAGGCCGCACAACGCTCATCTACGATACTATAAGCAGTGAAAAAAGGATCACTGGCAAAGCCAATGGTTAGCGGTGCATTACGCGAACCAGGAGAAAGGACGATATGCTGGATACCCTTTGCCTTGCAGGCAAGAAGTATTTGTTGGGCTAAAGGAATTTGAGGAAACAAAGCAAATAATCAATGATTAATAATCAATAATTAATGATCAATGATTAATGATCAACATTTTCATCTAAAAAATATTAATCATTAATCATTGTAGGCATTAATCATTATATTTATTGTTTAGCGAAAACTTTCTGTAAGAGCGGGGTTGTTCTTGAACCGATATTGGTACGGATATCTTCTTCTTTTTGAGCTATTTGGGTAAAAAGTCCATCTATAGCCTTTTCAGTCACATAGCCAGTGAGGTCAGGGTTTACTTTGGTCACTAAGGGGACTGCGTTATACTTTCCGATGATATTTGACCATACTTTATCGGCTCCTACCTTACCCAAAGAACTTTGTATTTTAGGAGAAAAAGCCTCTACTAAGGATTGGGTAGTTGTTTTCTTTAGATATTGGGTAGCTGCATCTTTACCACCGGTGAGAATAGCTGTAGCATCTGAGAAAGAAAGGTTCTTTACGGCATTGATAAAGATGGGTTTGGCTTCGGTTACTGCATCTTCGGCCGCACGATTAAGTAATTTTACCCCTTCATCAGCAAGGCTTCCTAAGCCAATACTTCTTAGCGTATTATCTACTTTTTGGAGCGGTTCAGGGAAAAGGATTTTAACTAATGAATTGCCATAATAGCCATCTTTTTGGCTGAGTAGATCCACTCCTTGGGCAATCCCCAATTCTAAGGCCTGTTTGAGTCCATTGGAAATATCCAAAGAAGACAAGGCACTGTTTCCACTGCTCTGTTGGGTATTGTTCATAATAGTTTGCAAATCAGCACAACTACTTAAGCAAAAGATACTGCTTACTAATAAAACGATTTTCTTCATTTCTAATCTATTAAATTATTTAAAAATTTCAACTTTTGAATAGGGTGTTAAGTCTCTGATAAGTAACAATTAACCTTTGATTATAGACCTTTAATTTTAGTTCTACTGGCTCCTATGGCAGAGGCTCCAATTCCTAATATAAGGATGGTAAAGAAGACCACCACAATTTCCGGAAGGCGAATATCCATAGGATAGGCGATAGGAACAGAGGCATTAGGATTGATATATAGCATGGGATAGATCTTCTGTAGCCAAGCGATACCAAGGCCTAAGGCAACTCCTCCAACGGCTCCCAAAAGGGTCACAATGGTACCTTGTAGGAAGAAAATACTGCGCAGCTGCTTCTGGGTCATGCCCAAGGCAAAAAGCGTATATAGGTTCTTTCGCTTGTCCAAAATCATCATGATAATGGCTCCTACCAAGTTGAACAAAGCTACGATAAGCACCAAGGTAAAGATCAGATAAGTTGCTAAGTTCTCTGTTTGGAACATCTTATAAAGGTCTTCATTGAGTTCCATACGGTCTTTTACCACAAAAGAGTTTCCTAAGAGCGCTTGGAGCTGTTCCTTCGCTTTTTTGGTGGAAATCCCCTTGGATAGTTTGAGTTCAATAGCAGAGACCTCATTCTCTGATAGGCCGTTAAGGCGTTGTGCTAAGGGCAAGGTAGCGAAGACATATTTACTATCTAAATCTTCAGTTACCTGGTAATAGTCAGAGAGTAAGACCGTTTCTTCCCTATAAGGGGTTGTTGTGTTAGTAATACTACCCTTGCCAGCTTTAGGTACAATAATCTGTAGGGGAGTGGTGCTGGTGAAAAGTCCTAAGTTCAGTGTCTCGGCGATGCTATTGCCCACCACCACATAATCTTCCGAAAGGAGCCAATCCTTGGGGCTGATCACCAAGATACTATCTACGGCATTTACCTTAGGATATTGCTCATCTACTCCCTTGATATAGGCGATATAGTTCTTCCCTCGACTATTGAGGAAAACCCGCTCTTCCAATACTTTGCTATAGTGAGCCACTGTAGGATCCTGATCGAGTAGCTGCTGTAGCTCAGGGGTGAGTACAAACGTTTTTCCAATCTTGGGGAATATCTTCAGGTCAGGGTCAAAGAAGTTGGAAAAGGACATGCTAAAAGTTCTCAAGCCCGAAAAGCCCGCTAAGACAATCATCAAAGAGGCGCCACCTATGATTAGGACAAAGATGGACATGCGATTGATGATATTGATGACATTCTGTGAGCTTTTGGAGCGTACATAACGCCAGGCTATGAAGAGAATAGCTTTCAACAGACTAAGATTTTTTGCGTTTGATCAGCAATTCAGGGTTTTCAATAGGGTTTTCTTCTCCCTTGAGAGAATGTTCTATCTGGGAGAGGTATTCCAAGGAGTCATCTAAGAAAAAGCTAAGGTCAGGCATTTTTCTAAGCTGGTAGCGCACTCGCTGTGCTACCTCATGCTTTATCTGAGCCGTGTTGGACTGTATAGCCGAGAGGATTTCCTTGCCTTGTTCGCTGGGGAATACGCTGATATATACCTTTGCTTGGGTGAGATCTACAGTAATAGAGACCTTAGTTACAGATATAATAAGATTGGTCAGGCCACCAGACTGGACGGCTCTGCCTAAGATATCCCCTAAATCTTCTTGCAAGAGGCCTGCTATTTTTTTCTGACGATTGGTTTCCATAGGGTAAATTTATAAACGTTGCAAAGGTAGAAATATTTTTTCAAATAATGGTAGGTTTATATTTAAAAAATTGTATCTTTGCACTTTCATAAGTAAATTGATTTATACGCTCAATAATAATGACTAAATTAACCAAATTAACAGACAATATATTTTCTTTCCTCTCTGTATTAGCAGTAAATAATAATCGAGAATGGTTTGCTGCTAATAAAAAGGACTATGAAGTGGCTAAGGGAGAGGCAAGTCGCTTTTTTCAAGAAGTATACGAACGTATCAAAGAAAAAGATCACTTAGGAGCTATCAAGATATATCGTATCTATAATGATTTGCGTTTTGCAAAGGATAAGCCCCCTTATAAGACCCATTTTGGGCTTTATTTTCCTCGCCTACAACCCCATTATCGCGGGGGGTATTACTTACACTTGAGTCCTGAGGGAAGTTTTGCAGGAGGCGGTTTTTTTAATCCTGAAGCCAAAGATCTCTTACGCATTCGCCAAGAGATAGCCGCTGAGGGAGCTGTTTTTTCTCAGATAATGAGTTCGGCTCCTATAAAAAAATATTTTGGAGGCCAACTCTTTGGGGAAGCGGTAAAGACAGCTCCTAAGGGATTCAGTAAGGATGATCCGATGATCGAATACCTACGCAAGAAGCAATTTTTGCTTAAGCGAGATTTTCCGATCTCGGCAGTATTGGAGGCAGATTTCTTAGAGGAAGTGGTAGCCACTTTTTTAGCTATGCGCCCCTTTTATGACTTTATGACAGGAGCTTTGACCACCGATCTCAATGGAGAACCCCTATATTAAGAGTACTAATTTTTAAATCTTTATAGAATGAAAATCACACTTTCACGTATTATTGTAACATCCTTTGCGATGTTTTCCATCTTCTTTGGAGCTGGAAATTTTATACTACCTCCTCTCTTGGGTAAGGAAGCAGGAACGCATTGGCTCATCGTCTCTATAGCTTTCTGTCTTTCAGCGGTGTTAATTCCTATTTTAGGAATTGTAGTACAAGCACGCCTACAGGGGTCTGTATTGGATTTTGGCAAGAAGGTCAGCCCTATAGTAGCGGTTATTTTAGGGTGCTTGCTCTATGGCATGTGTTTGGCTTTTCCAATGCCTCGTACCGCTTCGGTAAGTTATGAGATGATTACCTCTACCTTTGCCCCTAATTTGCCAGATTGGGCGATGTATGTTTTCTATGTAGTCTATTTTCTATTGGTAGGTTATTTATGTTTTCAGCGCAATAAGATACTGGACGTGTTAGGAAAATATCTTACTCCCCTTATGGTAGGGATTATTCTTTTGCTCATTATAGTTGCTATATTTAACCAAGGAGATGTGGTAGCCTCATCGTTTGAAAATCCTATCTCAAAAGGACTTTTGGAGGGATACCAAACCTATGATGCGATGTCCTCAATCATTATAGGAGGGGTGATTGTAGCTTCCTTGGCCATGGATAATTCTTTTGATAAGACACAAGTCAAGAAGCTTACCATCTATGCAGGTATAGGCAGTGGTATTTTGCTCTCTATCACCTATGCCGGCTTTATCTATACAGGAGCTTCTCAAGGAGGTTATTTTCCTGAAATAACCCAACGTGTTCCTCTTTTGGCGGCCATAACCAGACATGTATTAGGAGGCTTTGGGGGAGTATTACTTAGTATAGCTGTAAGTATCTCCTGCTTTACCACAGCAGTGGGTATCATCACCGGAGGAGCTGAATTTTTTAAAGATTTGGTTAAAGGCAATGAACGTACCTATAAAACATTTGTAACCATTCTTTGTATCTATTGCCTTATAGTAGCACCTTTTGGAGTAGATTTTATCATCAAGATAGCCTATCCTGTGTTGGTACTTTTCTATTCAACCGTGATTGCTTTGGTATTTTTGCACTTACTTCCGGCCAAATTGGCTTCCAAAAATGTATTCAAGGCAGTTGCAGCAGTTACTTTTATCACTACGATACCTCTTTTCTTAGAAGAATTGGGATATAAATTCTTTGAAGTACCTTTGCCCTTGCACCAATATGGACTTTCATGGGTATGTCCTGCCCTTTGGGCATGGGTAACGACCTTGTTAATAGAAAAATTCATTATAAAACCATCTATACTTACAAAAGATAAAAGTGAATCCCATTCCTAATCCCTTACTAAAGGCGCTTGAAGAGCGAAAAGCAGCCCATACGCTCCGTCAGTTATCGATGGAGCGTTATGCTATTGATTTCTATTCTAATGACTATATAGGGTTGGCTAAAAATACAACGGTGCGCACTAAGGCACAAGCTATACTGGAACAGTATTCCCCACAGAATGGCAGTACCGGTTCCCGTTTGCTATCGGGTAATTATCCTTTGATTAGAGAGGCTGAAACCTATTTGGCGAGCTTCCATGCTGGCGAAAGAGGACTTATCTTCAATTCAGGTTATGATGCCAATGTGGGAATCTTCTCAGCGATTCCTCAAAGGGGAGATGTGGTACTCTATGACCAATATATACATGCCTCTATCCGAGATGGATTGCAACTCAATAGGGCACAGCACTTTAAGTTCAAACATAATTCCTTAGAAGATTTGCAGGCAAAACTAAAGCGGTTTTCTCCCTCTGCCACTACCCTTTATATAGCTACAGAAGCCGTTTTTTCTATGGATGGAGATACCCCCGACCTGCCTGCTATGGTAGCCCTTGCCCAGCAATATGGAGCTTATATCATTATAGACGAAGCCCATTCGGTGGGGGTATTTGGGGAAAAAGGCGCAGGACTTTGTCAAGCCTTAGGGATAGCGCAGGACATCTTCTTACGCTTAATTACCTTTGGCAAAGGGATAGGAGCCCATGGAGCGATTGTGCTTGCACAAGCGGAAGTGATAGATTATTTGGTCAATTTTGCTCGTTCGTTCATCTATACTACTGCTGCGGCTCCAGAGAGTATAGCGACTCTTATGGCCTCCTATGTGCTCTTACCGGAACTTAAGGAGCGAGGCTATCTGCATGAGAATATTGCTTTTTTTCGAGAGAAAGCCAAGGTATTATCTCAAGAAAAAGGACTTCACTTTATAGATTCAACCTCTGCGATACAAGGGCTTATTATCCCAGATAGCCAAAGAGTCAAGGAAATGGCCGCACGGCTACAGCAGAGGGGAATGGGGGTAAAACCCATCCTATCGCCTACGGTACCTAAGGGAGAGGAACGCCTGAGGATATGTCTGCATAGTTATAATACCAAGGAGGAAATAGAACTCCTATTTCAAGTGATTAGCGAAGCGTGATAAGCTTCACTAATCACTTTTTTTATTCACTTAACCATATGTGATTATCTTTGAAAACCAAAGGAGTTTCAGGGAAATCCGTCTTGGTGAGGCGCTTTATCTCCTCAAAGACCTTATGGTTGGGATCTAATTCTAAGCCATTGGCTTTGCTCTGTTGGGTAGAAATCACTTTGGCATAGAGGAAATTACCTTTACCGTCGAGCTTGATATCCAATAAGGGTGCCATTCCATTAGGCCCATTGAGATTGAAGGTGCCATAGGTATTGAAATTTCCCATACTATAGGCGATAAACTTTTTCTTATAGACCTCCACAGCACGAGTTACATGAGGGCCATGTCCTAAGACAATATCGGCACCTGCATCTATAACAGCATGGGCAAATTTATATACATTTCCACGATTTTCGCCGAAGAAGAATTCGTTTTGACGAGGAACATGGGTATACTTGGCTCCCTCAGCTCCTGCGTGAAAGGATACAATTACAATATCGGCTTTAGCACGTAACTGTTTAACTAAGTCAATAGCCTGATCTAAATCGTTCACGGATAGCATGTTACTATTGGGTGAAAAGGCACAAAAGCCATACTTGATACCCTCCTTTTCGAAGACTACCGACTTATTTTCGACAGGGCCAGCATGATAGATCCCTACCTCACTGAGTATGCGGGCAGTATTGCGCCTTCCTTTTTCACCAAAATCATTAGCATGGTTGTTGGCCGTACTCATAAGGTTGAAGCCCGTATCCTTGAGGATTTTTCCATAGCGGTCAGGCATACGGAAAGCATAGCAGGTACCCTCTTTGGAGTTTCGACACTTTTCTGAATTACCAGAATCTAAGATAGCTCCTTCTAAGTTTCCAAAAACAATATCCCCTTTTAGATAAGGCTTGACAGCCTTAAAGCTTCCTTTGGCATCGTCCTTGGGAAGATTTCCAGCAGGAAAGCCCGAACCGATCATTACATCGCCTACAGCTACTATGGAGAGGGTGTCTTTGGAAGGAGTAGCCTGTCCATAAATAAAACTACTGAAAACGAATGAGATACTCGTTAGAAAAATATATGATATCTTCATAAATTATAATTCTTTGTTTTCATGCAAAAAGAGGTAAATTTATCCGATTTACCTCTTATAGTGTGAATAATAGTCTGTTTTTACAGGAAAAATCGTTCATGACGAGAGATATTCATTTCCTTGTCTATTGTTTTTCCATTTTCTATAAAATCGTAGAGCGCGGTAGCCGTATAGGGGGCTAAAAGAGCTCCGTGAGTTCCCAAACCATTGAGAATGAATAGATTATTGTATTTAGGATGGGAGCCTACTAAGGGACGACGATCCTTTACAGTAGGGCGGATACCTGCCATTTGTCCTGTGATACGATAGGGGCAACTGATGAGTCGCTCGAGCTTCTCTATAAGCGCCTGCCTACCATGAGAAGTAGGGGAGGGGTCTTTGTCATCATTGTCATAGGTGGTACCTATCTTGAAAGTATTCCCTCCTAAAGGAGCAATAAAGCCATCGGACTTGAGTACCCCGTCCAGCTGTAGGTCATCAGCCTCAAAACTAAGGAGTTCTCCCTTGCTTCCTACCATAGGAAGGTAATTGAAGAAAGGATTGTGCACCATGCCATAGCCCTCGCAGAAGACAATTCGCTTGGCTGAGATTCCCTTATAACAAACGCTATCTTCCTTTATCTCCAAGGCATTATAATCCAATTTTTCTTGGAAATATACGCCTTCTTTCTGTAGTTTTTCTTGATAAGCAGGAATAAGTACCCTGGTATTGATAAGCCCTGTATGTAGCACTTCACCTACTCCAAAAGGCGTATCCACATAAGGAGAAAGCCCACTGAGCACCTCTGTGGAGAGATATTGGGATAGGATAGGCTTATCGGAGGCTACAAACCAGTTGTTCTTCTCCTCAATAGAGGTAAACTTTCGGAATACCCGTAACTTATAGATGAAAGAGGTGGCTAACTTACGCTCTATTTCTGAGAAGAAGGTAGGAAGTAGTGACATCTGTTCTTCCACTCGCCATACAGGGGTAAAACGCTTGAGAATAATGGGGTTGAACATAGCACCCGCCACCGTAGTCACAGGGGAAGGATCCTCACTGAAGACCACGAAGGACTTTTGGTGCTTCTCCAACAGATACACCAAGCTACAGCCAGCAAATCCAAAACCGACCAAAATATAATCTTTCATTATTTGATTTTGGGCTATGGGTTTATTTTTTATTTTTATGTAATAGATGATACTCTACTAAGCCATCAATAGGCTTGCGGATAACCTTACCTACTTTTAGTTTGTTTTCAGCAAATACTTCTTTTACCAAATCCTGCAGGTAGAAAGCGATACTACCTACAAAGTTGATAGGCACCTCATTGCGGGCTTCGTATTGTACCACCCAGTGATCGATGAAGAGCTGTACACCTTCTCGGATGATGCGCTGGCAATAAGCATCATTTTTATTTTCCACCAAAAAGCGAGCAAAAGTAGCTAGGTAACTATTAGGGTTAGGCAATTTGTACAAGTGAGACTTAATCACATCCGAGTTAAGCTCGTATTCGTGTTCGAACTTATTTCTTAGATGTTCCGGCATGATTTTGAAGTAGTAATCCACAATAAGTCTTTTCCCGAAGAAGTTTCCACTACATTCGTCCATGAGGGAATACCCTAAGGAATCCACGGCTTGGTGTAGCTTTTTTCCATCCCAATAGGAGCAGTTAGCCCCTGTACCGAGAATACCTACAATGGCTTTTTCGCCATCGGCGGTAGTGGCATGTACGGCAGCATAAGTATCTTCTTTTACCACAATAGTAGCATTGGTGAAGAAACGTTGTAAGATTGCCTGAAGGAATACTCTAAGTCGTTCTGTTCCACATCCAGCTCCGTAGAAATATACGTGTCGGGCACGTTTGCGGTTATCGTTGAGTTGTTCGTTGGTTGTAAGTCGTTCCATGGCGATTTCCTCGGTAAGGACTTCAGGATTAAGGCCAAGGGTCTGGGTGCCGAATTCTTTCATTCCTTTTTCGTTCAGAGCAGTCCAGTCGGCTTTGGTTGCTCCACTATCTACTATAAAAATCATAATTTTTGAGGTATTAGGTGAACATATTTGAAAAAAAGACGTATGTTTTAGAAATCACACGTCTTTTTTTTCATCTTTTACAGATTAAAGGGAAGCTACATGCTGAGCGAGATCCACTAATTTGTTGGAGTAACCTGCTTCGTTATCATACCAAGAAACAACTTTGAAGAAGTGGTCGTTGAGTTCGATACCAGCTTTGGCATCATAGATAGAAGTATTGGTACAACCTACAAAGTCTTGAGAAACAACGAGCTCATCGGTATAAGCTAAGATATTTTTAAGTTCTCCTTCGGAGGCTTTTTTCATAGCTTCGTTGATTTCTTTAAGAGAAGTAGCTTTCTTTGTTTTTACAGTTAAGTCCACTACAGAAACGTCGGCTGTAGGCACGCGGAAGGCCATACCGGTAAGTTTTCCATTAAGTTCAGGGATTACTTTACCTACTGCCTTAGCAGCCCCTGTAGAAGAAGGAATGATGTTGATAAGGGCAGAACGTCCTCCTCTCCAGTCCTTTTTAGAAGGGCCATCTACTGTAAGCTGAGTAGCGGTGGTAGCATGTACGGTGGTCATAAGCGCCTCGTCAATACCGAAGTTATCGTTGATAACCTTGGCGATAGGAGCCAAACAGTTGGTAGTACAAGAAGCGTTGGATACGATTGTATCGGTAGGTTTTACGCTCTTGTGGTTTACCCCCATTACAAACATAGGAGCATCCGCAGAAGGTGCAGAGATTACCACTTTCTTAGCACCTGCATTAAGGTGTGCTTGTGCTTTTTCTAAAGTAGTAAAGATACCAGTACATTCGAGTACTACATCAGCCCCAACTTCATTCCATTTGAGGTTATTAGGATCTTTTTCAGCAGTGATGCGAATGGTTTTTCCATCCACTACAAGGTTTCCGTTTTCTGCTTTTACATCCAACGGGAAAGTACCGTGTACAGAATCGTATTTTAGTAAATAAGCGATGTACTCCACATCTTGTAAGTCATTAATACCTACAACTTCTACATTGGCACGTTTTGAAATAGCTCTAAAAGCCAAGCGGCCAATACGTCCGAATCCATTGATTCCAATTTTTAATACTGACATAAAATTTTGTTTTTAATTATTTGTATAATATTTAACTTATTTAGGTTCTTTTGGAGGTATTTTTTTAGAAAGCATATAGATACCTACGACCATCAATACCAACCCAGCCATTAGGATATATTGCTCCTGAAAGAGCCTATATTCCTTTTTGGATTGTAGGTAGAGCAGTAGTGTTCCCAATATCATTAGGGTATAGGCAACTATATTGGTCTTCTTTAGAATACTCATATTTTTAAGAATGGATACGTAACAATTCCTTTGCCAATTCTATCATTCGGGGATCTCCGGTATGCTTGAGAGGTTCATCGGAGAGCTTGACGGTTTTGATCCATTCGCGGTCAGAGGTAAGCACTTCGGTGAGTTTCATTACAATATTCATGGGCTTTAGACCTACATCGTTGGTAAGATTGGTTCCAATTCCAAAAGAGAAGCCTATTTTACCGCGGCAGTATTTGGTAATAGCTTCTACTTTTTCAGGAGTAAGTCCGTCGGAGAAGATGATATATTTGGAAAGGGGATTGATACCGAATTTTTTATAATGTTCTATGGTTTTGTTTGCAAATTCGATAGGGTCACCACTATCGTGGCGTACACCATCAAAAAGTTTGGCAAACTTGGTATCGAACTGCTTGAAAAAGACATCCGTAGTATAAGTATCAGAAAGAGCTACTCCTAAGTCGCCTCTATAGACATCCACCCAATGTTCAAGAGACATGGCATTGGACATCTTAAATCCATATTCAGCAGCATGGAACATGAACCATTCATGTGCATGAGTACCGATGGGTTTTACCTTGTACTTCATAGCAAAATGCACATTGCTTGTTCCGGAGAAGTTATGGCGATGGGACTGTATAAGTGTCTGCATTACTAAGTCATGAGTGCGGTAAGAATGTCGCCTACGAGTGCCAAATTCGGCAAAGATTACATCCAAAGCCTCATAATCATGGATCTTGTGAGAAGTCTTAGCGATGATTTGTTCGTCATTCCAAGCCACCGCTCCTGTGAGCTTGTAATATAATTCACTGATGGTAGCCAAAAGCGGTACTTCCCATAGAATAGTTCGGTACCAATAGCCTTCCACACTTACTTTAAGTTCTGTTCCTTGTTGGGAGATATGTACTTCAGAAGGATCATACCGATAACCTTCTAAGAAATCAATATAAACAGGATTCAGATAAGGACAGGAAGCTTTTAAGAATTCTTTTTCCTCCTTTGATAGCTTAAGTTGCGCCATTTGATTAACAGCTTCTTGCATTGCTTTGGCGAAGCCTTCCGGAAATTCATGCTTTCCACGATTGATGAACTCATAACGACCTTTCACCGCAGGAAATAGCTTTACAACAGCGCACTGCATAGTGAATTTGTAGAAATCATTATCTAAGATAGAAGTAAATATGGGAGGTGTAGCTATTGACATAATTACTAAGAATAAGGGTATCTTTTAAAACCACACAAAGGTAAGAAAAAAAAATAAGAAAACAAAGCTATTTTTCAAATTTATTATAAAAAATCTATAACTAATTGAAATACAGAGCGAAGAAAAATTTTTGATGAAAAAATAGAAAAAAAATCATTTTTTCTTTGTAGAATAAAAAAAAAGTTATACCTTTGCACCCGAATTAAAACAGTGTTTTATTCACTGGAGAAATGGCAGAGCGGTCGAATGCGGCGGTCTTGAAAACCGTTGAGGGTAACACCTCCGGGGGTTCGAATCCCTCTTTCTCCGCAATACATTGATTTTTAAGGTTTAGTAAAAAGGCTTAGGAATATATTCTTAAGCCTTTTGTTTTGTGCTTAAGTGAATCAATAGGATACAAAAAAATACTTTCCCTTATTGGGGAAAGTATTTTCTATAAAAATGATGTGCATTTTATTTTTTCTCAGCAATAGCTCTAATTCTTTTATAGTTGGTTACATCATCTAAAGATAAATAGATGTTGGACAAGTATTCCAATACTACTTTGTTAGGTTCTTTGGCATCATTATTGACATATTCATTGAGCACTTCAGCGGCTTGTCTGTAAAGATTATCTTTTTTAGTCTTTAGCTCGTTGAATTTTTTGATGTCACTGGCTGTATTTCCTAAGGCATTCATAGGGTCTACTAAGGCATCTCCTTCTTTGGCAAAGGTAGTGGCGCAGTTCATAGCTGCGTCGGCATTTTTAGGATCTACCTTGAGCACTTTTTGGAAATATATCCTTGCTTGGTCATTATTTCCCTTTTGGAGGTTTATTACCCCAATATTGTATAGGGCATTGACATTGTCGGGTTGTAGTTCTGTTACTTCTTTGGTCAGGGCTACATATTTGTCTATATTACCCAATTGGTAATATACATTTGCCTCCTGAGTGAGAAGTTCGGCATCCTTAGGGTAGTTCTTTCTTGCAAATTCAAAAGCCTTGATAGCCTCTTCTTTTTTTCCTTGATCTACATAAATATAAGCAATATTGCTGATAATTTCACGTTTTTTGGAAGGCGTTTTCTCCTGAGTAGGGTTGGTATAGTTCCCCGTTTTCATTTTCATGTCACGGATATTCTTATCAGCAGATTTCTCTATCTGTCCGGTTTCTTTGTTTTTAGCCGCATAGAGGGTTTCGGATCCATCGTACTTAAGATCCCTAAGTTCTAAGAAATAGTTCAAAGCCATGTCTTTTTCTTTACCTTGAGAGGCAGATACAGCAGCGTTGTATAGGAAAAGTGTATCCTTAGGGCTGAGACGATATACCTGTTCGAAAGCGATGGCAGCCTGCTTAAAGTCATTATTTTCGTAAGCAGATTGCCCTTTTTCTACAGCAAACTCGGCACCTTTACCCTTAAGTACATCCAATTCTGTAGGGGTTTTTCCACCTACTTTTTTAGCTTCATTGAAAGCGTTGGTTGCTTCGGATAAAGCGTTGATATCGTTGGCTGCAATTGCTTTTTTTAGAGCAATTTCACCTTTTAGGAGGTAATATTCGGCAGAGGATTTTCTATCGTTCAAGGCACTGCTTTTGAGACTCTCTAAAAGCAATTGTGCCTGAGAGAGTTCGTTCTTATCAATTGCCTTTTTTACTTCCTTAAGTTCTTTCTTTTGAGCAAAAGAAACAGCTGAAAAGGCCAAAGCTGTTATTAGTAGCATACTTTTTTTCATGGTAACTATCTGTTTATATTTGACTTATAATTATTTATTCGGTTGGGGTAGGTTCCTGGGTATTTTCACCTTCGGGGAGTTCTTCTTCGTCCTCCTTCATCACCTTGGCTACGGCTGCGATAGAGTCATTTCCTTTGATATTGATCAGGCGCACCCCTTGGGTAGCACGTCCCATCACACGGAGGTCGCTTACAGGAAGGCGGATGGCCATACCGGACTTATTGATAATCATCAGGTCATCCTCCTCTAAGACAGACTTGATAGCCACCAAGTTTCCTGTTTTATCAGTTACAGAAATCGTTTTTACCCCCTTACCGCCACGGTTGGTGATACGATAAACGGCTTCGCCTGTTTCAGGATCATCAATAAAGGTACGTTTTCCATAGCCATTTTCGGAGACAACCAATACGGTTTCCTCCTTAGGGTTCTCGATGGCGATCATACCGATGACTTCATCTTTGTCACTTTCCAGGGAGATACCTCTCACTCCAGAGCCACTACGGCCTACCGCACGTACTTTTTCTTCAGGGAAACGAATAGCCTTACCTGATTTTACGGCAAGCATTACTTGGCTATTGCCAGAGGTAAGACGCGCTTCTAATAGTTCATCATCTTCTTTGATAGTGATGGCTACAATACCATTTTGGCGAGGGCGAGAATATTGCTCCAAGCAGGTCTTTTTGATAACCCCTTTTTTGGTAGCCATAATTACATAATGGCTATTGATATAATCCTGTTCCTTGAGATCATGGGTACAGATGACGGCTTTGACTAAGTCATCGGAGGCAATATTGATAAGGTTTTGGATGGCACGTCCCTTGGTATTCTTTCCCCCTTCAGGAATTTCATATACCCTGAGCCAAAAACACTTTCCTTTTTCGGTAAAGAAGAGCATATATTGGTGGTTGGTTCCCACAAAGAGGTGTTCGATAAAGTCCTTATCTCGGGTAGCCGAGGCCTTTTGCCCTACACCACCACGAGCTTGGGTTTTGTATTCATTGACAGGGGTACGCTTGATATATCCCGCATTGGAAATGGTAATAACGACCTGTTCGTTGGGGATAATATCCTCAATGGAGATATCGCCACCGGCATATTCTATGACAGATTTGCGTTCGTCCCCATATTTGGCTTTTATTTCTAAAAGTTCGTCTTTGATAATCTGGGTACGGCGTTCCTTGTGAGCTAAAATATCTTCTAAATCAATAATTTCAGCTAATTTTTTTTCGTATTCCTCTTTATATCCGATAATATCCAATTCATTGATACTCTGTAATCTAAGGTTTAGGATAGCAGTAGCCTGCATATCAGTAAGCTCAAATTCGGCCATCAAATCAGGTTTTGGAGGTTTGGAATGGCGGATAATAGCAATCGCTCGGTCAAGGGTATCCTCGGTGGCCATGATTTTCATAAGCCCTTCCAAGATATGGATACGCTCTTTTGCTTTCTTAAGCTCATACTGGGTACGCCTGTAGACTACATCATAGCGGTGTTCTACAAAGTGGTATATCAAGTCTTTAAGGTTTAGCTGTTCAGGACGTCCATTGACTAAGGCAATATTATTAACACTAAAGGAAGATTGCAGCGCAGTGTGCTTGAAGAGGTTGTTAAGCACTACATTAGGAATCGCATCTTTCTTAAGTTCATATACGATACGCATCCCACCCTTACCGGTTTGGTCTACAATATCGGCCAAGCCTTCGAGCTTACCCTCCTTGACCAAGTTGGAAGTTTGCTCACGCATGGTTTCAGGATTCACCTGATAAGGAACTTCGGTGACAACGATATAGTCACGGTTATTGATTTCCTCGAAGTGCGCTTTGGCGCGGATAACCACGCGGCCACGGCCTGTTTTAAAAGCCTCACGTACGCCATCATAGCCGTAGATAATCCCTCCGGTAGGGAAGTCCGGTGCCTTGATATACTCCATGAGTTCATCAATGGTAATATCTTGATTGTCAAGATAAGCGATGGTACCATCGACCACTTCCGCAAGGTTGTGAGGAGGCATATTGGTAGCCATCCCTACTGCGATACCGGCAGCCCCATTGACTAATAGGTTGGGGATACGAGTAGGCAAGACGGTAGGCTCCTCAAGAGTATCGTCAAAGTTCAGGGAGTGATCCACTGTTTCTTTGTCGATATCGATGAGCATATCTTCGGCTATTTTGCGCATTCTAGCCTCGGTATAACGCATAGCAGCAGGAGGATCCCCATCTATAGAACCGAAGTTACCTTGCCCATCTACGAGCATATAGCGCATATTCCACCACTGTGCCATACGTACCATGGTATCATATACGGAAGAATCCCCATGAGGGTGGTACTTACCGAGTACTTCCCCGACGATACGAGCCGATTTCTTATGAGTGGTATTGCTACGTACGCCCAATTCAAGCATTCCAAAGAGTACACGACGATGCACAGGCTTCAGTCCATCACGCACATCAGGCAAGGCCCTAGAGACAATTACCGACATTGAATAGTCAATGTAGGCTGTCTTCATCTGGTCTTCTATGTTAATAGGAATGAGTTTTTCTCCTTCAACCATTGTAAAAGTTACTTTTTATTTCAAGGTGCTAATTTACAACCTTTTTTTGAGATAAGAAAATAAAATCAAAAAAATTAGGCTTAAAATACGTTTTTAACGTTTTGTTAATGATTAGTTTTTAGTGGTTAGTATCTAATCACTAAAAACTAACCACTAATCATTGCCTAACGATTTTCTGTTGGGTATGGAGGGCATATTGCTCTAAGAGGACTTCTATGTCGTCGCTAAGGAAGTTGAAGCTATCGGGGAGCGCATGGCGTACTGTATATAGAGTTACCCCTTCTATACAACTGACCTTAAAGCGCTTGCTAAGGTCTTCCAATAGAAGTGGAAGGTTTTTATATTTGTCCTCTATACATAGGTTGAAGCTAATAGCAGAGTTCTGCAGCAGGCTCACCTTTATCTGATAAGTGGCTAAGAGGTTGAAAATAAAGCTGATATTTTCCTCTGCAATGAAAGAAAAATCCAGTGAGGAGAGCGATAATAAGTGTTGGTTTTGCTTACGTATGTAGCAGGGTACTTTTGGGGTTAGTTCTTTCACATCGCACACGGAGCTACCTGGCTGTTCAGGATGTAGAAAAGAACGGACATTCAGAGGAATGTTCATCTTCTGAAGAGGCTGTAGGGTCTTGGGGTGAATGACAGAAGCTCCATAGAAAGCCAGCTCGATAGCCTCTTGATACGGAATTTTCTCAAGCAGTTGGGTATTGGAAAAGAATCGAGGGTCGGCATTGAGCACACCGGCAACATCTTTCCAAATAGTAACATTTTTGGCCTCTAAGCAATAGGCGAAGATAGCCGCAGAATAATCGGATCCTTCTCGGCCAAGTGTAGTGGTAAAGTAATTGGGGTCACTCCCTATAAACCCTTGGGTGATATACATAAGGGAAGGATTGATATTCTCGGTAATATTACGCTTGGTTTCTTCCCAATCCACCTCACCTTCTCGATAGTTGCTATTGGTCTTGACCAGGTTACGAGCGTCGAGCCAGGTATTTCGGATGCCTTTATCATTGAGATAATGGCTAATGATATGGGTAGAGATTAGCTCACCGAAGCTCACAATCTGATCATATACAAAGCTATGCTTTGGAGATCTGTTTCTTTCTAAGAAGGAAACAATCTCCCCGAAGAGTCCGTCTATTTTCCAATAGATAGGGTGATTTTTGTTGTCAAATAACTCATTAATAATCTGATAATGAAAGTCTTTTACCTTTTGTAAACTTTCGTTCAAGGCATTTTTATCTTCTTCAAAATAATGAGTTACGACCTCCTCCAAGGCATTGGTTGTTTTGCCCATAGCGGAGATGACAATGAGGATATTCTTATCGGTTGTATTCTCAAGGATGGAGGCTACATTGCGTACACTTTGTGCGTCCTTAACGGAAGCACCTCCGAATTTGTAAATTTGCATAAGAGAAAAGGTTAGGTTAGAGATGTAAAAAAGCCATCTTCAGGAGATAGCTTTTCGATTCGATAGGGAATTGATATTAGACATTTTCATTAGAAAGCATCGTAGGCATTACGAGCATATATATTTTCTCACCTTCGTCCAAGCCATCGGCAGGAGTTAGGATACCTGGTCGATTGGAATAGGACATCTCAAGGAGGATATCTTCAGAGGAAAGGTTGCTGAGCATTTCCATAAAGAATTTAGAATTGAACCCTATTTCCATATCATCACCCTCATAGTTGCAAGGGATGGTCTCGTTGGCACGATTGTTATACTCTATATCTTCGGCGAAGATTTGTAAAGAGTTACCGGTAATCTTCACGCGCATTTGGTGAGTGGCTTTGCTAGCAAAGTTAGAGATACGCTTGGTAGAGTTGAGCAATAAGGTACGGTTAACAATCAGCTTATTGGGGTTTTCCTTTGGAATTACCGCCTCATAGTTAGGGTAAGTACCATCTATCAGACGACAAACATAGTCCAATTGGTCGAAAGAGAACTTAGCATTACTTTCGTTGTATTCGATAGTTACTTGAGTTTCGCTTTGGGAGAGGATCCCCTTGAGAAGGTTTAGCGGTTTTTTAGGAATAACGAAGGCAGCAGGTTGTTCGGATTTTATATCTTGGCGTTCATATTTTACCAACTTGTGTGCATCGGTAGCGGCGAAGATAAGTGCTTCTTCTGTAAAATTGAAAAAGACCCCATTCATAATAGGGCGCAAATCATCATTTCCAGTAGCGAAGAAAGTACTTTGTATCGCTGTAGCTAAGATATCCCCTCTTAATGTTACACGATTGGCATTTTCTATTTCCACTACAGTAGGGAACTCTTGACTATCTAAGTAAGCGAGGGTATATTTTCCATTATTGGAGACAATATCTATAGTATTGTTGTCATTGATGGTAAAGGTAAGCGCCTGTTCGGCAGTAAAGGTCTTGAGGGTATCGATCAAGATCTTATAAGGAACCACGATACTGGCTGTATCAGTACTTTCTACCTCTATAACCCCTTTGATAGTAGTTTCTAAGTCAGAAGCTGATACAGTTAGTTTGTTTTCAGATAATTCGAATAAGAAATTCTCTAAGATAGACATGGTGTTATTACTATTAATCACACCACCTATGATTTGGAGTTTCTTTAATAGATACGAACTAGATACGATGAATCTCATGATGCTTTGTATGCGTTAAAAAATAAGTGCAAAGATATTCCAAAAAAAGGGAACTATAAAATTTTTGACTAAACATTAAGAATATTGTCTTCTGTACCATCCTCTCACCACTAATCCCAATAGGATAAGTGTAGTCAGAGGTATGATAAAGGATATTGATTTCCAGTAAGTTGTGTCCTTTTCTATTGTTTTTTTATCTAAGAAAGGTAGGGAAACCTTTTTGTTGCGCAAGCTTAGGAAATCGGTATCGTCCAGAAGGTAATTGACACAATTCTGTAGGAAGGCCTTGTTATCAAAATATTGGTTAGTCCATTTGTCATACCCCAATTCTAAAGGCTCTCCCTGCTGAAGGTCATTTCGGATAATGTCTCCATCGGAGATGACAATCATTTTGTTAGGAGGGCTTTGGTCTTTGTTTTCGAGCTGCTCAATAGGCTTCACCCTATTTTTGAAAGCCGAAGTAAAGCTCCCTTCTAAGAGGACTGCCACAGGGAAATTCCCTTTGTCATATCCTTCGGTTGTTTTTTCAGGAAAATCAAGGACAATCTCCTTAGGAGTACCCTCGAGTTTGGATAGGGGAGAGGAGGAAAGTAGCACGGATTTTTTGATGCCATTGCTAAGGGTATCGATACTGCTGACAAACTGGAGGCGAATACCATCCAAATTCTTATTAATCATGTGATTATTGGCCGAAAGAATCATAGGGGAGTATACCCAAGGGATGGGTGTATACTGGGTCTGGCTACCGCTACCTTGCGCAACAACAATCTGGGTAAAATACCAATCGTTAATCAGGTCATAATTCAGGCGTACTCCATACTTGAAGAGCATATCGACCAAGTTAAGGTCTTGAGGCATAGCCATAGTACGTCCTTTCTGTCGGAAAAGCTCATCCATAGATGCCGCAACAGGATCTAAGAGCCAAAGAACACGCCCTCCGTTCATGATATACTGATCAAGAACCTGTTTTTGCTCATCGGTAAAGGCAACTGTAGGCTTGGCAATAATACAAAGCTGGAAGGTAGAGAGCTGCTTGAGAGTCTTTTGAGGGGCAGTGGCTACAGAGTCTAAAACAAAAGGAGCTAAGTGATAGTAATTCTGCTCCAAGCGTAAAAAGTCCGCTATCTCCACATCGGGTAGGGTACCATTGCTTCTGATGACGGCAATACTCTTTTGCTTCTCCAAGAGTAGCTTGTAGAGCGCATCGGAGAAGGCATATTCTAAATTTTGTACGGAGAACTGTATTTTTTCTTGGGTAGAAGCCCCTAATTTGTTACGCAATAGGGAAACACGCTCCTGCCTATCCCCCATGGTGAGGATTGCCCAAGGGAGGATGTATTCCTCGGAGGTTCTTCCCCCTTGAGAAGAAGTAATCATAAGTGGGGTGAATCCCTGCATACTAAGCGCCTGTAATTGGCTATTGTCCTCCTTTCCCTCCAAGGGGTTGATAAAATCAAAATGGATGTTTCTATTGGCAGCTCTATACTCCTCCAATAATTGGAGGGTTTCGGTCTGCAATCGCTTGTATTCGGTGGGTATATTTCCCTTGAGCAAGACCTTAATACCTATAGGAGTTTTGATGCGCTTGAGCAGTTGTAAGGTAGTAGGGGATAGGGTATAGCGCTTGTCGGAGGTGAGGTCGAATCGCTTATATACCACTTGACTTGCTCCGATGATGATCCCTAAGATAAGCACTAATAGAGAAATGGATAGAAGTATTTTTTTTATAGATTTCATTTTTTTTCTCTCTGTAAGGATAGTTGGGTTAAGTATAAGAAAAAGAAGGTAATAGAGGCGAAGTAGACTATATTTCTCGTATCAATCACCCCGCGGCTCATGTCTTCAAAATGAATTTTGAAGCCAAAGGAAAAAAGAGTTCCCTCGGTGAAGAAACCTAAGAGTTCGTCCAGCCCAAAGAACAAGAAAAAATTCAAAAAAGTAGCCACCACAAAGGCTATAATTTGGTTCTGACTCATCGCAGAGGCGAACATACCTACAGCTGCAAAGGTAGCCCCTAAGAGTAATAAGGCAATGTAAGAGCCTGTGGTACTGGCTATATCCATATTTCCCTTAGGAGCCCCTAAGTTCCACACCATATATACATATACAGCTGAAAAGGTAATAAGGATAAGTAAGATAAAAATCAATGAAAGATACTTCGCCCATACGATCTTCCAAATACTAATAGGATATGTAAAAAGCAATGGGAGCATACCACTGCGTTTTTCCTCGGAAATAATACGCATCGTAAGAGCGGGGACAAGGAATACCAATATCCAGGCCGCTAAAAGAAAGAAAGGATGCAAAGAGGCAAAGCCACTTTCCCAAATATTATAATCTCCGGATAAAACCCATAAGAATAGGCTACAGAAAAGCATGAAAGCTCCTATGACTACATAGCCTATCGCAGAGGTGAAGAAGTAACGAATTTCTTTTTTGAATAAAGCCTTCATTTTTGATTAGAAATCTTGTAAATTGGGGTCAAAATTACAATTATTTTTTTGACTAACCAAAAAAATAGTTTTGAATTTTGAGTGATTCCCCTCTAAGAGCAAAAGGCAACCTATTAGAAAATTTGGCACAATTATTGCTATATATAAGGCCATTTACAATTCCTAAAAATGAAAAGAATATTTGTATTAGTTTTTGCTTTTGTAGCCACCTTTTCGCATGCTCAAAATGCCAATAAGGCTAAGGCACTCTTGGATGAAGTATATAAGAAAGTAACTTCTTATGATAATATTTATATTGATTTTCGCTATTCTTTTGAGAATGCTAAAGAGCGTATCAAGCAGGATACCCGAGGCGATGTCACCCTAAGCGGACAGAAATATTTGCTTAACTATATGGGAGTTACTAAAATCTTTGATGGGAAAAAAATATATACAATCGTTCCAGAGAATGAGGAAGTAACTATAGAGGATACAGAAAACAAGGACGATCAGATGATTAAGCCCTCTGAGATGCTCACTTTTTACAAAAAAGATTTCTCCTATAAGTGGGATATTGTTCAGCAAGTGAAGGGGCGTAAAATACAATATATAGAACTGAAACCGACCAAAATATCATCGGATATAAAACTCATTCTACTAGGGATCGATACCACTACCAAACATATCTATAACCTGATACAAGTAGGTAAAAATGAAGCCAAAACAACTATCACCATCAATGAGTTCAAAACCAATCAGCCCCTTAGTGGGAATGACTTTACTTTCAATGAGGCTAAATACAAGAAATTAGGCTATTATATTAATAAATAAGTCATCAGAGGCAAGGAATTCACCTATGAAAGTACTGGATCGCTACCTACTATCTCGCTTTATCTATAATTTTATAGCATCTTTACTGATTATTACGCTTATCTTTGTTTTCCAAACCATTTGGTTGTATATAGATGAGTTGGTTGGTAAGGGGCTCAGTATCTTTGTGGTAATAAAATTTATTGCATTGATGCTTCCGAACCTTATTCCACTTATCTTGCCCCTTACGGTGGTACTTTCCTCCATCATGACTTTGGGCGCTTTGGGAGAGAGCTATGAGCTGGCAGCGATGAAGGCCTCAGGCGTGTCTTTGCTAAGGGCGTCGCGTACGCTTATCATCTTTATGTTACTGCTCAGTATAGGGGTATTCTTTACTTTTAACAACCTCCAACCTTGGTCTAATAGAAAAGTGGTAGCTCTACGTGAAAGTATTAAGAACAAGCAACCTTCGCTGGCCATAAGCCAAGGAATTTTCAATAATGTACAGAATTTTTCAATCAAAGTAGGTAAGAAAACAGGAGAAAATGGAGAATATCTTCACGATATAGTAATTCATAAAATAAATGCCAGCGAACAGAGCCGTACGGTTATAAAAGCAAAAAACGGCACACTCTCTGGACATAAGAAGGGTTCCGATGTGCTACAACTTATCCTAAAGGATGGCTCCTATTATGAAGATGTGGAAAGCAAAGATGAATCTACCTTTCCCTTTGTAAAGGCTAAGTTCCAAACTCACGTTCTCAATATAGATATTAGTTCGCTTAACGCAGATATCAATTATAATGAAAATGCAGAGAAAGATTACTATAGAACTATGAATATCTCTCAACTATCCTATACCTTGGACTCTCTCGTTCAGGGTTACCGACAAGAGACAAGGGATTTTGGAGAGAATTTCTATAGGCGTACAGGTATAAATTATATTAGTGAGGGGCATCTTAGAGATACACTTGTGACATCTCAGATTAAAACAATAGAAGAGGTGGTAGATAAGTATAAAAAAGAGGGGCAGCTAACTCAAATATATAGCTTAGCCAAAGATAATATAGCCTCCTTGATCAATAATATAGAGAATAATGAAGAGAATACAACTTATCAGCAGAAACTCATCAATGTATATCGGCTTACCCTGAGTGACAAAATAGCTTTGGCTATTACTTGCTTTGTTCTTTTCTTTGTAGCAGCTCCTTTGGGAGCCATTATCCGCAAAGGAGGGGTAGGTCTTCCCTTGGTAGTGGCTATAGGATTATTCTTAGCTTACTATTTTTCAGGCTTACTTACCAAGAATATGGCTACCAATGGAAATATAAATCCTTATATAGCCCCTTGGATTCCTACTTTTTTCCTATTGCCCTTAGGGATATATCTTACGCTATTGGTCAATGAAGACAAGCCAATAGGTAATTTTGGAGAGTTATTCTACAGAGTAAGGAAGTTTTTTAGCAAGGGAGCATAACTTTTAAAAATCAATTCAAATGTCAGATTTGTTAGGCCGTTCTCTCTTAGATTATCAGAAAGGAGATCGCTCGGAGGATATGTATGTAGAGACGAATATCTCAGAGCAAGAGTATCTTTTTCGCTCTCATTTTTTTCGCTCTTTTTCTCAGATGATTCCCTTGGAGCAGCAAGCCCTTGCTATGGCTCAGGGGAAGGTATTGGATGTAGGAGCGGGGACAGGTTCTCATGTCCTCTATCTGCAAGAAAAGGGCTTTGAAGTTGTAGCCCTTGATAGCTCGCCATCAGCGATAGAAGTTTGTCGGCTAAGAGGGGTAAAGCAGTGTGTATGTGCTGATGTCTTAGACTATACAGGTAAGTTTGACACGATTCTGATGCTGATGAACGGAATAGGTATTAGCCAAAGGCTTTCTAAAATAGACCTATACTTACAAAAATTGAAATCCTTACTCACTGCTAAGGGGCAGATCTTGGCAACTTCTACGGATATTATCTATATGTTTGACCAAGATGAGGATGGAGGATATATCGTTCCAATAGCGGAGGGGGCGGATTATTATGGAGAACTTATCTACACTGTCAGCTACAAAGGAGAACAAGAATCCTTTCCTTGGCTTTTTTTGGATTATAACACTTTGCAGAATGCCGCTTTTCACAATGGACTTAGCTGTAAGTTGGTAGCAGAAGGAGATGCCTACAATTATTTGGCAAAGATGCAAATAGGGGAGTGAGTTAGCTCCCCTTATTATATTCTTGGAATTTAGCCTTTTTACTTCCCTCATAGATAGTATAGCAGACCAAGCGACTTTCTAATTTTCCGTTGAAAAGTTTTATCTTTTTAGAAGGGCGCAGGCCTACCGACTTGAGGGCTTCGAGGTTGGAGGTAATCAGCCAGGCTTGTGTATTAGGATACCCTTGCTTGAGGGTGTCGCCTATTTGCTGATAGAAGAGGGTAGGATTGATTTCCAAACGTTCCCCATAGGGAGGATTAAAAGCCATAAAAAGAGGGCGTTCATGCTCTTTTTTAGACTTGAAAAAATCCTGTTGTCGGATAGTTATATATTCCGAGAGACGTGCATTCTTGACATTTTCTTTGGCTTTCATCACCGCAGAAGGTGCTTTGTCATAGCCATAGATCTGATAAGGGAATTCTTTAGCCTTACTTAGCGCACTATCGAAGATAGTTTCGAACAGATCCACCTCATAGTCAGGCCATTTCTCAAAGGCAAACTCTTTGCGATGTAGAGAAGCAGGAATATTACAAGCCATCATGGCAGCCTCCACTAAGAAGGTACCACTTCCACACATAGGGTCTAAGAAATCACTTTGCCCTTCCCACCCACTGAGGGCAAGGATACCAGCGGCAAGTACCTCATTGATGGGAGCTATATTGGTCTGTGTACGATAGCCCCGGTGGTGTAGCGATGCCCCCGAAGTATCCAAGGAGACAATCACTTGGTTATCCTTTTGAATGTGTATAAACAATGGAATATCAGGGTGTAGTGTGTCTATATTAGGTCGTTTCCCATACTGAGCGCGGAACTTATCCACGATGGCATCTTTTGCTCTTAGGGTCATGTATTGGGTATGATTGAAAAGGTCAGTAGCGAGTGTTACCTCCACTGCAAAAGTCTGAGAAGGAGCAAATAAAGTTCCCCAGTCATACTGGTATAGCTTTTGGTAATAATCCTTCTCGTTACGAACTTGGAAAGAATAAATAGGCTTGAGTATTTTCAAGGCAGTCCGTAAGGATAGGTTGGCCTTGTACATGAAGCCTTTATCTCCCGAGAAAGAGACACTTCTTACGCCTTTTTTTACATTCATAGCACCTAAGGTACGCAATTCTTTTTCTAAGATATCTTCAAAACCAAAGAAGGTTTTGGCTACCATGGGAAAATTTTCCATAAGGTTGGGCAAATAATAAAGTTTTATATTAGTTATCGTTTCAGTATAGGTAAGGTATAATACGCCCCAATAGTGAAGCGGTGTAGCTGTTCATCCGGCTTTCTTAAGGCATCATGATAGGTAATGGTATTGCCAACATAGGCCGCATAGAAACGCAAATCCTGTGTCTTGAAAGGGGCATATTGTGCCGCAACAAAATAAATGTAGTTAGTTCTAAGTTGCTCACTTATAGTATTCTTGCTTCCTGTGATTTCTATACCCCCCTTACCGGTAAGGCTCCAATGGTCATTGAGCTGGTAATCATAACGGGAGACCGCACATTTATATACTATATTCTTACGCATCGTAAAGGCACCTTCCCCAAGTCCATCATGAATACTTAGCAGCCTTGAGGAAGTAAGGCCAAAGTCCGCTCCCATATGGGAATAAACCAAGTCCAGATAGGCCGTATGTTGGCCTATTTGCAGTTTGTTTCCTAAAGAGATGGAATGAGTATAATAACTATGGGCGAACTGAGCCATGTTATAGGAATATTTAGTTTTGAACCTACCATCCCAAAAGCTACCATTCCAATAAGCATAGCCTCCTATCGGGAGATCAGAGCTTTGATATCCAGAGGTAGAGAATTGATTGCCCTTTAGATGGTTATCAAAAGTCTGGTTGAGGGTATTGTGTATCTGTATTCCAAAGCTATGTTTAGGATTGATTTTGTAAGAGAGCTGTGCTCCTGCCAAAAAGACATTAGCATATACCCCATTGAGGTAATCGGTGAAGATGTATTCGTATAAGGGGTTGATATCCTTTTCGAAGGAGCCCATTACAGAAAGTTGTTTCCCCAAGGTAGCCTCCCAGGTTCGCTTATGACCAAAGCGATAGGTAATATAAGCATAGTCCAAGGCAGCAGAGCCATTATCCATAGAGGTGGTGGCAAAAGGTTTGTTAAATCGGAAACGCACTCGATATCCAAGCGATTTGTTATAGTCTCCCTGAATATTCAGCCGAGCATTGTCTATTTGGAAATGAGAAGAGGAGTTTTCCTCTCGGCTATGTGTATCCGAGAGGAAGCCTCCTCTAAAATAAAATTCCACTTTTAACTTTTCTGCTGAAATAGGTTCAGTAAGGGTATCTTGTTGGGCAAAGATAGGGATTTGCCCTAAAATACACAAAGCAATGCCTAATTTTATATTTAGCATGATTAAGTTGTTTTAGTTTTCTTTGAGAGATAAAGTCTATTTTTTCTTAAATACAGGCAAAGTATAGTAAGCACCTATGGCAACTCTGTTGTACTGCTCATAAGGCCTATTGAGTTCTTTGCTATAATTAATAGTGTTACCTATATAAGCTCCATAAAAACGGAAATCTTGTGTCTTGAAAGGGGCATATTGTAGCGCAACAAAATAGCTATAGTTTTGCCTAAAATGCTCACTCAATAGGTTTTGACTTCCGGCTAGCTCGAAAGCCAATTTGGCAGAAGCACTCCAGGCATCATTTACTTGGTATTCATAACGAGCGATAGCTCCTTTATAGACAATATTCTTGTACATAATGTATTTGTTTTGCGCTCTATTCTCATATTTGTTAAGTACCTTAGAGGCCACAGTCGCATAGTCCGCCCCCATATGGGAGTACATAAGGTCTAAGTATGCCCAATGCCTTCCTATCTTGAGCTTATGTCCTAAAGAAATGGTGTGGGTATAGTAGTCTTGGGCAAATTGAGCTATATCATAGGAATAGTTGGTCTGTAGCTTCCCATCAAAGTAGGAAGCAATCCAATATACATATCCTCCTATGGGAGCTTTAGAAGACAAATAACCTTCTGTAGATAAGCCATTATTAGAGAGGTGGTCACCAAATTTGGAATTGAGTGTATTATGGCCTTGTAGTCCTACCTTGTGATGCTCATTGAGCTGATACCCTAGCTGTATAGTTGCCAAGAAAGGATTCACGATATAGCTAAGATAATCCCCATAGATATATTCGTACAAGGGATGAATATCCTGTTCATAGGAACCTACCATCGCATAAGCCTTTCCTAATCGCAAGTCCCATTTGCGATCTTTACCAAAATGGTAAGTAAGATAGGCAAAGTCCAAGGCTGCTGAAGCATTGTCCTGCGAATTGGGTGTATAAGGGCGATTCAGACGAAAACGAACTCGATAAGATAGATCTTCATTATAATTCCCATAAATATTGATGCGTGCATCTTCCAAACGGAAGCCAGCAGCTCCTGGAGCCGTATTACTCTTATTAGCAGCAAAGCTACCATTGAAATATAGATCAACATTAGTCGTCTGTGCCGATTCAGGTACTGAAAGGCTGTCCTTCTCTACAGAGAAATGAGTCTCTGCCAATGCGTTCCCTGTGGTGAGAACGGAAAACAAAAGAAATGTAAGTTTTTTCATATATAATTTTTTTTGCAAAAATAATAATTTATTTTTAATAATCAAGGGATAATAATAATAATTTTTTTGTAATATGATTTAATTGTGATAAGAATAGATTTTTTTAACCATATAAGTATTACATGATATTAAAATTAAACATAAAAATACAAAATGTTCTATGCAGTGTAGGCTAGTTACCTACACTGCATAGAAGCATTTCCTTAAAATTAAAAAAATGAAATCGAAAACTATAACTTGATGGTAAGTACTGGTTTTTCAGAATGATTTACAATATCCTCACTAATACTACCGTTGAAGATGTGCATAAGTGCACTTTGCTTGGCTGGGAACATACAGATAAGATCACTCTGATGGTCTTCTGCAAAGTGGATAATACCTTCTTCTATAGAGAAGTCACTATACATATGGATATTGTGAGCGAGTATTTCCTTATGTTCCTTAGAGAAATTATCAATTAACACCTTAATCTCTCTACTGGAGTTAAAATGATAAGGTGTATTGATATACACGAAATCAATCTTAGCATCTAAGCTATTGGCAAAATCAACCGCTTTCTTGAAAGCATTGATATACTTTTGTGAGAAATCGCAAGCGAAGATTAGTTTTTTCACCTGAGAAATATCCGTTTTGTCTTTGATAACTAAAACAGGTACGGAGGAAGTGCGCACTATTTTTTCTGCATTGGAGCCTAAGAAAAGTTCTTTTGATCCTGTAGCTCCTGTGGAGCCCATAACGATAAAGTCAATGGCTTGCTCTTCGAGTAAGTTCTTTACGGCATAGGTAAGAGCGGTCGTTTCCACTACGGTTTTTACACTAATCCCTTTGCTTTCGATCTCCTCTGAGATTTTCTTAACATTAGTACTTGCTTCTTTCATAAAGAAGAGCTCTTCAGGTAGGGCAGAGGTAGACTCGGTAATGAATCGCCTTGGCAATTCTACACAATGTAATAGTACAATGGTAGCCGCTTTTTTCTTAGCCAAGTCCACAGCTACTTCTACGGCATAGTTAGAATGTTCAGAGAAATCAATAGGTACAAGAATGTTTTTCATGGTTTTTGAAGTTTATATGTTAGACAATTATACTTTGTTTTTACGCTGTAAAAATACGTTTTTTCAGGATAAAAAACAAATTTCGCAGGTGAATTTTTATTTTAAAAATATAAAAATAAATTTTAATATAAATAAAAATGAGGGTACTTATTCACAAACTCTCCTAATTTTGTTATAGTACGATTTTTAATATGTATTTTTGCACAAGATTTAATCAGAGGAGTTTTTTCCTTGAGACACCTAATTTTTTAGAATAGTGTTAGACTTTTTATATCCAATAGAAGATTTTTTTGTACAAAAGAGATATATCTCCCAGACCATTGGTGCCAAAATACGCAAACACACCCGTCAGGAGGGCTTACCGGAGCTTGAAGGAGTAAAAGTGGCTCTATTTTCAATCTCTAATAGTGAGAATATACTTAAAAATTCTTTCAGAGAGGGGTTTTATAGTCTGTATTATGGTAATTGGGATATTGAAATAGCCGATTTGGGGAATATTCCGGAGGGAACAACCCAAGAAGATACCTTTATTGCTATCAAAGAGGTGAGCCTTCACCTGCTCAAAAAAGGTATTATACCTATCCTTTTGGCCGATGGGGTGGAATATACCTATGCGCTCTATCGAGCTTTTGATACTATGGAACAGATGGTCAATCTCGCTTGTGTCAATGCCCTTTTTGGCTTTGCAGATGATCATGAGATTTTTGCTGAAGATAGCTATATGAGCCGTATTCTATTGGAGGCACCTGCCTTGTTAAACCATTTTACTAATATAGGTTATCAAACTTATTACAATCCTCAAGAGTCAATAGATTTGCTTCAGAAAATGTTTTTTGAAAGCTATCGATTGGGAGAGGTCACCAGCTATATGGAACAGGTAGAGCCTATCTTGCGCAATACGGATCTGGTGAGTATAGATATGACCTCCGTACAGGCGGCCGATACGGATATGCCTAAGGGCTTTGTTAATGGATTTACCGCTCGGGAGATCTGTACCATAAGCCGCTATGCAGGGCTTAGCTCACAGACTTCGGTGCTGGGGGTATTCAATCCACCCACCTCAGAGAGAGGTAAGATGTTGGTAGGGGAAGTCCTTTGGTACTTCATAGAAGGTATCAATTATCGTATCAAGGAGTTTCCCACCATAGAGGATAAGAATTATACCAAGCATATTGTTCTTTTGGATGATTTTACCATAGAGTTCTATAAAAGTAACCGTACAGGTCGCTGGTGGATACTCCCGAGTGAAACCTCCCAAGGCGCCTTTATGCTCCCCTGTACGGAACGCGATTATCAAAAGGCGCTTGAAGGGATTATTCCTTTGCGATGGTGGAATCTTCACCAAAGATCTTTAAACTAAGTGAATAGTGAAAAATGAAGTGTGAAAAAGTTGCTATAGTAACTATCACTAACCGCTAACAACTAATAAAAAAGTATGCTCAAAAAACTACTTTTCTTTATAGCCCTATCTCTATCCATAGTGGCAATGGCACAGGATAGTATTCGTTTCAAATCGGTAAGACCTCAACCTAAGAAGAAAGATAGTATCACACTTTCTTCACGGGATTACAAATATATTTCCATAGCTCGCGATACTATAGCGATAGATACGACCCTTACCCTAAAGGCTATGTACAGGCAAAATCCTGTAAGAAAAGATATGTTTGCCTACGTACCTTTCCAAAATATGGGACAAACCTATACTACGTTGGCTTATGATTTTAGACATACGATACCTTCCCCAGGGCTAGGGATGCGAGGAAATAGTTTCTATTTCTCCGCAGCAGAGGACATTCTTTATTATAGGGTACCTACCCCTATGACGGAGTTCTCATTCAAGTCTGGACTCTCTCAAGGACAGCTATTGCAGTCTTTCTTTTCGGCCAACCTCTCGAATGAATTTAACTTTTTTATACGCTATAATGCCTTACGTTCCTTGGGAGATTATAAGAATATACTCTCTTCTATAGGAAACTTCTTTGCAGGGTTTTCTTATTTGTCAAAGAATGGTAAGTATTTGGCAATGGGGCATTACGCAAATGAGGAGATAGAACGGCAAGAGAATGGGGGACTTCTGTACCCAGACCAGTTCTATGGAGGAGATAAACAGTTCAGCAATCGAGCGCGACTGGACATAGTCCTTTCGGATGTTACGTCTGAAGAAAACCTAAAGCGTTATTTCATTCAACAACAATATAATTTCCTTAGCCCCTCGCAAGGTGGAGATACAGAAATAATGCTGAAGCATCAGCTAACGTACCAAAGTGAAAATTACTATTATAATCAAAAGGCAGTAGCCCCAAATAGCTTTTTAGGAGAGAGCTTTACCCAAAGTAATCTCCATGATAGGCTCTCTTTGCGGGCGCTTACCAATAAGCTGGGGGCAGCGCTTACCTTGCCTTACTTAGGAAAGACTTTTGTATACGGGAAGAGTTATTTCTATAACTATTTTGCTAAAGGGATTTTCGTGGACGAACAAGGGAATTTTATTCCACATCAGATCAAAGGAACCGACTATGGCTTAGGACTACAATGGAAGAAAGACTATAGAGGATTCCTCATCAAAGCCGAAGGAGAACAGATGCTATTAGGAAAGATATTAGGCACCAAGCTCCAGGGAGATCTTTCCTATAACTTCGATGAACAAAATAAGCTCTTTGCAGGGATTAATATCACCTCCAAGTTGCCAAACTTTAACTTTTTGCTCTATCAAAGTGATTATAAGAATTATAATTGGTATCACTTTGATGATTTTTCTAAGGAAAATATACAAACTATCTACGGAGGGCTCTATACCCAATGGGGGAACTTATCATTGGATATTACGAATATTAACAATTATACCTATTTTGAACTTAAAACCAATATTAATGGAACCAAAAAACAACCCAAACCCCATCAGTACGGCGGGAATATACAATACCTGAAACTCATAGCAGAGAAGGAATTCCGAATAGGTAACTGGGGGCTGGATAACACCCTGATGTATCAGCAAGTACTTCAAGAAGGGCAACATATCTTCAGTGTACCCGCCTTTACTACTCGAAATACACTCTATTTCAGCTCTCATATGTTCCAAAAGGCAATGTATTTGCAGACAGGACTTACCTTTAAGTACTTTACCAACTATTATGCCAATGAGTACAATCCGCTGTTGGCAGATTTTCAAGTACAAACAGATGAAAAGATAGGGAACTATTCAGTAACAGACTTCTTTGTCAATGCCAAAGTAAGAACCATGCGTATCTTCTTTACAGTAGAGCACCTTGAGGCCTTACTCGGTAAGTATAATTACTATGCAGCTCCATCCCAACCTTATCGCGACTGGAAAATTCGCTTAGGTATCATATGGTATTTCTTTAAGTAGAAATATTTCTTTACAAAGACTTTTACACCTCAAAATCTCTTATAATCAATGTACATATTGACCAAAAATCTCTATTTTCCTCCTGTAGAGCAGGCCGACAAAACCGGAATTCTAGCCATAGGAGGAGACCTCTCCATACCCCGACTTATACTGGCCTACAAAAGTGGCATCTTTCCTTGGTATAATGAGGATGAACCTATACTTTGGTGGGCACCTAAGAAGCGTATGGTAGTAATCCCACAACACTATAAGATGCATAAGAGTATGCGCAATATCTTCAATAGAAAGCTATTTACAGTAACATTTGACAAAGATTTCCATCAGGTAATAACCACCTGTAAAGATATTTACCGAAAAGACCAATTAGGCACTTGGATTAGTGATGAGATTGTACAGGCATATACGCAATTGTATGAAATGGGTTTGGCACACTCGGTAGAAGTTTGGCAAAATAAAAAATTGGTAGGAGGCCTCTATGGTGTGGACATAGGTAATGGCATTTTCTGTGGGGAGAGTATGTTTTCTAAAGTATCAAATGCGAGCAAAGTGGCCTTTTACACTCTTTTGGAAGACCTCAAGCAGAAAAAGTATTTGCTGCTGGACTGCCAAGTATATAACGAACATTTGGAAAGCTTGGGAGCTTATGAAATTCTCCGATCCGAATATATGAAATACCTCTTACAAGGGAATATTCTCCTTAGAATTAAAAAAATGAAAGGAACCTTATAAAATGAAAGAAGATTTTTTACAGTATCAGGCCCCAACCTCTTTATATCCTTTAGGCTTGGAGGTGGCTCGTGCAGAAGGGTCTTATATCTATGATATACAAGGGAAAGCCTATTTGGATTTGGTAGCTGGGGTATCGGCTTGTACCTTAGGGCATTGCCATCCTAAAGTAGTCAAAGCCATACAAGAGCAAGCTGCAAAGTATATGCACGTAATGGTATACGGAGAATATGCCCAATCGCCTGCGGTAGCCTATTGTAAGCGACTGGCAGAGAACCTACCTGCACCTTTGCAAACCACTTATTTAGTCAATTCGGGTACGGAGGCCATAGAGGGAAGTATCAAGCTGGCTAAGCGTGCTACAGGCCGCTCCCAGATAATTGCAGCTCGCAAGGCCTACCATGGCAATACCCAAGGTTCGCTTAGTATCATGGACTATGAGCTGCGCAAGCAACCATTTCGTCCATTACTACCCGATGTGGCTTGGATCGAATTCAACAATGAGGCAGAGTTGGAGAAAATCACTACCCGAACTGCTGGAGTGGTTTTGGAAACGATTCAGGGAGGTGCAGGCTTCATCACCCCAGAGAATGATTATTTGGCAAAGGTAAAACAACGCTGCCAAGAGGTGGGTGCCCTACTTATCTTGGATGAGATACAACCAGGATTTGGCCGTACCGGAAAGCTCTTTGGCTTTCAGAACTATCATGTAGTACCCGATATTATCGCCATTGGCAAAGGAATGGCTAGCGGACTGCCCTGTGGTGCCTTTGTGGCTTCCTATGAGCTGATGCATCTTTTGGCTGATAAGCCTAAAATGTCCCATATCACTACCTTTGGAGGAAACCCAGTGGTGGCAGCCGCTTCATTGGCAACTCTCGATGAGCTACTTACCACTTCGCTTATGCAGGAGACCCTTGAGAAAGAACAGCTTTTCCGCAAACTCCTAAAGCACCCTAAGATAAAATCAGTCAATGGGAAAGGACTCATGCTAGCAGCTATCATGGAAAGCGAGGACTTGGCCAACCATGTGATTCTCTATGCTCACCAAAGAGGATATATCTTTTTTTGGTTGCTTTTTGAACTTAGAGCAGTAAGAATCTCTCCACCACTGACCATTAGCAAGGAAGAAATCGAAAAGGCTTGTGAGATGATCTTAGAAGCCATAGCGCACTATAAGGGATAACTAAGTAGCACCCAAGCGGCGAGAGATGGTGCTTTTCAATACATTGTAGTCCATTACCTCTTGGAAAGCCCAAGAGGAATCCTCCCCTTCATCCTCTAGGGTGGTTATTTCCTGGCGAAGTTCTTCTATCTTTTTGTCTATAAGCAATTTGCGTAGGTTAAGGATAATACCATTGATCGCGTAAGGAAGATCTTCTTCTTTAGGCTTGACCTCTACGCCTTTTTTGCTCCAATTATGTAGGCGGATTTGCTCCTCTTGAGCTTGAAAGGAAGCAATAATGGCTGCCATGGAGACAGGTAGCTCGTTGATAATAAGAGAAATATCTTCCAATCCAGCTTGGTATTTGTCTATGAAAAAAGTATATATTTCCTTGAACTCTAAGGTAGAGAGTTCTATCTCATCGGCTTGGAGTTCAAGGAATAATTTCTCGAATACCTTTACCCTTTGGGAGACTTCTTGAGTTTTTTCCTCGCCTGTTTCAGGATCATAATAAAGGTATTTGTCTTCGAAAGTACATTCTTTCGCCCCATATAGGATTAGGTACTTGATCAGGTCTTTTTCTAAATAAACGATAGGAGGGATCCTATCGGGCGTTTTTACGGCCGCCATAGGAGTTTCCTTCTGGGCTTTTTTGAGTTCTTGCTGTGCCTTGAGGACTTGTTGCTGATTCATTTGGGCAAGAGAGGCAAAGAGTACTTCCTCTGATATTTCCATAATCTTGGCACACTCCCTCACATAGATTTCCCTTTTGATAGGGTCAGAAATCTTAGAAATACTCTCAATCATATCCCGAATAGTATCGGCTCGCTTGAGAGGGTCGTCTTTGGTTTCTTTCATCAGCAAAGAAGCCTTAAAGCGGATAAAATCCTGAGTATGTTCATCGAAATAAGCTTGGATTTCCTCTAAGGAATTGGCTTTGGCGAAGCTATCAGGATCTTCTCCGTCGGGGAAGGTACAGATGCGTACATTCATCCCTTCGGCAAGGATCATATCTACCCCACGGATAGCAGCCCTTAGCCCTGCTGAATCCCCATCGTAGAGGATGGTGACATTGGGCGTAAGGCGACGTATCAGGCGAATCTGTTCTTGGGTGAGGGCTGTACCACTGGAGGCGACCACATTCTTGATTCCCCTTTGGTGGAGCTGTATCACATCGGTATAGCCTTCAACAAGGTAACAGTTATCTTCCTTGGCAATAAAAGGTTTGGCCTGAAAGATACCGTATAATATATGGCTTTTGTGATAGATGTCACTTTCGGGAGAGTTGAGGTATTTGGCTTCCTTTTGCTTTTCCTTGGAGAGGATACGTCCGCCAAACCCTAATACTCGTCCGCTCATGGAGAGAATAGGGAACATCACGCGCCCTTTGAAGCGGTCTATTCTACGCCCCTTTTCGGTGACGATAGTAAGCCCTGTTTTCTCTAAGTAAGCACCATTCATTCCCTTAGCCAAAGCCTCGTCGGTCAGGGCACTCCAACTGTCAAGAGAGTACCCCAATTGGAAGGTCTTGATCGTCTCGTCTGTAAAGCCGCGTTCCTTGAAATAAGTAAGTCCTAAGGCCTTGCCCTCTTCGGAGTTTGAAAGGACTTGTTGAAAATAATCACGGGCAAACTCGCTGACTAAGTATAACCCTTCTCGCTCATTGGCTTTTTCTTTTTCTTGTTCATTCTGCTGGGTTTCCTCCAGCTCTATGTTATATTTTTTAGCCAGATAGCGAATAGCCTCTATATAAGTAAAATGTTCGTGTTCCATAAGGAAAGCAATGGCATTGCCTCCTTTCCCACTACTGAAGTCCTTCCATATTTGCTTGGAAGGAGATACGGAAAAACTCGGCGTACGCTCATTGGTAAAGGGACTCAGCCCCTTATAGCCAGCGCCAGAACGCTTCAGTTGGATAAAGTCGCCTATGACTTCCTCCACCCGAATAGCATCATATACCTTGTCTATACTTTCTTTAGTAATCACGTTATCAAAGGGTTATATTTCGTATAATTCAATAGGGAAGCCGTCGGGGTCTTCCAAGAAGGTGAATCGCTTTCCTGTATATTCATCTTGGCGTATGGCTTCACAAGCTACCTTTTGGCTTTCTAAGTAAGAGATGGAAGCCTCTAAGTCTTTCACTGCCAAAGCCAAATGCCTACCTCCACAAGCCTCAGGCCGGCTTGGTCGCTTAGCAGGAGAGGGAAAGGAAAACAATTCCAAGACATATGATCCATTGAGACACAAATCTAACTTAAAGGATTTTCTTTCAGCCCTATAATGCTCCGCCTGTATCGTAAAAGGCAAGATCTCAGTATAGAAATGCTTTGACAGCTCGTAATTGCTACAAATAATGGCAATGTGGTGTATTTTTTCTATTTCCATATTCAGTTAGCGTGGTTAGTTGTCATTAATTACTGGTCACTGGTCATTAGTCACTATAAAGTACATTTTCCAAGAACAATGCATGCCCAGGAACGGAGTAGCCCGCCTGAGAACGGTTTTTGCTTAGCAAAACCTGCTCCAATCCCTCCAGGGTCATCTTTCCTGTGCCTACCTCTAAGAGGGTGCCCACAATGGCACGTACCATATTGCGCAAGAAGCGGTCGGCAGTGATTCTAAAAATAAGCAGTCCTCCTTCCTTGCGCCAATAGGCCTCTGTAAGATGACAGATATAGGTCTTGACATCGGTATTGACTTTTGAAAAACATTGAAAATCAGTATGTCTCAAAAGTACCTCACAAGCCTTGTTCATTAGGTCAAGGTCGAGGGGATAATGAATATAATAATGTTGTTCATACCCAAAGGGATCTTTCTCTGTACAAATGAAATACTGATAGGTACGAGAGCGGGCATCAAAGCGAGCATGGGCATCGTCCTTGACTGGGAAGATGGCCTTAATAGCAATGGTCTTAGGGAGAAAAGAATTGAGTTTGCTCACCAAGTTTTCAGGTAGGGGAGTCTCATAGTCAAAGTGAGCATAATAGTCCCTGGCATGTACGCCTGTATCGGTACGGCCCGCCCCCACGATGGCAATTTCAGTGCGGAGCAATAAGGACAGGGCACGCTCTATCTCCTCCTGTACAGAAGGAGCCTTGGGCTGTCGCTGCCAACCATGGTAATCTTTTCCATTATAGGAGAGTTGTATAAAATAGCGCACAATGCTTGTTTTCAGCTGGTTAAAAAAGTCCTTCTATGCTACCCTTTCCCTCTCGGACAAGCTCGGGTACCCCAGAGGAAAGGTCTATAATGGTGGAGGCCACATTGTCCCCATAGCCGCCATCTATGACAATATCTACCTTGTCCTGCCATTTCTCGAAAATGAGTTCAGGATCGGTGGTGTATTCCACCACTTCGTCTTCGTCATAGATAGAGGAAGAGACAATTGGATTGCCCAATTTCTCTACCAAAGTACGGGCAATGGTATTATCAGGTACGCGAATCCCTACTGTTTTTTTCTTTTTGAACTCCTTAGGCAGGTTGTTATTCCCAGGCAATATAAAGGTATAAGCACCCGGTAAGGCACGCTTGAGGAGCTTGAAGGTAGCCGTATCTATCTGTTTTACATAGTCCGAAAGGTGGCTAAGGTCTGCACATACGAAGGAGAAGTTAGCTTTGTCCAACTTCACCCCCTTAAGCTGAGCGATGCGCTCCAAGGCCTTGCTGTGAGTGATGTCGCAGCCCAATCCATACACCGTATCGGTAGGGTAGATGATAACCCCACCTTCGCGAAGGCACTCCACCACCTTCTGTATCTCCCGCTCATTGGGATTCTCTGGATATATCTTGATGAATTTCGCCATATCTTTCAATATATTATAGGCGAATTGTCATTCGCCCCTGTATCTGTAAAGGACAAAATTACAATAAATAATTAAAACTATTTCGTGTAAAATGTTAAAATTTTCTATTATAAAAAATTGAAAATCAATTTGTTATATTTGATATTTTCAATTATTAAGATGTATTTTGGAAAAAAAAGAGCACTATCTCACAGAATAATAAATAAAAAATTGTACTTTTGCCGAAATTTTCGGAAATGGTAACCATAGACCAACTTAAGGAACTTAGCCAGCGGGTAGACCGCTTAGAAGGGTATCTCCAGATTGACAAAAAGAAGATAGAAATTGCCAATGAAGAAGAGAAAACCTTAGCCCCTGACTTTTGGGACAATCCAAAGGAGGCGCAGCTATTAGTCCAAAAGATCCAATCTCAAAAGAAGTGGGTTACCGATTATGAAAAAGCGGTAGAAATGGTGGAAGAACTCCAAATCATGTTAGAGTTCTACAAGGAGGATGCTATTTCAGCCCAGGAAGTGGAGGATTTCTATGCACAAGCACTCTATCATATAGAAAATATTGAGTTTCGCAATATGCTCTCCGACGAAGGTGATGCCCTGAGTGCTGTCTTGCAAATTACCGCTGGAGCAGGAGGTACCGAAAGCTGTGATTGGGCTTCTATGCTCATGCGTATGTATATGATGTGGGCAAACAAGCAGGGCTTTTCAGTCAAGGAACTTAACTACCAAGAGGGTGATGTGGCAGGAGTGAAGACCGTGACCCTAGAGATAGATGGCGAATTTGCCTTTGGCTACCTCAAAGGGGAAAATGGGGTACACCGCTTGGTGCGTATCTCGCCTTTTGATAGCAATGCCAAGCGACACACCTCCTTTGCCTCGGTCTATGTATACCCATTGGCCGACGATACCATAGAGATAGAGATCAACCCTGCGGATATTTCCTTTGAAACCATGCGCTCCAGTGGGGCAGGAGGACAGAATGTCAATAAAGTAGAGACGGCTGTACGTCTTCGCCACCATCCTACAGGCATTATCATAGAGAACTCCGAGACACGCAGCCAGTTGGATAACAAGAACAAAGCGCTCCAATTGCTTAAATCACAGCTCTATGAGATAGAACTCAAAAAACGCCAAGCCAAGCGCGACGAGATAGAGGCCAACAAGATGAAGATAGAATGGGGTAGCCAAATCCGCAACTATGTGATGCACCCCTATAAGCTGGTCAAGGACGTCCGCTCAGGTTACGAAACTACCAATGTAGATGCGGTTATGAATGGTGAATTAGATGATTTCCTAAAGGCATACCTTATGCTTATGGGACAACAACATAATGATTAATGGTTAATTGTTAATGGTTAATCTTTGTCTTTTGAGCTCTTTAGAAGAAAGAGTTTCATCATGCTATAAAAACAAAAAATCAATTAACTAGAGATACTGAATATCAATAATATAAAACATAAGTAACTCGAAAAATTAACAATTAATAATTGATAATTAACAATTAATAGAGATGGCAAAAAATTTAGTAATTGTAGAGTCTCCTGCCAAGGCAAAGACAATTGAGAAGTTTTTGGGCAGTGATTATAAGGTGATGTCCAGTTATGGGCACATTGCTGACCTCCCTGATAAGGAATTAGGGGTGGATGTACAGCATGGTTTTAAGCCACAGTACATAGTCTCTGCCGATAAGCGAACTCTTGTAAAAAGCCTGAAGGAAGAAGTAAAGAAAGTGGATACGGTATGGTTGGCTTCCGATGAAGACCGTGAGGGGGAGGCCATAGCCTGGCACTTAGCTGAAGAACTCAAATTGCCACAGGAGAAAACTAAGCGTATTGTGTTCAACTCCATTACTAAATCAGCCATAGATCATGCTATTAAAAACCCAAGAGGGATAGACTATAACTTAGTCAATGCCCAGCAGGCACGCCGTGTACTGGATCGCTTGGTTGGGTATGAGCTTTCCCCTGTGCTGTGGAAGAAGATACGCAAAGGCCTCTCGGCGGGGCGTGTACAGTCCGTATCGGTACGCCTGATCGTAGAGCGTGAACGCGAGATACAGGATTTCAAAACAGAAGTCTCCTACAAGGTTACTGCCGAATTCCTCACCCAAGAAGGCAAGCTCATCAAGGCACATACCAACAAGTCTTTCCCTACTCAAGAGGCCGCTTATGCCTTCCTAAAGCAGCATATAGGAGCGACCTTCACCGTAGGCAACTTGGAAACCAAACCTACTAAAAAATCCCCCGCTCCTCCCTTTACCACCTCCACCCTTCAGCAGGAAGCCTCTCGTAAGCTCCACTTCTCCGTATCCAAGACGATGCAATTGGCACAACGCCTTTATGAATCAGGACTTATCACCTATATGCGTACCGATAGTGTGAACCTCTCCCCAGAGGCACTGGCCGCAGCTCAGCAGGAGATTACCCATGCCTACGGAGCTCAATATAGCAAGACCCGACAATATACCTCCCACTCCAAGGGAGCCCAAGAAGCCCACGAGGCCATCCGCCCTACCGATATGGCTGCCCATACTGTAAGGGCAGAAGCAGACCAAGTACGCCTATACGAACTCATTTGGAAGCGTACCATAGCCTCCCAGATGAGTGATGCCCTCTTGGAACGAACCCAAGTGAAAATCAATGCCAACACCCACTTAGAACCCTTCTTGGCCAGTGGTGAGGTAATTACCTTTGATGGCTTCCTCAAGGTCTATCTCGAAGGCAAGGACGACGAAGAAGAGGAAGACGAAAGCATGCTACCCGCAATGAAAGTAGGGGAGTCCCTTACGAGCAAACATATAACAGCTACTCAGCGCTTCACTCGTCCTCCTTTCCGCTATACAGAAGCCTCTTTGGTTAAGAAGTTAGAGGAACTGGGCATCGGTCGCCCTTCTACCTATGCAGCCACTATCTCCACCATACAGAACCGTGGCTATGTAGAGCGCAGTAATATAGAAGGGGAGCCCCGTCCTTATCTACAACTCTCCTTGGTCAAGGGAGAGATCAAAGAAAAGAGACTTTCTGAGAATGTAGGAGCAGATAAGGGCAAACTCATTCCCACCGACATAGGAATGATCGTTAATGACTTTCTTATCAACCACTTTGACAATATTGTGGATTACAACTTCACAGCCAAAGTAGAGGAAGAGTTTGACGACATCGCCTCCGGCAAGGAAGATTGGTCAAAGATGGTAGGGCGTTTTTATGATACCTTCCATCCTACCGTAACCGATGTAGAACAAAATGCCGATAGAGAGACCGGTGAACGCCTTTTGGGTACCGACCCTGCCACAGGTAAGCCTGTAAGTGTGCGCTTGGGTCGCTATGGTGCTATGGTACAAATAGGTACCGTAGAAGATGAGGAAAAACCCCGCTTTGCCAGCCTTTTGCCTCACCAGTCCATAGACACGATTACCTTTGAAGAAGCCATGAAGCTCTTTGAACTACCCCGTAAGTTGGGAGTATTCCAAGGGAAGGAAGTAGAAGCCAACATAGGGCGTTTTGGCCCTTATATCCGCTTTGGAGACAGTTTTATTTCCTTGGATAAGTCCTTGGATGTCTTTTCAGTAAGCTTTGAAGAAGCTAAGGACGTCATAGCACAGAAGCAAAAAGCCGATGCTCCAATAGCTGAATATGAAGGCAAGGAAGTTACTAAGGGAGTAGGTCGTTTTGGCCCCTTTATCAAGTGGAACAACATCTTTATCAGTGTTACCAAAAAGTACAACTTTGACAGCCTTTCTCAGGAAGATATAGCCGCTCTTATAGAGGAAAAACTCAAGAAAGAATCCGAGAAAGTAGTCAAGGAATGGCCAGAAGAAGGCATCCATATAGAGAAAGCCCGCTGGGGACGCTATCACCTTATCAAAGGGAAAACCAAAGTAGAGCTCAGCAAAGACACAGATATAGAAGCCTTTGCCTTAGCCGATGCCCAGGCGCTTTTAGCCCCCAAGGAAAAGCCCCAAAAGGCAGCCGCAACCAAGAAAACGACCGCCAAAAAATCCCCAGCAAAAACAGCTACTAAAACCGCAGCTAAAAAGACTGCTAAGAAATAGAGAATAGTTTTAAAAATTAACATACAAAAGTATTTCTATTTCAATAATTATTACTATCTTTGCCCAGTCAATAAGATACTAATAAGGCTAAGAATTATGAATACTTTAAGAGTCCAACGCAACGCAACGCAACGCAACGCCAGCCCTTATTATGTCTTAGCTTAAGCAATTCGCATATAAAAATATTTGAGAAAAGCAAGCCTGCTTACGAATTTTTTCGTGAGTAGGTTTGCTTTTTTTGTTTGTTAAATTAATCGAAATGGTCACAGTTTGTCTAACACGCACTGTAATTTTGCACTCAGGAATAAAAACAGCTATCCGAAGAGCTGAGTTTATATAAGGCGAATCCCGAAAAGCCTGTAATAGAGTAGGGGAAATTAAAAATTTAATTATGTTTAAAGCACCTTTTTCATTTAAAGGACGTATAGGTATGTTAGAATATTTTATCAGTGTTTTAATCTATATTGTCTATCTTCTACTGATTAAGAACTATTTAATTGATTATCTCTTTCAATCTTTTGAAGATGTAGGAACCATTTTCTTAGTACTTTCATTAAGCTTAATTCCTGCTATATATTTTGCTCTCACACAAGGAGCAAAAAGGAATCACGATATAGGAAATTCAGGATGGTTCATCCTTCTCCCTTTGAATAATTTTATTATTCTGTTTATTCCTAGTGAGAAAGCAGATAATAAATATGGTGAATACTTAGATTAATCAGATTGAGATATTGAAAATTAGTTTATATATGTGGAGTATAAATTAATATACTCCACTTTACTTAAAATATTAAAAAAATGAAAAAAATAATATTACTTACAAGCTTATTATTACAAATAGCTTGTGGACAATCTTCTCAACAAGGAAATGGAAAACAAACAGAAGATTTGCGAGAATATGAACTAAAAGGGAATGTAAAGTCTCTTGAATATGCTACCTATGAAGCCATAGATAAATCAGGAGAAATTGTAGCTAATGAAGGAAAATTCTGTGCTACTAGAAAATTTAGTTATAAAGGAAAAATTCTATTTGACAAAAATAGAAATATGATAGAAATAGCTACCTCTGAACCACTCCCTGGAAGAGAGTTTAACACTAAAACTATCTATATATATGATGGAAAAAAGCTTATAAAAGAAGAGTACGAGGAATATTATACAAATGATGAATCAACTGTAAAAAGAAAATCTTTCATTTATGAATATGATGATAAAGGATATAAAACTAAGAAAAAAATAGTTTTACCCAATGGGAAAATAAGAGATGAAATTATTTATAAATACAATTCTAAGGGACAATTAATTCGAATAGAAAAAAATATAGGTGGAGAAGATGCTATTTTCTCGGAAGAAAATTATGAATATGATGCAGGAGGTAATATTATAGTTATAGGATACGATGGGTATAGAAATATAGCTAATGTATATCTTAAATATAATGATAGGAATCAGTTAATAGAACTTAGAGGACCTATTATAAGTGATGAATATAGTGGAGATCCCATTCCTGATGTAAAAGTAGGAGAAAATATATCTTATTATGAATACGATAGCAAAGGAAATCTTATTGGAGAACGATATACTACTACAAAAAGAGAAATGAAATGGATAGATTCAGGATACATACGATATGAATCGGATGATAAAGGGAATTGGATAAAAAGTATTAAATTTCAAGATACAGATCCTATATCTATCACTCTAAGAACTATAGAATATTATTAAAATTATAAATAAAATTAAAATATCAAAAACGATGAGAAAAATATTTTTATTATTATTAACACTTGTAATGTGTAGAAATGCAAATAGTGCTAAGGAAGGTATGTTGACTGAATCTGCTAATAAAGAAAAAGAATTAAATAATTTTGAAAAGAAAAATGAAGAAGAATATGTCTTTCATAAAAAAAATGATTTGGAAAAGTTAGGTTTGAAAGGTAAAGTAAAACATTTAGAATTAATAAATTATATATTAGAGGATAGATTTGGGGAACTTCAAAAAGTAAAAATACAAGATAGATATAATCTGTTCTTTAATGAGAATGGATATATAACAAAGGCAGATACTATATCACTTGATATTAATCATCATTATATATCTATTGAAGCATTTCTAGAAAATAGATATAATAATATATACGCATCATTTCAATATGATGATATGAATAATCTTATAGAAGCAAAATATACTAAATATAAAGAAAATTATTTATATGATGATAAAAAAAATAATATAGAGATAAATAGATTCTATGAAAATAAATATAAAAACTCAAAGATAAAAAGAAAATACAATAATAAAAATTTGTTAATATCAGCAAATAATTATAGAGCTGAAGATGGTATTTTTCTTCAAGGTCGTAAATATGAATATAATAATAAAGGAGATATTATAAAAGAAGAACAATATGATAGAGAAAATCAAAGTGATTATCTATCTCTTACTAGTTATTATACTTATAAATATGAAAAAAATGGTAATATTATAGAGAAAATAGAATATCAACAAAGAGGAACAGGACCAAAACTTATAGAGGGAATAGCAGAATATAGTTATAATCAGGAAAATAATATTAGTTATTCTTGTGTTAAGGAATATTTTTTAGGAGATCCTACTAGTGTATCCTATATTAATTATGCAAACTATAAATATGATGCGAAAGGAAATTGGGTAGAAAGAAGAGAAGAATATTTTTTTAATTGGGCTTCTGGGAAAAAACAAAAAACAGGAGATGGTATTGTAGAACGAATTATTGAATATTATTAATCAATTAAAATCCTTAAACATTTATTAAATGGATATCAAAAAATCATTCTTTATGTATGATGAGAATGGAACCTCTAAAAAGGAAAGTTTAGTGGATTTCTTTCTCTCTTGGACACTTCGCTGTATTACCAACAAGGAAAGGGATTACCACAATCCTAAGTTGGAGGCTTATTGCAAGCGCATAACCTCTCTATTACTTTTTGGAGATGTAGAGAAACTTAATCAGTATGAAGTCCAACAAGTGAAAACGTGGCTCCAATGGAAGCGAGTAGACCTCTGTGCGGAATTTTACTTGCTCAACAGAGAAACTCAAAAGGAGGAAAAGTATGCACTCCTTTTGGAAAATAAGGTATATACTTCTATACACGACAATCAATTGGAAAACTATAAGCAGCTTTTTCAACAAGATTACGAGGGAGAAGATACTTTCTTAGAATATGTATACTTCTCTTGTAAGGATACTCTAAGTGATTGGGAAAAAGAACAATGTGCTACTGCTGGTTATAGAGCTTATACTATGGATGAGGTTCTTGACTTAGCACAGGGCAATCAAACTTGGGATTTTACAGGAAATGCCTTATTTGATGAGTTTTGGCTTAGCACTTGGGGATAAAAAATCCTAAATAACCATAACCCCTACAAAGCATTGGCGATTTTTGTTATAACCTTTGTAGGGGTGCTTTTATACTATAAAAACGAGTTAATAGTAGATTTAACTATGATTTGCCTCATTATTGTTCTTGAAACAAGGAAATACCTTTTATAAGTTTAAAGTGTTTTAGATTCCTTGTATAGATAGGAACATCATAATATACACCTGTTGTTCCTATAAGTATATCTGCTGGCTCAAGGCTATCATGTTGAATAACAACATCCATTGCCAAACGTGATATATCCTCATTGAGATAGAGGATATTTAGGCTATTGATAAATTTTTTGTATTTCAATCTTTGATTTTTGTCTATTCCCTTATAAAGGCTCAACCAACGATACAATTCTATAAAAATAATAGGAGTAATAGCCACCTTATCTATTCCTATATGATAAAGAATATTTTCTACTATTACCTCATCTTTCTGTAAATAAGCACTTATTATATTGCTATCACAAATTACCATAAATATCTTTTCTATTAAAGGGTTTTAGCTTTCCCTCAGCTATTAATTTTACGGTTATTTCCTGTAATTCAGCTCCTAATTTTTCTAGTTCCTCTTTTCTCTTTCTTTCAGTTTCTATTCTGTAATTGTCACTTTCTTGTGGGATAATTACTTTAGCGGTTATTTCTTCAATCTCTTCTGTAGGAATGTTTTCTATGACTGCTTTTTTCTTGGGTTTGGTTAATACTACTGGCATAATATGTTTATCTAATATAGTTTCTTTCAGTTGCAAAGCCACAAAAATTATACCAAAAAACAAATATAGATAGTAAGGAATAAAGTAACCTTCCTTGATCTATTGGATAGACTGATTGATTTGTTCAATATAATTAAGTACTTCTTCTTTGCCTAATTTGCTTTCAGAAGAAGTAATAAAGTAAGGAGGCATCTCTTCCCAGGTTTCTAAGAGGATACGTTGGTAAGTAGCTACGTGTTGTTCTATTTGTGACGGAGAGAGTTTATCGGCCTTGGTAAAGATAATGGCAAAGGGGATGGCATTTTCCCCCAGCCATTGCATGAATTCTAAGTCTATTTTTTGAGGTTCATGGCGTATATCTACCAAGACAAAAGCACTAACCAGCTCTTTTCGTTTCTTGAAGTAGTCGGTAATGAACTGTTGGAAGGTTTTCTTGGATTGTTTGGAAACCTGCGCATAGCCATATCCGGGCAAATCCACCAAATACCACTGTTTATTGATAAGAAAATGGTTGATCAGCTGTGTTTTCCCCGGTTTGGAAGAGGTCTTAGCCAATCCTTTGTGGTTGGTAAGCATATTGATTAGGGAGGATTTCCCTACATTGGATCGCCCAATAAAAGCATATTCAGGTAGCTTATGTGTGGGACACTTAGCTACTTGAGTATTACTGATTACAAAGGAGGCTTGCTTGATCTCCATAAGTTATAACTTATTGGCAATGAGCCAATTGTTTAGCAATTCGTTAAAGGTATCAGGGTGTTCCATCATAGGGGCATGGCCACACTTCTCTATCCAATGGAGGGATGCATTGGGTAGGAGCTCAAGGAACTCTTCGGCTACTTTGGGAGGTGTTACAGGGTCGTTTGCTCCCCAAATAAGGCAAGTAGGAGTTTTCATATTGGGCAAATCCTTGGCCATATTGTGGCGGATAGCACTTTTGGCGATGGAAAGTGTTTTGATCACCTTCGTGCGGTCATTGACAATAGCAAAGACCTCATCTACCAGCTCCTTGGTAGCTGTTTTAGGATCGTAGAAGACGTCCTCGCATTTCTTCTTGATAAACTCATAGCTTCCACGCTTGGGGTAGCTATCTCCCATGGCACTCTCATAAAGGCCAGAGCTTCCAGTAAGGATGAGTCCCTTGACCTTTTTAGGGTGTAGCTTGGTATAGAGCAGCGCAATATGTCCACCCAAGGAATTACCCAATAGGATCACTTGCTCTAACTCTTTGTAAGTAATAAAGCGACTAAGCCAATTGGTAAGGCTTTTTACTGTACTGGAGAGCAAGGGCAGGTCATAGATAGGTAATTCGGGGGCGATTACTTTATATTTTTCTGAAAAGAACTCAATAGTACTATCAAAGTTACTAAGCCCACCCATCAGTCCGTGTAGAAGGATGATAGGGGTGCCTTCGCCTTTTTCTATATAGGAGAATTTGTCCTCTTTTTTGCGAAAAAGATTTATCATTTTATATCTATTTCTGTAACTACAAAGATAAGAATTTTTTATCAAATAGCAGTCATTATTCTTGAAAAAAATTTAAGCAGGAGATTTTTTATAAATAATTAATTTATAAGTTATTCCACATATAATATCCAAACATCCTTTACTTTCTGTAATTCAGGATTTTGGCTTCGTGCGGTATTGATTTCTTGCTGTTTCTTGAAAGCCTCTGCATAAGTAGGGGCATAAAGTGAATAGGCGTAGTGTAGGTTATTACCAGGATAGAGGAAGCTACCTTCGGCACGCATTCCCTTCTGTCGTAGGCCAAACATATATTTTTCAGCCTTTTCCTTAGTAGAATAAACACCTAAGATAAGATAAAATCCTTTTTTGATATTTTCTGCACTTATTCTACGTACATTATCAGGTATTTTCTCTTCTTGAGAAGGCGTATTGGCCACTTGCTCTACAGGTTGTGTTTTAGGAGCTGTAGCAGTGGTATTGGTTCCTTGTCCTTGAGGGGAGGCATTGGTCTGTCCTTGTCCCTGAGCGGAGGTTTGTGTAGGTTCGTTTTTAATAGTGCTTTGTCCGGTAGCCACTGGCTTGGGGGCAGGTTTTTTTCCTAATAGCTTGTCCACCTCATCATCGCGCAAGGAGGTATTTTCTTCGGTATTAATAGCCAGAGCTAATAGGAAGGCATAATAAGCATCATGGGTAGAGGTAAAACTTGTGCGTAGGTACTCATTGCCTATAGGGAATACTTCGAAATTATAATTAGGAAGCTCGAGAGAGAAAATATCGAATCCTAAGGTATTCTTGCTATTGGGTTTTCTCTGCTTGAGATAATCTTCTCCATGAGTGATAGAACTATTGAAGAAGTTCTTTATTTTTCGGGTCTTTGTTTCTAAATAAAAACCTACATTTTCGGAAAATACCCCTATTTTATTCTCACCTTGGTTGAAATCGGCATCCAACACAGCCCCTAATAATCGAGGAAAGGCTTCCTTAACAGAAGGGATTTTGTAGTTGGTAAAAGCAATGTTTTTATTGCCTTTGACTTCTAAGAAGCCATCTTTGATATCTATTTTTCTAAAAGGTTCCGCCGTATTTTCGTACGCAATTACCAAAGCCCATCCGGCGCAAGATCCTCCTTCTATACTTCCTTGGGCAGCTCTTATATTAGCTACGGTATATTCACCATCCACGGACTTATTACCTTGGATAAGTTTGGTGACGTTGGCAAACATAACATAGGGAGCATTCTTACCCATATAGCGAGAGTCCGTACTTCCGTCAAAGACATATTCCCCTTTGACGGGCGTATACTTTCCTTTGGGAGCCTTCAGTAGGACTTCCTCAACCGCTTCTCGCTTATTGTCCTTAGCCACTGGTTTTCGTGCCACGAGCTCCCCTCTCTCATAAGGATAAGTGGCCGCCCAATAGAGGCCTGCAAATAGGATTTTACTATTCTTAGGGATGGCTATACTGGCAGCACTGGAGGAGAAAGTCTTCTTATCTTTATCAATATCAATATATTCCATATCCTGCCCATCGTTGAGCCTCATACCTCCTACCAAATCATTATAAGGCGTATTTGTGTCATTTTTTCCATCTTTTCGGTTTAGAATATTATTTCCAGTGATAACGATATTTCCCTTGGATAATACTTTATAACGAGTAGTTAGGGTATCACTCTCTTGGGCAGTTAGGTAAGTAATGCCTGTTAGAGAGAGGAGCAAACTAAAGATAATTTTCATATGTACTTTAAGTTTTATTTGCAAATTAACGAATTAGGTGGCAAATGTACGTAAAAAATAAATATTCTTTGAAAAAACAGCAAAAAATATTTTTACTGAAAGGCATTCCAACCTCTTGCTTTGATAGGAATAGCTTCGTTGGCACGGGTGATAAGGTTGCAGCCTTGGGAGGCATCGGTAATGTAACCGATCACACTTAGATTCGGATTTCCTTTTATCTTATCATAATCCTTTTGGGCTATGGTAAAGAGTAGTTCGTAATCCTCCCCACCACTAAGGGCTACCATGGTACTGCTTAGGGTAAATTCTTCACAGGCATTGATCAGAGTAGGGTCGAGCGGTATTTTCTCCTCAATAAGGCGACAGCCGACCTGGGATTGCTTGCAGATGTGTAGGAGCTCCGAGGAAAGCCCGTCGCTGATATCCATCATAGCGGTGGGCTGTACGCCCAATTTTTCAAGCAATAGGACGATATCTTTGCGAGCTTCCGGTTTGAGCTGTCGTTCTATAAGGTACTGATAGGCGTCCAAATCGGGCTGTACATTAGGGTTCACCTTGAAGACTTCATTCTCTCGCTCCAGCACTTGCAGTCCCATATAGGCACTTCCCAAATCTCCACTGACGACAATAAGATCATTCTCCTTAGCCCCATTGCGATAAACGATCTTCTCTTGAGGAGCCATACCAATGGCAGTCACCGAAATGATAAGTCCCCTTGTAGAGGAAGTGGTATCTCCCCCTACCAAATCTACCTTATAGATATCACAAGCCAAACGTATCCCTTCGTACAGTTCTTCTAAGGCCTCTACAGGGAATCGATTGGAAACTGCTATAGAAACAACCACTTGGGTCGCTATCGCATTCATAGCATAGATATCAGAGAGATTGACCATAATAGCCTTGTAACCCAAGTGTTTCATGGGAACATAAGAGAGATTAAAATGAACCCCTTCGACCAAAAGGTCACTGGAGACTACCGCTTTCTGATTTCCAAAATCAATGACAGCTCCATCATCCCCAATTCCCTTGAGTGTGGAGGGAAGGGTAATGGGGAAGTCCTTGGTAAGGTGCTCTATCAGTCCAAACTCCCCGAGCTGGGAAAGATCAGTTCTATGAGTGTTTTTATCCTCTAACATCTTATCTTGATATATTTGGCACAAATATACAATAAAAAAGATTATCCGTTGATGATTAATTATTAATTAACGTAGTTTTTAATTATAAGAGGTTTGAAAATAATTTTTCGTTAAATGATAACAGCTCTCATATAAAAGACTTATATTTGCACCCATTATAAGTAATACAACACTGATTTTCCAAAATATGAGTATAGAAAAATTCAAAGAAACTATCGCAGCAGGCTATCCTGCTCAAGGCTCTCATATTACCTTAGGAGGAGCTATGTATGAGGGAACGGTAATTAAGGACTTATTCGTGAATATTCCTCTAAAGAATCTCAACCGTCATGGCCTTATTGCAGGAGCCACAGGGACAGGGAAGACCAAGACCCTACAAGCCCTTACCGAGAACCTTTCTAAGGCTGGGGTTCCTACCTTGCTTATGGACCTTAAGGGAGACCTCAGTGGTATTGCTGCCATGGGAGAGGAGAAATCTTTTATCAAGGAACGTCATGCCCAGATGAATCTCCCTTATGCTCCGGAGGCTTTTCCGGTAGAGCTACTTACTATCTCCAAACAAGATGGTGTACGCCTACGTGCGACCGTTTCTGAGTTTGGTTCGGTATTGCTTTCTCGTATTTTAGACCTTTCCGATGTACAAGAAGGCGTACTTGCAGTCGTATTTAAGTATTGTGATGACCATCAGTACCCACTTCTTGACCTCAAGGACCTCAAAAAGGTGCTCCAATATGCTACTGAAGAAGGAAAAAGTGAGTTCGAGACCGAATATGGACGGGTATCGCCCGCCTCTACCAGTGCTATCTTGCGTAAAATCGTAGAATTAGAGAACCAAGGAGCAGAGCTTTTCTTCGGAGAGCGTAGTTTTGAGACCGAAGATCTCTTACGTATCGATGAAAAGGGTAGGGGAGCGGTCAATATTATCCGACTTACCGATATACAAGACCGTCCTAAGATGTTCTCCACCTTTATGCTTTGCCTTTTGGCGGAAATTTATAATACTTTCCCTGAAATAGGCGATCAGGAAAAGCCTAAGTTGGTGATTTTCATTGATGAAGCACACCTAATATTCAACCAAGCCACCAAGGCACTGCTGAGCCAGTTGGAGAATATCGTCAAACTAATTCGTTCCAAAGGGGTAGGGCTTATCTTCTGTACGCAAACCCCTACGGATGTCCCCGATGCCGTACTTTCTCAATTAGGGATGAAGATACAACATGCCCTGCGCGCCTTTACGGCCAAAGACCGCCAGGCCATTAAGCTCACCGCTCAGAACTATCCGGAGACTACCTTCTATAATGTAGCGGAAGATCTTACTTCCCTCGGTACAGGAGAGGCTTTTGTAACAGCCCTGGATGCTAAGGGACGACCTACCCCCTTAGTAGCTACGATGATGCGTGCCCCTATGAGCCGTATGGATATACTTTCCGAAGGAGAAATAGCCCAAATATTGGCAAAGTCCACTCTGAAGCGGAAATATAATGAGGTAATAGACCGAGAAAGTGCCTATGAAATCCTCAATGCCAAGATAGCTCGTACGGTAGAACAAGAAGAAACGCCTAAAAAGACAAGCACTCGTACCACTACTACCAAGACTACTGAACCCAAAGCGGCTGCTCCTAAGAAAAGTGGAACCCATCCTGTGGTAAAGCTCCTTACCAGTGCTACCTTTATCCGAGGTGTATTTGGAGTGTTGAGCAAACTAATGAAAAAATAAAAAGGGTATTAAGAAAAAATGAAGTGTATCATAAAATCACTCTTATGGGGAGCCAGTATCGCTATAATAGGAGCCAGCTGCTCCCGTCCAGATAAGAGATACCTAATAACAGACCATAGTGTCGGCAACCTAACAAAGGAAATCCCCCTCTCACAGCTTGATTCGCTATATAAAAATGATTCCTTGGTAAAGACAAAAATATCACTTCAGGGAACATTCAGATATATCAGCGATGAGCGTTTTTTAGTCTATGAAAAAGGGGAGGGCAAACAACTCTTGGAGCTTACTCCTTCTATTTCTTTGGAGGGAGAAGCGCAACATATTCAGGAAATACAAATCCTTGATGAGCGTTTTATGACCGAACAGCATCTCTCTCTCCATAGTACTTTTGCCGATATCAAGAAAGCGTATAAGGATTTTGATTTCGAGCAGCTGCTCACTACGGTGATTGTTACCCCCAAGGGAAGTAATCTCTCTTTTGCTTTTGCCAAAGAAGACCTCTTGCCCGCAGTGGATGATGCCTATACTATAGAAAGTATCCCTGATACCGCAAAAATAAAAAGAATGACGATAAGTTGGATGAATTAGTTCAACTTATCTTTCATTTACATACTTCTTGTAAGTAGCCCTACGACCGAAATCTGTAGGATTGAAGTTTTTCCATAATTTTTGTACAGCCATATTGTCCTCCAGCTCTGGTGTGATGACACACTGTTCCACTCCTTTTTCCTTGAATAACAGATAGCAATCCCTAAAGAGCATAGCAGGTACCCCCTTGGATTGGTACTCAGGGCTGATACCTATAAGGTAGAACTCAACTACCTTAGGATGTCGCCTTGCCTTCCATAAGTGGTAGATGCCAAAAGGGAAAAGCTTTCCTTTTGCTTTCTGTAAGGCTTCTGAAAAAGAAGGAATTACGATAGCAAAACAGATGATTTTCCCCTCTTTGTCCAAGATGAATTTGATAAATTCAGGAAGGATAAAGGGGATATATTTCTTTTTGAAGTATTCTTTTTGCTTTTCAGAGACCGGAATAAAAGAAGAAAGGTTGGCATAGGAGGTGTTGAATAGGTCAAACATCTCATCTACATAAGGGATGATGTCCTTACTGGTCTTGATAGGAGCATAGGAAAGGCCATAACGGCGTTCGACCACATCGCCTGCCTTCTTATAAGTTTCGAAATTAACATTCTTGAGCAAGAAAGAGGATTCTACATAGCCTTTTTCTTTTGTCCAACCAAGTTTTTCGAAGTGAGTTACATAATAAGGATGGTTTGTCCAAGTGATCATCCCACCAATATGATCGAAACCATAGGTCTGTACCCCTACCTTGTCCATATTGGAAAAGCCCATAGGGCCTTCAGCATATTCCAAACCTAATTCACGTGCTTTCTCTAAGGCTTTGTTGAGCAAAGCTTCGGTAACCTCTATATGATCAATCATATCCAACCAGCCAAAACGTACCTTACGCACTCCTCGGCTAATCTCATAATGGTTGATAATGACCGCAATACGCCCTACTATTTGCTGTTTTTCATCATAGGCTAAGTAGAAGGTAGCCTCGCAATTCTCAAAGGCAGGATTCTTCTTAGGATCAAGGGTTTCTAACTCGTCTGTAATCAAAGGAGGTACCCAGGTTTTGCTATTTTTGTATAAGGAAAAAGGAAATTTCACGAAATCGAGCATTCCTTTTTTATCTTCTATTTTCTTTACAGTAATCATCAAATACTATTGCTAATGGCTTGCAAATATACGAAATAAAGGCTGATTAAATAGTGATTGGCAATTAATTAACATTTTGGAGCCTATTAAAAATAAGGCTAATGGCTAATCACCTTATTTTTTTTTGTAACTTTGCGGCGAATTAAGTGAATCGTAAAAAATGAGTGCTTTCCATTCTCTGCGATTTCGTATTTTTGTGAGTCTCATTGGTATTACGATACTCTCCTTTATCACTATTGCGATAGTAACCATATACCAGTATCGCAAGCAATCACAGACCTATCACAACGAGCGACTTTTGCGTAAGGAACAACAACTTGCCATGCACATACGCTATGTGTTGTCTCAAACCACTTTTCCAGTGGAGGATAAGTATATCCCTCTGATTTTTAGGGAGGAGATATACCATATTGCTGATATTGAAAATATCAATTTTAACCTCTATAGTATCAACGGTACATTCCTCATCAGCTCACAAGCAGGCTTGAGAGACAACAAAGAGTTACATTGTATTTCGGACAGCATTCTCACAGAACTCTCCAATTCTGTAGATAAGCGATTGGTAGCACAAGCAAAATATGAGAAGGATAACTTCCAATATTCTTATTCCTATGTCAATGACTTGCAATATAAGCCCTTGTTAATTTTGCATATTCCTCATTTTGAGAATGATACCTTCAATGAGGCATTTTTACAAAACTCTTTATACAACTTGGGTGGGGCTTATTTTGCGATCTTATTGCTAACCATAGGAGTCGCTTTGTTGATTTCTCGTTATATCACCCATTCTCTCAGGCAGATACAGCAAAAGCTAAGAACCACTCACTTCTTAGGGAAGAATGAAAAAATAGATGTGAAGAATACCACCACAGAAATAGGGGAACTTCTCTTCTCCTACAATGAAATGGTGGATGAAATAGAGAAGAGTAAGAAAGCACTAGCCAAGATAGAAAGGGAGAAGATGTGGAAGGATATGGCCAAGCAGATTGCCCATGAGATCAAAAATCCCCTGACCCCGATGCGGCTGAGTGTACAGAATTTCGAGCGAAAATTTGACCCTAAGGATCCCAAATGTGGGGAAAAAGTAGCCGATTTCACTCAAATGCTCCTCCAGCATATTGATACCCTTTCGGATATTTCTGATGCCTTTTCCTCCTTTGTCTCTATGCCTTCACAGAAGAAGGAACAGACAGACTTAAATGCTATTATTCGTCGTACAATCGCTGTCTTTGACCTGCCTTATATCCATTTCGAAAGCAAGCAAGAACAAATAGGTATCAGGGCAGATAAAAATCAGATGAATAGAATGCTTACCAATTTGCTCAAAAATGCTATCTATGCTACCGATAATACGCCTATTCCTTCTATAGAAGTGTTGTCATATGCGGATGAAAATAAGGTTTATATACAGGTGAAAGATAATGGCTCAGGAATACCAGCTGAATTACAGGAACGTATCTTTGAACCTAAATTTACCACCAAAAATACCGCAGGATCAGGCCTGGGACTGACCATGGTCAAGCATATTATCAATGCGCATGGGGGCACCATCTCCCTTAGCTCGGAAGTAGGAAAGGGAACCACCTTCACTGTAGAACTTAAAAAATGAAAAATGAATAGTGAGAAATGTACAGAATAATGATTGGGCATCAATCGTTTAAATAATAAAGACAATTATCTAAAAAATAAAAACAAATGGAAAGAAGGAATTTCTTAAAAAATTCTGTATTAGTGGGATTGGGATCACTCCTTATTCCCTCAGCAGCACAAGCACAAGCCTCAGAGACCTTTGCTCGTAAGAAGGCAAAAAATATTATTTACTTGGTCAGTGATGGGATGAGTATAGGAACTATGGTAATGGCAGACCTCTATAGCAAACGTATCTTGGGGCGCAGCAGTGCTTGGATGAGTCTCTATGAACAGAAATTGGCTGTAAAGGCCTCTATGGATATGCAATCGGCCAGTTCTATAGTAACCGACTCTTCAGCGGCCAGTTCCTCCTGGGGGTGCGGACACCGTATCATTAATGGAATGATCAATATCGGGGTCAATGGGGAAGTATATACGCCTATTCTACAGAAATTCAAGAAAGCAGGCAAGAAAGTAGGTTGTGTAACGACTGTACCTATCACCCATGCTACTCCAGCGGGTTTCTCCACCAATAGCAAAGAGCGAAAAGCACAACCTAAAATAGCCGAAAACTATCTTGACCTACGCTTCGATGTGATGATGGGAGGGGGAGATAACTACTTCAATGCTGAAAAGCGCAAAGATAAGCAGGATATGTATGCCAAATATGTATCAAAAGGTTTTACTGTAGTAAAAAATGTAACAGAAATGAAGGCTGCTCCTAAGAATGTGCCTTTATTAGGCGTATTTGACAAAAATGCCTTACCCTATACAATAGATGAGAATAACACTAATAAGAATGCAGCGATCCCAACTTTGGCACAGATGACCCAAAAGGCGATTGAGATGATGGCCGACCACAAGGAAGGCTTTGTCCTTCAGGTAGAAGGAGGAAAAGTGGACTGGGCTGCTCATGGAAATGATATAGGTGCCTTGCTCTTTGATCAATTGGCTTTTGATGATGCCATACAAGTAGCGATGGATTTTGCCAAGAAGGATGGAAACACCTTAGTAGTAGTCACTTCTGACCATGGAAATGCCAATCCAGGGCTGATCTATGGAGCGGAATGTAACCAAAATTTTGATAATTTGGCTCATTTCCGTCATTCCAATGACTTTACCTTACAGAGCATCAACCTAACCGATACCCCCTCCCAGGTGAGAGACCGACTTATTTACAGCTTTGGCAAAGTCCCATTTTCCCTTGAGGAAGCCAAACAAATTCTCTCCTTCTATACCGAAGGAAAACAAGAAAATGGACTCTATAACTACTTGAACCTCCCCTATAGTCTTTTAGCTGATATACAGAAAAAACATACTTCGGTAGGATGGATCAGTATGGATCACTCCTCCGACTATACCGAGCTGGCGATGTATGGCCCAGGTAGTCAAAACCTACCCCCCTTCATAGAAAACTATAAAATGCACAACTTCCTACTGACTGCCGCAGAGGTAGATATGTTGGAGAAATATTAGAAACCCTTAGAAAACAATGGATTATGTCCTATAAAATTCTATTTTCAGATATAGATGGCACTCTACTCGATGCTGATCGTACCCTTTCTCAAAAAACGATCAAAGTACTCTCCGAGCTCAAAAATCGCTTTCCGATCGTACTAATATCTTCTCGCATGCCGGTACAGATGTACTATCTGCAGGAGAAAGCAGGTATCTTAGGGATGCCCCTGATTGCCTATAATGGAGCCTTGGTTTTGGACAAGGAAGGAACTGTACTTCATTCGGTAGAGATACCCCACAGCCTTTGTGAGCAGATTGTAGCACTCAATGAGGTACATACCCATGGGAAACTACATATTAGCTTCTATAACTTTAATGAATGGTATGTACCACAGATAGATCATTGGGCAGAGCGTGAAGAGCGTAATACCGCCACTACCCCTGTAGTAAAACCCAACCAAGAAGTACTCTCCTTGTGGCGCCCTGAGCAAAAAGGTGCTCATAAGCTCATGCTTATGGGAGAAGAAGCCCTGGTGGAGCGTATGTGGCAAGCCTTGCAAACCCAATTGGAGGGGCAACTTCAGCTCTATAGAGCCAAGAACACTTATATAGAAATCACCCTACAAGGTATCTCCAAACTCACCGGTATAGAAGCCTTCTTGACACATCATAAGGAAATCACCTTAGCAGATGCCATAGCATTTGGAGACAACTATAACGATCAAGAGATGCTCGAAGCTGTAGGCTTGGGAGTGGCTGTGGCCAATGCCCGTGATGAAGTGAAGGCTATCGCCAATGCGGTAACCCATCACCACAAGGAAGATGGAGTAGCGCGCTACTTAGCTCAAATGTTTGATATAGCATTATAATATATGGTAAAAATAGGTTCGGTAGCCTTGGGTGAATTTCCCTTGCTCTTAGCCCCCATGGAAGATGTCAGTGATCCGCCCTTTCGCCGCTTGTGTAAGAAGCATGGGGCGGATATGCTCTATAGTGAGTTTATCTCCTCCGAAGGGCTTATCCGAGATGCAATAAAAAGTAAAAAGAAGCTGGACATCTTTGATGACGAACGCCCTGTAGGTATCCAAATATTTGGTGGCGATGAGGAAGCCATGGCACTCTCGGCGCGAATTGTAGAGACTGTATCTCCGGATGTGGTAGATATCAACTTCGGCTGTCCGGTCAAAAAGGTAGTAGCCAAAGGAGCTGGAGCGGCCGTACTCAAGGATATAGACCTGATGGTACGCCTCACCCAAGCGGTAGTCAAAAGTACCCATCTGCCGGTAACGGTCAAAACACGCTTGGGTTGGGATAGTGATACTATCAATATAGAAGAGGTAGCCGAACGCTTACAGGATGTAGGTATACAAGCCCTCTCCATCCATGCGCGTACCCGTGTACAGATGTACAAAGGCCATTCCGATTGGTCGTATATTGCTAAAGTAAAGGAAAACCCTCGTATTCGTATTCCCATCTTTGGCAATGGAGATATAGACTCACCAGAGAAAGCCCTGGAGTACAAAAACCGATACGGAGTAGATGGTATCATGATAGGCCGTGCTGCTATAGGCTATCCATGGATATTTGAAGAGATCAAGCACTACCTTGCCACCGGAACCTTGCTTTCTCCTCCTACACTCACCCAGCGAGCAGAAGCCGCCCTACAACACCTATTGTGGGCTGTAGAATGGAAAGGAGATCGCTTAGGAATCCTCGAGACCCGCCGGCACTACAGCAACTACTTCAAGGGCATTCCCCACTTCAAGGAATACAAGCAGCAACTTGTTACCCTTGACAACTTAGAAGCCTTGAAGGAAATCCTGCTGAAAGTGAAGAGTGATGAGTAGTAGTCTAAAAATCAGTGCTCCATCTTTTTTTCAATGTGATTGATAATATTTTCTCTATTTTCTTTGTAATCAAACCATTGTATATCAGTTGCCTTCTTGAACCAGGTAAGTTGTCGCTTGGCGAAGCGGCGGGTATTCATCTTGGCACTTTCTATAGCTTCAGAAAGGGAGGTGTGGCCGCCCCAAAAATCAAAAAACTCACGATACCCTACTGTTTGTAAGGCATTGAGGTGGCGATAGGGGAGCAGCCGTTCTATTTCCTGAAGGAGCCCTATGCGGAGCATGACTTCCATACGCTGGTTGATACGCTCATAGATCACCTCTCGCTCGGCTGTAAGCCCTATGGAGATAGGAACGAAGTTGCGTTGGGTGGTTTTCTGTTGTAGGTAATAGGAGTAAGGCTGCCCAGCACTTAGGCATACCTCCAAAGCGCGTATCATACGTTGGGGGTTTTGCAAATCTACCTTTTGGTAATAGGCGGGGTCTAGCTCCTGTAGCTGTTGCTGTAGGGCAGTGATACCTTCTTCCTTATATAATAGGTTTAACTGCTCACGTACTCCTTCCCTTGTAGGAGGGAAATCGTCCAAGCCTTTGAGTATGGCATCATTATAGAGGCCACTACCGCCTACCATAATAATTATATTCTTTTTACGGAAGTAGTCAGATAGGAAAGCCGTCGCCTCACGCTCAAAGTCCCCCACAGAATAGGAGTCAAAGATACTTTTGTGCTGTATAAAGTGATGTGTAGCAGCGGCCAATTCCTCAGGAGAGGGGACGGCTGTACCGATACACATTTCCTTGTAGAACTGTCGGGAATCACAAGAAAGAATTTCAGTATCAAAGTGTTGGGCTAAGGCAATGGCCAAGGATGTTTTTCCTATGGCTGTAGTACCTACAATATTAATCAAAAAATTCATAGCAGTCTTCTTTTGCCAATCAAGTATTTTTTTGTACTTTTGCAAAAGTATAATTTTTTTGGGACATATGTATCTTAAAAATGGATTTTTTGTCAAGAACCAATGGTTCTATGTATTACCTATTGGTTTGTTTCTTTTTCTCAATATAAAGAGTTTCTTTGCTCCTGAGGTGGACTATAGTGCTTTTGTAGCACAGATAGGGGAATTGCCTTTTTTTGCTGTGAATGTAGGACTCTTCTTTTTTTTCTTTTGGGGATTGTTTTTTATTGTTAGGTTTATACACCAGCAGCCCATAGTCAAATTCACCACAGGGCGAAAAAGAATCGATTGGAGACGTGTTTTCTTTAGTTTTTCGCTATGGGGAAGCTTTATCGTAATACAAACAGGACTTAGTTACACACTTTTCCCTGAGGATTATAGTTGGAACTTCGAACCAATCCCTTTTTTTAGCTTGCTACTGCTCTCCCTACTGTTGATTCCCTTCCAGTCAGCCTTTGAAGAATATTTTTTTAGGGGGTATGTCCTACAAGGGATAGCTATATTAACTAAAAACCGTTGGGTGCCCTTGATTTTTAGTTCTTTATTCTTTGGTTTGGTACATGTTAGTAATCCAGAGATCGCCAAGATGGGCTATGGTTTTTTAGCCTTCTATATCAGTTTGGGATTTTTCTTAGGAATTATTACCTTGATGGACAATGGTTTGGAATTGGCTTTGGGTTTTCATATCGCCAATAACTTCTTTATCTCGTTTCTGACGACCTCCGAATGGAGTGTTTTCCAAACGCCTTCTTTGCTCAAGGAAGTCAGTGTTCCTGAGATTACATTGCTCTATACCATTACATTCTATCTGCCTTTATTTGCATTGTTGTTTATCTTTGCTAAAAAATACCGATGGAATAGCTGGAAGACAAGGCTTTTGGGTAAGATAAATTAATGGAAATGGATACACTTGTAAAAGACCACCTACATAGCCAAGCAAAAATCAATGCTACCCCTTGTGATGAGATGGGAATAGAGCAGTTAATAGCTACTTTTTCAGAAAGTGAGGAGGCTTACCTACAGAAAACTGCTAAATTCCTCATAGAATGGTTTTCTCCTCAAGAGTTCCTTTCGCTACACACCTCAGGTACCACAGGTACTCCTAAGCAGATTACCGTCAGGAAGGAACATATGATTCATTCAGCGATGCTCACAGGGGCTTTCCTACAGTTGCAAGCAGGGGATCGTGCCCTTTGTGTACTTCCTACCGACTATATAGCAGGTAAGATGATGCTCGTCAGGGCGCTGGTTTTGGGGCTTTCTCTTGAGTTGTTCCCCCCCAGCGGCACCCCTTTTGCTGCGACAAGTGATAATTTTGATTTTGTAGCACTCACCCCTATGCAGGCAATGAAATCCTTAGGTGAACTCCATAGAGCCAAGAAGATCATCCTAGGGGGCGCCCCTATTTCAGCTGCTATGGAAGCCCAATTGCAGGAGATACCCACCGAGATATATGCCACTTATGGAATGACCGAGACAGTTTCCCATATTGCCTTGCGCCCTATAGCCCCCAAAGCGCGACATAGTAGGATATACACCACAATAGGGAAGAGTAGGGTATGGCAGGACAGTAAAGGCTGCTTAGTAATTGACTGTCCTGAAGTTGCCGAAGAAGAAATCCACACCCATGATGTGGTGCGCCTACACGGAGCACATGCCTTCGAGTGGTTGGGGCGATTGGACAATATCATCAATTCGGGAGGGGTGAAAATCTACCCAGAGGGCGTAGAGCACAAGCTCGCTTCATTCATCTCGGATCGTTTCTTCATTTGGAAAGAAGCAGATACTTTGCTGGGAGACCGAGTTATTCTCCTGATAGAGGGTAGGGAAGCTGACTATCCACATTTGCTAGAAAATTTACAAAAAGAAACTATCTTCTCTAAGTATGAACTACCTAAAAAAATATACTTTCTTCCTCATTTTCAGCTTACTGAATCAGGGAAAATTCAGAGAGAAGGTACCGCAAAGTTACTTTTGTAACTTAAAACGAATATCCTTAACGTGAGTTCGATATAAGAAAGTTACTTTT